>JBJEQF010000025.1:0-34677 GCA_051881615.1 Acutalibacteraceae bacterium | reverse complement strand
GTTTAGCGTGTAGTCAAGGGGTATAAGATTGTTTGCAAATTCTCTGCCGTAAACGGCATAGATTGCAGATTTGAGCTTGCCGTCGCCTGTTGTTTTGAGGGACAGCTTGCTGTCCTTAATATAAGTAAACGCAATTTCAGGGTGCGACAAAGCAATTTTGTCTATCACATTCGATACTGCGTTGCCCTCTGAAACGTCCTTTTTTAAAAACTTCATACGTGCCGGTATGTTGTAGAACAGGTCACGAATGATAAAGGTTGTGCCGTTCGGACAGCCTGCGTCCTTAAGGGATACCTCCTGACTGCCCTCAATTATGTAGTACGAACCTATTTCTTCACCCTTATTTTTTGTGATAAGCTCAACCTTTGCTACGGCGCTGATTGAAGAAAGAGCTTCTCCTCGAAAGCCTAAGGTGCAAATTGAGTCTAAATCGTCCTCGGTTTTAACCTTGCTTGTTGCGTGGGGCAAAAATGCTTTTTTGATATCCTCACGCATTATGCCGCAGCCGTTGTCGTTTACCCTCATAAAGGTTGAACCGCCGTTTTTGATTTCTACGGTAATGGCAGTGGCTTCGGCGTCTATTGAATTTTCTACAAGCTCTTTTATAACAGACGCCGGTCGTTCTACTACCTCGCCTGCCGCAATAAGGTCTGCTGTGTGCTTATCAAGAACATTTATTACGCCCATTCTGCCACCACCTTTTTGTAATAATATATCTTAAATCATTTTCTTTAGCTCAAACAACACGTTCATCGCTTCTATGGGAGTAAGTGTGTTTAAATCTATGGAACTTAGCTTTTCTGTAACTGCATCTGACGATGATAATAAAATCGGCATTTGTAAATCATCTTTATTTGCTTTTTCTTTAGTCGGTTTACTTGGAGCGGTTGTTTTTGTTTTGTTATCATCAAGGTCTTTGAGTACCTCTTTTGCCCGTTTTATAATCCATTCGGGAAGTCCTGCAAGCTTTGCTACCTCTATACCGTAGCTTTCATCTGCACCGCCCGGTACAATTCTGCGTAAAAATGTGATGTCGTCACCACGTTTTTTTACTGCTATGTTGTAGTTTTTTACACCGTCAAGCAGCTGTTCCATAACGGTTAGCTCGTGATAGTGAGTAGCAAACAGCGTTTTTGCGCCGAGCTTCTTCTTGTCGCAGACATATTCCAGAACCGCCCTTGCAATACTCATACCGTCAAAGGTTGACGTTCCTCTGCCGATTTCGTCTAATATGAGCAGGCTTTTTGACGTAGCATTCTTTACAATCTGAGCGACCTCACTCATCTCTATCATAAAGGTTGACTGACCTGACGCTAAATCATCAGACGCACCCACCCTTGTGAAAATGCTGTCAACAATTCCGATTTCAGCGTATGATGCAGGAACAAAGCTGCCTATCTGTGCCATCAGCACAATTATTGCAGTCTGCCGCATATAGGTTGATTTACCTGCCATATTAGGGCCTGTGATTATTGCTGCACGGTTTTCGTTATTGTCAAGCAGTACGTCATTCGGTACAAACGGCGTGTCTGAAAGCAACACTTCCACTACAGGGTGGCGGCTGTCCTTAATATTGATTACCCCCGACAAATTGACATCAGGACGAACATATCTGTTATCTGCTGCAACATTTGCAAGTGAGCAAAGAACGTCAAGAGTGGCTATGGATGTTGCAGTTTTTTGTATTCTTTGCAGACTTTCTGCAACCTTTTTACGGATAGAATCAAAAATAGCAAACTCCAAGGCAACGGCTCTGTCCTTAGCTCCTAAAATTCTGCCCTCTAATGTCTTTAGCTCCTGCGTGATAAAACGTTCGCAGTTTGCAAGCGTTTGCTTTCTTATGTAAGTTTCGGGTACCATATTTTTGTAGGAGTTGGAAACCTCTATGTAATAGCCGAAAACTCTGTTATAGCCTACCTTTAGCTTTGGTATGCCTGTTTCTTGTTTTTGCTTTGCTTCAATTTGTGCAAGCAGGGCTGTTGAGTTGTTCATATCGGAGGATACGCTGTCAAGCTCTTCGTTATAGCCCTTTTTAATCATTCCGCCCTCACGAACCGAGAACGGCGGATCTTCAACTATTGCGTCATCTATAAGAGTAAATATATCCTCGAGTGTGTCAAGCTGTGAATAAAGCTGTTTTATTAGCTTGCTGTTGCAGTTAGAAATAAGACTGCTTATCTGTGGAAGATTTTTTACAGCGCCTGCAAGCGAGCGAAGCTCACGTGCGTTTGCAGAGCCGTAGACAATTCTTGTAATAAGGCGTTCAATGTCAAATATTCCTGACAAAGCTGTTGCAAGCTCAAGTCGTAAAACTGTGTTGCTGTAAAGCTCCTCAACGGCGCTTTGCCTGTTAATAATTGCACCAACGTTTAATAACGGTTTTTCAAGCCAAGAGCGAATAAGCCTTTTGCCCATAGCTGTTTTTGTTCGGTCAAGCACCCATAAAAGCGAGCCTTTTTTAGATTTACTGCGCATAGTTTCTATAAGCTCAAGGTTTCGTCTTGTGTTAAAATCAATATTCATATATTGATTGCCGTCCAAAACAGAAATGCTGTTTATACGCTCTAAGCCTGTTATCTGTGTTTTTTTAAGGTAGTTTATTAAAGCACCGAGTGCTTGTATTATAATTTTTGAGCCTGTAACAGATTTGTATTCTTCGTTTGAAAACTGGTTTGTAACAGCATTCTGACAAATGTCGAGCGAGTACTCCTCATCATCAAGCATCTCAACACAGGCTGACAGCTTGTCACGAATAAACTGTGCCAGACCCTTGATTTTTACAACCTCACCGCCGATTAAAACCTCTTTGGGATTATAGGTAGAAAGTAGGTTTTTAAGCTCGGGCAGTATGTCATTACCCGTAATTTCTGCTACATATAATTCACCTGTAGAAATATCGCAAAAGCAAATACCTAACTGCATCGAATTTGAAAAGCAGCTGCAAATGAAATTGTTTTTGCCTTCATCGAGCATACTGCTTTCTATAACGGTACCGGGCGTGATTACTCTTATGATGTCACGCTTTACAATACCCTTTGCTTTGGATGGATCTTCTGTCTGCTCGCAGATTGCTACCTTGTAGCCCTTTGCAACAAGTCGGGCGATGTAGCTTTCACTGCTGTGATACGGAACACCGCACATTGGCGCACGTTCATCAAGACCGCAATCTCTGCCTGTGAGAGTAAGCTCTAATTCCTTTGAAGCGACCTTTGCATCGTCAAAGAACATTTCGTAGAAGTCGCCAAGTCTGAAGAAAAGCAGAGTGTCTTTGTATTTTTCTTTAATTGAAAAATACTGCTTCATCATAGGAGAAAGCTCAGCCAAAAAATCACATCCCTTGCTATATTTTTATACGATTAGTGACAGCCGCCGCAGGTACTGCAGCTGCCTGAACAACTCTCGTGGTAATCGGCAGTTTCGGGGTTTTCACCCTCTGCCGATTGAGAAATAATAGCTAAAACTCTTTGCATAATTGCATCAAATTCATTTTTTGCTTCGTTGTAAGCTGTCATATTTTCGTTTTGCATAATGTCGGCATAAACCTTGCGCATCTGTGCGTTAAGCTCCTGCATTTTGCTGTCGTCACGGTCAGCCTTTGACGCCTCGTTATTTATAGCCATTCTTTTTAAATTAAACTCACCGATAAGCTCCTGAAGCTTTTCGTCATTGTCAGAAGCTATACGTGCTGCTTCAAGCTTTTTGTAACTTTCTTCTTGTTGAATGAGCTTTCCTAATTCTCTTGCTGATGTAATTAAATCCATTTTTATTTCCTCCAAAATTTATATTAATTTTCCTTTTAATATCCAGTTTCGGGCGTTTGTAATCTCTACATTCTGAAATGTTCCTATAAGCTCTTTGGGAGCTTTAAGCTCTACTATTATATTGCCCGAGGTTCTGCCGTTTAACTCGTCATTTTTGCCTGTTTCGCCCTCAATAAGTACCCTGACTGTTTTACCGACCATAGAGGCACAACGCTTTGCGGCGATTTCCTCCTGAACCCTTAAAAGCTCTGTAAACCATTTTGATTTTTCTTCATACGGTATAGGGTCGTCCATTTTCGCGGCAGGCGTTCCTACTCTGGGTGAATAGATAAACGTAAAAAGTGATGTAAAGCCGACTTCCTTTACAAGGCTGACTGTTTGTAAAAAGTCCTCATAGGTTTCACCTGGGAAGCCTACTATAATATCGCTTGTAAGCGACAAATCGGCAATCTTTTCTTTTGCATAATTTATTATATCAAGATATTTTTCTCTTGTATAACGGCGGTTCATAGCCTTTAGTATTATGTCTGAGCCTGACTGAAACGGCAGGTGCAGATGACAACTTATGTGCTTGCTCTGCGCTATTGTGTCGATAAGCTCCTTTGTGCAGTCCTTAGGATGCGATGTCATAAAGCGTATCCAGTAGTCGCCGGGGATTTTGTCGATTTCCTTTAAAAGCTCGGAAAAGCTGATATCCTCATCAAGACCTTTACCGTAGGAGTTGACGTTCTGACCCAAGAGCGTAATATCCTTGTAACCGTTTTCTATCATTTCTTTGGCTTCTTTTAAAATAATTTCGCTGCTACGGCTTCTTTCTCTGCCTCGGACATAAGGCACTATGCAGTATGAGCAGAAGTTATCACAGCCGTACATAATTGGAAGCCAGCCCTTAAACGTTCCGTCACGTTTTACAGGCATACCCTCGTGAACAAGGCTGTCATCGTTATCTCGCTCAAACACTCGCTTTCCGTTTAAAAGCGTATCGTAATAGAGCTTTGGAAAACGGTGCAGAGAATGAGTACCGAAAACAAGGCTTACAAAAGGAAAGCTGTTGTATATTTTATTTGCAATATGCTCCTGCTCCATCATACAGCCGCACAACGCTATCACCGTTGACGGATGACGGCGTTTCAGTGCTTTTAATGCACCGACATTACCGAAAACTCTGTCCTCTGCGTGTTCACGCACTGCACAGGTGTTAAAAAGAATAAAATCTGCTTCATCCGGAGTATCTGAAAATGTAAAGCCTGCACGTGACAGCATACCCTTTATTTTTTCGCTGTCGGCTACATTTTGCTGACAGCCGTAGGTTCTGATAAAGGCAACAGGTGTTTCTCCTCTTTTTCTTACCTCCATTATTTCGGCGATAAGATGAAGATACTCATTATATTCTTCAAAATCATTTATCTGTGTAATTTTATTTTCAGGCAAAGCTTCGCCCCCTAACTCTTGTACTATCCGAGTTATTATACCACTAAATATACGATTATTCAATAGAAAACAAGTATTTTTTTGTAAAAAGCGAAAAACTATAAATTCCCAAAGTAAGCCCTGCTGTGGAATTTACTTTGGGAATTTACAATTAATTTTTTGTTTTTAGTCTAAAGCTTTGAATTGTATAAAAATCACGCTTTTAATCAATAGAAAGTCTGTACCCTCTTCCCCATACGGTATGTATATATTTTTCTTTATCTCCGCTTAGATTGAGCTTTTTGCGAAGATTATAGATGTGGGTGTTTAATATTTTATCACATTGAAAAAATTCGTTGTCCCATATACTGTTGTAGATTTCTTCTTTTGATATTATTTCCAGAGGATTTTGCATCAACAGCCTTAGAATTTCATATTCCTTCAGCGTCAAATCAATATGGCTGTTATTAACAAGCACAACATGACGTTTGGTATCAAGCATAATATCCTTAAACTTTAGATATTCCGAGGCTGACGAGATTTTGTATCTGCGTAAGATAGAATTTACTCTTGCCAGAAATTCGCTCACATCAAACGGAATACTTAAAAAATCATCTGCCCCGAGGTTGAGGGCGGACGCCTTTGCACTGAATGTATTTTCACGTGATATACAAAGTATCGGAATATCGGTTTTATTTCTTACTGAGGTTATTATATTTTCTTCAAAATCACCCTGTGCTTCTAAATCTAAAATAAAAAGGCTTATTCTATTGCTGTCAAGCAGTAACTGCTCTGCACAGTCGGAATAATCAGAGGCTGACTTGACCTGATAACCTGCGTTTTTACAGATTTCACAAATCATTGAGTTTAATATTTTCTCGCCTTCAATCACAAGAATATATTTCTTAATCAAAATAACCACGCCCAATAAGTTAAATAATTTCACCTTGAAATATAAAAAATTACTCTTTAAAGCATATAGTATGCCTAAAGAGTATTGGTGCGACTAAATCGATAAGCCGAGTTCTGTCGTGAACAGCCATCTATCTTGGCAGTGAGTTGCCTGCACTGCTCAGTGCCACCTCCAAAGGACACGCCGAGCAAGCGTATATGTCCTACCACGGTGTTGCTCCGAATAGGGTTTACATGGCAGTCAGGTTCCCCTGACTCCGGTGAGCTCTTACCTCGCCTTTCCACCCTTACCTTAAAAATTAAGGCGGTATATCTCTGTTGCACTATCCCTGGGGTCGCCCCCGGCGGCCGTTAGCCGTTATTCTTGCTCTGTGGAGCTCGGACTTTCCTCGGACAGTTCCTTTCGGAAGTTGCCCGCAGCTGTTTAATTTACTCGCAAAGGTATTTTATAATAAAAATGAAAAAATGTCAATGATAAGGTTGCGTTTTTTGACCTTTTTAATTATAATTAAATTGTATATAAAATTTTCGGAGGTTACAGGATATGGATATAAGACAGGAATCACTAAAAAAACACGCACAGTGGAACGGTAAAATAGAGGTTGTTTCAAGAGTTAAGATTGACACATCAGAGGATTTATCCTTGGCATATACTCCCGGTGTTGCCGAGCCTTGCCTTGAAATAAACAAGGACTACGAAAAGTCCTTTACACTGACAAGAAGAAATAACCTTGTTGCAGTTGTAACTGACGGTACTGCCGTACTCGGACTCGGAGATATAGGCCCTGAGGCAGGTATGCCTGTTATGGAGGGTAAATGCGCGCTGTTTAAGGAATTTGCAGATGTTGACGCTTTCCCTATCTGCATAAGGAGCAAGGACGTTGACGAAATTGTAAGAACAGTCTACCTGATAAGCGGAAGCTTCGGCGGAATTAACCTTGAGGATATAGCGGCTCCCCGTTGTTTTGAAATTGAAAGAAAGCTGAAGGAAATCTGCGATATTCCCGTATTTCACGATGACCAGCACGGAACGGCTATTGTAGTTGCGGCGGCTCTTTTTAACGCATTGAAGATTGTTGATAAGGATATTAAAAACGTAAAAATCGTTATTAACGGCGCAGGCTCGGCAGGTATTGCTATTGCAAAGCATCTGCTTAATATGGGTGCTGAGAACATTACAATGGTTGATATTTTCGGAATTTTGTGCGAGGGCGACAGTCAGCTTGACAGCGAAAAAGCGTATATGGCTACGATTACAAACAAGGAGCATAAAACAGGACTTTTAGCTGACGCACTAAAGGGTGCAGATGTATTCATCGGTGTTTCTGCACCAAATGTGTTAAAGCCTGAAATGATTAAAACAATGGCTGAAAGTCCGATAGTTTTTGCAATGGCTAACCCTACCCCCGAAATTATGCCCGACATAGCTAAACAGGCAGGTGCAGCGGTTGTCGGTACAGGCAGAAGCGATTTCCCGAATCAGATAAACAATGTGCTTGCTTTCCCCGGAGTATTCAGAGGAGCGCTTGATTGCAGAGCAAGGGAAATCAACGAGGAAATGAAGGTTGCAGCATCGCTTGCTATTGCAAGCCTTGTACCAAAGGACAAGCTTAGTGCGGAGTATATTCTGCCTAACGCACTCGATAAGCGTATAGGCTCGGCTGTAGCTAAGGCAGTTGTTGACGCAGCTGTAAAAACAGGCGCTGCGAGAATAACAGAATAATCAACAAGTAAACCGAAGGGAAAAATCAAGATGTATAAACTTTTAAAGCAAGAGGGCAAGGCAAGGCGAGGAGAATTTAAAACGGTTCACGGAACTGTGCAGATGCCTGCTTTTATGAACGTTGCTACCTGCGGTGCGATTAAGGGCGGTGTGTCGGCACTCGACCTTAAGGATTTAAAATGTCAGGTTCAGCTGTGCAACACATATCATCTGCATTTGCGCCCGGGTGATGAAACTGTAAAAAAGCTCGGCGGTCTGCACAAATTCACAGGCTGGGACGGTCCTATACTGACAGACAGCGGCGGCTTTCAGGTTTTTTCACTTGCAAAGCTTAGAAACATTCACGAGGAGGGCGTGTATTTTTCTTCTCACATTGACGGCAGAAAGATTTTTATGGGGCCTGAGGAAAGTATAAGAATTCAGTCAAACTTAGGCTCTACTATTGCTATGGCTTTTGACGAGTGCGTTGAGAACCCCTCCCCATATGACTACACAAAAAAATCAGCACAGCTTACTGTGCGTTGGCTTAAAAGATGTAAGGCAGAGCTTGAAAGGCTTAACGCTCTTGAGGATACCATAAATAAAAATCAGATACTTTTCGGCATTAATCAGGGCGGTATTTATAAGGACTTGCGAATTGACCATATGAAAGAAATTGCAGAGCTTGACCTCCCCGGCTACGCTATCGGCGGTCTTGCAGTCGGCGAGGAAGCAGAGGTTATGTACGAAATAATCGAAGCTGTTGAACCGTTTGCACCCTCTGACCGACCTCGTTACCTGATGGGAGTCGGTACACCTGCTAATATACTTGAGGCTGTAGCAAGAGGCGTTGATTTGTTCGACTGTGTTATGCCAAGCCGTAACGCAAGGCACGGACATCTTTACACGTGGGACGGAGTAATTAACATAAATAACCAAAAATACGCTGAGGATCCCTCACCTGTTGACATTAACTGCGACTGCCCTGTTTGTAAAAATTTCAGTCGGGCGTATATACGTCATCTGCTCAAAAGCGGAGAGATGCTCGGCTTCAGACTTGCTGTTATGCACAATCTGTATTTTTATAATTCTCTTTTTGAAAAAATCAGAGAAGCTCTCGACAACAACAGCTTTACCGATTTTTACAACAGATACAAGGATGTGCTTGCAAAGAGAATTTAAAAGCTTATTATGTTAAATTTTATCAAAATACTTGCAAGAACAGCTATTAACTGATATAATAGTTGAGATGTTTTGAAAGGAATGATAAATACTATGAATACTTTTTTGCTTGAACCACAGCAAACTCCACAGAACGGCACAGGAAACCTTATCTTTATGATCGTTCTTTATGCCGCTATTTTCCTTGCTTTGTACTTTTTCTTAATCAGACCGAACTCAAAAAGAAAAAAGCAGGAAGCAGAGCTTAGAAACAACCTTGAAATCGGTGACGAAATCACAACAATCGGCGGTATTGTCGGCAGAGTTGTTGCTATCAAGGAAGAGGAAGATGAAATCATCATCGAAACAGGTTCTGACAGATGCAAGCTAAAAATGAAACGCTGGTGCATTTCTTCTGTAAACACAGTAAAAGAAAAGCCGGAAGCAAAGGCTGAGGAAAAGACTGAAAAGAAAGGCTTTTTCTCAAAAAAGAGCGACAATAAAAGCGAGAAATAATTTGTTGTTTGAATAAAAAGCAAATCCCCCGAATATAGTGTACTGACGGTACATTGTATTCGGGGGTATTTTTATGAATAATAAAGGCTTTGGCGTAAACGGAAGTAATTCTGTAATTATTAAAGGAATCCTTTTTGGTGTAATAACAGGCGCCATGATTATTGCCGCACTTTTGTGCTTGTGCGCACTTATATTTGTTTATTCAAAATCTCTGCCCGGACAGTATGCAGAGTACATAATGCTGTTTATTGACTTTTTAGGCGGCTTATTCGGCGGATATATTTCTGCAAGAATTATAAAGGCACGTGGGATTTTGTGGGGCGGTGTGTGCGGTCTGATATTATTCTTTATCATTTTATTTTCCGGTATGAGTACAAGCGACAGCACCCTTACCACAGCGACCTTGTTTAAGCTGTTGTCACTCTCTATATCAGGGATAATCGGCGGTATTAAGGGAGTAAACAGAAAAGAAAAAATACATATAAAATAAAATCGGCGGCTATAAAAGCCGCCGAAAATATTATCAAACCTTAACAATCCAGCCAAACGGATCGTCAATTTTGCCCCACTGAATACCTGTAAGGTTGTCGTAAAGCTTTTGAGAAATTTCTCCGATTTCGCCGTTGTTGATGTGCATAACCTTGTCGCCCCATTTAAGCTCGCCGATTGGTGAAATAACAGCGGCTGTGCCTGTGCCGAAGCTTTCTTTCAGTCTGCCCTCATCGTAAGCCTGTGCAACCTCGTCAATAGAAAGCCGACGTTCTGAAACCTTATAACCCCAGCTCTTTAAAAGCTCTATTGTACTCATACGTGTAATACCGCTTAATATGGAGCCTTGAAGTGACGGAGTTACAATTTCATCGTCAATAACAAAGAATACGTTCATTGTGCCAACCTCTTCGATGTACTTTCTATGCACACCGTCAAGCCAGAGAACCTGTGTATAGCTCTGCTGTTCAGCCTCGTCCTGTGCCTTTAATGAAGCGGCGTAGTTGCCGGCAGTCTTTGTAAAGCCCATACCGCCCTTTACGGCACGAACATAATTCTGCTCAACGTAAATCTTAACAGGGTCAAGTCCTTCGGGATAATAGGCACCTACAGGACAGCAGATGATGCAGAAAATAAGGTGATGCGCAGGATGAACACCGATCATAGGATCCACAGCAAAAATGAATGGTCTTATGTAAAGCGAAGTACCCTCTGATGACGGAATCCAGTCCTTTTCTACATTAACCAAGGTCTTGATTGCTTCAACGCAGAATTCCTCGTCAATAGCAGGAATACAAAGTCTTTCGTTTGACACGTTAAGACGAGCCATATTTTTGTCGGGTCTGAAAAGATTTATAGAACCGTCAGCAGTTCTGTAAGCCTTTAAGCCCTCAAAAACCTCCTGTCCGTAATGCAGACACATAGCGGCAGGCTCAAGCTCTATAGGACCGTAAGGAACGATTCTTGGATCGTGCCAGCCCTGTCCTAAATCATAATTCATCAAAAACATATGGTCTGTAAACATTCTGCCAAAGCGAAGCTCGTTATCGGCAGGCTTTTGTTTTAATGTTTTTGAAAGTTCAATTCTTATTTCTTGCATTTTAATGCACCTCTTGTTAAATTTCTGTTTATTATAGTAGCACAATAAAGTGAATTTTTCAAGTCTTTATTCAAAATAATTCAAAATATTAGAAATATCAGAGGGAAGCGTTGTATCTATCGTAATTTTTTCTTTTGTAATCGGGTGGATAAGCTCAACCGTTTTGCAGTGAAGCGCCTGTCTGTTTATAAGCGACAACGAGCCGCCGTACATATCATCGCCTGCAAGCGGATAACCCTTATAGCTTAAATGACATCTTATCTGATGAGTTCTGCCTGTTTCGAGCGTGATGTCAAGCAGTGTGTGACAGCCGTCATTTTTTATCGGCTTTATATGAGTTACAGCCCTTTCACCGTCGGAGGAAACACACCTTTGTATTGTGTGGCCGTCCATAATTTTTATGGGAGCGTCTATTGTAAAGCTGTTTTCAATAACTCCCTGACAAACTGCCGTGTAAGTCTTTTTGATTGATTTTTGTAATGCGGCGGCTGTGAACCTGTCCTTGGCGACAACTACTACGCCTGAGGTATCTCTGTCAAGGCGATTGAGTATTCTTGCGGTGTAATGCTCGTTATTCTGCAAGGCGTGATACATAAGAATATTTGCCATAGTGTCAAGCTGATGAACCTTTGTAGGATGCACAGGCATAAAAGGCGGTTTATTGACTGCAACTAAATATGAATCCTCAAAGAGTATAAGAAGCTCACCCTTTACAGGTACAATCTCGCTGTTATCAGCAGGGAGTTTAAGCTCTACCCTATCGCCTGCTTTTACAGTATCTGTTGTTCTAAGCAAAGTACCGTTTCTTGTTATTCCCATATATTCACGCTTTAAGCGTGTTATCATTCGTGCTGATATTTTGCAGTGATGCTTTAGATAAGTATTTACATTCATATTGTCACAGCTTTCACTTACCGTAAAGCTGATTATTTTATTACCGTTATTCATAGTCCGAAACCGTTAAATTTACAAATTAAAAATATTACAACCGCACATTCCAAAATAAAAATTACGGGAATTAAAAGCATAAATTTAAGCTTTCTTGTTTTGTGCCTGATAAGGCGCATTGTAATGTACTCGCAGACGCAGCCGCTGAGCGCAGCTAAAATTAACAAAGTGCTTTCTTTAATACGCCATCTGCCATTTTTCGCCGCATATTTATCGTACAATGTAAGTGAAACGGCTATTATATTTATAACCGTAAAATAAATCAGAAAAAGAAATAAAAGAAAATTATCCATAATATCTCCTAAATAAGGTCGTGTTAAAATGAAAAGATTGTTGCCCGTAACTATTTCAATTTGTATGCTTTTTGCTGTGATTTTTCTTTCAGACAAGGGTAAAAATAACGAATTTTCTGTTGACAGCTCACCCGACAGCGTAAGTGCGTTAAAGGTACAGCCGACAAGTGAAAAGGCAGAAGAAATGCGTGGCGTGTGGGTAAGCTATCTTTCTCTTAATATTTCTTCAAAAGAAGATTATAAAGAAATGTTTAAAGAAAAATTTGACAAAATAGCCGAAAAATCAAAAAACAGCGGTTTTAATACACTGATTGTTCAGGTTAGGCCGTTTTCAGATTCCTTTTACAGCTCAAAAATATTCCCGACCTCTCACCTTTTAACAGGAATACAGGGTGAAAAAACAGATTTTGATCCGCTACAGTATATGTGTAAAAAATGTCACGAAAGCGGTTTAAAGATCCACGCCTGGGTAAATCCCTACAGAGTAAAGCTAAAGGAGTCTGAATTTGAGCTGAGTGCTGATAACCCTGCCGTTGTAGATGAGGGACTGACGGTTAAATATGACGGCGGTATTTATTATAATCCTGCGCTTGAGTCTGTCAGAAATCTTATCACTAACGGAGTAAAGGAAATCGCAGAAAATTATGACGTTGACGGTATACAATTTGACGATTACTTCTACCCTACCGATGATGAAAGCTTTGACAAGACACAATATAATCAATATATAAGCAATAACAAAAACGCATTAACCTTAAGCGACTGGCGAAAGAATAATGTCAATATGCTGATAGCTGACGTTTACCTTGCAATAAAGAGTATAAACAAGAATATTGAATTCGGAATTTCTCCTCAGGGCAATATAGAGAATAACGATAAGCTTTTCGCCGATGTTTATTCATGGTGCGGTGTAAACGGATATATCGACTATATATGCCCACAGCTTTATTACAGCCTTGACAATCCTGCAAAGCCGTTTGAAAAAGCACTTAAGGAATGGCTTGATGTAAAAAAGCATAATGATTTAAGGCTCTATATCGGTCTTGCCGGCTATAAGGGCGGCAGTGACAGTGACAGCGGAACGTGGCTTGACAATGACGATATTCTTGCTCAGGAAATTGAAATTCTGCGTGAAAAGAAAGCAGACGGCTTTATGCTATACAGCTATGAAGCACTTGAAAATGAAGAAAACAAAAAAGAGGTTGCAAACGTGATAAGTTTACTCACATAACTCGCCAATGCAAAAATCGTCCTCTGCACTCGTGATTTTAACACTCAATATTTGTCCGCACAGGTTTTCTGCGGTTTTTACGTGAACAGGCGTGTAATTTTTTGTATAGCCTTCGCAGTAATCGTTTGCTCGCATTGTTTCAAAAAGCACCTCTTCTGTAAGTCCTACCTGTGACTGCAAAAATTCTTTTCTGCTTTTTTCGACTGCCTCTATCATAATTTTACTGCGTTTATCCTTTATTTCCTGCGGAATATGGTTGTCTGCTCTGTCTGCCACAGTACCCTTTCTGCGTGAATAAGGGAAAACGTGAACCTTTGCAAAGGATATGTCTGAAACAAATTTAAGCGATTTTTCAAATTCCTCTTCGGTTTCTCCGACAAAGCCTACCATTACATCTGTTGTAATCGAAGCGTTTTCAAAGGAGTTTCTGAGATTGCCTACAATTTCTGCATATTCTGCACTGTCATAGTGACGGTTCATTCTTCTGAGCGTTTCGTCACAGCCGCTTTGCAGTGAAAGGTGAAATTGCGGGCAGAGTTTTTCTTGTAAAGCTAATTTTTCTATAGACTCTTTGTCGAGCATCTCGGGTTCTATTGAGCCTAAGCGAACACGCTTTACTGCGTCAATCTCGCAGACTGTTTTTACTGCATCAAGCAGATGCAAGCCTAAATCCTGACCGTAGGCACTTAAGTTTATTCCTACAAGGACAATCTCTTTGTAGCCGTTTTCGGTGAGTGTTATAACTTCATTTTTTAAATCCTCAAGCGGCTTTGAACGAACAGCACCTCTTGCGTACGGAATAATACAGTAGGAGCAAAAGCGGTTACAGCCATCCTCTATTTTTATAAAGGCTCTTGTTCTGTCATCAAAGCTTTTGATTGACATTTTTTCAAACTTCTCTTCTTTACGGTTATGCTCTTTAATAAGAATAAGCTGTGTTTTGCTTTCAAGGTACTGTTCTATAGCCGGTACAAGCTCTGCTCTTGCGCTGTTGCCAAGTACTATATCACAGCCTTCAAACAGCTCTGTATCATCAGGAAAAGCCTGCGGCATACAGCCTGTTAAAACAATAATTCCGTTCGGGTTTGCTCTGCGTATTCGTCTGACAAGCTTTTTATTTTTGCTGTCTGACACCGAGGTTACAGTGCAGGTATTGATAATTGTAATATCGGCTTTTTCTTTATCCTGAGACAGGACGTAACCGTTTTGCTGCATATTTTCGCTCATAATTTGCGATTCGTATTTATTCACCTTGCAGCCGAGCGTTATTATATTGAAATTCATATTGCACCGCCTAAATGTTAATATATTTTTAAATTTTTCTAAGTTTAGATTTTTTAGTTGATTATTTTCTGACAGAGTGATACGATATATTACAAAGGTATTTTTGGAGGTAATTTTATGTATACTAAAACTTTGCTTATTCCAAATTATGAAAGTGCAAAAAGCTTTGTCGATATCGCAGGTAAGTATCCCGATGTAAAAATAAGTTTATCTGCTGACGATATGAAAGTAGATGCACACTCAATACTCGGCGTAATGTCTATTGATAAGAATACACCTGTTACTCTTACCGTCGAGGGCGACAGCTGTGAGAATTTTATAAGCGATATTGAGAAATTCGCCGCAACAATTTAATCTATTATATATCTTTTATTCGGAGAATTCTATGGTAAAAATTAACTTTATCTGCCACGGGAATATTTGCCGTTCACCAATGGCGGAATTTGTTATGAAGGATTTAGTGAAAAAGCAGGGACTTAAGGATAAATTCATCATTTCGTCCTCTGCTACAAGCCGTGAGGAAATAGGTAATCCTGTGCATACAGGTACTAAACGCAAGCTCTATGAGCAAAGCATAGCTGTGTCAAATGACAAAAGAGCCGTGCAGTTTGAAAAATCGGATTACGATAAATACGATTTTCTTGTTGTTATGGACGGCAACAACGAGAGAAATCTGTTTAGAATTATTAAGTCCGATCCGAAAAACAAGGTTTTCAGGCTGCTTGACTTTACAGAGCGTAAGGGCGATATTGCAGACCCTTGGTACACAGGTAACTTTGACAAGACCTTTGAGGATATTTTTGAGGGCTGTAACGGCTTACTGACTTATATCAATAAAAACAGAATACTATAAACATAAGCCTGCGGATTTTTCTGTAGGCTTTATTTTTATTTGAGGTTAATAATTATCAAGAAAGGAATGCTGCTCGCCGTTTATCTTGTATCCTACAAGCGTGTCTGCGTTTACCTTGTGAATAGAGTTGAAAATATTTTTGTCAACATTCGGGTTAGTTTTTTTAAGCTCTCTTATAAGGTTTTTGATTTCAAGCCGTTTTGATGTGTTTGTTTTGCAGTTTTCTTTTTCGTTTTCTTCTGTAAATCGGCAGGCACAGGCGATAAAATCAAGCTCGTTATACCTTGCCCAGTTGATAATTGCTTTTTCATTAACGCAGTAAAGCGGTCTGATAAGCTCCATACCGGGGTGGCTTGTGCTGTGCAGCTTTGGGAGCATTCCCTGTATCTGTGAGCCGTACAGCATACCCATAAGCGTAGTTTCAATTACATCGTTAAAATGATGACCGAGCGCAATTTTATTACAGCCTAACGACTGCGCCATACTGTAGAGGTGTCCTCTTCTCATTCTTGCACAGAGGTAGCAAGGGTTTTTGTCAATCTTTTTGACAACATTAAAAATATCAGCATCAAATATCTGAACAGGTATTTCAAGCAGACTTGCATTGTACTCGATTTTCTGACGGTTTATTTCATTGTAGCCGGGGTCCATCACAATAAAGCAAAGCTCAAAGGGGATTTCTGTAAATCGCTTTAAAACACGCATTAACACAGCTAAAAGCATAGAATCCTTGCCGCCTGAAATGCAGACGGCGATTTTATCGTTTTCTTTTATCAGCTCATATTTTTTAACCGCTTCTATAAACGGATTCCATATTTCTTTTCTGTACGTTTTACAGATACTTCTTTCTGCCTTTTGTGCTGTTGAAGCGTTATTATTCATACTACCACCTGCTATGTCTTATGGTTAATATACTATCATTTTTTATAATCTTTTTAATTCTAATTTTGAATTAACAGATTTATAAAAAGGTATTGCAATAATTTTACGAATACTGTACTATTAGCATAGGAGTTGTTTTTATGATTTTTGACTTTTTGCAGATAGACAAAAGCTGCGGTGAGCCTGTTTACAGGCAGATTTACTCTGATATAAAAAATCACGTAGAAAACGGAAGTCTTAAAAAAGGTGTAAAGCTTCCGTCTATTCGTGTGCTTTCAGATACTCTTAAGGTTTCAAAAAATACTGTTGAGGCGGCTTACAATCAACTTTGCATTGAGGGTTATATTATCAACAAGCCGCAAAGAGGTTACTTTGTAAATGCAGAAATTAAAATCATACAGAAAAAGCAAATAGAAATTACAGACAACTCAAGCAATACAAATATAAGCTTTGAGTACGATTTTGGCAGCAGAAAAATTGAACAAAGCAGTGCAAATATTAAGCTGTGGAAAAAATATGTAAAGGATGTACTTAACTGCGAATATCTGATAAATCAGTACGGCAGTACATCGGGTGAGCTTTCTCTTAGAAAATCTTTGCAAAGATACGCTTTCAGCGTTCGTGGAGTGAACTCAGGCTATGAAAACATTGTAGTAGGAGCAGGTACACAGCCGCTTATGTATATGCTGTGCGGTTTGCTCGGACAAAGGAAAAAGGTGGCTATCGAAAAGGGCACATATATACAGGCAGAGAGAGTTTTTAAGGATTGCGGTTATGATGTTTTGTACCTTTACAATCATGAAAATACATCGTTTACAGAGCAAATTGACAAGCTAAGACCTGATGTAATGCTGATAAATCCGAACTTCAACTCGTCAGACGGCGGTAATATGCCGATTGAAGAAAGAATAAATCTGATTAACAAGGCATCTCAGATAGGGTGTCTGATTATTGAGGACGATTACAACGGCGAGCTAAGGTACAACACAAACCCTGTACCCTGTGTTCAAAGCTACGACTGCGAAAACGTGGTATACATAGGCTCCTTTTCAAAGACGCTTCTCCCCTCTGTTCGTATCAGCTATCTTGTTTTGCCCGAAAAGCTGTTAAAAATATATAACAGAGTATCATCAGATTACAACCAGACTGCCTCAAAAATAGAACAGCTTGCTTTGTCAAAATATCTTGATGACGGCAAATTTGAAAAGCATTTAAAAAATACAAGAAAGGCTCTTGCCAAAAAAAGTAAGGTAATGCTTGAGCTGATACTCAGCGTTTTCGGTAAAAATACTAAGGTTATGCTTAACGAAACATCGCTGTTTGTTTTTGTAAAAACAGATACAAAGCTTTCTAATGATGAAATCTTTGATCTTTGCAGTAAAAACAAGATTAACATTATAAAATCAACCGACAAAAGCTTTAGCTTTATACTCAGCTTTTCGGGTATAGAAACAGAAAAAATTGAGCAAGGCTTAAAAAAGATAAAAGCTTTACTGTAGCTGCTGATTTTCTTTATTGCTGTCTTCAAATAACGGGTATATAAGCTCTGTTTTCAGCAGCACCTGATATAACACAAAGTACGCAATCAGGTATATAAGCATCCATAAGCTGCGTGAAACAAGCGAAAAATAAATTGCTGTCAGCACAAGAAGCGGATGAATTTGTATAGAGTTTGATATGATCTTCGGCTCTATAAACTGTCTGATTATTGAAATCAAGGCAAAGCTTATTATTATCACCGAGGCTTTGAAAAAATCTCCCGCAAGCAGATAAATAATACCGAGCGGTATATAAATTGTGCCGGGGCCTAAGATTGGAATAACATCGGCAACGGCTGTCAGCACTGCAAAGAAAATCGGGTACTTAATTTTAAACACAATAAATACAATAAGCGTTTCTATGAATGTCAAGGTATATAGCACGGTGCAGGACTTAAAAAATCCTTTTATCATTTTAGCACCCTCGTGATATACTCTTGACATTTTTTTGTGCCGTTTTTTTCCGAGCATTGAGCCTATCATTGATTTTATTTTGTCAAAGTCGTTCGTAAAATAATAGGTTGAAAAAACAGCGACTATAATCATTGTAAAAATTGCAGGAATTGAAGTAAACAGCATTATCATAAAATTGTAGACAGTACCCATGGCTTCTATTCCGGCTGAAAAATATTCAAAGATTTTATCGGCAGTGAGCTTTAAAAAGCCGTCGCCGATTATGTTTTCAATGCTTTGCAATATATTTGAAAAATATGATGAAATCGGTACTGAAGTATTACTAATACTGTTTAAAAGCTGCGTTACTTCTGTGATAATTGTGATAATAATCCAACAGATAAGAGCAATTATCAGAACAAATAAAATTGTTGTGATAACAGCGGCGGCAAAGCCTTTTTTAAAGGACAGCTTTTTTCTCATAAATTTATACAAGGGCTGAACAATCGCTGCAAATAAAAAGCCGATAAGAAACGGCAAAGTGTATTTTGCGGTATAGACGATAAACAGAAAAAACAGTGTGTAAATCACGGTAAATTTTATTGTAGGCAGATACCTGCTTGCTTTGATTTTTGAAATAACATTTTGCAGCACTTATAAATCCCCTTTTTGTCAGTATAATATATTATTGATATTATTGATAAAAAGAGCCGTAAAATACAAAAGACGAACAGCTAAGCCATTCGTCTGATTAGGTATTCTGTTTTAGATTTTTTCTTCTTCTCTGCCGAGCAGATAGTCAACCGAAACTTCGAGGATATCGGCAAGTGCCACAAGCTCAACATCAGTAACAAATCTGATTTGTCCCTCAAGCTTTGAAAGGCCTGACGCGTTCATATCAACGCCGTTTACCTGAAGCTGAGCCAAAAGTTCCTTTTGCTTCATACCCTTCTTTTTTCTGACTGCCTCTACTCTGTTTCCTACTAAGTTTCTGTCGCCAAGCTCTTGTTTACGTAATCTCATTTTTCCCTCTCCAGATACAATATATGTTTAAAATAATTCTTTAAAATAATTCTTTAAGGTAATTCTTTAAACACTTTAAAATTGATGTGACATCATTATAATACTAATTCCGAAAAAAAACAAGTGCTTTTTGTAAATAAATTTAAAATATTGAAATTTTTTCAAAGTAAAGATTACAAAATGTCATTTCTTAAAATAAAGAATAACAATTATAAAACTAAATATATATAGGAGCAACAATGATTGATAATAATAAAGACATAAAAACTAATTACGACCTTTCTTTTATGATAAGCGAATTGGAAAAATCAAAGAATTTATCAGCTGAAAACTTAAATGCAGAAAAAACTGTTTTAGTAGTCGTTGATATGGTAAACGGTTTTGCAGTAAAAGGCAGCCTTGCCGATAAGAGAATAAATAAAATTATAAAGCCGATAGCCGAACTTTGCAAAAAGCTTAATAATATCGGCATAAGGCAGATAGCTCTTGCTGACTGTCACACAAAAGAAAGCACAGAGCTTACGCACTTCCCTATTCATTGTATTAAAGGCAGCTTTGAAGCAAAGATTGCAGATGAGATACTGAGTTCAGCAGAGCCTTTAATAATCGAAAAAAATTCAACAAACGGTTTTTTCTGCGATGATTTTCAGAAATTCCTTAGTCACAATAAAAGCATTGATACGTTTATAATAGTCGGCTGCTGTACCGATATTTGTGTTTTTCAGCTTGCTACAACTTTAGAAGCGTATTTTAACTCAAAAAACAAATATTCCGAAATTTATGTTGTAAAAAGCCTGTGCGAAACGTACGACACCGAAATCCATAATGCTGATTTGTTGAACATCACATCGCTTTACAATATGAAAATTAACGGTATTAGAATTGTAAATGAAATAGTATAGCAAGCACCGACCTTGTGCGAAAGCATTCGGTCGGTGCAGCCTAAAAATTATTTTAAAGGTAATTGTGAAATTACGTCTGCAAGATATTTTTGAATAAGTGTTGCGTCCTTGATAGAAATAGAGCCGTTTGCGTCTGTATCTGCATTCGCAAGCTGTTCGGAATTCAGCTTGATAATAGAAGCAAGGTACTTTTGAATCATAGTCACATCGTTGATTTTTACAGAATTATCCAAGTCAACATCACCGCATATTGATAAACTCGGTGTAGAAGGCTGTGTTGAAGGCTGTGTTGAAGGCTCTGTTACGATAACCGGTACAGACGGTGTTGTCTGCGGTTGAGTAGGAGCTGTCGGATCTGTCGGCTTTGGCTGTGTCGGATCTGTTGGTTTAGGCTGTGTTGGATCTGTTGGCTTAGGCTGTGTTGGGTCTGTCGGAGCTGTTGGAGCTGTTGGCGCTGTAGGAACGGTTACAGGAGGTACCGTTGTCTGAGGCTGAGTCGGAACTTCGATTGTATAGTCTGACAGTCCGCTTCCGTTAAATATCTTTTTATCGCCTTTAGAGATTTGATAACCCGGCTCGTTATGGCTGGGATACTGCTCTCCGCTTCCGTTTGTAAAGATTACGTATGCTGTTGAATAGTCCCAGCTGTCGTCAAGCGCATAGCCGTACATACCTGAGCCTAATTCTGTCATCTCACATCCGGGCCACTCTGCATTCCTCACTTCGCCGTTTGAATGATATGCGTAAACATAAACACTGCTCCAGTTATATTCGCTGTTATCAAAATAAACTACCGTATTACCGTCAAAAACAGGTGCAGAGGCTTTTGTGTAGGTATATGTTTTACTGATTTCACCCTCTTCATTCTTACCGTAAAGAGTGATGTCAACAGATGTGTTGTCAGCCATATCAGCGCCTATTGTAATTGTGTCGCCCGATTTGTACGGTACAGCCGGATTATTGCCGATCTGATATGTTGAATAAGTTGTATTTCTGCATTCTAATGTAAGAGTAATGCTGTTTCTGAATGTGCAGCTGTCCTCTGACATTGATACAGAAGGAGATAGTGTTAGTGTGCTGTTATAGATAACGGCTACAGCACCTGCTTTAACTGTACCTGACAATTTGCCGCCAGATACTGTAAAGATTGAGCCAGTAGCAGCGTCCTCGTATGTGCCGTCTGCTACATCTGTTGAACAGTTGAGTTTTACATCAGAGCTTGAAATATTTATAATAACTGCTCCTGCGTTACCTCTTTCAATCATTAAAAGCTCGTTGCTGTCTGTCGGGTTAGAAAGCTTGTTTGGCAAGCCTACCATAGCATTTCTGAATTGGTTTACGGCTGTTACCTCGGGATGGCAGAAGTTGCTGTCGCCGATTGCGCCGATTTTGTTTTTGCCCCACTGACTTGTTGTACTGCTGCCATCAGGACGGCTGAAGAACAGAGGTGTTGTGTCGCCACGTGCTGAAATAACTGCCCACGCCTGTCTTATCTGGGTATTATTGATTTGTGACCACGAGCCGTCGCCTGTGTAGTTATCGTGAGATTCTACCCAAGTAACGAGCTTATCTGTCGGTGCACCGTCACCATAGTAGCTCTTGAGTTTATCTGCACTGAATCTTTTGCCCTGCAACGATTCACGAAGCACGTGACCGTAGCTTGAGGCAGTTACGCTCATAAGCTCTGCATAGTCTGCAATTCTGCATCCGTCACCCTGAAGGATTTCGCCGTACTGGAACTCTGAACCGTTATCAAGAATTACAGGCCAGAAATCACTTGCAAAGCTCTCGTCGTCATCGGGAAGCTCAATGTGCTTTGCCGCATCATAACGGAAGCCGTCAGCACCTGCGGCTACACATTCCTTTAGGTACTTTAAAATCATTTGCTGAACATTAGTGTTCTGCGTGTTTAAATCCCAAAGGCTTAAAAGCTGACCCTGTGTACCCTGAAAGCGGTTGCCCCAGTCGCCGATGCTGAACGGCTCGTGAAAAGCTCCGCCTGAAATATTTTTAATAGATGAATCAATAGCGTTGTAATCACTTGAGCAGTGGTTTGCAACTACGTCAACGATGATTTTTATGCCGTAATTATCAGCCTCTTTGCAGAGCGCTTTGAACTCCTCAAGAGTACCGAGCTGATAGTTGCCTATTGTGTAGAGAGTAGGCTGGTAGTGATAATACCACTTACCGTTGCCCATAAGATCCATACCGCCGTTATCGCCTACCACGCATTTGTTGATAGGTGATGTCTGTACCGATGTAAAGCCTGCTTCTGCAATTTTTTCCAGATTGCTTTTAATGGTTTTAAAAGACCAGCACCAAGCGTGTAAAATTGCACCGTCCTTGATTTTTTCAGTCAGACCGTATGGGTTTGCCGAGGTTTGTTCTGTGTTAATTTGTGCGGCTGTAGCTTTTGTCGTTTGTGATGTGAAATAGAAGCCAAACGCTGTAAAGACCAAAACAGCCGACATAACAGCAGATAATGATTTTTTGAGTAATCTGTTCACGTTAATTTATCCTTTCCGTTAATTTCTTATTGTCAGTATAAATGAAATTTTTCTACAAGTCAATGAATTATATGTTAACAATATGGATATTTTCGATTATTTATAGTATAATAGAACAAATTTATAAGAAACGGATTAAGAATATGTATTACTACTCACTAAATAATTACTTAAAAGAAACATTTGGAGAAAAGGTTTATAAGCTCTCTTTAAACGCAGGTACAACCTGCCCTAACCGTGACGGAAAATTAGGTACAAGAGGTTGTATTTTTTGCAGTGCTGGCGGCTCTGGAGAATTTGCCGCTGACAAACAGCTTTCAATATCAGAACAAATAAATCAGGCTAAAGCTATGGTTAAGAATAAAATCAAAACTGACAAATATATTGCGTATTTTCAGTCATATACAAACACCTATGCACCTATTGAGTATTTAAGAAGAATCTTTTTTGAAGCTATAAATAATGAAGAAATAGTTGCACTGTCAATAGCAACACGTCCCGACTGCTTACAAGAGCCTGTGCTGAAACTCCTTAGTGAGCTAAACCGTATAAAGCCTGTATGGGTGGAGCTTGGACTGCAAACTGTAAACGAAAGTACAGCAAAATATATTCGCAGAGGGTATCCCCTGTCTGTATATGACGAGGCTGTAGAAAATCTGCACAAAATCGGCATTGAGGTTATTACACACGTAATTTTAGGCTTGCCGAACGAAAGCAAAGAGGATATGTTAAGTACCGTTAGATATGTTGGAAAAGTAACTGACGGAATTAAGCTCCAGCTGCTGCACGTATTAAAAGGAACAGACTTATACACAGAATATATAAACGGCAAATTTGATGTTCTTAGTATGGAAAGCTATATTGATATTCTGTGCGACTGTATTGAGAATTTGCCGAAAAATGTTGTTATTCACCGTCTGACAGGTGACGGAGATAAAAGACTGCTCGTTGCCCCTATGTGGAGCGGTGACAAAAAAACGGTATTAAACAGCATAAACAGAGAATTTTCAAAAAGAAATATCATTCAGGGAAATAAGTTGATATAACAGAGAAAAACCGCTGAACCCGTTTTGGATTCAGCGGTTTGTTATGGTGGGAACAACAGGGCTCGAACCTGTGACCCTCTGCTTGTAAGGCAGATGCTCTCCCAGCTGAGCTATGCTCCCATATGGCGGAGAGAAGGGGATTTGAACCCCTGGTACGGTGGTAACCGTACACATGATTTCCAATCATGCTCCTTCGGCCAGCTCGGACATCTCTCCGTATCACTGACAGCTTTGCTATTATATCAAAATAAAAAAGGTATGTCAAGCACTTTTTGCAAATTAAGTAAATATCCGACATTAAAAAGCTCCGCTTGAACAATCAAGCAGAGCCTTTTGAATTCTTATACGCTTTTAATTCTGTCGAACGGAAAGAACACAAAGTAAGCCTTACCGATAATTGCATCCTCATCAATCAATCCTACCTCTTTGCTTCTGCTGTCAAGAGAAACAAGCCTGTTATCGCCCATTACAAACACCTTACCCTTTGGAATAACCTTGGGGATTTCGTTATCCTTCTGAACTGTCTGACTGCTTACATAAGGTTCATCAAGAACAATGCCGTCCACAGTGACAGTGCCTGTTTCAAAGTCAATATCAAGCGTCTGACCCTCGGTAGCGATTACTCTTTTTACAAGCGGTTCATCGTATTGTTCGCCATGGCTTATTATAACAACATCACCCGAGGACGGTGTGTAAAATAAATCTGATACAAACAGCTTATCTTTATCAAGCAATGTATTGTTCATTGAGCCGCCCTTGACATCAACCATTCTGAAGCCAAAGGTTAAAAGCAGAGAAATAAAAGCAATCGCAAAAATAACCGTATGAACCCAATCATACAGCGAAGCAACGCCCTTAGAGGTGCTGATAACGGGATTGTTGTTATCTGTTTTTTCGATATCGTTTTTCATAAATACACCTTCTCAAATAAAAGATGATAGTAAAAAAGGGACATAAAGTCCCTTTTAAACAATTACTTGCGGATTTGCTCCTTAACCTTTGCTGACTTACCAACACGGTCACGCAGATAATAAAGCTTGCTTCTGCGAACTTTACCCTTTCTGATTACAGTAACGTCCTTTACGTTAGGTGAGTGCATCGGGAAAACTCTCTCTACGCCTACACCGTAGGCAACACGTCTTACTGTAAATGTTTCGCCGACACCGCTGCCCTTTTTAGCAATAACAGTGCCCTCGAACATCTGGATTCTTTCTCTGTCACCTTCACGGATGTTTACAGATACTCTTACAGTATCACCGATGCCGAACTGTGGCAAAGAAGCTTTCATTGAATCTGCTGCAATTTTCTTTAATGCGTCCATTTTTATCCTCCTGATTTTTCAGATATTCGTGCCATTTGGCAGAGGACTATCCGCTTCAAAATGACGGCAAAGCCGTTATCTGAACCCCGTCATGAGTTCTGACGGTATCCAAATTCTTGCTTATAATACCATATCTGAGCATAAAAAGCAAGTGTTTTTTTGATTTTATTTGAAAAAGTCAGTTTTTTTATTTGCTGTAGCCTAAGCCCAGCGAGCCGTAGCCTGTGTAGAGATTTGGTATTTCGCCTACTATTACAGTCTGTGCTATTTCAAAATTAGTTTCAAAGAGTATTTCCCTTGTAAAGCCGGGATTTGAGGTTATCATTCTCGCCTCTACACAAAGCTCAATATGATGAATAGTCTGATTAACTCCGGCTGACGTAATCGTGCTTGAAAGCTTTGAATTAAAGCTTCCGTCAAGCGTGAAGTTTATGGTAATTTCAGGGCCTGTGTCAGACAAAACGGTAATTCCGGTAAAGGCTCCAAGCGGTACTTTATATTCTATATATCTGTCTTCCTTTAGCTTTCTTTGAATTTCGCTGTTTAATTCCGCCTTAAAGCTGTTTGCCGTTACACTGTTTATTGCAACGGAGCTTACTGTGTTTGAGCCTGAATAGGTTATCTGTGCAAACTTGTCATATGTATATTTTTCACTTTGTAAAACTGTTGTAACACCTTCGTTTATAATCTCCTCTGCTATTACTCTTGCCCTGTTTTCTATCATTTTCACCTGATACGGATCGGCTACCTTTTCAAACAGTATAATAACGAAAAAGATAAAAGCAAAGAAAACAACAGAAAAAATTATAAGCTTCTTTTTACGATGCGATAATTTCTTTCTGCAAAGCAAAAAAACACCCCTCGTTATTCTATACGAGAGGCGTTAATTTGTGAAAGAAATTAAGACATTAAGTCCTCGTCACCGTGGTCGCAGCCACAGCCGCAGCCGCAGTCGCAATCATCGTCATCATCACAGCAAAGGTCAGAGAAATCAAACTCAAGAACCTCGCCGCACTTTGGACATTCAATCTCGCCGCAGAGGAGTACGTCCTCTGATACGTTGATAACCTCGCCGCAGCTGCCGCAGGTAACCTCGTAGAAAATATCGTCCTCGTCACAATCGTAATCATCGCAGTCACAATCGCAGTCGCAATCATCGTCACAGCAGCAATCGTCATAAACCTCGTCCTCTAAGGTTGCAAGATCCTCGTCAACCTCGTCAAGCTGCATACTCATTTCATCATAGAGATCCTCCATATCAGAAACAGCTACAGCCATATCCTCAAGACATTCGATAACAGCGTTGATTACCTTTACCTCGTCCTTGCTTTCATCAAGCTTTAAGCCTTCTGTCAAGCCTTTGATATAAGCAATTTTTTCTTTTAAAGTCATAATAAATTCTCCTTAATGTGCTGATTAAGCACGTCCCATATACTCTCCGGTTCTTGTGTCGATCTGAATCATTTCGCCCTCGTCAATAAAGAGCGGTACTTTGATTTCTGCGCCTGTTTCAAGTGTTGCAGGCTTTGTAGCGTTTGTAGCTGTGTCGCCCTTGAAGCCGGGGTCTGTCTTTGTAACCTGAAGCTCTACAAAGTTTGGCGGCTCTACACCGAAAACGTTGCCCTTGTATGACAGAACCTTGCATACCATATTCTCTTTAACAAACTTGAAGTTGTCGCCGAGAACAGAGCTGTTGATAGGAAGCTGTTCCCATGTTTCGGTGTCCATAAAGTAGTAAAGATCGCCGTCGCTGTAGCTGTACTCCATATCTCTTCTCTCTACAAAAGCTGTCGGGTACTTATCGTTTGGGTTAAATGTTTTTTCAACAACTGCGCCTGTAATAACGTTTCTGATTTTTGTTCTTACAAAAGCTGCACCCTTACCGGGTTTTACGTGCTGAAATTCAATAATAGAAACAACCTGTCCATCCATTTCAAATGTTACGCCGTTTCTGAAATCTCCTGCTGATATCATTAGATTTTCCTCCTATAAAATACATATTCCATACAAAAAAGCTTTGCACAAAATTTTCAAGTTAATTATACATAATAAATTTAAAAAAATCAACCTTTTGCGATAATATCTTGACAGATATTTATATTAAAATCGGCGATTTTTTTAATAAATTATGATTTTTGTTCTAATTCGGAATATTAAAGAACAATAAGGTCTTTGGGTACAGTCGCAAAATTTTTATATCCGTCTGCTGTAACTGCAACCATATCCTCAATTCTTACGCCGAATTTATCTGGCAGATATATTCCCGGCTCTACCGTAATTACCATATTACTGCTCAAAAACGTCTTGCAGGCAGGGCCTATTGTCGGAGCTTCGTGAATATCCATACCTACCCCATGCCCTGTTGCGTGACCGAAACAGCCCTTGTAGCCGGCTGAATAGATAACGTCACGTGACGCCTTGTCAACGTCCTCGGCTCTGACCCCTGCCCTAACCTCAGACAAGGCTTTAAGCTGTGCCTTTAAAACTGTGTCGTACACAAGTCTTTGCTCATCTGAAACAGAGCCGACAGCAACGGTTCTTGTCATATCGCTGTGGTATCCGCAAGAAAGTGCGCCTATATCCATTGTAAAAAAGTCGCCGTTGCAAATTTTTGTATCATCGGGTACTCCGTGCGGAAGTGACGTTTTTTTGCCTGTTATTGTAATCAGGTCAAAGGAAACGCCGTCTGCTCCGTTTTTTCTCATCAGATATTCAAGCTCAAGCGCAATTTTTCTTTCCTCTGCTCCAGGCTTTATGTAGTTTAAAACCTCAAGGTAAGCTTTTTCTGTAATTCTCTGAGCTTCTTCTATACATTTAAGCTCATAGTCATCTTTTACAAGACGGATATTTGTAATAGCCGTATCGAGTGCCTTTGTTGTAACTATTTTTATTTTGTCACGTCTGAAATAGTTTTTTAAATCCTTAAAACAGCCGACTGACATTTTTGTGCTTTCGATATACAAAGTGCTGATACAATGCTTTTTAACGAGCTCCTTAATGCTTTCAAACAGCTTGTTAAATACAATAACCTTGCAGCTTTTGCACCTTTTCTCTGCCGCTTCACCGTAGCGAAAATCTACAAGCAGATATGACTGCTCCTTTGTGACAAGCACTGCGCCTGCTGACGAATTAAAGCCTGAAAAATATTCTCTGTTAACATCTGACGTAATTAAAAGAGCTTCGTCATTTTCTTTTATAAAGTTTTTAAGCTTTGTGATTTTTTGATGTGAGCTGCTCATTTTGTCAGATCCTTCATAGCTTCAAGCGCAAGGAAATAGCTTGTTTTGCCAAAGCCTGCAATTTGTCCTACGCAAACCGGTGCAATAACTGACGTATGACGAAATTCCTCACGAGCGTGAATATTAGACATATGAACCTCGACAAACGGCAGCTTTACGGCGGCTATTGCGTCACGCAGAGAATAGCTGTAGTGAGTGAGCGCACCGGCATTTATTATAACACCGTCATAGTTATTTTTGGCTTCGTGGATTTTGTCAATAAGCGCACCCTCCCAGTTTGACTGAAATACGTCACAGCTAAACGAGAGCTTATTTGCATATTCGCAAATCTGACTATTGATGCTTTCGGCATTTTCTGTTCCGTAAACACCCTTTTCACGCACACCTACCATATTAAGATTAGGTCCTAATAAAACAAGAATTTTTTTCAAAGCGATCACCTTTTTGCGGTTTAAAATATACGTTGAAAGGCAGACAGTATAAGTTACTGTCTGCCTTTTTAGTTTAATTACTTATACTTACGTTTACGAGCTGCTTCTGATTTCTTTTTACGCTTTACAGAGGGCTTCTCATAAGCTTCTCTTTTACGTACCTCAGCGATAACGCCTGCTCTTGCGCACTGCTTCTTAAATCTTCTTAAAGCACTTTCGAGAGATTCGTTATCCTTAAGTCTAACTTCTGCCATCTATTTTCCCTCCCATCCGCCATACAGCAGGGGTAATTTGCACATATTGCACGTTTGATTATACATCAAACAGTAAGTGTTTGTCAAGAAGAAATATAAATAAATAGTAGAAATTTGAAAAATTATGGCTTAACTACAATATTTACAAGCTTGCCCTTAACATAAATCTCCTTAACTATGTTCATAGAGCCGATAGCCTTTGCAACATTTTCGTCAGCCTTTGCAAGCTCTAATGCCTGCTCCTGCTGTGCGTCAGCCGGAATTAAAATTTTAGCCTTGATTTTTCCGTTTACCTGAACGGCGATTTCTACAGTTTCGTCCTTGCATTTTGCTTCATCATACAAAGGCCAGGACTGCACGGCTAAAATTCCCTCGCCGAGGCTGCAGCATTCCCAGATTTCCTCTGTGATATGAGGAGCAAACGGGTTTAAGAGAATTGAGAATACTGCAAGCTCCTTTTTGTTGATGCTGCCGAGATTTGTTATGTCGTTAATCAACGCCATAAGTGCGGCGATTGCAGTGTTGAACTTGATGTTCTCTATATCGTCGCCGACCTTTTTGATAGTCTTGTGGAAGGCACTTTCAAGCTGAGGTCTGATTTCGTCACCGTCTGTTAAAATATTCTGTAAATTCCAGTAACGCTCTAAGAATCTGCGGCAGCCCTTTATACCTGACGCACTCCAAGGAGCTGATTTTTCAAAGTCACCTATGAACATTTCGTACATACGCATAGTATCTGCGCCGTACTCCTCAACGATTTCATCGGGGTTTACTACGTTACCTCTTGATTTACTCATCTTTTCGCCGTTAGCACCTAAAATCATACCATGGCTTGTACGCTTTGCATATGGCTCGGGAGTAGGCACAACGCCGATATCGTAAAGGAACTTGTGCCAGAAACGGCTGTAGAGCAGGTGGAGAGTTGTATGCTCCATACCGCCGTTGTACCAGTCAACAGGTGACCAGTACTCAAGTGCTTCCTTGCTTGCAAGTGCCTTATCGTTGTGAGGATCCATATATCTCAAAAAGTACCACGATGAGCCTGCCCACTGAGGCATTGTGTCTGTTTCACGATGAGCCTTGCCACCGCACTTGGGACAGGTTGTTTCTATCCAGTCTGTAATATTTGCAAGCGGTGATTCGCCGTTTTCAGTAGGCTCGTAGGAGTCTACCATAGGAAGCTTTAGCGGCAGCTCGCTTTCGTCAAGCGGAACGTAGCCGCACTTGTCGCAGTGAACAATCGGGATAGGCTCGCCCCAGTAGCGCTGACGTGAGAACACCCAGTCACGAAGCTTGAAGTTTACCTTTTTATGTCCTATTCCCTTTTCTGTAAGAAAATCAATAATCTTTACCTTAGCGTCCTCAACCGACAGACCGTTTAAAATATCAGAATTTACCATTACACCTGTTGCGCAATCGGTGAAGGCTTCCTTATTTACGTCCTCGCCACCCTTTACAACCTCGATAATAGGCAAATCAAACTTTTTGGCAAATTCCCAGTCACGTGTATCGTGTGCAGGAACAGCCATAATTGCGCCTGTGCCGTAAGAAACAAGAACGTAGTCAGAAATAAAGATAGGTATCTGCTTACCGTTTACGGGGTTTATGGCTTCAACGCCGTTTAGCTTAACACCTGTTTTATCCTTAGCAACCTCTGTACGCTCAAAGTCGGATTTTCTTGCGGCTGCTGCCTGATATTCTCTTACTTCATCAAGGTTTTTAAGCTGATCCTTCCACTTTTCAAGCATAGGATGCTCAGGTGAAATTACCATATATGTAGCACCGTAGAGCGTATCGGGACGTGTTGTGTAAACTGTCAGCGTATCGCCTGTTGTTGTGGTGAAATCGACCTCGGCGCCTGTGCTTCTGCCGATCCAGTTCTTTTGCTGAGCCTTTACTCTTTCGGGATAATCAACTAAATCAAGGTCATCAATCAGACGCTGTGCGTACTCTGTGATTTTGAGCATCCACTGCGATTTAACCTTTCTGACAACCTCGCTTCCGCAGCGCTCGCAGACACCGTTTACAACCTCTTCATTTGCAAGTACGCATTTGCAGGAGGTGCACCAGTTTACAGCCATCTCTTTTTTATATGCAAGACCGTGCTTGAAAAGCTGTAAGAAAATCCACTGAGTCCACTTGTAGTAATCGGGATCTGTAGTGTTTATTTCTCTGCTCCAGTCAAAGGAAATACCGAGCGACTGAATCTGCTTTTTAAATCTTGCGATATTATTCTTTGTAACAATTTCAGGGTGAATGTGATTTTTGATAGCGTAGTTTTCTGTAGGCAGACCGAATGCGTCCCAGCCGATAGGATAAAGCACGTTGTAGCCCTGCAATCTGCGCTTTCTTGCAACTGTGTCAAGAGCTGTATACGGACGTGGATGTCCTACGTGAAGCCCCTGTCCCGATGGATAAGGAAATTCGATAAGGGCAAAGAATTTTTCTTTTTCAGAATCATTTTCTGCGTGAAAAACTCCTTTTTCCTCCCATATTTTCTGCCATTTTTCTTCAATAGATTTATGATTATATTTCAAGCTGAATCCTCCTCGCTTTATTTTATAAATCAAATGATTATTTCAAAATGTCTGAAATATCAATCTCTTTGCCGTCCTGCCATAATCGCTCAAGATCGTAGTACTCTCTTGCTTCCTCTGAAAATACGTGAACAATAATGTCAACGTAATCAAGCAAAATCCACGAGTTTGAGCGGTGTCCCTCAATATGGCTTACAGAATAACCCATATTGTCAAGCCTGTACTCAACCTCATCTGCCATAGCCTTAACCTGAGTACTGCTTGTACCGTTTGCAATTACCATATAATCGGCAAGTGAAGAAACATCAGATATTTCAATCACCTTTATGTTAAGACCCTTCTTGCTGTCAAGTGCCTTAGCTATTTCAAGTGCCTGTTCGTAAGTTGTCATCTATTACTTCAATCCCTTCAAAAGAATAGTTTATATATTTTGCTGTGATATAACAAGCTCGTTGTATGCTCTGACGGTGTCAAGGTGAATAACAGACTGCTTTTTTGACAAATCGGAGATTGTATAGGAAATGCCGTAAAGCATAGCCTGTTCAAGGCTTTTGTTTGCTTTTTTTCTGATAACCTCTACATCGTCATATTTTCTGTCACGACTTGTAAAATCGGCTGTGAAAATAATTTTTTCAAGTAAAGACATATTTTCTCTGCCTGTTGTGTGATAGCGCACAGCGTTTAAAATATCCTCATCATCAATCAAAAGCTCGTTTTTGATAACCACATAGCCTGATATTGCATGCCAGAGGCTCGGCGAGTTTTTTTCTGTATTATCGAGTATTATACCACTGTCAGAGATTATTTGCAACTGTGTTTCTTTAGGTGTTTCCTTTGTAATATCGTGAAGGATACCTGCAAGTGCTGCTTTGTCCTCATCTGCACCGTAAAGCTTTGCAAGACGCTTTGCTTCTTCACTGACGCATATAGAATGATTAAATCTTTTTTCGCCCATTCTTTGTTTGATAAGCTTTTTATAATCTTTAAGCTCCACTCAAGTCACACCCATACAAATTATTATTTACAATATATTTAAAAACATCATCAGAAAGCAAATCAGAAACGTCTTCTTTATTCTTTATTTTTCTTCTGATTTCAGTTGAAGATACCGTCATTACGGGGTTTTTAAGAATAATTGATTTTGCGCCGAATTCTTTGAGCTTTTCGGAAAAAGAAAGCAGCTCTGCACAGTTGTTTTCATCTCTTGGACAGCCGATAATTGTGGCTAAGGAGAAGATTTCTTCATAATTTTTCCACTGTAAAAGTGACAAAAACATATCGGCGCCGACTATCAGAAACAGCTCGTCATCGGGATAAAGGCTTTTTAAGGCTTTTAGCGTATCCTTTGTATAGCTCTTACCCTCTCTGTTAATTTCTATGTCTGACACCTCAAGATGGCTGTAAGGCTTGCAGGCTATACGGCACATATTTAGGCGGTGCAAGGGTGAAATCATCTGACTGTTATCCTTATTCGGTGTAACACCTGTCGGTATTATTATGATACGGTCAAGCGAAAGCTGCTCCTTGCAGACGTTTGCAAGCTTTATATGACCGTTGTGAATCGGGTTAAAGCTGCCGCCGAACATTGCTGTTTTTCTGCTCATATTATTTTGTCCTCGGCAAAGCAATCTGAGGCTCGTCCTCGTTTCTTCTGTAGAGTACAAACTTTGTGCCGATAATCTGAACGACCTCTGCGCCTAATTTTTCGGCGATTTCGTTTGCAACCTCCTTTGGTGTAGTGTAGGCTGTTTCAAGAACCTTGCCTTTTATAAGCTCCCGCTTTGTCAAGGCGTCGTCTGCCTGCTTTATTATTGCGTCTGTCAGTCCGCCCTTGCCTACCATAATAATTGTGTCTATCGGGTTTGCAAGTGAGCGCAGGTATGCTCTTTGTTTGCTTGTAATCATTTGTTTTCCTCCAAAAAGTCGGTTAATTTTTCTTTTAAGTTTCTTAGTGCGTTACCTCTGTGGCTGATTTTATCCTTTTCTTCACTTGTCAGTTGTGCAAAGGATTTTTCGCCTACCATAAATACAGGGTCATAGCCAAAGCCGCCCTCACCTACAGGCTTAAAGCCGATAGTGCCGCTGCATATCCCTGTTGCTTCTATTATATTTCCGTCAGGAAAATAACAGCAGATTGAACAAGCGAAGTGAGCTGTTCTTTGCTCGCTTTTTACTGAATCCATTTCACTTAGCAGCTTATTTATTTTATCAGCGTCTGTTGCATTTTCTCCTGCATAACGGGCAGAGTATATTCCCGGTCTGCCGTTTAGCGCGTCTACGCAAAGTCCGGAATCATCAGAAAGAGCAGGCAAGCCTGTTCTCAGTGACGCGGCTTTTGCCTTTATAAGCGCATTTTCAGCAAAGGTTGTGCCGGTTTCTTCTACATCGTCAAGAGCTATGTTCATATCCCTTGCCGTTACTACATTTATGCCGAGAGGCTCTAAGATACGCTTTAGCTCAACTAATTTATGTTTGTTATTAGAAGCTAAAATATACGTTTTTCTGTCGGTTGACATATTTTTATTCCTCGCAAGAATTATTTATTTTGTTCAAAAAGAGCCTTTGCAAAATCATCGGCATTAAACGGCTGTAAATCGTCAATCTGCTCGCCGACTCCGATATATTTTACGGGAATACCCAAGCCCTCTTTAATTGCAAGGACAACTCCGCCCTTTGCCGTGCCGTCGAGCTTTGTAAGCACTATACCTGTAATGCCTGTTGCGTTTCTGAACTGCTCTGCCTGATTTACAGCGTTTTGTCCTGTTGTAGCGTCAAGCACAAGCAGAATTTCCTTATCGGCATTTGGCAACTCTCTGTCGATAATTCTGTTGATTTTTGCAAGCTCGTCCATAAGGTGCTTTTTGTTGTGAAGTCTGCCTGCTGTGTCGCAGATGATTATATCGCTGCCCTTTGCCTTTGCAGAGGATATTGAGTCAAAAACAACG
>JBJEQF010000024.1:0-106410 GCA_051881615.1 Acutalibacteraceae bacterium | reverse complement strand
AGATTAGGGTCTGTAGCCATCAGCTGAATAACTACCTTGTCTGCTATTTCAAGGTCGCCCGCTTCTTTTTTTGATTTTATCTGCATTCTGATAACATAGGGGTCGCTCATATCGCCGTAGTAAAGCTCATCACCGCAGCGAACAAGAGGCTTGCCCTTGTATGTTGAAAACTCTGATTTAGCCATAGAATACCTCCCGTTAAATTTTCAGATATGATTTAACAAGTGTTTCCAGCAGTTCATCACGGTCGATTTTACTTATAATATTACGTGCATTATTAAAGGTTGTAATATAGGTCGGGTCCTCCGACAAAATATATCCTACAATCTGATTTATAGGGTTATAGCCCTTCTTTTTTAATGCGTCGTAAACGATGAGAAGTGCCTGCTTAATCTCGTCATCTCTGTTTCCTCCAAGGGAAAAAATCATAGTTTTATCTAACATGGAAACACCTCCAACGTGCTTATTATACTACATAAATAAAAATATTACAATAGTTATTTTTGTTATTGTGTAAAATTGTAGTTATAAATTTATAAATGATAATGCTGTTACTTTGCGTTTATGTTAATAAACTCAGCCTTGAGCTTTGAGTACATTATCTTCTGACTGCTGTAAAGACCGTAATATCCGCTTAGCATATAGCTCACAGCACAGCCTGATGCAAAAAGTATTAAACCCTGTGCGCCGAATATCTCTACACTTAGAAGGATAGCCGCCACAGGACAGTTGACTACGCCCGTAAAAAGGCAGATAAGTCCGAGAGCTGCACCGAAAGCAGGATTCATACCAAGCAAGGGCGCAACTACACAGCCTAAGGTTGAGCCGATAAAAAGTGTAGGTACAATTTCTCCGCCCTTAAAGCCAAAGCCGATGGTAATAGCCGTAAAGATGATTTTTAGCGCAAAGGCTTCAATTTTAGCATTACCGTTTAGCGCATTTGCAATAATATGCGAGCCTGCGCCGTTGTAATCACGACAGCCGACTAAAAATGTCAAGGCGATTATAAGCAAACCGCCGACAATTACTCTTGCAAATTCATTTTTAAAAAGCTTTTTTGCAAGCAAAGGAGTTTTGTGCATTGTAACGCAAAATACGATACTCACAACAGCACAGACAGCGGCAAGACCGACCGTCTGCAAAACTGAATAAATATTAAACTCGGGAACAAAGGAAGATATGTCAAAACGCAGAGGCGATATACCGAACAGTCTTAAAATAAAGTAAGAAGAAACAGATGCTGTAAAGCAGGGGACAAGCGCAGAGTAATACGCAACTCCGACGCTTATTACCTCAAGCGCAAAGAAAGCCGCCGCTACAGGTGTTCCGAATAAAGCCGAAAACAGTGCGCTCATTCCGCACAAAACAGCCACGTGCATATCCTTATCGTCAAGATGTAAAATTCTGCCGATAACAGATCCGATACTTCCTCCCAGCTGAAGTGCCGCACCCTCACGTCCTGCCGAGCCGCCGAAAAAGTGAGTTATTACAGTACCGCAAAAAATAAGCGGAGCTAAAAGCATAGGCACTCTGTCCTTTGAACGGATAGACTCAATCACGCAGTTTGTGCCGGGGTCATTTTCCATACGGCACAGCTTGTATAGGGCTGTTATCACAACACCGCCGACAGGCAGGAGCAAAACTAGCCACCATACGCTGTGATTTATTTCGTTTGCTTTTGTAATCAATATACTGAAAAGCGAGCCTATACCGCCGCCGATTACACCTGTAAATGCGGCGATTATTACCCATTTTAAAAACGTCTGCATATAGTTTAGTGCAGATTTAATTTTCCGCTTGAATATATTGATTACCATACATTTAGCTCCGTCAAAATTTATTTATCTTAAAACAGCACCGATTTTTTCAAGGGATGCAAGTATCTTTTTCATTGTGCTGTTAATCTGCTCCTCGGTAAGAGTTGATTCGGCACTTCTCAGAGTAATATTAAATGCAACGCTCTTTTTGCCGCTTTCAATCTGCTTGCCCTTATATACGTCAAACAGCTTTATACTTTCAAGGTACTTACTGCCGCCCTCCTTGATAGCCTTCTGTAGTGCAAGCACAGGTAAGCTCTCGTCACAGATAAGCGCAAGGTCACGGCCAACAGCCGGATACTTCGGCAGAGGAGTATATGTCTTTTCAAGCTTTGCATTTTCAAACATCATATCCATATCAAGGCTGAAGCAATAAACCTTAGTGCCGATATTGTAATTCTCGCAGACCTGCGGATGGATTTCGCCGATTATACCAAGCACCTTGCCGTCAATAAGAACTGACGCACATCTGCCCGGATGATAGCCGAACTGCTCTTTGTTTGCCTCTATTTCGTAATCGTAAATACAGCCACGCTTTAACACCTCTTCAACAATGCCCTTGACTGTAAAGAAGTCAGCGTTGTTGCCGTAAATACCGCCTGTCAGTACGTTCTTTTCAACAGGAAGCTCGCCGTCAGCAGTAGGGATATACTCTCTGCCGATTTCAAATAAAGCAGCATTTGCGTTTCTGAAACTGTAGTTTTTAGCAAGAATCTCCATCATACTCGGCAGTGTAGTTGTACGCATAATAGATGTATCCTCGCCTAAAGGATTTGAAATTACAACAGATTTTCTCAAAGGATGATTTTCAGGCATCATAACCTTGTTGTAATATTTTGGACTGATAAAGGAGTATGTCATAATCTCGTCCATACCGAGTGAAAGCAGTGTGTTAGATACAGTCTTGTCATACTTCTGACGTGTAGAGAATTTACCCTTTGCGCCGCCGCTAAGTGACGCTGACTCAATTACGTTGTAGCCGTAAAAACGAGCTATTTCCTCGGCAATATCAGCCTTATGCTCAAGGTCGGGACGAAAAGTTGGAACTGCTACAAAATCGCCCTCTACCTTGCAGTCGATTTTTTCAAGGATTTCTGTCATTTTCTCTCTTGAAATATCTGTTGAGAGGAACGAATTTATCCACTGTGGGTTAAAATCAATTTTACGCTCTGTTTTTTCAAAGTGGCTGTCGATGATTTCACCGTCCATAACATCGCCTGCGTCAAGCAGCTCCACAAGCTCACAGGCTCTTAAAAGTGCAGGAATACAAGCGTTAGGATCAAGACCTTTTTCATAGCGTGACGATGCGTCTGTTCTCATGCCCTGACTTTTTGCAGTCAGTCTGACGCTTGCACCGTCAAAGTTTGCACTCTCAAAAACGATAGTGTTGGTGTCGTCCATAATTCCCGAGTATTCGCCGCCCATAACACCTGCTATGGCTACAGGCTTGTTCTCGTCGGCAATTACGAGGTTTTTATCTGTTAAGGTTCTTTCAACACCGTCAAGTGTTGTGATTTTTTCGCCGTTTTCAGCTAAACGAACACGGATTTTACCGCCCTCAATAAAGCGTAAATCAAACGCATGCATAGGCTGGCCGTACTCAAGCATTACATAGTTTGTAATGTCAACAATGTTGTTGATAGGACGAACACCCATAGCTCTTAAACGCTCACGCATCCAGCGCGGTGACGGCTTAACACGTACATTTTTTACGATTTTTGCACTGTAAATTTTGCAAAGCTCAGGCTCCTCTACCTTAACGTCAAGCATACCTGTGCAGTCGCCGTTACCGCCCTTGACTGACGGTGTGTGAAGCTTTAATTCCTTATTAAAAGTAGCTGCAGCCTCACGTGCAAGACCGATAACACTGAAGCAATCGGGGCGGTTTGATGTAATTTCAAACTCAACCTTTGTATCGTTAAGACCTATTGCACTCTGAATATCCTGTCCGACAGTGCAGTCCTCCTGAAGAACAAAAATTCCGTCCTCGATAGCATAGGGGAAATCGTTTACAGTAAGCTGTAATTCGCCGAGTGAGCACATCATACCCATTGAGGGTACGCCTCTTAGCTTACCTTTTTTAATCTTTGTGCCGTTTGGAAGAATAGAGTTATCCTTAGCAACAGGAACAAGGTCGCCAACCTTGAGATTGCTTGCACCCGTTACAATCTGCACAGGCTCAGCTTCTCCCAAATCGAGCTGACAAACAACGAGCTTGTCAGCGTCAGGGTGCTTTTCTATTTGAAGCACCTTACCGACAACTACGTTTTTAATACTTTCACCCTCAACCTCAAAGCCTTCTACCTTTGAGCCGCTCATAGTCATAGCCTCTGAAAATTCACGGGGAGGCATATCAATCTCTACAAAATCATTTAACCATTTATAAGATAAGTTCATTACAAATACCTCCAATCAGTCAAATTGCTCTAAGAAGCGAACATCATTTTCAAAGAAAAGACGTAAATCGTCAATACCGTAGCGGCGCATAGCAATACGCTCAAGACCTAAGCCAAACGCAAAGCCTGAATAAACCTCAGGGTCAATACCGCAGTTTTTAAGCACCTTAGGGTGAACCATACCGCAGCCTAAAATCTCAATCCAACCCTCGCCCTTGCACAAAGGACAGCCCTTGCCGTGGCAGTTAAAGCACTGTGTGTCAAGCTCTGCCGAAGGCTCTGTAAAGGGGAAGTGATGAGGACGAAAACGCACTACGCTGTCCTCGCCGTAAAGTCTTTTTACAAACGTTTCAAGAGTACCTTTAAGCTCTGCAAAGGTAACGCCCTTGTCAACAACAAGTCCCTCAATCTGATGGAACAGCGGTGAATGTGTTGCGTCCACTGCGTCACTTCTGTAAACACGGCCCGGAGAGATAATTCTGATAGGCGGCTGAGTTTTCTCCATTACACGAACCTGAACAGGTGAGGTCTGTGTTCGCAGGAGCGTATTCTCAGAGATGTAGAACGTATCCTGAGTATCTCTTGCAGGGTGATTTTTTGGAATATTGAGAGCTTCAAAGTTGTAGTAATCTGTTTCAACCTCGGGACCGTCAACAATATCAAAGCCCATACCGACAAATATATCCTTGATTTCGTCAAGAACTACGGTAAGCGGATGTCTGCTGCCGATTACCCTTGCCTTGCCGGGGAGCGTAACGTCAATTTCTTCGTCCCTGAGTTTTTTGGTAAGCTCCTCATCTTTTAGCTCTGTAACACGCTTTTCAATATGCTGTTCGATGTCTGCACGAACGCAGTTTGCAAGCTGTCCTATAACAGGTCTTTCCTCGGCGGAGAGCTTTCCCATCTGCTTTAAGATTGCAGTCAATTCGCCCTTTTTTCCCAAAAAGGTAATACGCAAATCCTCAATAGTCTTAAGGTTTGTAGCTTTTTGCAAAGAGTCATCAGCCTTTGCACGAATTTCTTCAAGCTGTTGTTTCATATAATTCATCCTTTCATAATTGAATAGCTCTTTAATCCACATAAAACGGTAAATAAAAAAAGTCCCATCGTTTTCACGAAGGGACGAAATAATTTCCGCGGTACCACCCAGATTTTTGCCAAAGGCAAACACTTCGGAGCAAACACTCCTGCGGCTGATAACGGTGCCTGCCGTTGAAGCCTACTGTAGATTCGTTCAGCCTCACCACTCAAAAGCGAACTTCACAGGTCTTGCTACAGCGGTGCGCTTTCAGCCTCGGCGATCCGTCTCTTTGCAGTAGAATAAGACTGCTACTTTCTTTGTCACAGTGTTATGTGTATTAAAATTAGATTTATAATAACATTTAAGACAAAAATTTTCAATACTTTTCTAATAACTTTTTAAAAAATATTACGTAATTTATTTGTTTTTTACAAAAAAACAGGGCGAAAATTCATCAAAATAATCAAAAGCACAAAAATATTTATTGAAAAGTTTTAGATTTTGTGATATTATAAAATACAATTGGATTTTAATTTTTGTGAGGTATTACTATATGGATATTTTTATTGAACAGCTTGTAAAGAAAAAACGCAAAATGATAGATATCGCAAAGACGGTTCTTTATGTCCTTTTGCCAATTATCGTTCCCTCAATCTGCGTTTTGCTTGCCTACGTTATCACACCTTATTTTATATACATAGGTCTTTTTTGTATGATAGCCTTAATCTATCTTGCGTGGTATCTGATAACCGGTCAAGCTGTTGAGTTTGAATACTGCGTTACAAACAGCAACATAACTATTGACAGAATAGTTGCAAAGCGTAAAAGAAAAAAGCTTGTTGACATGGAAATTCGCAGCTTTGATTTACTTTGTAAGGCAAGCGATAAAAGAATTACAAACAAAAAGTTTGCAAAAATGATTATTGCGGCGGCTGACATTGACAGCGACAGCACATATGCCGCAACTTACAGCAGTGAGGCATACGGCAGCTGTGTTCTGTTTTTTACACCCGATGAAAGAACGCTTACGGCTATGCGACCGTATTTAAAAAGAGAGATTGTTATGGAGCTTTTTATTAACAAAAAGTAATAACAGAAAGCGGAGATTTTATGCTTACCATTGATAAATCGTTTGCAAAAGACAATATACCTTACCGACCGAATGACGCACACAAGGGTACTATGGGCACTCTTCTTGCAGTGTGCGGCAGCTACGGTATGGCGGGTGCTGCCACACTTTGTACCACAGCCGCTTTAAAAAGCGGTTTAGGACTTCTAAAAACTGCCTTGCCGAAATTGATTTACCCGATTTGTGCAGGAAAGCTCCCCGAAAGCGTTTATCTTCCGCTTGAAGAAACAAAAAACGGCACAATTTCTGCTTTTAATTCAGAAAAAATCCTTGAGACAGCGAACAGCTCGTCAGCCGTAGTTATCGGCTGCGGATTAGGCTGTGACTGTGATACCGCTAAAATAGTAACCGATTTATTACAAAACTGTAAGGTTCCGCTGATAATTGACGCAGACGGCATAAATTGCATAGCTCGCTTCATAGATTTAGATATACTAAGCAAAGCTGACTGCGATATTATCTTAACGCCCCACCCGGGAGAAATGGGAAGACTGTACGGTGCAAAAACAGACTATATAAACAGCAACAGAGAGGCTGTAGCCGCCTCCTTTGCCGCTAAGCACAACGTGACGGTTGTCCTCAAGGGTCACAAAACAGTAGTTGCGTCCCCTGACGGCAGATGTGCAATAAACACCACCGGTAACGCAGGTATGGCGACAGGCGGCAGCGGAGATGTACTTGCAGGAGTTATTTCTTCGCTGTCATCACAGGGAAGAGGTGCGTTTGAAGCCGCCTGCACAGGAGTGTATATTCACGGACTGGCAGGGGATATAGCATCAGAAATTTACGGACAGATTTCAATGCTGCCTACCGACATTATAAACTGTCTGCACCAAGCCTTTGGCAGGGTGATGATATAACGATAATAAAAACAGCAGCTTTGCATAATTTTATGAAAAGAGTGTTTCTATGCGTAAAATTATTTCTTTGCTGTTTTTTTGTTTATCTGTTATTCTGACAGCCTTTTCAATGTGCGGCTGTTCTCAGTCAGACGGCTTTTCGCCGCCAAAGATAAAGAGTGATTTTTCGTCACAGGCACAAATAGAGTACAATGGTATTTCAATTTCAGCAGATGTCAATGCACTGAAGGAAAACACAGTTTCAATCACAATAACAGAACCGCCTACATTAAAGGGACTTTCATACCGTTTTACCGACAGTACTCTCAAAATGGGGTACAACGGTCTTGACTGCACAGCCGATGAAATATTTATCCCGTCAGACGGCTTTGCAGGCTGTCTTTATAAAATTCTTATGTCAATCAGCAAAAACGATTTCACCTTTGACAAACAACAGGACGAAATTTCTCAGTTTCACGGCAGAACAGGTGAAACGGAATATTCATTTACTGCCGACAATCAGACAGGACGTATATTGGGCATAACAGCCTTAAAGCCCGATATGACGGTAAATTTTAAATAGGGAAGAGTTAAAATGAAAACAAATGATGTAATCACAGTAGAAAATATGCGCCAAAGCGACGCTTATACTATAAAAAATTTCACAGAAAGCAAAACTCTGATGTATAACGCGGCTATGAGTGTCTATAATTCTGTTGAGTGGAAGGGTAATATTGCGATAGTATCAGGCTCGGGCAATAACGGCGGTGACGGCTATGCCCTTGCCTGTATTCTTGCCGACAATAACATAACCTCAACAATAGTTATGGTATCCGACAAGCTGTCGCCTGACGGGGAGTATTACCTGAATATTGCAAAGGAAAAGCAGGTTGAGGTTATTTCTGTAAAGGAAATAAATTCGCTTGACGGCTTTGATATTATTGTCGATTGCATATTGGGTACAGGCTTTTGCGGAGAAATAAGAGGAAGTGCTAAGGACGCTGTAAATATGATAAATAATGCTGACGCATACGTTGTAAGCGTAGACATCAACAGCGGATTAAACGGCGATAACGGACAGGCTGTAACGGCTGTTAAATCGGACTTGACCGTATCAATCGGCTATTTCAAAACGGGTATGTTTTTGTGCGATGCACCTATTTATATAGGCAGTCTTGTAAATGCCGATATCGGCATAAAGCTTTTGAAAAAACAATATTCCTTGTCAGCTCAACCGCTAAGCTGTGAAAACGACTGTGAAAGGCTCACCTTTGAACAGCTTTGCGAAAAATACTCTGTTGACAGCAAAGGCGAAAATATAATTGAAAAAGCCAAAGAAACGGCGAAAAATATTCAAAAAGAATTACTCGTTTACACAGATAAGTCGGCTGTCAGAATTTCACCCGAAAACGCAGTATTCTGGTGCGATTATGTCAGATGATTATTTGTACGTCAATTAAAAATTAGACAAAAAAAGCATATCCGAATAGAACAAAATATACAATATATGTAAAATTGCTAAAATGCTGTAAAAAGGCAGAAAAGCTATTGACTTTTTTCGGATTTCAACGTAAAATAATAACGAACCTTGACGATGTCAGGGGTGAAATGTAACGTGCGAAAGCACCTTGCATTTTATTTTGCATAACATTGTTAAAATATTAACAATGTTTACCGTGCAGATCTTTGTGCGGTTTTCGCTATACTAAATCAAGGTATATCGGACAAATCAATATAAATTTTACAAGAAGAGGGCGATGAAATGACAATTCAACACACAACAGTTGACAGCATCGAAAGCTTAGAGGCAGCTCTTGCAAGCGTTAAGGCAGCGCAGGCTAAATTTGCTACCTACACACAGGAGCAGGTTGACAAGATTTTCTTAGCTGCTGCTACTGCTGCAAACAAAATGAGAATTCCGCTTGCTAAAATGGCAGTAGAAGAAACAGGTATGGGTATCGTAGAGGACAAGGTTATCAAAAACCACTACGCTGCCGAGTACATTTACAACGCTTACAAGAACACAAAGACCTGCGGTGTTATCGAAGAGGACGAAGCCTTTGGTATTCAGAAGGTTGCAGAGCCAATCGGCTGTATCGCCGCTGTTATTCCTACAACTAACCCGACATCAACAGCTATCTTTAAAACACTTATCGCTTTAAAGACAAGAAACGGTATTATCATTTCACCACACCCACGTGCAAAGAAATGCACAACAGAGGCTGCAAGAATTGTTCTTGAGGCTGCAGTAGAGGCAGGCGCTCCCGAAGGCATCATCAGCTGGATTGACGTTCCTTCACTTGAGCTTACAAACCTCGTTATGAAAGAGGCTGACATCATTCTCGCTACAGGCGGCCCCGGAATGGTAAAGGCTGCTTACTCGTCAGGCAAGCCTGCATTAGGCGTAGGCGCAGGCAACACACCTGTTATCATTGACGATTCAGCAGACATTCTTTTAGCCGTTAACTCAGTTATCCACTCAAAGACATTCGATAACGGTATGATCTGTGCTTCCGAGCAGTCAGTTATCGTTTTAGACAGCATCTACGACAAGGTTAAAAAGGAATTTAAGGATCGTGGCTGCTACTTCTTAAATGACGAAGAAACAGAAAAGGTAAGAAAGACTATCATCATCAACGGCGCATTAAACGCAAAAATCGTTGGTCAGAAGGCTCACACAATCGCAGCTCTTGCAGGTGTAGAGGTTCCCGAGAGTGCTAAAATTCTTATCGGCGAGGTTTCAAGCGTTGAAATCAGCGAGGAGTTTGCTCACGAAAAGCTTTCACCTGTTCTTGCTATGTATAAGGCAAGCAGCTTCTCCGAGGCTCTTGACAAGGCAGAAAGACTTGTTGCAGACGGCGGTTACGGCCACACATCTTCAGTTTACCTCAACGAGGTAACAGAAAAGGACAAGATTGCAGAGTTTGCCGCAAGAATGAAGACCTGCCGTATTCTTGTTAATACACCTTCCTCACAGGGCGGTATCGGCGACCTTTACAACTTCAAGCTCGCTCCGTCACTGACACTCGGCTGCGGCTCTTGGGGTGGCAACTCGGTATCAGAAAACGTAGGTGTCAAGCACCTTATCAACATCAAGACTGTTGCAAAGAGGAGAGAGAATATGCTTTGGTTCAGAGCACCTGAGAAGGTTTACATCAAAAAAGGCTGCTTACCTGTTGCTCTTGACGAGCTCAAAAATGTTATGGGCAAGAAAAAAGCATTCATCGTTACTGACTCATTCCTGTATAATAACGGCTACACAAAGACTGTTACAGATAAATTAGACGAGATGGGCATTACACACACAACATTCTACAATGTTGCTCCCGACCCGTCACTTGCCTGCGCTAAAGAGGGCGCAGAGCAGATGAAAGCATTCCAGCCTGACACAATCATCGCTATCGGCGGCGGTAGTGCTATGGACGCTGCAAAGATTATGTGGGTTCTCTACGAGCATCCTGAGGCTGACTTTATGGATATGGCTATGCGCTTTGTTGATATCCGCAAGAGAGTTTACACATTCCCGAAAATGGGTGAAAAGGCTTACTTTATCGCTGTTCCTACATCAGCAGGTACAGGCTCAGAGGTAACACCTTTTGCAGTTATCACAGACGAGCAGACAGGCGTTAAGTATCCTCTTGCCGACTACGAGCTTATGCCGAATATGGCTATCGTTGACGCTGATATGATGATGAATGCTCCTAAGGGTCTGACAGCCGCTTCAGGTATCGACGCTGTAACACACGCACTCGAGGCTTACGCTTCAATGCTTGCTACAGACTTTACAGACGGTCTTGCACTTCGTTCACTCAAGATGATTTTCGAGTTCTTGCCAAGAGCATACGACAACGGTCCTAACGACCCTGTTGCACGTGAGAAGATGGGTAACGCCGCTACAATGGCAGGTATGGCATTTGCCAACGCATTCCTCGGTGTATGCCACTCAATGGCTCATAAGCTCGGTGCTTTCCACCACTTACCGCACGGCGTTGCAAACGCACTCCTCATTGACGAGGTATTAAGATTTAACGCTGTTGAAGTTCCGACAAAGATGGGTACATTCCCGCAGTATGACCATCCGCACACACTTGCAAGATACGCAGAGGTTGCTGATTATCTCGGTATCAAGGGCAAGAACGACAACGAAAAGCTTGAAAACCTTATCAAGGCTATTGACGAGCTTAAAGAGAAATGCGGTATCAAAAAGACAATTAAGGATTACGGCATTGACGAGCAAGACTTCCTCAACAGACTTGACGATATGGTTGAGCAGGCATTTGACGACCAGTGCACAGGTGCTAACCCAAGATACCCATTGATGAGCGAAATCAAGCAGATGTACCTCAACGCTTACTACGGTGCTTAATTTATAAACTGAATAAGCTGAGTATAAAAGACAGGCAGGGCAAAAACCTTGCCTGTTTTTGTTATGCTTTTTATTCATTTACAACAATAAAGCAGTTAGTGATTTGTTAACAGTAAGTTAACATTCGTCATAACGTTTATACTTTTGTCAAATTTATTGTCTATATTTAACAAAAAAACATATGTAGCTTTGTAACAATAGTTAATGTACTTTTTGTAATAAATTTGATATAATTTTTCTAAGGATATGTGTTGTCAGTTGCGTTATCTGACAATAGCGTATTTAGAATAATTTTAAGGAGAATTTTGAATGAAACGTGCAAAAAAGCTTCTCAGCGTATTTCTTGCCTGTGCAATGATGCTTTCAACTACAGCATTTGTTGCAACAGCTCAGGCAGGTGCTGCTGAAACTACAGCAGAAACAACCTCTGCATCTACCGTAAAAAGTGCGTCCGACTTCTCGTGGGACAATGCGTCTGTTTACTTTTTGCTGACCGACCGTTTTTACAACGGCAATACAGCAAATGACCACGCATACGGCAGAAGTCTTGATCAGAACGGAAAAGTTGTAAAGGGCAACTCTAATGCTGCCGCTTTCCACGGCGGTGACTTTGCCGGTATTACTAAGAAAATCGAAGAGGGTTATTTCACAGATTTAGGTGTTAACGCTCTTTGGATTTCTGCACCTTATGAGCAGATTCACGGCTATTGTATAGCAGGTAACGGTAAGTCAGGCTCTTATCCTCACTATTCATACCACGGCTACTATGTACTTGACTACACAGAAACAGACGCAAACTTCGGTACTCCCGAGGAATTTGAAAAAATGGTAGATACTGCTCACAAATACGGTATCAGAATCGTTATGGATATCGTTATGAACCACGCAGGCTACAACACAATTTTAGATATGAACGAGTACGGCTTCGGTGATCTAAAGTCAGGTTGGGAAGATAACTACTACAACGCAAAGCTCACTGACCAGACATACCACCAGTACATAAGCTACCAGACAAACACAGCCGGCTGGGCAAAGTGGTGGGGCAAGGATTGGCTCCGTGCAGGTCTTGCCGGCTATCAGGGCGGCGGCGGAGATGACCTGACAATGGAGCTGTCGTTCCTGCCTGACTTCAGAACAGAAAGCACAACAACTGTAGATATTCCTGAGCTGTTAAAGACAAAGTGGACAAAGGAAGATACATACAGCACTAAAAAAGCTGAGCACGACAAGTATTTCAGCTCAACAGGCAAGCAGAAGACTGTTAGAAATTACCTTGTTTACTGGCTGTCACAGTGGGTAGAGAAGTACGGCGTTGACGGCTTCAGATGCGATACTGCAAAGCATGTAGAGCTGGCTTCATGGAAGGCTCTTAAAACAGAGTGTAACTCTGCTCTTAGCAAGTGGCGTCAGAACAACCCGAACAAGCCGGGTGCAGACTGGGACGAAAACTTCTGGATGACAGGTGAGGTATTCCCTCACTTCCTCAACTACGATAGCTTTTACACACAGGGCGGCTTTGACTCACTCATTAACTTTGAGTTCGGTAACTCAACTGCCGCTAATGCAGGCGGTTCGGGTGTTCCAAATGCTTCAAGCATCAACTCAAAGTACCAGACATATGCACAGCAAATCAATTCAAAAGATGATTTCAATGTATTAACTTACATTTCTTCACACGATACATGGCTTGCAAGAAACTGTGACCTTATTTATCAGGGTTCTGCATTCCAGCTTATGCCCGGTGCAATTCAGATTTACTACGGTGACGAAACAAGCAGACCTCTGTATTCAGACGGCAGTGTAAGTATGGGCGACCACGCACTTCGTGGCGATATGAACTGGAGCGACCTTAACAACGCTTCAAGCAACCAGTCAAAAATTCTTGCTCACTGGCAGAAGGTTGGTACATTCAGAAATAACCACATCGCAGTCGGTGCAGGCTCACACACATCACTTTCAGCTAACTCAGGCGCTGCATTTGCAAGAACATATAACAAAAACGGTGTAACCGACAAGATTGTAGCTTGCATCGGCGCAAATAAAAATGCAAGCATTACTATCACACTTAACAACACATTTGCTGACGGTACAGTTCTTAAGAACACATATGACGGTACTACAGCAACTGTTTCAGGCGGTAAGGTAACATTCAACAGCGGTGCAAACGGCACAATCCTCTTAGAGGACAGCGGTTCTGCTGAGCCTACAACACAGCCGACAACTGCTCCAACAACAGCACCTACAACAGCACCGACAACTGCTCCTACAACAGCACCGACAACTGCTCCTACAACCGTACCTACTACGGCTCCGACAACAGCTCCGACAACAGCTCCGACAACACAGCCGACAACTGCTCCTACTCAGCCTTCAAATCCTTCACAGCCAATAACAAATCCAACACAGCCTACAACAGAAGCAACAGAGCCGACAACAGGTACTCCTGTTGGTGATAAGTACTTAATCGGTGACGTTGACTTTGACGGAGCAATTAAGGTTCTCGACGCAACTGTAATTCAGAAAGCACTTGCTTCTATAGTTACACTTTCACCAAATCAGCTCCTTGCTGCTGACTGTGAACCGTCAGGTAAGGTAGATATCAAGGACGCTACAATCATTCAGAAGTACGTTGCAGGTGTTGCAATGTCTGATGTAAAGGTCGGCACATATGCAGGTGGTTCAACTGCACCTACAACCCCTGAACCTGTCGAAACAACTGCTCCGACAACGGCAGAACCTGTTGTTACTACTGCTCCGACAACGGCAGAACCTGTTGTTACTACTGAACCGACAACAGCTGAACCTACAACAGCAGAGCCTGTTACAGAACCGACAACAGAAGAGCCGACTACAGAGCCTGTTGACGACGGAAACAAAATCAGATTTGCCGACACAAGAAACTGGGGCAGTGTATATGCATACTTCTTTGACGGTACAAACACAGTCGGCAACGAATGGCCCGGAAGTGCTATGTCACTAAACGGCAGCTATTATGAAATTGATATTCCCGAGGGTGCCGTGAAAGTAGTATTCTCTAACGGCAACGGTGCGCAGACTGTAGACCTCACTCTTGCAGGAGTTTACGGTTATCGCCCAAGCGGTGATTCAAACGGTAAGGTTGATTGCCAGCCTTTTTCAGAGGGCGATGATATAGGCGGTTCAACAGGCGGCGATGTCGTTTTTGAAGAAGGAATTATGAGATTTACAAACGGTCAGAACTGGAACACAGTTTACGCTTACTTCTTTAATTCAAATGGCGCAGTCGGCGCAGAAGCTCCGGGCAGTGTGATGACATATTACGAGGATAACCCGTTCGCTCAGAAAAACTATCAGATTGCAATCCCTGACGGTGCAGAATTTGTTGTGTTCTCTGACGGCAACGGTCAGCAGACAGTAGATCTTCCTGTTTCAGGTGTTATAGGCTACTGGCTTGACGGCACACAAACAAACGGCAAATTCAACGGTACTGCGTGGGATCCTTCGGCTATGGAAGAAAACAGCAACTGAGTTCTTTTCATATCCTTTATAAAATAACTAAGAGGTGGCAGAAATGCCACCTCTTTTACTACACATAAAAAAACAGCAAACAGGGCATAAGCCTTATTTGCTGTTTTATTTTTGTATCAGTCTTTATCCTCGTCAGAAATTGTCAGAATAACAAGCTCGTTATCTTTTTTCGGCTTTGAAAAAAACGAAAGAACTGTGCCGATAATAGCACTTGCTATTGCCGCTATTGAAATAACCTTGATAATATCATCGTATCCGCGCATAATATTTGTTAAGTCAAGCACATACATAACGACATTAGATAAAAGCAGAAGTCCTGCAATACCTAAAAAGGTCCACGACAGCTTGTATGCAAGGTTCATTTTCTTTTTATTATTCCTTTTCATTTTTGACCTCCGAAAACAAAGCTATATTGTTTGAGATATCTGCTATCTGTTGCATTGAAAGCTGTTCCGCCCTCATATTTTCTGCAACGTTAGATTTTTTAAGAATATAAGCCATATCGACTTTGCTTATTGAAAAGCCTGCGCTAAGCGAATTTAAAATAGTCTTTCTTCTTTGAGCAAAGGCAGATTTTACCACCTTAAAAAACACTTTTTCATTTACAGCCTCAACCTCAGGCTTATCTAAAATGTCGAGCCTTATCACAGCCGAGTCAACTTTTGGTGCCGGCATAAAAGAGCCTGACGATACAGTAAAAAGCATAGACGGCTTGCTGTAATAATTAACAGCAACGGTAACAGCCGAGCTGTCCCTTGTGCCGACCTTTGCGCAGATACGCTGTGCCGCCTCTTTCTGAACCATAACTGTGATTGACTTAACAGGTATCCTTTCTTCAAGCAGTCGCATAATTACAGGTGATGTTATGTAATAGGGGAGATTGGCGCAAATCACAACATCAAGTCCGTCAAATTCTTCTTTGATAAGTCTGTGCAAATCTATTTTCAGAATATCGTCATTGACAATCTTAACATTGTCAAAATCAGATAACGTCTGTTCAAGCACAGGCAAAAGCCTTTTGTCAAGCTCAACAGATACCACCTTGTCGGCAAGGCAGGCAAGCTCCTTTGTCAGAACGCCTATTCCCGGACCCACCTCAATAACGCCGACGCCGCTTTTTGCTCCGCACAACTGAGCCATTCTGGGGCAGACTGAGGGATTTATAAGAAAGTTCTGACCAAGCGATTTAGAAAATGTAAAGCCGTGTTTTGAAAGTATTTCTTTAATTGTAGAAATATTTGAAAGATTTTCCATACCTTTTCCTTTATATAAATTATTTTAACGTCCGAAGTCCCTTTGGATATTTGTTTTTAAGCGTTCCCGACACCGCTTTACCAAATCCGACTGTAATACCGTTTACGCAAACGGCTGTATAGCCGCTTAAATTTTCATCAACAGAGATTTCTTCGCCGTGAAGAAATTTCAGAATTCTGTCGTCTGTAAAATCAAAATCAACACTGCTTTTACATTCCGACTTTTTCGCCGCAATAAATGCACAGTGAGCAGGCTCAAACCTGTTTTTCTTGACCTCGCCAAGCAGAACGCCTGCACGAAAAACAGAAAGACCCGTTAAATCGGGCAGATTATCGGGCAAGCAAACAGCCTTGCTGTCAAACATTTTTATATTATCGCCAAAGGGTGAGTTTACAAAAGTGTTTTTATAAAAATCAATTACTTCCTTAGGGATTTTTTCTGTAGTAATATTTTTGCTGCCGAATGTTTGCTTGTACCTGATATTCTCGCCCTTTTTTCTTAGCCTTGCCGCAAAGTGACCTTCGCCGCCGTCCATAGGGAAAATCCTGACAGCACCGCCCATAGTTTTTCTGCCAAAGGAAACACCGCTGTCCTCAAGCTCAAAATCGCTGTTATCCTTTAGGAAAGCTTCAATTACGCCCTCGTTTTCTTCCTTAGAGAATGTGCAGGTAGAATACACCATAACTCCGCCGCTTTTTAAAGCGTTTTTGGCACTGTTTAGTATCTGAAGCTGTCTTTGCGCGCAGGAAAAAACGTGTTCCTTGCTCCAGCAGTCACGAGCTGACGAGTGCTTTCTGAACATTCCCTCACCGCTGCAGGGAGCGTCAACAAGTATCTTGTCAAAAAATCCTGTCAGCCTGTTACACAGAGTATCGGGATGACAGCTTGTCACAACAGCATTTCTTACTCCGCAGCGTTCAATATTTGAAAGCAGAACAGACGCCCTGTTTTTTACAATTTCATTTGAAAAAAGCAGTCCTGTCCCCAAAAGCTCTGACGCTATTTGCGTTGACTTGCCGCCCGGTGATGCGCATAAATCAAGAACATAATCGTCAGGCTCAACATTAAGCATAGTAACAGCAGATGTCGCAGACGGTTCCTGAATATAAAATGCTCCGCAGTGGTGCAAGGGGTTATTTCCTAAGCTCTGCACATCCTGAGGAATATAAAAGCCTTCCTTGCAAAAAGGAGTAGGTTTTAATTCAAACGGTAACAGTTCTGAAAGCTTTTCTGCTGTGCATTTGAGCTTGTTAACCCTCAGTCCACGATAGTTTTTATCATCATTATAAAATTTTAAGTAATCCTCATACTCGTCGCCGAGCAACTTTTTCATTTCATTTAAAAAATCATCCATTTTGTATATTAGCCTTTCGAAAAGCGTATAATACTGTCAGGGAGGTGCTAATATGAATAACAGAAACAACAATCAGAACAACAATAACAATCAGAACAATAACCAGAACAACAATCAGAATCAGAACAGAAATCAGAACAACAATAATCAGAATCAGAACAACAACCAGAACAGAAATCAGAACAATAACAACAGATAATAATCAAGCGCCGCAATTTAGCGGCGTTACATAATTTATCAGTAGCCGTATTCTTCGCCGATGATTATTACCTTAATTCTATCCTTATGTCTTTGCTGTGAGGATACAACAAAGTTACAGCAAATTCTCTTTTCACTGTGACAGCCGTCGCACATCTGAGAAGCTGTAACATCTCCGTTTAAAAGCGAAACGCACTTGCCGTTATTTTTGCAATACGTATCAAGCTCAAGCCTTACAGTGTTGGGAGGAGCAGCCTTGCACTTAACACGCATAACTGCCTCATCAAGATTTTTCACGATTTTGTTGTATCCGCAAACAAGAATAACGCTTTTAGGTCCGTACAAAATAGCAGAAACTCTGTTTGAATTACCGTCAACATTGTAAAGCAGACCGTCCTCTGTAATTGCATTACTGCTTGCAAAGTAAGCGTCAGCAGTATAAGTCTGACGGTAAACCTCTTCGATTTGCTCACGTGTCATACCGGGCTTTGTTCTGTCAAGGTAATTATACTTATCGCTTTTTATAATGTCTAAAATTCCTGTTTCTTTAAGCGTTACAGAACCGCCCGAGCTTATTACATCGCCCTCGTTTATAAGTGATTTAACAAGCTCGCAAGTCTGCTCTTTATTTTCACAGTAAAAAGGCGCCATATTATTTTTACGCAGATTTTCCATAGTACGGTTAATCTTTTCCATAACAAGAGCTTTATTTTCAGCAGTCATTTTTATCATTCCTTTATTTATACATATTATTACATCATCATTATATCATTATAATACAGATTTATCAAGGCTCTACAAAAGGAACATTCAGAAAATCTGCTATGCCCTCAGACAGATTTCTTGCTATGGTGTTAATATTCTCTCTTATCCATTCTGCCTCCTGCGGATTATCGTGATACGCAACCTCGGCAAGAACGGCAGGCGCTTTTGTCTGTCTGACCTCTGCAAGCGAGGTGGTGGGTATTACCTGTACTTTGTTCGGGTAAATGCTTTTGTAATTTTCGCTTAATATATCGGCAGCGTTTTTACCTTTTGTGCTTGTCGGATAATAGTAAAAATCCGCGCCCTGAACACGCCCTGCATTAGGCGCTGCGGCGGCATTTGAATGTATTGCAAAATGCAGATCGTAATTGCCCTGATTAGACTGATCTATGGCTTGCCTTAGTGTTTGCTCGGGACTGTTTCTGACAACTGTTATTCCGCTTGCTCTTAAATAAGGCTCCATAGCGTCTGCAATTAAATTCATATAATATTCCTCGTTACCGCCTCCGTAAACGGGGTTAAACTCCTGTAATGACGGACTTAAAAATACACTTGGCATTACGCACCAATCCTTTCAAATAAATGTGAGGTTTCTTCCTTTTCGTCACGTAAAAATCTGCCTAATTCATAAAGACAGTTTTTATCCCTTGTGATGTAGTTGAGCTTTTCTGTGCAGGTGAGCGTCACCGAAAAGCCGAGCTTTTCTACAATATCTTCTGTCGTTTTGTTATACGCACCAAACGGATAGGTAAAGCAAATAGGGGAGAAGCCTGTGTTTTTGTAAAGTAAATCCTGCGCCTTTTTAATATCGGATGAAATCAGATTGATGTAATTCTCTTCATTCTCTCCGCTTTTCTGCGACACACCTAAGCGACCCTGCGTTTTGTGCATATCGTAGGAATGATTGGCAATTTCAAACACACCGCTTTGTGCCATCTCCTTTAAATTGTCAAAGCTACAATGACCGTACTGCGGCGAGTTATCATCTGATTTTGAAAAGTCCTCGCTCATTTTGCAAATAGGCGAGATAACAGCTTTGCAGTTATACTTTTTCAGCAGCTCATAGGCATACACATAATTGTTGTAATAGCCGTCGTCAAAGGTGAGCATTATAAGCTTTTTCGGAAGTCTTGCATCTTTATATACATATTCATACAGCTCCTTTGTTGTTACAGTTTCATAGCCGTTTTCTTTGATGTAAATCAAATCCTTTTCAAAGGTGTTGGGAGAAATCACGTATTTTCCCTGATAACGGCTGTCCTTAAGCATTGAGTGATACATAAGTACAGGAAGCTTTATGCCCGTGCTGTCAGCAGAAGCATTAACAGCCGATATGCTTTTTACATCACCCTTGCCAGTAAACACTGATGATAAAAATATACCCACAAATAAAGCAAGTGAGATAGCGGTAATTTTTTGAAAAAGAGGGTTAATTTTAAAGCATAATATCTTCATAAGAAACACACCATACAGTTTTATTTATACAAAATCATATTGATGATAAATACTTTTTATTCCTTTTTTAACCGCTGACTCTTCCAAAATTTTTCATAATGTGTAAAAAATAAATTTAAAATTCTATTTACAATTTATCGGTTTTATGATATACTAACGTCAGTAAATGATAATCATTACTGTTATGGCGAGCATTTTTGACGGTTAACGCCGCAACGGTAAAAGACTTGTAATTTACTGAATATATGTTTAAATATTTAACTGCACTTGGCAAGTTTATTTCCGACTTATGCCTAATTAAGCTGAAAACATAAGCTTTTACGGCAAATGCAGTTGATATATTTCATATCATAAAGATATGAGCAAAATTTAATTTAATATCGGAGGAATTTATTATGGCAAAATGGGTTTGCAAAGTATGCGGTTATGTTCACGAGGGTCCTGAGGCTCCTGCACAGTGCCCGCAGTGCAAGGCTCCTGCTGAAAAATTCGCAGAGGTTGTTGAGGGTGTTACATACGCAGCAGTTCACGAGCTTGGCGTAGCTCAGGGTGTATCTGAGGACATTATCGAGGATTTAAGAGCTAACTTCAACGGCGAATGCTCAGAGGTTGGTATGTACCTTGCAATGGCAAGAGTAGCTGACAGAGAGGGTTATCCTGAAATTTCAGCCGCTTTCACAAAGTATGCTTTTGAAGAAGCAGAGCATGCTGCAAAGTTTGCAGAGCTTTTAGGCGAAGTATTAACAGACAGCACAAAGAAGAACCTTGAAATGAGAGCACAGGCAGAGGCAGGCGCTTGTGAGGGTAAATTTGACCTTGCAAAGCGTGCAAAGGCTCAGAACCTTGACGCTATTCACGACACAGTTCACGAAATGGCAAGAGATGAAGCAAGACACGGCGCAGGCTTTGCAGGTCTTTTAAAGAGATATTTTTAATAGTAAATAAGCGAATTTTAGAGAGGTTGGAGTTTTTCCAATCTCTCTTTTTTTATACAATGGTGTGACACGGCGCAGGATTCAGAGGACTTCTCAACAGATATTTCAAATAATCTGAAAGCTTAAAAACATTTATTTCCCCCAAAATAATATCAGAACAGAGAAATTCGCAAGACATCTCTGCTCTGTTTTATTTTTACCTTTAGAGAATGTCAGAATGGTACTTTCAAATCAGGGCAGTTAAACTTGTCAGAATTTGCAAGATTATGTAATTTAAGCAGAATGACGGTATATAAGTATATTTCGCTGATTGAATGAAACAATAGTAAAGGGAGCAGTTTGCCGCTGCTCCCTTAATTCATTTATAAACCAAGTAACTGTTTTTTCTTTGCTTCAAATTCTTCCTGTGTAATTGCACCAGAATCTAACAAATCTTTATACTGTTTTATGGTTTCGGTTTCATTTAAATGTTGATCAGATAAATCCTGATTTTTACTTGATAAATCTGAAATTAATTGAGTTATTTCTGTTTTTAATTCATCAGCATTTTTCAATAGTATGACTTTGCTTTTAATTGCATTACCTTTTATTTTTAATCCTTTAAATACTGTTGACTCAATACTGCTTATATCTTTTAATTTGAATTGAGCTGTTTTTCCAGTTCTCTTTTTAACAATAACTAAATCATCTTGTACTGACAAACTTGTTTTTCTGTCTAATACATAAAAAATATTAATTATCATTAAAATTATGCAAAGGCTGAATGAAAATAAGATTAAATACTTAAAAATTTCCCAAATATGTATTCCATAAAAAGAAGAAAAAATTTTATAAAAATAGTAGTCGGAGTAATCGGTGTATTTCAAATAAAATGAAGCGTTATCTACTTCATATCCAAATAATTCCAACGCATTACAAATACTATTATCAAGTTGCCTTGCGCTTTGTTTTACATCATTTAAAGTACTACTGCTAACACCGAAATATGAATAAAAACTTCCGGGGTTTAAATCACTATATAATCTGTCACAAAATTTTTCTCTGTCATTTTCATATTCATCATATTTGTCTGATGTAGCCAGCACTAATTCAACAATTTTGTCTTGAATCTCAGTATAATTGTCAAATTGAACGCCCACATAAATTAAGCTTGAAGCTATACTTCCTATCAACATTATTCCAACTAATATCCATGCGATTATAAACTTTTTACCTAATTTAACTTTTATGCTTTTTAATGTATTTTGTTCCATAAAGAACCCCCCTAAAAAATAATTTTAATATTTAGTGCTATTTTTTCAATTCTAAATATACATCTTACCGATAAAATAAAAGTATATATTTGTTTTATCTATTTTTAAAACAATTTTTACAACGCTTTATATAATTTTGATTTTCAGCTATAGCTGAATCTTCATCATTATAAAATTTTAGATTAGTATCACTTCGATTTATATTTTTAGAAAAATAACAACTATGAGTATTACATATATGTAAAGTACCATTTTTAATATTCAATAAATATTGTTGAGCCATTTTTATCCCCCCTTTTGTATAAAATAGGAATTATTCTTCCTAAATTATACAACTATTCTTCCTGTATGTCAAGCAAAATAGGAAGTAAAATGTTTATATAAAGGCATTTAGGAGGAACAGTTATGCTTATATCTGATGTGCATATAATCGGAAATAAATTGTTGACTTTCAGAAAACAAAAAGGACTTACCCAAGCAGAAGTAGCCGAATTAGCTGAAATTTCTGACAGAACATATGCAGACATTGAAAGAGGCAGTACAAATATGCGTATGGAAACACTTGTCGGCATTTGTAAAGCACTAAATATCACTCCGAATCAGATTTTAATTGATGATGATAATTCATTAATGATTGAACAGGAAAAGCTATTTAAGCAACTCAATTCCTGCAAAACAAAAGAAAGAGAAACAGCCTTGAAGCTTCTTTCTGTTTATTTAAACTCAATTTAGCGAGGCGCTAATATGGCTGACAGAATCAAGAAAGAAGAATTCAAAGAACTTCAAGAGGTAAAAAGCCAAATCAAAAATTAAAGCCGTATCTTGTATTGAAATTTCTTGAAAAATATTCAGATGAAGAACATACCTTTGACGGTGAAGCTATTGCAAATGCTATGATTGAAGATTACGGCATTTTTGCGAAAAAGCGTTCCATTTACAGAGATATTAAAGATATAAACAAAGATTATTCTGAATTGAAGCCGTTTTGTTATCCTGTTGATACAAAAGCATTACACTTATGCAAATTTATATTTTACGCACGAAATGGCAAAGGACGAGGCAAGACACGGCGCAGGCTTTGCAGGTCTTTTGAAGAGATATTTCGGCTAATCTTAGTTTCGAATTATCTTCATTCTATAGGTACTCAACAAAATCACCCGAAGAAGGATAAAACCTTTTTCGGGTGTTATTTTTTAATACATTTCTATGATTTTTTCAAAATCTTTCTTTGAATAAATTTTAATAAAGTCATAGTCAAAGCAGACAAGCTCGCAGATTTTCCTTGTTTCATCATCCATCTGACAGTCAAGGCAGATAATCTCCTGTCCGCTGTATCCGCCCATCCATTTCATCCTCTGTGCCGCAGTTCTTAAGATATGTTCTGCATTTTCACAATGCCCTTTAATAGGTATTACAATCAGCTGATTTTCGCTCGCTTTTTCTGATGTCATAGAAAAAATAATCCGCCTGCAAACCTCTGAAACACCTATTATTGACAGGGTTATAAGTATGACAAGCAAAATATAACCGCCCATAGTAACACTCCCTGATTTTATTACTATTACATTTTATAAAAGTTTTTAAAATGCGTGAGTGAATAAAAGACTTTAATAAGAACAAAATAACATAGAACGATTGTTAATCGAGGGATTGCACGTTCAGAAAATTACAAAACAAAGGATGGCAAAAAATGGACAAGTCATACGCTAATCAGAGCATTAAATGCACAGTAACAAACTGCGCTAACCACAACGCAACAATGAACTACTGCTCACTCGACAGTATTACAGTAGGCACACACGAGGCTAACCCGACAGTTGTGCAGTGCACAGACTGCGAGAGCTTTGTATGTAAGGATTGCGCAAAATAAAATAAGCTTTATGCGCCGGGCTTTGCACCTACTGCAAGGCTCGGTTTCTTATTTGTTACGGAAATTTATAATTTCATACAGACAGAATATAAAAATACGAGCATATTTGCAGAAACGTTTTGTCTAAGCTAATTTGCAAATATGCTCGTCTATTTTTTAAAGCAATTAAGTTTTATTCCTCCATCTGCTTTCCTAAAAAAGCGGCGGCAGATTGCGCAAGCTTTATTTCTGCATCAGTCGGTACTTTCATACTGTCAGATTCAAGCATTATGACTGCTCCCGTTACATCGCCCGATGAAATTATCGGGTACACAATAGATGCGCTTTTGTCAATCCCCTCAACAGGCTGAAGGCTCTGCATAGTTTCCGAAGTGGCGGCAAAGCTTCTTCTGCTGTCCATATAGCTTTCAAGCAGACTTGAAATCCTGCGTTCAAGATATTCTCGTTTGGGAACACCGGCTGCCGCTATAACGTGATCTCTGTCGCAGATTATTGTCGGCATCTGACTTATGCGTGACAGAACATCTGCATACTGTGCGGCAAATTCCGACATTTCTCCGACTGGCGAGTATTTTTTGAAAATTACCTCTCCGTCAGTCGCTGTGAAAATCTCAAGCGGATCGCCCTCACATATAACATTGACACCGAAAGCCTTGTCCTTTTGGTTACGCACCTTTTGGACTATTGTGGCTGATAAGTTACTTTCGATGTCCCACTTAAAATTTACGACTTTACCTCTGTATCCTGCTTCTTCAAGCTCTTCTTCGGTAAGAGTACCATTTTCAAGTAGTGAGTGTATATCGGCTTTGAGTTTTATCTGTATCTTATTCGTGCCTTCGTCTTTGTCCTCAAGCACGATAATTTTATCAATAATCAAACTCAAATCGCCTTTATCAAGTTTATCTTTTTCAAGAAAATCACGGAAAATATCTAACGCCGTTTTTGCAATGCGGTTTACCTCTATCCGTGTATTACGGTGTTCAACCGTCATTTCAAGTTGCTTTTCAAGACCGTCAATTTTCTGCAAAAGTTCGGTTTCCATTTCCTCATAGGTTTCTTCTATGATTTCACGATTACCACCGTCTGCTTTCATCAATTCACGGATTTTTTGCTTTTGAGTAGCCTTGTAGCTTTCCCTTGCCTTTGCTAAATCTACCTCTAATTTTGCAATGGTTGAAGCAGAGGTTTTCATCATCTGCGGCTCGTCTTTGATTGCTTTTTCGAGTTCTGCAATCATTTTTTCCGAGTGTTTCATTACACGATTTACATAGATTTTCAGCAAATCGTCAAGCGTATCAATGCGGATATGGTGTGACGTACACCCCTTTAATCCTCGTTTGTGGTATGTACCACAGGTGTATGCGGGTGATAAGTCGGGACGGCTCATAGAGAACATAGGACTATCACAATCACCGCAGAAAAGGAAACCCGAATAGGTGGTATCGTATTTTTTGACACCCCGATAATTCGATTTAGTCCTTGATTTTAATTGCTGTTGTGCTTTCATAAAGGTTTTCACATCAACAATCGCAGGGTGGTGATTTTCAAACACCTTGTGTTCTTCTTCGTCCAATTTTTTGTCTGCACCGTTGATGTTTTTACGGGCATATTTACGCTGACGGAGAGTACCGATATAAAAATCGTTCTGCAAAATACCGCTGATAGACGGAATTGCCCATACGGGACTTGCCTTAATTTTTATCTCATCCTTGCTCTGCTTTTGTGCAGCTTCTGCTTCTTTGCGTTCCTTTTCCACCATTCGAGGTGTAGGAATATTTTTCTCGGTAAGGTAGTTAGCAATTTTCTTATAACCCCACCCTTTAATGTATAGGTCAAAGATTTCACGGACTACAACCGCCGCCGCTTCATCCACCTCAAAAATCATCTCTTTGGTGTTTATAAAGTAATACCCATAAGGTACGGCACAAATCCAATTACCGTCATTTTGGCGGCTCTCAACAACCCTTTTTACCTTTTTGGAAGCATCGGTAACGGGCATTTCATTGAGCAAAAAGCGTACTTGAATATTATTCCAATCATCATAGGTCGGGTAGTCGATACCGTCACCTATGGAAATAATACGCACCCCTGCATCACGCAAATCTTCGAGTTCAACAAGACCTCTACTGTTACGGCGAGAGAAACGGGAAAAGTCCTTAATCATAAGAATATCATAATGCCCGTTCATTAAAAGGGGACGCATACGCTGATAATCTTCTCTTTGTTCAAAGGTATATCCACTCTTGTCACGATCCTCGTAAAAATCTACTTCGGCATCGGGAAAGGTCTGTTTAATATAAGCCTTTATAATTCTTCTTTGGTTTTCAATAGATGTATTATCTCTGTCCTTTTCGGTGTCAACAGAGATACGCATATATGCGGCAATCTTCTTTGACATAGCAGCCTCACTTCCAATGTTGTTCTATTATTCAACATTATTTTCGAACAACATTGTAACATATCATTTTACAAATTGCAACAGTTTTCGAGGAAATAACTGATTTTGGAAGTCATTTAATGTAATTATGGCAGAACAAAAATACTCTGCCATAGCAGAGATAATTACCTATCTCCAACTAGGTCTTGCTTTGCTTTCTTGGCTGCAACAACCTCTTTCGTGTGGATCAATAACTCTTTTGTAAGATCCACAATATCACCCGTGCCGGAATGAAATTCGCACACTCTATATCCTTTTTTGTTCCATTCTTTTTGTTCGGGTATTAAGGACTCCAACAACGCTTTGTCCTCTAAATCTTCTCGTGTAAACCAATAACACGCAAATTTCTTATTCTCATAGACTTCCAAAATCATTAAGCGATACCTCCGTTCATTCCATATTTTTCCTCGATTTCGTTGCATCTATACAGTTTTTTTACCAGCCGAAGAAGAACAGGCTGTGCCTAACCTCAAGCGACGGCTTCAAATTCACCGCTTCGGTATATATACTCTCTAATTAAAGTAGTACATAATATTCCTTTTTCTCGGTAGGTAAGTTATTAACCTAAGTATTGTTTCTTGCTAAAAAGCCGCAGTCATTAATGCGGAAAAACCGCACTCTATGGCTCTGTCAGGAACTTGTGAACATAGATACGGGCAGGTCTGCCTTTGCCTTGTTGTAGGCGGCTGATGAGTCCGTATGTTTCCAATTCCTTTAGCATTTTTGTGGCTTTATCGTGTCCGCAGGAAAGTGTTTCGCATATATCCTTTAGGGTGCAATACACGAACACATCGCCGTAGCGGTCAGTAAACCGTTCTTTGTTTTTAGCTGATAAACCCATACGGTCAAGCAGTATTCCGTAGAGCAGGGCGGCGTTTGCCGACAGTCCCGTGTATGACGGGTGTGTTAAAATCGCTTTCGGAACTCTTACAAAAGCAAACGTTTCTGCTTCCCACCACTTAAATTTTGCGTTCAACCGTTCTCACTCCCTTCGTGCTGTTTTTTGTATTAAAATGGTGCGGCTTTTGCCGTTTTTATCCTCTGTAAGCGGCTTTTCTAAGGCGGGTAGTATCTTTCCCCTACCTTGCCGCCACTCCGTTTTTTTGTTGCGATTGGGTGCGTTTTTACGGGCATAATTTACCGCCCTTTTGCTTTCATATCGGCGGCACTCGATGAGCTTCGCCCGAAAACTCTGTTTGCAATCGTGGGTACAACTGCGGCATATTTCGTTGTATGTGCGACGGTGAGTTATCGGGTGTATGAAGAACGCCCACTCTTGTTTTGCTTTCTTTGATAATCTCGGCATTGTAAAACTCCTTTCACTTATTTGGACAAAGGGGTGCGTTTTGGACACCCATTTTGAAATTTTTTATTTACCCCTTCACTTGTTCCCACTGACATTATTGAGGTGTCATAGAACTGTCATAATTGGTTTATGCTCTTAAGGAGTAGCCACCGACAACGGCAAAAATAAAACCAAATTCAAAAAATCTTTTCATATATTCCGAATTTAAGAGGGGGGTAAAGTTAACCCGAAATGAAAAACTCCTCTCACTTATTTGGAATGGCAGAGGGCAAACGGAAACCATAAATCAAAGATTTTTTCACATATTCGGAATTGCCTCCGAATGACACCCTATCTGCACAAAAAATTTCTGCGACTCTTACTTACCCACCGCACGGTTTTGAAGAAAAAAAGAAACAGTTTTTAATAAATAATTGGCGAAATTATTTTGAGTGGTAGGAATATTTTTCGTCTCCCCTTACTTTTAATTGCTGACTTTTTTCCGAAAACGGAAAAGGGAATTTAAAAACTTCCGAAAAATTTTCTCGGAAGTCAATGGAAAATGGCGGCGGAATTTTCCTAAAAAGCATCGTGTTTTGTTCCCAAAACACCTTCGCCTGCCTACAGTTTACTGTCATAGCGAGCAGACCGTTTGATTATCCACGTTCGTAAAACTGCCTACAGCTAAAACATCTGTGTTGTCTTAGCAAGCAGACTGTTTTTACTCCTGCGGCTCCAAAACGGTACTCGTTAGGGTAATTCCCTAAAACCCTTTGCCGTACAGAGCATAAAAAAAGACACCTACCCAAATTGATAAGTGTCTATTTGCGTTGCCGCCGTTATTCAGTTGTATCTAATAGCCGACATTTTCCGTCGGCTTCATCACGCTGCTTTAATTCAGAAGCGAGAGCGTCTATCATTTTACGCTCAATGTGTTCCACGCTACCACGATTGAGTCCGTGAAGCTCGGCGTACTTTCTTACCGACACCCCGTTTATGTAACGCTCGGTGAAATAGTCGGCATATTCTTTCAGCACCGATTTCAAACAAGCGTTGACAAATCGGTGATCTTCAATCATAACCGCATAATCTTCTTTGAAGATACCGATGTACCGATTACGTTCTTTGCAAAGCAAGTGCTTGTCCCTATCCGCTACATAATTTTTGCAGAGGTCTTTCGCATAATCGTAATAGGTGCGGCTTGTACGATAACTGCGACCAAAATAATCATCGTAATGCACCTTTGGTTTATGTATGCGGCGGATACCCTCAAAGCCGTCATCCTGTAAATTGAGCCATACCCAATCGGGAGTATGTATTTGCGTTTGGCGAGTAAAGAGCCGCACCGTCTTTCCGTTATGCTTGACCTTTACATTAAAATCTTTCAAGGGCATTGTTATATAATCGTTCTTGCCCGAATAATTAACATAATAAAAAATGACGGTGTCCTCTTGGCTTTCATAATCCTTTGCCGTTGTAACAACGCAGATGTGTTTGCCGTCATACCGCTTGTAATAACCGGCAAAGACACGCCTTTCTTTTTCCACCATAACACCGCCACCTTTCTGTAATTTTATTCTATTATACATCATTGAGAACAAAAGTTAAAGATATAAATGATAAATTTGTGTTATAGGTGCAAATAACTTTATTTATTCAGCACAAAATAGTACAATAAATGCCTCAAAATTAACGATTAGGATTACCGAAATCGTTAGTTTTAATCAGCGAGTACGAACAACTCAAATAAAAATCGGTGTATAGGTGCAAGAAACATTTGAAATCACTTGAAAATTGGTGCAAGTTATGCTATAATACACATATCATATCCTTGGAGGTTTATCTATGGAACGAATTGCTTTGCACAAATTAATAGATTGGAATAACAATAAACGCAAAAAGCCCCTGATTGTTTGGGGAGCAAGACAGGTCGGTAAAACCTATCTTGTAGAGGAACTTTTCGCTAAAACCTATTATAAAAACAACTACATCTACGTTGATTGCAAAAAAGAAGACGAGATCCGTGAGTTCTGTTCTAAAACCGCCAATGCCGAAAAAATTATCGAATATATTTCGTTGCGTAAAGGAAAGCAAATAACCGAAAAGACTTTGTTGATCTTTGATGAAGTGCAGGAATGTCCTAATATTATTTCTTCTCTTAAATATTTTTGTCAGGACTATAGAGAAATTCCTGTCATTGCAACCGGCTCAATGGTTCGCATTAAGCTTCAAAGGGAAACACATAAAAGAGGATCAAGGAAAAACGATAAATTTCTTTTCCCCGTAGGTAAAATTAATCAGATAACGATTTATCCTATGACCTTTGATGAGTTCTTAATGAACAGCAACAAGATGCTTTATGATGCCATTAAGAAGGCTTATGAAAACAAGCAACCGTTGGATAATCAAATTCACGAATTGGCAATGGAGCAAATATATAAGTATCTTCTTGTAGGCGGTATGCCTGAAGCGGTTGAAGCCTATATTGACGGGGATAATCTGCTTGAAGCAAGAGAAATCCTAAAAGTTTTGTACGACAACTATCTTTCTGATATGGAGCTTTATCAGGCAAGCCAAGAAGCGGTATTGCGTTCCCGTGTTCTATTCCAAAATATTTATAGGGAACTGAATAAAGAGTCTAAAAATTTCTCTCCCGGACTTATTGAGGAAAAGAGCAAAACAAGAGATTATGCAACCTCTATTCAGTGGCTCACAATGGCGCACGTTGTTAATCAGTCCTTCCAACTGAAAGAGCATATTACAATGCCGCTTATGCCGGATAGCGAAAGCAGTTTCCGTTTGTTCCTTGGAGATATTGGTATGTTCTCATATCAAAGCGGCATCAATGCAGCTTCGTTTGTATCGAGTGAAAGAGAGAATACTTTATCGGGAATATTCTTTGAAAATTTTGTTGCTAACGAACTGATTGCAAAAGAACATAAATTGTTTTATTGGCGTGGTAAGTCATCTGCTGAACTTGAATTTATCATCGAGTCAAACAATAAATTATATCCGCTCGATGTCAAAAAAGGCAGAGGTACACTTAACTCCCTTGAAAAGTTCTCAAACCATAATAAGTTTGAATATGCCATTAAAGTTTCTAAGAACAACTACGGCTATAATCCTGAGCAAAAACTGCTCACCATACCGTTTTACTTCATTCCGTTTGTGGCAACCGATCTTGCAGACGGAACAATGAAAATATAAATTTCATTTTATCCCAAATATATTTATCTCAAGCCTAATTATAATGATGATGGTAGTACGAAATTTGCAGAGGTTTTGAGAAAAACATACGGAGGCTTTATTATGAGCAAATCAAATAAATATAAAATTGTAGACTTATTTAGTGGAGCAGGTGGATTAGAACTCGGTTTTGAACAAGCTGGTTACGATGTCGTATTTTCAACTGATTTTGATGAAAATTGTGAAAAAGTACATTTAACCAATCGCCCCAGTATTCCTTTTTTAAGAATAGATATTCACGACTTAGATCAAGAATTATTGGACAAATATGTTACTGAAGAAATTGACGTTTTAGTTGGCGGTCCTCCCTGTCAAGGCTTTTCTACCATAGGAAAAAGAATATCTTCTGACCCTAGCAAGCGTTATCAAAAAGATCCTAGAAATACCTTATTTAAAGAATATATTAGAATACTCACATATCTCAAACCGAAATTTTTTCTTATGGAAAATGTTGAAGGCTTATTGACAAGGGATAAAGGCACAATTTTTGAGGAAATAAAAAAGACCTTTGCTGCTACAGGATATGAATTTAATTATGTAGTGCTTAATGCCGCTGATTATGGTGTTCCGCAAATAAGAAACAGAATCTTCTTTTATGGCAATCGTGTTGGAGTTAAAATGACTCCGCCAATACCAACACATTCTGAAAACGGAGAAACTCCTTGGACTACTGTAGGCTCTGCTATTAGCGATTTGGCAGATAAAGATCAAAGCCAAGCTAACAACCATGTGCCTCTAAAACACGGAGAAATTAACATAAGAAGATATAAATTAATACCAGAAGGCGGTAGACTCCCCGAAAATGATCTTCCGCCAGAATTGTATAGAAAGAACTTTGGTAATACTTTCAAAAGGCTTCATCGAAACAAGCCGTCGCTTACAATGGTACCAGGACACAATGCATTTCCTATTCATCCTTGGTTGGACAGAAGTTTAACTGTTAGAGAAGCTGCAAGAATTCAAACTTTCCCTGATGACTACATTTTTATGGGACCTAGGGATAAACAATGCATGCAGGTTGGAAACGCTGTTCCTCCGATGATGGCGAAAGCGTGGGCCGAGCAGATCAAAAAGGAGTTAGATGCGTATTATGAATCAACAAAAAGCAAAAAATGAACTAACATTCATAGATTTATTTAGCGGTGCAGGCGGTTTGCTCAGAGGATTTATCGATGCTGGTTTTGAACCATCGTTTTCTGTTGAAATGTGGGAACCAGCAATTGAAACGCACATTAAAAATTATCCTTTTGTCCCTCTCATAAATGCAGATATACGAACAATTAGCAACGATGACTTAGCAAAATATAAAGATAAAATAGATGTTATTGTTGGCGGTCCTCCCTGTCAAGGCTTTTCGACTATAGGTAAACGTTTGGTTAAGGATCCTCGCAACGAACTGGTTTTTGAATTCATTCGTTTTGTCGATACAATAAAACCGAAAGCCTTTTTAATGGAAAATGTGCGTGGTTTGCTTTCTTCTGACGGTGGCAAAACAAAAAGTGCAATAGAAGAAGAGTTTAGACGAGTGGGATACACAGTAGTGTCTCGTGTTTTATGTGCAGCAGATTATGGTGTGCCTCAAGTTCGTAACAGAGTGTTTTTCTTGGGATTCCGTAATGACCTTAATATTGTTGCAACATTCCCAGAAAAAACACACACAAAAGAAACCTATGTCACTGTAGGAGAAGCAATAAATGATCTTGTTGGTAAAGAAAATGAGATTCCCAATCATGTTCCAATGAAACACAATCCTACAGTGACAGAAAGAATCAAATACATTAAAGAAGGTGAAGGTATCCCCAAAGACGGACTTCCGTCAGATATTGCATATGGCTCTCGTAGCGACTATGCGAAAAATGAATTGAAAAACTTTAGCCATGTATATAGACGTTTAAGTCGCTTTAAACCCGCAACTACAATGGTACCGGGGCACAACGCATTTCCTTTACATCCTATAGAAAATAGAAGTCTTACGGTTCGTGAAGCCGCTAGAATTCAAACATTCCCCGATGATGTCGTTTTCTGCGGAACCCGACAAAACCAATGCATACAAGTCGGAAATGCGGTTCCTGTTAAATTGGCATATCAATTAGCCAAACATATAGAAAAAATTCTAAAAGGAGGTTCTCATAATGGGTGAGTTACACGATGCTTCCGCAACAATGTATGGTGATGCCATACTAACGAAAATTAGAAACGCAGATTGTGATTTCAAACAAATCTTTTCAACATCAATAGTCAGAACTGGTGACTGGGATTGGCCTCGCCCTGATTATGTTTGTTATGATGAAAATTTAAAAGTTACATACGCTTTAGAATTTAAACCACCATTCCAAAGCAAACGTGAATATTTGACTGGTTTAGGTCAGTCGTTGGCATATCTTCAAAAGCATATGTATTCCGGACTTATAGTTCCTTTCGTTGCCGATGATGGATTTCACATCGCCGATTTTATTGCAGATACATTAAAAGCACCGGAATTCAACAATGTTGCAACATCACTTTATGCATATGATTACAACACTTCTGATATCAATATTCTGCGTCCTATTACAGCATTAAGAAGTGCTTCAGCAATAAAGACAAAAGCTGTAGAAGATAAAACCTTTTGGTGTTGGTGGCGTGATCTTAGCCATTATGAGTTATATGATCTTTTGAATTTAAGTTTTCTATTCAACGATTATGAGGGTGATATTTACACTGAGCATATATATCCCACATTTTACAAAATGATGGTTGATAAGAAAACCAAACAATGGGATGGAACTCCACGTAACAAAGGTGGATCCGAAGCATCTATGAAATCAGAAAAGCAGAATTATAAAATACCACTTGTACAATTAGAATTATGGTCAAGGAGTGAAGGTCGCTTAACAGATCTTGGCTTTGAGCTTTTGGAAATTGGTAAAAAATTTGGTCCAGATAGTAAAAGATTTATTGACAAACTGGCTTATTTAGTTTTAGTTAATGGACGTCATCTTGACTTGATTAACTTAGTAGACAAGTTCCAAAAACTGACCGATGTTTCTCCAACAAGTGAAGCACACACCGTTGCGTTAGAAACATTCTTAAGTGATAACGGCTGCATTGGAAAGAGAAAGCCCACAGCAATAAAAACTGGTGCCAAAAACAGTTATATGCGTGACGAAATGAAGCTATGGAACAAATTTGGCTTTCTATATGCGTATAGCAAACGTTCATATTTCTTTCCCAGCGAAGGATACAAGTTTAATTGGGAACGCATAACAGATGTACTTATTTCGGGAAGTCAGAAATTATAATGCAAAGAGGTGACAAATCATGGACAAACATACTGTTAACCTTACTATCTTTTTGATAAAAGACCATATCACAGAATTTAAAGATTGTATGAAATCGCCAGATACTCTATCTAATTCAAAACTGAAAGCGACTTTTGAAATGGAGGGAATTATATATTACTGTGATAGCAAGAAAAAACCACCTCGTTGGAAGCCATACCTTGACCAGTGGGCAACAGATGTCATAGACATCTCTGATAACGCCTCAAACAAAGCAATAATGTTGGTTAAAGTAAAAAATCGAATTATGGCTGTCGTTTTCGGATATGGTAGATCTTTCTTAAAGGAAGAATGTATAGAACGAAACTTCGGGTTCAAAGTTGCACTTAACACTATAAATCCGAACAAGATGCGTAGTGTCAATGCTGCCACTATAGAAGATATGGTGGTAACAACACAGCGACAAGCGAGTTACAGTACATCACAAGATGAATTTGGCTTAAATGTAACCAATGATATTATGAAAGGTATAACTGGCGAGCCTTTTGACGAGGACTACGGTAATCATATTAGTGGAAAAGATTCTCTCGTTGTTTCTGTATCGATGGAGTTGAGTGAATTAAAAGACAAGTTGGAATTATATCATTCTGCTTATACAGATGACCGTTACAAAAGAATCGGTTTTGAGTGGGTTGATAATGTTGCAGAAGTACGAGACTCCGTGCTCTCTGAGAGCCTTGATTTTCAACTTTCAGATGCTATCGAAAAGCATAATATCGAACATTTACATATAGCCCCGCCCGAAACAACCGATTGGGATAGAATAATAGGTTTTTGCTATTCCGGAATTGGCAAGAAGACAGATGCACCAGAAAATTATAACTTGAATTTAGATGTCTCAGAATACATAAATAGTATTCATGATGGATGTAATGTCTATGCGAAAATACGAAGAGATAAACTTTACGCTATGAATTCTGATGGTGTACCTTTTGCTGTTTGTAGTATATATGCAGCTCTTGTTTTTCAGACTGAGTACGAAGGTAAGAATTATATATTTTGCTCAGGAACTTGGTATCAAGTAGAAACTTCGTTTTTTAATCAAGTTAATAGTTTCATTCAAAACAGGATTCCAATTTCTTCTATTGATTTGCCAGATTGTCCCAAAGATAAAAGCGAGGGAAATTACAATCAAATGGTTGCTGATAACAATGATGACTATTGCTTGTTCGACTGTAAAATGCTTTCTGCTGATGGAAGCCCCAAGAAGATAGAAGCGTGTGACATTTATACAAAAAACAAACAGTTTATTCACGTCAAAAACAAAGGACAGTCAGCACAACTAAGTCATTTGTTTGCACAAGGCAAGGTGTCCGCAGAATGTTTCTCAAGCGATGAATCGTTTAGAAAGCAAATTGCAGATATCGCTTTTGAAAAGTTTGGGGTAGAACCTTTTGATGCATCTGTTAAACCTAGCTCAAATGAATATGAGATCATATATGCTATTATTGATGATAAAGATTCTGATATAAATACAAAGTTACCATTTTTCAGCAAAGTCAATCTTATGTTGACCGCACAGGAACTGGAAAGAATGCATTTCAAATATTCTGTGTGTTTAATAAATCGAGAGGAATGAATCATCTATATTGTTTATTGCTTTATTCTGTTGACGATAAGTAGAAAAGCAAAATTGTAGTTGATGCACGGCAGTGACTTGTTCTCTGCCGTATTTTCATTTAGGCGGGTTTTAGGGTGTTGCCCTAACGAGTTTACCGTTTGTGGAAAACATATCCACAAATGGTCTGCTCGCTAAGATGATACAGAGCAAAGCGGCAACGCAAAAAAGAAAGGCACAACCAACGGATTTTTAGTCCGAAGGCTGTGCCTTTTTCGTGTCCTATGTGTAGATTACACGCACTTTTTTCAATTTCACTCGCATTATTTTTAGTAAAACCTCGTCAACGCCGTCTGCATATTTGCCCGCCGCTATGAGCGAATTTTTCTTTGCGACAAGGCTTTCCACTATCAAATTTCTTTCTTCGGTCGTGATGTAAATGTAATACTTTTTCAAGCATAAACCACCTCTGCGTTGACAATTTCGGTGGCTCGGTTACGGATATTGTTCATTTTCTGTACCCACTCCATCGGTGCGGCGGCTTTCAGTTTTTCCGTAACGCCCTCTTTTTGGGCAAGTGATTTCACAAGGTTGGCAAACATTTTCTCGGCTCTTTGGTCGAGCTCTGCAAGGTAGCTATTAAGCGTTCCTGCCGTCAGCAAATTGTAATATCTCACCCGATGTTGCGTTTTAAGAAACCGTCTGTGTCGTTCTCCCCACACGCCGATGTGTGTGTCCGTCTCTGCACCAATTTCAAGATTGGGCAGAATGTAATCTCCTGCTTGGCGGTAAGTGCCGCCCATTTTCTCGTACTGTGTCATTTTTTGACCTCCGTATAATTTATTTTCCGATGCAACGTTCAGCGAACTGAATCATTGCATAACAGAACTTTTCATACGGTGTCAATGATGTATGTAACGGGTCGCCCTCGCGTATTCGCAGAGTGCGTCTGATTTCCTTTGGTATAACAACACGCCCAAGGTCGTCAATTCTTCTAACAATTCCTGTGGCTTTCATATTTCTAACTCCTTTGTTTGCAATATTTCGTTGCTTTTCTATTGTTTGTCAGATTTTTTATTTTTATACTGACAATCATCAAAAAGCAAAGAATATTTTGAGCCGATTATATATTAGAGTTTTTTCTTTTGCTGACCAATTATATTGCAAATTATGCACGTATTTCATATAAAACCTAGAAAATGGTAACAATATTGAAATTGTTATTTATTTTTTTTGCAATTAGCAATATAATATATATAATTGTGAACCAAGGTTGTGTTTTTGATATTATATGAAGGGTGATTTTCTTGAAGTACGATAATATTTTAGATGAAATAAAAAGAATTCATTTTATAGGAATAGGCGGCAGCGGAATTTGTCCGTTGGCAGAAATTTTAAAGGCAGAGGGTTACTATATCACCGGCTCTGATATAAGCGAATCTGACACTCTTGAAAGAATTAAAGGCTACGGCATACCTGTTTTTATGGGGCATAAGGCAGAAAACATAGAGGGAGCAGAGCTTGTTGTTTACACAGCCGCCGCAAAGCAGGATAATCCCGAGCTTGTAGCGGCAAGAGAAAAGGGAATACCCTGCCTTGAAAGAAGCGTTATGCTCGGAGTTGTTACACGCCGTTACAAAAAAAGCATTGCTGTATCGGGTACACACGGCAAGACAACTACAACGGCTATGCTGTCGCAGATTTTAATCGGCAGCGGCTTTGACCCGACTGCTATTATAGGCGGAAAGCTGCCCTTTATCGGCGGTAACAGCTACGTGGGACAAAGTGAGATAATCGTCTGCGAAGCTTGTGAATACGTTGATTCATTTTTACAGCTTAACCCGTTTATTTCAATTATTCTTAATGTTGACGCAGATCATCTCGACTATTTCAAAACGCTTGAAAATATCAAAAAATCCTTTAACAAATTTGCACATCAGACAACAGGCGCAATTATTGTAAACGGTGATGATAAAAACGCCATGGAGTGTCTTACGGATGTTGATATTCCGATTGTCACCTTCGGCTTTGACATATCAAACGATTATTACGCTTTGAATATTTCAGCTGATAAGGGCGTTCACGAAAAATTCGACTTTTATCATAAGGGCGAAAAAATCACCGAGATAAGCCTTATTGTTCCCGGTAAGCATAATGTTTATAATGCGCTTGCGGCTGCTGCGGCGGCTCACTACTTGGGAGCAACAGCAAAAGAGATTTCAGAAAATCTGCATAAATTCGGCGGAGTTCATCGCCGTTTTGAGGTTCTGGGCACACCAAACGGAATAACAGTTGCAGATGATTTTGCTCATCACCCGACAGAGCTGACGGCAGTACTGACTGCCGCTATGAATATGGGCTTTAACAAGGTATGGGCAGTCTTTCAGCCTCACACATACTCAAGAACCTCAATGCTTCTTGACGAGTTTGCAAGGGCACTGTCAATTCCCGACAAGGCAATTATTTCCGAAATTCTGCCTGTCAGAGAAGAAAACACCTACAACATTTATTCAACGGATTTAGGCGCTAAGGTGAAAAACTCCGAGTGTATAGATTCATTCGAGGACATTACAAAATACATCTGCGAAAATGCACAGCCGGGCGACCTTGTGCTTACAATGGGCGGCGGCAACGTGTATATGTGCGCAAATATGATTTTAAAATCTCTTGAAAACAAATAAGATTTTATGCTTTAATTCACAAAGCTGTCAAACGCTTTGTGTTTTATATAACTACTTTGCCGTGGGACGGCATTGCAAAAGGAAGTAATAAATATGGATTTTGAAGTGTTTGAAGAGTACTTTTTCCTGCTGGCAATAGCGATTATATTGCTTACGACAAAGGTTTTGGGACTTGTTTTTAAAAAGTTCCAGATGCCGCAGGTTGTCGGCGCATTGCTTGCAGGCTTGATTTTAGGTCCTGCCGTACTCGGAGTTTTACACGAAACAGAGTTTATCACAATGCTGTCAGAGCTTGGCGTAGTTGTGCTGATGTTCAGCGCAGGTGTTGAAACTGACATAACGGAGCTTAAGCGGTGCGGCAAATCGTCTTTTATAATCGCTTTAACCGGTGTTCTTGTTCCTCTTGTCGGCGGTTTTGCCGTTTCTCATTTTATGCTCACACCTGAAAGCGGAGATACCGACCAGACATTTTTACTTAAAAATATATTTATAGGTGTCATACTTACCGCAACCTCTGTAAGCATTACCGTAGAAACGCTAAGAGAAATGGGCAAGCTTAAAACAAAGGCAGGCAGCGCAATCTTAGGTGCCGCAATCATTGACGATATTTTAGGCATTATCGCACTTACAGCTATCTCAAGCCTTGCAGATACAAGTGTAAATATCTGGATAGTTCTTGTAAAGATTTTAGGCTTCTTCGGATTTTGCGCTTTGTGCATTATCGTCTGCTATAAAGGACTTAAATTCTATATGGCAAGGTTCAAGGGTGATTTAAGACGCTTTGTAATTCTTGCGTTTGTTATATGCCTTGTAATGGCATTCTGCTCTGAGGTTTTCTTTGGCGTTGCCGATATCACAGGCGCATACGTTGCAGGCCTTATCATCAGTATGACTACTAAAAAGGTTTATATTGAGTCACGTTTTTCAACGCTTTCCTACACACTTCTTTCACCAATCTTCTTTGCAAGCATAGGACTAAAGGTAGTTCTGCCCGATATGGGCGGCAGTATAATCTTGTTTGCCATTGTGCTAACGCTTGTAGCAATTCTGACAAAGGTTATCGGCTGCGGACTGGGTGCAAGGCTGTGCGGGTTTAAAAACAGAGAAAGTCTGCAAATCGGCGTCGGTATGGTTTCACGTGGTGAAGTAGCTTTGATTGTAGCCAACAAGGGTGCGTCAATGGGACTTATGAGCCAGTCGCTGTTCGGCCCTATTGTAATAGTAGTTGTTGTAACAACGATAATTGCACCTGTTTTGCTGAAGCTCGCCTTTTCGGACAGAAAGAGCAAGAGCAAGGAGATAAGTAAAGCATAACAGCTTTTTATTTTCGAGTGACGAAATCAAAAATTTAAAAGCCGAGAGAACAGCGGTTTTACCGCAAATCTCCCGGCTTTTTTGCATTTGCTTTATTTTAGATTTTATCAAGTAATTCCTTTAAATGAGGAAATACCTCAACGCTTCTTTTCAGTATTCCGTTCATATATGCAATAGCTATGCCGTAGTTAGTAAAGGGTACACCTTGAAGTGAGGCTTTATTCATTCTGTTATTAACCTCTCTGTCGTTTAGCATACAGCCGCCGCAGTGTATAATCATTTTGTACTGTGATAAATCCTCGGGAAATCCTGTTCCGCTTGAAAAATCAAACTGAACGTCCTTTTCTGTATAGCTTTTAATCCATCTCGGCAGCTTGACCGTACCTATATCATCGCATTGCCTGTGATGTGTGCATCCCTCTGCAATCAAAATTTTGTCGCCGTCGGAAAGCTTTTCAATAGCAGTAATACCCGAAACCGCAGTGTCAAGAACTCCTTTGTAACGAGCCATTAAAATTGAAAACGAGGTAAGTAAAATATCCTTGGGTGTGTCTGCTGCAACCCTTTTAAACACCTGACTGTCGGTGATTACCATTTTCGGCTTTTTGGAAAGGCTTTTAAGTGCCTCTTTGAGCTTGTCCTCCTTTACCACAACAGCCAAAGCGTCAGCGTCAAGAATATCACGAATGGTCTGTTGCTGAGGAAGAATAAGCCTGCCCTTAGGTGCTGCCGAGTCAATAGGGGTTACAAGCACAACAACGTCACCCTCGCAAAGCATATCTGCAACAAGATGCTTTTCTTTAGTGCTGTCTGTTGCAAGGTGAGCAATTTTTTCTTTCAGCTCAAAAATACCCACGTTTGCTTTTGCACTGGTGATTATCTCGTTTTGCTTTAGCTCTTTACCGCCCGTATAGAGGTCGGACTTTGTATAAGCCACAATAAACGGCACGTTGTTTTCGGTAAAGGTTCTGATTAAATCAAATTCAACGTCAGACAGGGGAGAGTTAACGTCAGCCACAAGCACAGCCACATCAGTTTTTGCAAGCACCTGTTTTGCTTTTTTTACACGCAGAAGTCCAAGCTCCCCCTCGTCGTCAATGCCGGGTGTGTCGATTATCATAACAGGCCCCATCGGCAAAAGCTCCATAGCCTTGTAAACAGGGTCGGTTGTGGTACCCTTAACATCAGATACAACAGAAAGCTCCTGCCCGGTAATCGCATTAACAAGGCTTGATTTACCCGAATTTCTTTTGCCGAAAAATCCTATATGCACTCTGTTAGCAGACGGCGTACTGTTTAAATCCATATAAATCACTCCATAAAAATATCAAAATTTATCATACTAAAAGTGCGTAGGTCGCCCTACGCACTTTTATTATTCACTTAAAACAGCGTCTGCAAGCTCGCTGAGCTTTTCTAAGTCTGTTTCTTTCATTGTTGACTTAATAGTAACTACAGGCTCAACAAGTGTAACGTTCTTAAATGAAGATATAATTTCTTTCATACATTTTCCTGCCGACGGCGCCCAAGAGCCGTTTTCAACTATAGCCATTGTGCGGTTCTGATAATTTTTATGCTGTAATGTCAGCAAAAATCTTTCCATAGGAGGGAACACTCCGCCGTCATATGAAGAAGCAGCGCAGATTACCTTGTTGTATCTGAAAGCGTCCTCAACAGCCTCAGCCATATCATCTCTTGCAAGGTCTGTAACTGCAACCTTTTTAGCACCCTTTTGCTCCAAGATTTCAGCAAGCTTTATTGCCGCTTCCTTTGTGTTGCCGTGAATTGAAGCGTACGCTACAAGCACACCCTCGTCCTCAGGCTCGTAGCTGCTCCATACAGCGTACTTGTTTATGTAGTAGCCTAAATCCTCTTTAAGGATAGGACCGTGCAACGGACAGATAGTCCTGATGTCAAGCGTTGATGCCTTTTTGAGTAATGCCTGAACCTGCATACCGTACTTGCCTACAATGTTAAAGTAGTAGCGTCTTGCTTCACAAGCCCAGTCCTCGTCAGTGTCAAGCGCACCGAACTTGCCAAAGCCGTCGGCAGAAAACAGAATTTTCTCGCTGCGCTCATACGCCACCATAACCTCAGGCCAGTGAACCATAGGAGCCATAAAGAACTGCAAGGTGTGCGAGCCTAAAGAAAGAGTGTCGCCCTCTTTTACGGTAATCTGACGGTCTGACAAATCAATATCAAAAAACTGCTTCATCATATCAAATGTCTTAGCGTTGCCGACAATCCGCATCTGCGGATACTTTTCAGCAAGAACCTGCACATTTCCTGCATGGTCAGGCTCTAAGTGAGAAACTACAAGATATGAGGGAGCTTTGCCGTCAAGAGCTTTCTCTAAATTCTGAAGCCACTGCTGTGTTGCCCTTTTGTCAACAGTATCCATAACAGTGATTTTTTCGTCCATAATCACATAAGAATTGTAGGAAACACCGTTTGGAACAACATACTGACTTTCAAACAAATCGATAGTTTTATCGTCACAGCCAACATATAAAACGTTTGGTGAAATTGTTACGTCCTTCATTTTAACCTCCGATTATTCAAATCAAATTTTTACAAAAAAAATATAACATAAATCTGTAAAAAATGCAACGATTTACGAAATAAAACTTGAATTACCGATTGATACTGTTTGATAAAATTTTAATAAAACGCTGAAAATCAATAAAAACGTTAAAAAAGATACATTTTTTGCTTGTAATAGAACATCATTTGCTTTATAATAAAATTAAATATATTGTTTACATTTATTATCACTGCTGTAAATTGCAGTATATATGACTGTAATGAAAGGAAGAGAAGTTTTGAATAAAAATGAGAATAATATCATTGATGAAAGCGAAAGAGAAAGAATTATTTTAGATAACAGCCACTCAAAAAAAACTGTATTCATATTTGATTTGTTCAAAACAATTATGTATCCGCTGGCTTTTATTGCGTTTTTTCTTTGTTTCGTTCTTCGACCTGTCACGGTTGACGGAAATTCAATGAATGATACGCTTTTTGACGGCGATAAAATACTTCTGACAAATATGTTTTATACGCCTCAGTCGGGCGATATAGTCGTTGTAGCTCACGGAGGAAATCTTCAAAAAAGAATTATTAAGCGAGTAATCGCAACAGAGGGACAGAGTATAAAAATTGACTACTCAACAGGTGATGTTTACGTCGACGGTATTATAATTGATGAGCCGTACATAAAGGGAACAACAACAAAGCCTGTCACAGCTTATGAAATTCCCGAGGTTATACCAAACGGTATGGTTTTTGTAATGGGAGATAACAGACCGATTTCCGCAGACAGCCGAAGCTCCAACGTAGGACTTATTCCTGCAAATGACATTATCGGAAAGGCAAACTTTATAATTTTTCCGAGATTTACCGTATTATAAACTATTTCAGGTGATTATATGAGTCAAATGCAAAATATACAGTGGTTTCCCGGTCATATGACCAAAACAAAAAGACAGATAACGCAGTCGTTAAAGCTCGTAGACGCAGTAGCAGAAATAATAGACGCGCGTATTCCGATAAGCAGTCGTAACCCCGACCTGTCACAGCTTATTCAGAATAAGCCGAGAGTAATTCTTTTGAACAAGTGCGATATGGCAAATCAAAGTGCTACTCAGAGCTGGATTGAATATTATAAAAAACAAAACATACCTGCAATAGCCGTTGACTGCAAAAGCGGCAAAGGACTCAACAGCTTTATGCCGGCTGTAAAGAGCGTTCTCTCGGATAAAATTGAGCAGTGGAAAAGCAAGGGAATGGTAAACCCCTGCATCAGAACTATGATTGTAGGTATTCCGAATGTAGGCAAGTCTTCGTTCATCAACCGTATTTCAAAGCAGAACAAAGCAAAGGTTGAGGACAGACCGGGAGTTACAAGAGGCAATCAGTGGTATACAATTTCAAAGGGCTTTGAGCTTTTAGACACTCCCGGAGTTTTATGGCCGAAATTTGACGATCAGACAGTCGGCGAGCGACTTGCCTTTACAGGTGCTGTAAAGGATCAGATTATGGATATTGAGCTGTTAGCCGTAAGACTTCTTGAGCTGCTCAACACCATAAAGCCAACAGAATTTTTTGAAAGATTTAAGATAACACCCTCCGATACAGAAGGTTTAACAGGCTACGAGCTTTTACAGCTTGTAGGAAAAAAGCGCGGTATGCTTATTTCAGGCGGCGAGGTTAATACAGAACGTGCCGCAATTACCATTCTTGATGAATTCCGCAGTGCTAAGCTTGGCAGAATAACACTTGAATTACCGAAAGATTTATAAAAAGGAATGAGCTTTATGAGTTGGCTTGATTATGAAAATGCCGTAATTTCACAGGGATTTACCTCTGTTTGCGGTGTTGATGAAGCAGGCAGAGGTCCGCTTGCAGGTCCTGTATGCGCCGCTGCAGTGATTTTACCGCAAAACACCGTTATAGAGGGTGTAAACGACTCGAAAAAGCTCTCTGAAAAAAAGCGTGAGGAGCTGTTTGAAGTTATAAAATCAACAGCTTTGTCTTACTCTATAGCCTTTGCTACAGTTGAGGAAATAGATGAAATAAATATCCTTAACGCTACTATGCTTGCTATGAAAAGAGCAGTAGAGGGTCTTGATATTCCTGCCGATTTTGCAATGATTGACGGCAACAAAATACCGCCGCTTTCAGTACCTGCACAGTACATAATCAAAGGTGATGCCAAGTCTATGTCAATAGCCTGTGCGTCTATTCTTGCAAAGGTCACACGTGATAGGCTGATGATAGAGTTTTCAAAGCAGTACCCTCAGTATTGCTTTGAAAAGCATAAGGGTTACGGAACGGCTCTGCACAGAGAATTGATTTCAGAATTCGGGCCTTGTCCCATTCACAGAAGAACCTTTTTGAAAAAAATTATAAGAAAGGAGCAGAAGTGATATGCTGAAAACCTGCAAAAAAGAAGTAGGACAGTTTGGCGAGCGTTGTGCGGCAAAATATCTGCAAAATAAAGGATACACAGTGGCTGATAGAAATTACCGCACAAAATACGGTGAAGTCGATATAATTGCTGAGGACGAAAAGTATATAGCTTTTACAGAGGTCAAAACGCGCAGTATAAATTCTTCCGAAAGACCTATACTTGCCGTAAATCGTGAAAAGCAAAGGAAGCTGATTACAACTGCATTTTTCTTTCTTCGTGAGCATAAAATCATTAAGCAGCCTCGCTTTGATGTAGTGGAGGTGCTGTATGACATGCAAAACAAAAACCACGTTTTTGTACGTCATATTCCAAACGCCTTTATACAGGAGGGTGACTATGCGCCTTTTTGATTTTCATTGTGATACCCTATATAAAGCACTGACAGAAAATAAAACGTTAAATGAAAAAACAGGCTTTCACATATCTGTTGACAGGGGCAAAGCCTATGACAGATGGATACAGTGTATGGCTATCTGGATTCCCGATGAATTAAGAGGAAGCAAGGCTTTAGAGCTTTTAAAAAACGCATACAGTAAGCTGAAATATGAGAGCAAGAGTTATGATATTAACATAATAAAATCAAAAGACGATTTTAAATCCGATAAAAAAGCGTCATTCATTTTTACCGTTGAGGGCGGTGCAGCCCTAGCAGGAGATATTAAAAATGTTTCGCTTTTAAAGGAATTCGGAGTTAAATTTGTAACGCTTACATGGAACGGCAAAAACGAGCTTGGCGACGGCTGTCTTGTCGATAACCCAAAGGGCCTGACCGATTTCGGAAGAAAAGCCGTTATTGAGCTTGAGAAAAATAATATATTTATAGATTTATCACACGCAAGCGACCGACTCTTTTACGATACGGCTGAAATCATCACGAAGCCTATTGTAGCAACACATTCTAATTCTCGCAGTATTACAAACCATCCGAGAAACTTAACAGACGAGCAATTTCAGATAATTAAAAATTCAGGCGGAATTGTAGGACTAAACTTTTATAAGGAGTTCTTAAACGGCGACTGCTCAAAGGCGTCTATGTACGATATTATAAAACACGCCGATCATTTTTTGTCCTTGGGCGGAGAAAATACAATCTGCTTAGGCTCTGATTTTGACGGTGCAGATTTGCCCGAGGATATAAGCGGAATAGAAAGAATGTATGATTTATACGAGCTTTTTCTTAAAAATGGGTATAAAGAGAGTGTAGTGAATAAGATTTTTTACGAAAACGGCTATTATTTTTGCGAAAACTTTGACAATTCATAAAAATTGTTGTAAAATACCTAGGAATGTATTAAAACGCTGAAAGGGTGTTTAGAATGTTATATAACAGTACAGAAAACAAAAACGAAGTAGTATCTGCCGCACAGGCGATAGCTCAGGGTATTTCTAAGGACGGCGGTCTGTTTGTACCGCAGAGCTTTCCACAGTATGATATGGAAACCTTTAAGGAGCTTGCAAAGCTTGATTACAACGGCAGAGCAAAAAAGATAATGGGAGATTATCTGTCAGATTTTACGGCTGAGGAAATTGCGCAGTGCGTTGACAGTGCGTACACGGCAGAAAAATTCGGCAGCACAAACCCGGCTCCGATTGAAACAAGGGATTACAACGGAAAACAGCTCAACATTATGGAGCTTTGGCACGGACCGACCTGTGCATTCAAGGATATGGCTTTGCAGGTTCTTCCGCATTTACTTACAAAATCGTTAAAGAAAACATATGACGGCAAGGACGCTGTTATTCTTGTTGCAACTTCAGGTGACACAGGTAAGGCTGCTCTTGAAGGCTTTAAGGATGTTGACCATACAAAAATCATCGTATTCTATCCTGTTGACGGTGTAAGTCCTATGCAAAAGCATCAGATGAACACCCAGCTTGGCGACAATGTAAATGTTTGTGCAATCAAGGGCAACTTTGACGATGCTCAGACAGGCGTTAAGAAAATCTTTAACACAGCAGAAATGACCGAAAAGCTCAGTGAAAACAATATGCTCTTCTCAAGTGCAAACTCAATCAACTGGGGCAGACTTTTACCGCAGATTGTTTACTACATTTCAGCATACTGCGATATGGCTAACAGCGGTAAAATCAATTTCGGTGACAAAATAAATATCGTTGTACCGACAGGCAACTTCGGTAATATCCTTGCTTCCTACTACGCTATGTGTATGGGTATGCCTGTAAACAAGTTTATTTGTGCGTCAAACTCAAACAATGTTCTCACCGATTTCATCAGAACAGGCACATACGACAAGAACAGAAGGTTCTATACTACTGTTTCACCGTCAATGGATATTCTTGTATCAAGCAATCTTGAACGCTTGCTTTATAAGTTTGCCGGCTGTGACGATGCAAAAACAAAGCTGTGGATGAACACATTAAAATCAGAGGGTGTTTATACTGTTGACGAAGATGTGAAAGCGCAGATTAACAGCTATTTCTACGGCAACTGCTGCAGTGACGAGGAAACAAAGGCTACTATTAAATCTCTCTACGAGCAGACGCATTACCTGTGCGACACTCACACAGCTGTTGCTGTCAATGTTTACGATAAATATGTTGAAGAAACTAAGGATACAACACCTGCTGTTATCGCTTCAACCGCAAGCCCCTACAAATTCTCTAAGGCTGTGCTTGAAGCAGTAAGCGATGACGCTCTTCCGACAGATGAGTTTGAGATGGTTGATAAGCTAAACGCTGTAACAGGTGCACCAATCCCGACTCCGCTTTCTTCTTTAAAGGATAGGAAGGCTCGCTTTAATAACGTAACAGAGGTTGACAAAATGCCCGAATACGTGCTTTCTGTTCTTGGTATAGAGTAATGTCTTTATTTGCTATTGCAGATTTGCATCTTTCACTCGGAACCGACAAGCCTATGGATATTTTCAGCGGTTGGACAGATTACGTCAGACGTCTTGAAAGCAACTGGAAAAGCCTAATAACAGATGAAGATACTGTCGTTATTGCAGGTGATATTTCGTGGGCGATGAAGCTTGAGGAATGTGTTGACGATTTCAGCTTTATCAACTCCTTACCGGGCAAAAAAATTCTTCTTAAGGGCAATCACGACTACTGGTGGGCAACAAAGAAGAAGATTGACAGTTTTTTAGAGCAGAACGGTTTTGACACTATCAGCGTGATGTTCAACAATGCCTATGAAGTCGGTGACTTTGCCGTTTGCGGTACAAGAGGCTGGTTTCTTGATGCAAGCGAGCAGGAGGATGTAAAGGTATTGAACAGAGAGGTCGGCAGACTTACGGCATCGGTAAATCGGGCAAAGCTTTTTAATAAAGAAATTGTAGCTTTCCTGCATTATCCGCCCGTTTACGGCGGCGTAGAGTGCGAAGAACTGTTGAATGTTCTTTTGGAAAACGGAATCAAAAAGTGTTATTACGGACATCTGCACGGTGCTAACACAATAAAATATGCACTAAACGGAGAGTACAAGGGAATAGATTTTCGCTTGATTTCCTGCGACGGTGTTCGTTTTACACCGATTTTGGTGCGATAAATAATAAAATTTTAAAAATTTATATGTTTTTTATAGCATAATCAGATTTTATATGTTATAATAACGTTAATTTGTTAAAAATCAGGAGGAATTCTTATGAGTTTAAAAGCATCTACTTTAAAAGAAACTAATACTTACGAATTGGAAATTACAGTTGACGGCGAAACCTTTGGTGCTGCTGTTAACAGAGTTTATAAAAAGCAGGTTAAAAACATAAATATACCCGGCTTCAGAAAGGGTAAGGCTCCCAAGCACATTATCGAAAAGTTCTACGGTGCTGAGGTATTCTATGATGACGCTATGCAGGACTGCTATCCCGAGGCTTTAGAAGCTGCTGTTAAAGAAGCAGGACTTGAGCTTGTTAAGGTTGATACACTTGAAGCTGTAGAAGCCGGCAAGGACGGCTTTACATTCAAGGCTACAATCATCGTAACTCCTGAGGTTACAATTGACAGCTACAAGGGCATCGAGGTAACAGCTAAATCTACAGAGGTTACAGACGAGCTTGTAAACGATGAAATCGAAAAGGTTCGTGACAGAAACAGCAGAATGGTAACAGTATCTGACAGACCTGCTCAGAATGATGACGTTGCAGTTATCGACTTTGAGGGCTTTGTTGACGGCGTTGCTTTCGAGGGCGGCAAGGGTGAAAACTTCAACCTTAAATTAGGCAGCGGCCAGTTTATCCCCGGCTTTGAGGAGCAGATTGTCGGTCACAGCACAGACGAGGAGTTTACAATTACTGTAACCTTCCCTGAGGACTATCAGGCAGAGGATCTTGCAGGCAAGGAGTCGGAATTCAAAATTAAGCTCCACGAAATCAAAGCTAAGGAGCTTCCTGTAGTTGACGATGAGTTTGTTAAGGATGTAAGCGACAAGGAAACTCTTGACGAATACAAGGCAGAATTAAAAGAAACTATTGCAAAGCGTCTTGAGGACGAAAAGATTGCTGACATAGACAATCAGCTTGTTGACAAGCTTGTTGAGCTTGTGCAGGGCGATATTCCCGAGGCTATGTACGACAACAAGGTTTCTGATATGACAAGAGAGTTCGATATGCGCCTGCGTTCACAGGGTATGGATTTAGCTACCTATATGCAGTATATGGGTATGGATATGGAAGGCTTAAAGGTTATGTATAAGCCTGAAGCTGAAAAGAGAGTTAAGGTAAGACTTGCTTTAGAGAAAATCGCCGAATTAGAAAAAATCGCTGTTGACGATGAAGCTTTAGAAGCAGAGTACAATAAATTGGCAGAGGCTTACAAAACAGATGTCGAAAAGGTAAAGGAGCTTATCGCAGCTGAAGACCTTGCACTTGATGTTAAGGTTGACAAGGCTATGCAGCTTGTAAGAGAAAGCGCAATTATCAAATAATGAATAACAGCTGTTGTTTTTGCTTATGCTTTTATTGATATAATTGAAAGGTTGGTATATATGAGTTTAGTTCCTTATGTCATTGAACAGACAAGCAGAGGCGAGCGTTCTTATGATATTTACTCAAGACTGCTTAACGACAGAATTGTTATGCTTACCGAAGAGGTAAACAACGTGTCGGCTAACTTAGTTGTAGCACAGCTGTTGTATCTTGAAAGTGTAGATCCCACAAAGGATATTTCGCTTTACATCAACAGTCCGGGCGGTTCTGTATCTGACGGACTTGCAATTTACGATACAATGCAGTACATCAAATGTGACGTTTCTACCATTTGTATGGGTATGGCTGCAAGTATGGGCGCATTTTTGCTTTCAGCCGGAGCTAAGGGAAAAAGACTTGCTCTTCCGAACAGTGAAATTATGATTCACCAGCCACTCGGCGGAGCGCAGGGACAGGCGACAGATATGGAAATCCATACTCGTCATATCCTTAATACTAAAAAGAAGCTTAATACTATTTTGGCTCAGAACACAGGTCAGCCCTACGATGTAATCGTAAAGGACACAGAGCGTGACAACTTTATGTCTGCACAGCAGGCTATGGAGTACGGTCTGATTGACAGGGTTATCGAAAAGAGATAAGAGGAGCAAAGTTTATGCCTAACAAAAACGACAATCATAACATATATTGCTCTTTTTGCGGCAAGCCACAGGAAATGGTCGGCAGGCTGATCGCAGGCAACGGTGCATATATTTGTGACCAGTGTGTAGATTTATGTATGTGTATTCTTGAGGATTCAGAGCCTGATTTTGATCAGAAAAAATCAGAAAACGAAATCATCGACAGAGATTCATTATTGAAGCCTCAGGAAATCAAGGCTATTCTTGACGAATATGTAATCGGACAGGATGACGCAAAAATTACGTTGAGCGTTGCTGTATATAATCACTACAAAAGAATATACAATGACGATTCCGACGTGGATTTCGTAAAGAGCAATGTTCTTTTGTTAGGCCCTACAGGCGTTGGCAAAACACTGCTTGCGCAAACTCTGGCAAAGGCTCTTGACGTGCCGTTTGCCATAGCAGACGCTACTACATTGACTGAAGCAGGCTACGTTGGCGAGGATGTTGAAAACATTCTTTTAAAGCTTATACAAGCTGCTGATTTTGATATCGAAAAAGCAGAGCACGGCATCATCTATATTGATGAGATTGACAAAATCGCAAGAAAGTCAGAAAACCCGTCAATAACACGTGATGTAAGCGGCGAGGGTGTTCAGCAGGCTCTTCTTAAAATTCTTGAGGGAACTGTTGCAAACGTGCCTCCTCAAGGCGGCAGAAAGCATCCGCAGCAGGAATTTTTGCAAATTGACACAAAAAACATTCTTTTTATCTGCGGCGGAGCCTTTGACGGCCTTGAAAAGGTTGTAGAAAAGCGAACAGGCTCGTCCTCGCTCGGCTTTGGTGCCGAAATCAAGGCGAAAAAAGAGCTTAACACCACAGATTGGATGAAAAACGTAATTTCTCACGATCTTGTGAAATTCGGCATTATACCCGAGCTTGTGGGTCGTTTGCCTGTGATTACCGCACTCAACGGTCTTGATGAAAATGCGCTTATTCAGATTCTGACTGTTCCCAAAAACTCAATCGTAAAGCAGTACACAAAGCTTTTTGAGCTTGACGGTGTTGAGCTTAAATTTGACGAGGACGGTCTAAAGGCTATTGCACATAAAGCCGTTGAACAGCAGACAGGCGCAAGAGGACTAAGAGGAATTATGGAGGATATTCTTACAAAGCTGATGTTTGAAATTCCCTCAGATCCGTCTGTTGTCAGCGTCACAATTACAAAGGATACTGTTTTAAACAAAGCAGAGCCTGTAATTGTCAGGGATTTGGCTAAAAAACGCTCTAAGCCTGCGGTTCAGAGTATCTCTAAAAAGTAAAATTATATTTAAAATTTATATTTCATACAAGGCTGTATGTTGTTTTTCAACATACAGCTATTTGGATTTTTATAATAAATTAAGTACAGAATATTTGTACTGTTTTGTACAAGGAGGTGCAAAATATGAATAAAGAGGAAAATTATATTCAATTACCGGTATTGCCGCTGCGCGGAATAGTTGTTTTTCCGAAAACGATTATACATTTTGATGTTGCAAGACAAAAGTCAATCAACGCAATTACAAAGGCAATGACAACAAATCAGACTATATTTCTGACTTCGCAGATTGACGCTTCTAAGTCTGACCCGTCTATTAACGACCTTTATACTACCGGAGTAGTTGCAAATGTTGTTCAGGTTCTGAAAAAATCGGAGGATATGATAAGAATTGTAGTTGACACGAAATACCGTGCGGCTATGCGTTCTCATATTCCGAACAGAAGATTCCTGTTAGCGGATATTGAACCTCTGCCACAGGTTCAGATAGTACCAAATACTCAGGACAAAGCACTTATGCGTACCGTAAAAAGAGCGTTTGAGCAGTACCTTGAGCTTACGCCGAAGCTTCCGCCTGACATCTTATTCAAGGTAGGACTTACCGAAAATCCGAGTGAGCTTGCCGACTATATTGCAGGTAATATTATGCTTGATTACAGAGTTAAGCAGAGTATCCTTGAAACATCAAATCCAACGGACAGGCTCGAATACCTGCTTGAAATATTAGAGGACGAAGTTAATATCTTAAAAATTGAGGAAGAAATCAACAGAAAAACTCAGGATAATATTGCAAAAAACCAGCGCGACTATTATCTTCGTGAACAGCTTAATGTTATTCAGGAGGAATTAGGAGAGGACGACAGTCCGTCAAGCGAAGCTGAAATGTATCGTGACAAAATATTCTCCTTGAAGCTTCCTGATACCGTTGAAGAAACACTCCTAAAGGAATGTGACAAGCTGTGCAAGATGCCGTTTGGCAGTCACGAAGCAACAGTTATCAGAAATTACCTTGATTGCTGTCTTGAACTTCCCTGGAAGAAATCCTCAAAGGAACGTATTGATCTTAAAAAGGTTAAAGCGGCTCTTGATAAAAACCATTACGGCTTAAATAAAGTCAAAGAAAGAATTATTGAACAGCTTGCAATTAAAAAGCTTGCACCGAATGCAAAAGGACATATTATTTGTCTTGTAGGCCCTCCGGGTGTCGGTAAGACCTCTATAGCGCAGTCTATTGCAGAGGCGATAAACAGAAAATCCCAGAGAATCGCCTTAGGCGGCGTTCACGATGAAGCCGAAATCAGAGGACACAGAAAAACGTATATCGGTGCAATGCCGGGACGAATTATCAGCGCAATAAAAACTGCCGGTGTAAACAATCCGCTTTTAATACTTGACGAGGTAGACAAGCTCGCAAGCGATTATAAGGGTGATCCTACTTCGGCACTGCTTGAGGTTTTAGACGCTGAGCAAAACAGCACATTTCAGGATCATTACATTGACCTGCCGTTTGACCTGTCAAATGTTATGTTCATAACTACAGCAAACGATTTCGGAGCTATTCCTGCTCCGCTTCGTGACAGAATGGACGTTATCGAGCTTGACAGCTACACACGTGAAGAAAAGTTCAATATTGCTAAAAAGCATTTACTGCCAAAACAGCTCAAAAACTGCGGTCTGACGCCAAAACAGCTTAAAATTAACGACAAGGCACTTTACGTTTTAATTGATAACTACGTTAAAGAAGCAGGCGTTCGTTCCTTAGAGCGAAAAATAGCCGAGCTTATCCGCAAATCTGCCGTTCAGATTGTAAACGGTGATACAGATGCTGTTAAAATTACCGATAAAGAGCTTGAATCTATGCTCGGACCTAAGAAGTACCTTGGTGACGAGCTTTCAAAAACAGACGAAATCGGTCTTGTAAACGGACTTGCTTGGACATCAGTCGGCGGCGAGATTTTGCCTATTGAGGTTGCGGTTATGCAGGGAACAGGCAAAATAGAAATCACAGGCTCTCTCGGCGATGTTATGCAGGAGTCGGCAAGGGCGGCTGTAACGTGCATCAGAAGCCACTCGGACGCACTCGGCATTTCAGGTGATTTTTATAAAAACTGCGACATACATATTCACGCACCCGAGGGAGCAGTTCCAAAGGACGGACCGTCAGCAGGTATCACAATGGCCACAGCCATTTATTCTGCACTTTCTGCGAAGCCTGTAAGACACGACGTTGCCATGACAGGCGAGATTACACTAAGAGGCAGAGTACTGCCGATTGGCGGTTTAAAAGAAAAGAGTATGGCGGCTTATAAGAACGGTATGAGTACGGTAATTATTCCAAAAAGGAATTACAGCGATTTAGCCGATGTTGACGACATAGTAAAAGCTAACGTTGAGTTTATTCCTGTAGAAACCATAAAGGATGTATTCAAGGTTGTTTTTGCAGAAGCACCTGTAATTTCTAAAATAGAATTTAACAGTATTTTATTACAGCCTGATGTAACAAGCAAGGTAAATCAGGTAACTGCACAATAAAACAAAGGGAGAGTGATGCTTTGAATATTAACAATGTAAAATTTGAGTTTGCCGCAGGCAGTGCAAAGCAGCTGCCGAAATCAGAAAAACCCGAGGTTATTTTTTCGGGACGTTCTAACGTCGGCAAGTCCTCCCTTATTAACAAGCTTGTGAACAGAAAGTCGCTTGCAAGAGTGAGCGCCACTCCGGGCAAAACTGCCACAATTAACTTTTTCAGCGTAGATTCCTTTCACCTTGTCGATTTGCCCGGCTACGGCTATGCAAAGGTATCTCAGAGCGAAAAGCTGAGATGGGCAGAGCTTATGGAGGGATATTTTGCACAGGACAGAAATTTCTGCCTTGTGGTACAGATTGTAGATATGCGCCATCCTCCTACTAAGGACGATATGCAGATGATAGATTTTCTTTATCAGAACGGTTTTCCTTTTATTATCGTGCTGACAAAAAAGGACAAGCTGAAAAAATCACAGATTTCGCAAAGGCTTGAGAATCTTCAAGAAGAGCTAAGGGATTATCCCGATATTTCGGTATTTCCCTTTTCGGCACAGACAGGAGAGGGCGCAGAGGATATACGAAGCGTTATTGACGAGTATGTTCAAAATTTTGAGGAAAGTATGGTGGAGTAACAATGTATGTAAACGATTGTATCAGTGTAAATGAAAAAGGACATCTGACTGTAGGAGGCTGTGATACTGTAGAGCTTGCAAAGGAATACGGCACACCTCTTTACATTCTTGATGAAAATGTAATCAGAAATACCTGCAAATCATATGTCAAGTCGTTTGAAAAGTATTATAACGGCAACGGACTACCGCTTTATGCAAGCAAGGCTTTAAGCTGTCTTGAGCTTTGCAGAATTGTAAATCAGGAAAATATGGGACTTGACGTAGTATCGGGCGGCGAGCTTTACACAGCGATTAAGGCAGGCTTTCCGACTGAGAAAATTCATTTCCACGGAAATAACAAAACTCCGGAAGAGCTTAAAATGGCACTTGAAAACAACGTTGGAAAAATAGTTGTTGATAACCTCTACGAGCTTGAGCTGTTAAACAGCATAGCAGGTGAAATGAACAAGGTTGCAAGCATATCCTTCAGAATTAAGCCGGGTGTTGACGCTCACACGCATAATTTCATCAGAACAGGTCAGATTGACTCAAAATTCGGCTTCGCTCTTGAAACAGGCGAGGCTTTTGAGGCGGTAAAGAAAGCAATTTCATATGACAATGTTTGCTTAAAGGAGCTTCACTGCCATATCGGCTCACAGATTTTTGATATTGACCCGTTTGTGACTGCGGCTGAAATTATGATGGACTTTATAGCTAAGATTAAAAATGAGCTTAACTGCGTTATTTCAGAGCTTAATTTAGGCGGCGGCTTTGGTATTCACTACACAGAAAACGATGAGCCTAAGCCGTACGAAAGCTATATGGAAAAGGTTTCAACAGCTGTAAAGGCAAAGGCAGAAGAGCACGGCGTACCTGTTCCGTTTATTTACATTGAGCCGGGACGTTCGGTAGTAGGCGAAGCAGGCGTTACGCTTTACACCGTAGGCGGAATTAAGGAAATCCCAAATGTCAGAACATACGTTTCTGTTGACGGCGGTATGTGCGACAATATCCGTTATGCTCTTTATCAGTCGGAATACACAGTAGTAAACGCATCAAAGGCTGACAAAGAGCCTGAGCAGACGGTAACCGTTGCAGGCAAATGCTGTGAAAGCGGCGACCTCATTCAGGAAAACACAAAGGTTGCAAAGGTTGAGGTAGGGGACACGCTCGCTGTTTTGTCAACAGGCGCATACAACTACTCGATGGCATCAAACTACAACAGAATTGCAAAACCGCCTATTGTTATGGTAAACAACGGCAAAGCACGTGTGATTGTTAAAAGAGAGAGCTATGAGGATTTAATCAGGAATGATATTTAATCCCAAAAAAATTAAGGCTGGTGCGAGTATTTCGCATCAGCCTTTTGCCAATATATGGCAGAAATAGGGTAGGGGAGCTATTCTTTTTTATCGTCCTTCTTCGGCTTTATATTAGAAAGCGGGTTTGATTCTATTGCGTCCTTTTTCTGCTGTGAGCTTGTGTGGGTGTAGATTTGAGTAGTACCTAAGTTTTCGTGTCCTAAAACCTCCTGCAATACTCTTACGTCAACATTTCCGTGCTGATACATCAGCGTTGCCGCTGTATGCCTTAGCTTATGACAGGAATATCCCTGTGAGTCAAGACCGATTTTCGCAAGGTATTTATACACCATAGCCTGAACGGTTTTTTGGCTGATACGGTTGTTCTGACGGCTTATAAACAGCGCTTGTCTGTCCTTGACATCTACGGGACGGACTTTTTTATATTCATTTATAGCGTCAACACAGGCTTGATTTAAGTACAAAATTCGTTCCTTGTTGCCTTTACCTTTTACACGCATAGTATTATCGGAGCGAATATCGTTAAAATTCAATCCGCACAGCTCAGACAGTCGCAAGCCGCAGTTTAAGAATATTGTCAGAATACAGTAGTCACGTTCCTTGAATTCACCCTCAACTGCATTTAAAAGCTCAAGGCTTTGTTCAAGCGTTAAGTATTTAGGAACAGATTTCTGAGGCTTTGGAACCTCTAATTCCTTCATCGGATTTTTATCAAGCAAATGCTTTTTAACCTCTAAATATTTAAAAAAGTTCTTCAGACTTGATGTTTTTCTTGCACGTGATTTAGCATTGTTTGAACGCTCACGCAGAAGATAATTCATAAATTCATAAGCATCAGTCAGAGTAACTGATTTAATTAAATCAATATCTACATCGTCAACGGGAATGTTGTCAAACGGTAAATCATCAGGAACTAACCTGCGTGATGATTTTATATACCTGAAAAACAGTCGTAAATCTGAAAAATACTCGTCAATAGTTTTTGGCGATCTTTCTTTAACAGTTTGCAGATAATTCAGGTAATCCTTAATTATCGGTGACGCTTCATTCATAAAATCTCTCGGCACGGCTTTTTTGCCCTCCCTCACTTAGATAAAATATTTATTTTGTATAAGTCGTTGATACAAAAGAAATAATCAACACCTTGTTTTCGTGGCGCTGAAAAACATCTTTACAAGCCTAATCTACGCCGACCTAAACAAAATCAATCGTTTTGGCTCGTTGCACCTGTACCACACCGCCCACGATAGGCAGCTGCTGGCTGTTCTCGTCCTCGCTTTCTGCGTAATCGGACTATGGTGGCTACATCATACATCAAAATTCATCTCCTGTCAATACTGCGCTGCGAGGGTTCTCCCGAGATACAAAAGATAAAAATCAAAAGTTTTGTTCCTGCTGCGCGCCAGCTTTCAGCAGGCGGTCGGCAGAAGCCGACCCACTGCGGCGCAAGCACCGCAGGCGCAGCGCCTTACTCCGCTTGTTTCATTTTCTGCACCACTGTATCTGCTATTCTCTCTATAGTACTTTCGCTCAGCTCTACAGCTTCACTGCTTTTCTCTTTTCCTGCTTCACTCATCATATCACTAAAGGCGTACACCATAGTTGTTGTAGGACTGTCGTGCTGTAACTCACGCTGAACAGCTTTCAAGCCGTCCTTGTGGAGCATTTCAACAGCATAAGTTTTTCGTGCTGAGTGCGCTCCAATATTCTGCTTACACCCTATTATCTTGCTTGCTTTTTTTATATCTTTCCACACTGTTTGGCGTGTGCGTGGCTTATCTCCGTAACGTCCCGAAAATATATATTCCTTACCTTGTATTTCTCGAAGGCGGTTTGCCAAGTCCTGAGAAATAACCTTTTTGCATTTCTTACCAGTTTTCTGTGCTGTAAATCGTATTGTGCGCCCCTGTAGGCTGTCTTTTGTCATAGCCAATACATCACCTATACGCATACCAGTTTCGAGGCACACACGCAAAGCCAGCGCATTTGGGTACTGCATAATCATATACAACCGATTATACATACTCGAATTGACATAATCTGTTCTCACTTTCTCACCCCCCACATATCAGTGTAGGCTACAGATTAGAAAAAATCAACCCTGAGTAAACACAAAAAAAGTGTGTGCGCATTTCTACACACACACACATTACTATGGTCTACCAACAATTAACGAAGCCACAATAGTTCCGTCCTCTTGTGTAGTAATCTCATCTACATACAAATTTCTTCCGTATCGTCTTAGTTTTTTATTTAACCTACGAACACAAGAAATAATCTGAGAAGTATCTTTGCAATGCAAAAAGATTTCATCAACACTTTTGTAAATGTCACCCTCTAAAAATGGAATATCCACACGAACACCTCACATATTCAAAATTTTATATTCAACGAAGCCATCAACAGAAAATTCTCTGTCAGCTTCAAAAGAAACAAAGTCACAGTTAAAGTATTCATACTTAGGTCGCATAAGTTCACCGCCGCTATAGTAATAACGTCCACCTATTTTCTTGCAATCCTTAGTTATATACTTACACACATACCCAGCTACAGCACGTCTATCCCCAACCAATTCTATAGCAGTGCTGAAACCATATTTCCAATCACTGACATTGTAAACAGTGCGCCTATCATAGAGGGGAACACCTCGCCTATCAGCTGTAGCAATCTTAATAGGCTTCTTGTAGTTAGGCACTAAGACAGTACCACTATCTACCACAGCAAGCGCTTCATTTGTAAGTAGGTGAAAATGCACAGCGTTATTTTTCTTGTGATATTCAGCCACAGCAATATATTTCATTCCTTGCCGATAAACTCTGTTTTTACACCAAGTCAAGAACTTTTGCTTAACAGTATCGAAGTCATCACGAGCAAAATGCTCACCATTCAGAGTGAGGGTAACAAAATACTTGAAGTCATTACAGCAAGCTAAATCATACACAACAGTTTTAGCACGTCTTACGGCTCTATCCGCATTTTCTTTTTTTCGCTTCTCACTCTCTGCATACTGTTTGTCAATTATAGCAGACAGAACACCAACAGGTATTTCATCAACATCAACAGCAGTTTTCTCAGCAAAGAAACGCTCCTGTATCTGTGTCAGCTTACGTTCTGCAATAGTCTTGTCAGAAAGTTTGTAGCCATTAGGATTGAACACACGCTTGTTACAACACATCACCTGTGTAACATAAAAACCGCCGTTGAAATCAGGGTACATCTTAACCCTTGTATTGAAATTAACTTCATCAGGAGAAATCTCTGATATAGTTTTACCAGTGATTATAAAAGGTGTTTTCAAAGCAAGTTTGAGAACATAATGTCCTATATATCAAGTATATATTATTTACTAAAGGTATGATAAAATCTAAGATGCAGGAGCATTTCCCAGCTGTGAGCCACCGCCGCACCGCCGCCACAACGCTGGCGGCGTACGGCTACTGCACACATAGCGGATAGTACGCTGTATTCTGCGTTCCGCAGAAGCTACGCAAGCGTAGCAGTACGCACCGCACACACACAAGATATACACAAACTTTGAATAGCGGTGCGTAGGCTTCGCCGTTCTCGTACAAAGTAAGCTTTGACTTTTGAAAACCCCCTTTAGAACTTCTCAGGATAGCGGGGTGTACGTGGCGTTTGCCGCCCCAACGGCGGCAAACTTTTTTCGCAAGCGAAAAAAGCGAGCGCCACTCAAGGGTGGTACGGCGGTATATAACATTCTGCTTTCGGTAACGTCAGTTCCCGCCGCACCATTTTTTCGCCAAAGGCGAAAAAACGGCAAAGCCGCCCTTGACATTCCCCGCTGTTAAGGTTTCAAAAGGGGGTTTCCAAAATGTCAAAATGGTTGTATTTGGTTTTTGTTCTCGTTGCCTGTGTTCCTCTCGGCGTTCTGCTTTCGTGGCTGCTGTCTGTGCTGCGCCGCCTGTGGCTTCGTGTTCGCCGCTGGTGGTCGCTTTCGTTTGGCGGTCTGTGGGGCGTTCCTTGGTTTCTCTGCCGTCTGTTCTCTCGTCTGCGCTGCGGTCTTGTCGCTGTTCCGTCCTTGTGGCGGGCGGCTCGGCTTTGGTCCGCTGGATCTCGCCCCGCTTGGGTTTGGCGGCTGCGCTCGGCTCTCTCGGCGGTCGGCTCGTTTCTGTTCGCTGCGGCTCTTGTTCTCTTTGTCGGCGGCGTGTTCGTTGTTCTCTTTCTCCATTTCTGGCTTCCGTCTGTCTGTCCTCTCTGTTCTTGGTGCTTTTAGCTGTTCTGTTGGGGGTGGCTTCGCCACCCCTCACACAACGCAAAAATACAAAAAAATACAAAAAAATCAAAAAAAGGAGTAAAAAAAATGATACCATACTGGAAAATTCACAAAAAATCCGAAGAAAAGCCACTACTTGGCGAAATACTTATGTGGCACGACTACCTCGAAAAAACACAGAAAGAATACAGCGAAATACCACGAACACAGAAAGAGTATTGCGACTATCAATTGTATTGTGTTCGCAACGGCTTCCAGTTTTGCAGTTGGGGTTATTATTGGCGAAAGGTCTTTGACGCTTACTGGGAGATTAGGGACTGCTACGACAACTATTACGATTTCCTCGTAGCACACGAACTAACAGATTACAAAGACAAGGTAATCTGACCTGTTGCACACCACCCTTGCAAAAAGTGTTGACACAGCACAGCAAAAGTGCTACAATGCTTCTTGCAGGGGTGGGGAATAAGCCTTACCTTGCCGCCCCCCATAGTCCATACCGCCTGTTGTTGCCAGTTGCAACGGGTCGGCGGGGCGGCTAAACTGGTTCATTTATCAATTCCATAAAATAAAATAGTTCTTCACAGAAACACCGCAGCGAAAGCTGTGGCGTTTTTGTTTTATAGGAGAAATAGACGAATGAAACAAAGTTATACTTGATATATAAGTGCCTGCTATTTCACCCCCCCGCCCCTCAAGGGGAGCGCAGGAGATAAAGAATACGCCATTCAGTTCGTGCGAATTTGCTGCACTGTGCTTTTTTCAGCTTTGGTGCAAGTGTGTTGATTTTGCGTTAGCCCCGCTGGGGCGTATGCAAAATCAAGCCAGCGGCGCTGCTTAGAGGAAGCAAAGCCACCGCACGAACAAGCATTTCATATAGCAGACCGCCGCCTGTCGGGTCGGGCGGCACAGACGCAAAGAGCCAAAACGCGTTATTTTGTATAAGTGGTGTAACATTTATACAAGGCACTCTTTTTTCTGATAATCGAATATTTATCACCTTTGTTGTGTTCTTCATAAAGCTCCTTTTTGCGTTACAGTCAATACTTACTTGCATATCTTTTTGCTTTTTGAAACACCTAAAATATAATCGGTTGATACTCTGTAAATTTTTGATAAAGACATAAGATGTTTTATCGGCAAATCACGTTTGCCTGTTTCGTATTTACTGTACTGCTCTTGTCTGATGTTCAAAAGCTGTGCAACATCGCTTTGTGTGTATTCACAGCTTTCACGTAGCTTTTTCATTCTGACGCAATAGTCATACATAAAATATCACGCTTTCAATTTTATTTATATAATTATATCACAGCTTATGTTCAAATGCAACTATTGTGTTATGTCTGTTCGAACATATACTGTGAATTCTTAAAAATCTTGGAAATAAAAAAACAGAGCAAAATCGTTTCTGCTCTGTTTTTAAGTGTTTATATTTAATTACTGTTCCCTATTCTATACCTACAACAACAGATATATTTCAGCTTAGTGCTTCAAACGCCTGTCTGATATTATGAACGCCAATAATTTCAGCACCGTTTACGCTTATATTTTTTGCGTTATAATACGGAACAATTATTTTTGTAAAGCCGAGTCTTATTGCTTCATTCACTCTTAGCTGTGCCTGTGATACTGAGCGAATTTCTCCTGCCAAGCCTATTTCGCCAAATGCTACTGCATTTTCGCAAATCGGCATATCCTTTAAGCTGCTGACAAGTGCCATAGCAACTGCTAAATCTGTTGCAGGCTCATCAAGGCGCAGTCCTCCTACTACGTTTATGTATGTATCTGTATTGCTGAAAAAATAGCCTGCTCTTTTTTCAAGTACGGCTAATATCATATTCATTCTGTTATAGTCAAAGCCTGTTGACATTCTGCGTGGATTTCCGAAGCCTGACGCAGTTGCAAGTCCTTGTATTTCTGCTAAGATCGGTCTGCTTCCCTCTAATGCACAGGCTACGCACGTTCCCGATACGTTTTTCGGTCTGCCTGTCAGAAGCATTTGCGAGGGATTTTCAACCTCCTGCAAGCCCTTGTCTGTCATCTGAAAAACTCCGATTTCATTTGTTGAGCCGTACCTGTTTTTAACGGCACGAAGTATCCTGCAGGACATCTGCTTGTCGCCCTCAAAATATAAAACAGCGTCAACAATATGCTCTAAAACCTTAGGACCTGCGATTGAACCCTCTTTATTCACGTGACCTACTATTATAATCGGAATATCAAGACTTTTTGCCGTTCTCATCAATATATTCGTACATTCCCTGACCTGTACCACACTTCCGGGCGATGAGCTTAGCTCGGTCATATTCATAGTTTGTATTGAGTCTATCATAACAAGCTCAGGCTTTTCGCTTCTGATTTGTTCAGCTACTATCTGAACGTCTGTTTCTGTCATAACGTATAAATTCTCGCTGTCTACGTCAAGACGTGACGCTCTTAATTTCAGCTGTCTTTTTGATTCCTCACCCGATACATAAAGTATTTTGTGAGCTTTGCCCATATGTCTGCATATCTGAAGCAGAATAGTAGACTTTCCTATACCCGGATCGCCGCCCAAAAGCACGATACTGCCCTTTACTATACCGCCGCCGAGTACTCTGTTTAGCTCCTTTGAGCCTGTGTCATATCTTAGCTCATCTGCTGTGGAAATTTCGTTAATCTGTATAGGTCGGGAATACGATGATGCCACAGATGATGAGGTCACTGCTGTTTTTGCTGTTGTTTTGATTTCCTCATTCATTGTATTCCATTCACCGCATCCGGGACATTTGCCGTACCACTTGACAGACTCGTAGCCACATTCCGAGCAAACATAAACGCTTTTTGTCTTTGATGCCATATTTTTCACTTCCTGTTTTAGTATAAATTATAATATTGTAAAAATCCGAAATAAATTGAATAAGCCATCTTGTTCTGATAATCGTTATCCTTTAGCTTGTTAAGCTCAGGTTCGTTTGATAAAAAACCGCACTCTACAATAACAGACGGCACCTTGGCATTATAAAGCAGATATATATTTTTGTCTGCTTTTTTACATTCTCTTGTATTATCAGGCTGTAAAAATGCAACCACAGTTTTTTGAATACAATCGGCAAGTGCTTTGCTGTTATCACCGTTCGGCGAATAAAAGGTTTGCGTGCCGCTGTACTTGCTCTGCTCAAATTTGTTTTGATGAATTGAAATTGCGATATTTCTGTCATCACTGTTAATCATATCAAGCCTGTTATGTATGTCCGATTTTTTTCTCTCCTTTACAGTTTGCAGACCGTCATCGCAAACAGAAACGTCCTCTTCCCTGACTGTTTTTACCTCAAATCCGCCTTGAAGAAAAAAATCCTTCAGCTTATTTGAAATTGACAGATTTATATCCTTTTCAAGTGTTCCGTCACTGCCCGTTGCTCCGCCGTCCTCACCGCCGTGACCGCTGTCGATGATAATTACAGGCTTTTTACCGATAATTTCGTTTTGTGAAGCCGTCTTGGCAAGCTTGCCGAAGGCACTGTAGGAAAAGGCTAAAAACAGCGTAAAAAGACAAATACAGGTAAAGTAAAATAAAAAAATTTTTTGTTTGTTTTTTTCGTTTTTCATAGGCTTCCCTCCCCTATAATCTATGAATATAAAGGAGGTTTAATACTCTTAACATTTATTTTATTATACCACACGAAGCTGTATATGCAATTCTAATATAGAAATTTGTCCGTTTTCTGTAACAAATGAAAAATAATATCATATGCTGATAATGACAATTACCTTTACAAGTACTCATATCATTATCCAAGAGGTGTACGTATGAGCAAAAATACAAGCCGACTTAGTGAACTTAAAATCGGAGAAAATGCAATTATTACAGATATTTGCGCTGACGACAAATTTAAGAGCAGACTTGCTGATTTAGGAATAGTAAACGGCACAAGCGTAACTGCGCTTCATAAAAGTCCAAGCGGTGACCCTACTGCATATTTTATAAAAGGAACAGTTATAGCTTTACGAAGCGTTGACGCTGAAAAAATAATCATATCAGATTTCACTTTGCAATCAGGTGATGAAAATGAAAAAGGTTAGCGATTATAAATATAAAATAACTTTAGCAGGCAATCCGAATGTCGGAAAAAGCACGATTTTTAACTCCTTAACGGGACTTAATCAGCATACAGGAAACTGGGCAGGAAAGACTGTAGAAAATGCCGAGGGCGAATTTATTTACGAGGACGAAAGGTACAAGGTGACAGATTTGCCCGGTACGTACTCGCTTTTCAGTGAAACAGGCGAAGAAAGGCTTGCAAGCGATTACATCTGCAACAGCGACAGTGACTGCACGGTAATAATAGTTGACGCTACCTGTCTTGAAAGAAACCTGATTTTAGTATTGCAGATATTATCAATTACAAATCTTTGCGTACTCTGCCTTAATATGGCTGACGAGGCTGAAAAGAAGGGCATTATAATTGATATTGACGAGCTGTCACTTCAGTTAGGTATCCCTGTTGTGATAACATCTGCACGAAGCAACAAGGGAATTGAAGCATTTAAAAAAACAGTTCAGGGTGTTTGTGACAAAAGTTTTAAATGCTATAAGGTTAAAAGTCTTTTTCCCGAAAATTTTAACCTGTGCAATAGCGACTACACCTGTGATTCTGCTCAGATAATAATCAAAAAAGCAGAAGAAATATTTAACAGATGCGTAAAGCTCAGCATAAAAAATTATAACGAAAAGGACAGAAAAATAGACAGATTTCTGACATCAAAGGCAACAGGTATTCCGATAATGATACTGCTTCTTGCAGGTATATTCTGGATAACCGCAGTCGGTGCAAATTACCCGAGCGAGTGGCTAAGCTCTTTATTTGCTTTTATCAGAGAGCATCTGTATAACGGACTTGTTTACATCAACACACCGAGTACCTTAATCAGCTTTCTGATAGACGGAATTTACACCACGCTCACGTGGGTTGTTTCTGTTATGCTTCCGCCTATGGCGATATTTTTTCCGCTGTTTACACTTCTTGAGGATTTTGGCTATCTGCCTAGAATTGCATTTAATCTTGATAAATGCTTTAGCTCTGCTAAGGCACACGGCAAGCAATCGCTTACTATGTGTATGGGACTTGGCTGTAACGCCTGCGGTGTAACAGGGTGCAGAATTATTGACTCACCGAGGGAAAGGCTAATAGCTGTAATTACAAACAATTTTATACCCTGTAACGGCAGATTTCCAACGCTTATAGCGATAATCTCAATATTCTTTGCAGTCAGCTTTTCGGGGTTTGCAAAATCGGTTGTTACGGCGCTTATTATGTTGGCAGTAATCGTTTTTGCAGTTTTATTAACGCTTCTATTATCAAAGCTGTTATCAAAAACGATACTAAAAGGTGTTCCGTCGTCTTTTGTACTGGAGCTTCCTCCCTATCGTCGACCGCAGTTTTTAAAGGTGATAGTGCGTTCTGTTTTTGACAGAACATTGTTTGTTTTGGGCAGAGCTGTAGTTGTGGCTGTTCCTGCCGGTGCTTTGATTTGGCTTTTGGCTAATCTTACTGTAAACGACGCTACACTTTTACAGTATTGTACCGATTTTCTAAATCCCTTTGGCTTGCTGTTGGGTGTTGACGGTGTTATTATTATGGCTTTTATTTTAGGCATACCGGCAAATGAAATAGTAATACCGATAATACTTATGGCTTATCTGAATACAGGCACTTTGACTGATTACGGCAGCTTATCAGAGCTTCACAGCCTGCTGTCTGCAAACGGCTGGACGGTAACAACGGCGATTTGCACACTTCTTTTATGCATCTCTCACTCGCCCTGTTCTACCACCTGTCTGACAATTTATAAAGAAACAAAAAGTCTTAAATGGACAGCGGTATCTATTGCGTTGCCTGTAGCTGTGGGTATAATTATGTGCCTTTTGGTAAGCTTAGTTTCAAGGCTTATTATGATGATTTGATAATATGACCGATGTGCAAAGCATCGGTCACTTTTGTTATGATAAAATTAAAATAACGAGCTGCTGTTTTCAAATTTTTTTCTTAATTTCAAAAGTGCCTTCTTTTCAATTCTCGATACATAAGAGCGTGAAATATCAAGCAGCTTTGCGACCTCTCTTTGCGTCAACGGGTCATAAGCTCCAAGACCGTAACGCAGGATAATTATCTGCTTTTCTCGCTCGTCTAAGACCTCGTTTATGTATTTTGGTATTTTTTCGCAGTTAATCTTTGAATCCAACTCGTCTATAATGTTATCCTCTGTGGCTAAAATGTCGTACAGCGTAAGCGGATTACCGTCCTTGTCTGTTTCAATCACTTCATTCAGATAAACGTCCTGAGAAGTCTTTTTGCAGTTGCGAAAGTACATCAGTATTTCATTTTCAATACATCTCGATGCGTAGCTTGACAGCTTTATATTCTTATCAGGGTCAAACGTGTTGATAGCCTTAATAAGTCCTATTGTACCTATAGAAACCAAGTCGTCCTGATCGTTATTTGCAGCATAATATTTTTTTATGATATGTGCCACTAACCTCAGATTATGTTCAACAAGCTTGTTTCTTGCGTTGTTGTCACCGAGCTTTATTTTTTGGAGTAATTCCTTTTCTTCCTTTGCTGATAAGGGACGAGGAAAACTGCCGTTACCGCAGACGTGCAGAACAAGAAAGTGAATGTATTGACATAAAAAGCTTAGAAAATCCATTGTAACACCTCTTTTAAAAGATACTACAAATATATTTACAAGCATCTTTTTATTTGCACGTCCAAAAAAAATAAAACAGCACAATCAAGTGCTGTTTTACAAATATTATACATTACCAAACTCTTCTAAAATCAGACCCTTGTTATGCTCTAACGCCCAGGTAATGCTCCAGTAGCTTGTAAAAAGTAAAAGGTAATTGCCTTTTAAATCCTGAATTCTCTTTGTATCTGACGCTAAATCGAGCTTTTTGGGGTCTATATCGTCATTTCCTATCCAACGGATAAACTGATACGGCAAGCCCTCTAAAATAATATCTACGTTATACTCGTTCTCAAGGCGGTACTTCAAAACGTCAAACTGAAGAACGCCTACAACGCCGACTATAACCTCCTCCATACCTGCGTCAAGCTCTTGGAAAATCTGAATAGCACCCTCCTGCGCAATCTGATTAGTACCCTTGATAAATTGCTTACGCTTCATAGTGTCCTTCTGACGGACAAGCGCAAAATGCTCGGGAGCAAAGGTCGGGATACCCTTGAACTGAAATTTCTGATTAACAGAGCAGATCGTGTCGCCGATAGAAAAAATACCCGGATCAAATACGCCGATGATGTCGCCGGCGTATGCTTCCTCGACTACCTCTCTTTCCTGAGCCATAATCTGCTGGGGCTGTGACAGCTTCATTTTTTTATTGCCCTGAACGTGGTAAACCTCCATATTCCTGTCAAATTTGCCTGAGCAAATTCTCATAAAGGCAATACGGTCACGGTGCGCCTTGTTCATATTAGCCTGAATTTTGAAAACAAACGCAGAGAAGAAGTCCGAAACAGGCTCAACTACGCCGTCAAGACATTCACGAGGAAGCGGTGGTGTAGTCAGCTGCAAAAATTCCTCAAGAAAAGGTTCGACACCGAAGTTTGTAAGTGCTGAGCCGAAAAATACAGGAGTAAGCTCACCCTTTCTGACAGCCTGCAAATCAAACTCATCGCCGGCACCGTCCAAAAGCTCAATATCATCAAAAAGCTCGTTTTTCTTATCTGCTCCTATTATTCCCTCAAGTGAAGGATCGTCAATGGAAATAACGTCCTTTTCTACTTCCTTTTGACCGTTGTTTGCAGTAAAAGCAAGTACGTTTTTACTCTTTCTGTCATATACTCCCTTAAATTCCTTGCCCGAACCGATAGGCCAGTTTACAGGACAGGTGTTAATACCGAGTACGTTTTCAATATCCTCAAGTAGCTCAAAGGGATTTTTTGCGTCACGATCCATTTTATTTATAAAGGTGATTATTGGAATATGCCTCATAACACAAACCTTAAAAAGCTTAATCGTCTGATTTTCAACGCCCTTTGAGCCGTCAATTACCATTACTGCGGAGTCTGCCGCCATAAGCGTTCTGTAGGTATCCTCAGAAAAGTCCTGATGTCCGGGAGTATCAAGAATATTGATGCAGTAGCCGTTATACTTAAACTGCATTACTGACGATGTAACAGAAATACCTCTTTGCTTTTCGATCTCCATCCAGTCAGAAACAGCGTGTTTTGCAGTCTTTTTACCCTTAACAGAGCCTGCAAGGTTAATAGCTCCTCCGTATAAAAGTAGTTTTTCGGTAAGTGTTGTTTTACCTGCGTCAGGGTGAGAAATTATAGCAAAGGTTCGTCTTTTGTTTATTTGTTCTGCAATATCTGCCAAAAAAATACCCCCATAAGTTAAAATATATCTTTTATCACAGTTACTCATTTTACTATTTTATCCGCTTGTTTGTCAATAATTATCAGAAAATTTATTGATATAAAAGCAAAAACGGCATCCGTCATAAAGACGAATACCGTATGCTTTGAATATTTTTGATAATGATTTATTTTTACTTAGTAGAAGAATTTAACAAATTTTATATTATAAAAATCACAGGCTGTAAGGTCATTTGTTCCGACTTCGTTTAAAAGTATATAGTTACCGCCGACACCAAGCAAAAAGCCTTCTTTTGTTACAATGGTACTTGAACCGATTAAAAATTCCACCTCGACACGTCTGCCTATCTGACTGCGTAAAAAGCCGTTCATATACTGAATTGACTCTGTTGTAACGGGAAAAGGATTGCTAAAGTCGGTAATCTGATTGTTAAGCTGCGGTGGTGTAGCTGAAGCTGTGGAGTCGGTCGGAAGCTGTTCGTTTATTGTTGTTCCCTGATTTATCATAGAATAAGGCGTAGCTTCTGTTTGTTGCTGCATTGGCGGCACAGCAGGAGAAGTTTGTGGCTGTGTCGGTAAAAGACCTGACGCTGCCTGATTATATGCCGCTATTTGTTCAAGGCTCGGCACAATCGTCAAAGCATAAACATCAGGTGAAACACAGCCTTCCTGAGGACAATTGCCTAAACCGTAAATTTCGCCATAGTTAATTTGATTATTCATACAAAGAACCCCTTTTTATGTTTTGTCATATGCGGCAGTCGGTGTGTAAAAGCAGTGATTTCCCACTCTGTTGTAGATTACCCCGATATTTGTAGGAAAATAATTTGGACACCGACTGCTGTAAGGATTAAAAAAGAACAACGAATTACCTACAGACGCCGCTGTATTGCCCGACAGTGCCCAATCCGCTATTTCATAGTGAACATCATCAGGCGTCATATTATACACGTTTTGTGCATTGTACTGACCTGATACAGATGTTTTCATACAGGTAAACTGACAGGGCTGTTCTATTATTGCACGGACGTTTCCGCCGTTGCTCACCCTTGCAAATTCGCCTGTAGTTGCATTTGCTCTGTTTATAATTACTGACGCTACGGCTCGCATACCGTCGTCGCCCTCTCCGCCTGCTTCGCATTGTATAAGACGGGCTAACAATTCTCTTTCATCAAATGCCAATATTTTCACCGCCGTTTCTTTTCTGTTTATACTATGAAAAACATAGCTGATTGTACCTTGTCCTACACAAAATGAATTGGTACAATTTTTGTTGACAAATTAAAGCAAGTACGTTATAATACAAACAGAGTGATAAGCGGTTCACGAAGGGGCACACCACCTCGGGTGTGGTTTCTTTGTGGACTTTATTTTTTGTCATTCTTTAGGTACTTTTATGTGAAAGGAGCATATTTGTGATAAAGCTAAACGGTAATTCAACAGATAAATACGACAACAAAACGTTATCCTTTTTGTTAGAGCAGGAGGGTTATAATAATACTTATATCGCTGTTGAATGTAACGGAGAAATTGTTAAAAAATCAGAGTATGATTCAAAGATACTTTATGACGGCGACTGCTTAGAGGTTGTAAACTTTGTCGGAGGCGGCTGATATGGCAGAGGTATTTTTTGACAGATTTAATGACAGGTTAAAGAAAGCGCACGTTGCTGTTGCAGGACTTGGCGGTTTAGGCTCAAATATCGCTGTAGCACTTGCAAGAAGTAATGTAGGCAATTTACATCTGATTGATTTTGACAGGGTTGATATGTCAAACCTTAACAGACAGCATTATAACGTGAATCATCTTGGAATATATAAGACAGAGGCGTTAAAGGAACAGCTGAAATTTATAAACCCTGATGTAAATGTAACTATAGATACAGTAAAGGTCACGCCCGATAACATAAAAACGCTTTTTCAAAATGATGAAATCATCTGCGAAGCATTCGATAAAGCAGAAATGAAGGCTATGCTTGTAAATGAGGTGTTAGAGGTTTTTCCCGAAAAATTCCTTGTATCAGGGTCAGGAATGGCAGGGTATGAAACATCTAACACGATAGTCACAAAAAGAATTACAGAAAAATTCTACCTGTGCGGTGACGGTGTAAGCGGTTTAGCTGCCGACAGAAAGCTCTTAGCACCACGTGTAAGCATATGTGCAGGACATCAGGCAAATATGATTTTGCGCATAATTTTAGGCGAATACGACGTATGAAGAAAGGATAAAACACTATGGATAATAACGATAAGTTGATTATTGGCGGTCACGAGTTTAACTCAAGATTTATTTTAGGCTCAGGCAAATATTCTCTTGAGCTTATCAAGGCGGCTGTAGAATATGCAGGAGCCGAGATTATCACGCTTGCACTGCGCAGAGCAAATTCAGGCAGTGAAGCAAATATACTTGACTACATACCAAAGGGTGTTACGCTTTTACCGAACACATCAGGTGCAAGAAACGCCGAAGAAGCAGTGCGCATTGCAAGACTGTCACGAGAAATAGGCTGCGGCGATTTTGTAAAGATAGAGGTAATTCGTGACAGCAAATATTTACTTCCCGACAACTACGAAACAATCAAGGCTACCGAAATACTTGCAAAGGAAGGCTTTATTGTAATGCCGTATATGTACCCCGATTTAAACGCCGCAAGAGATTTAGTAAACGCAGGCGCAGCGGCAGTTATGCCGTTGGGCGCACCAATCGGTACTAACAAGGGACTTGTCACAAAGGAATTTATCAGAATTTTGATTGATGAAATTGATTTGCCGATTATTGTTGACGCAGGCATAGGCAGACCGTCACAGGCGTGTGAAGCTATGGAAATGGGTGCGTCAGCCGTAATGGCAAACACAGCTATTGCAACAGCAGGAAACATTACACAGATGGCAGAGGCGTTCAGACTTGCTATAGAAGCCGGCAGAAAGGCGTACTTAGCACATCCGGGCAGAGTTCTTGAAAAGGGAGCTTCTGCTTCTTCTCCGCTGACAGGCTTTTTACAGGACTAAGAAATTGAGGTAGAATATGGCTGAAATTAAAGAGTTAAAAAAAGAAAACAGAATAAACCATATGGAATATCTGCCCGATATGGAAAAACTTTCTGACAGCAGTATAATGTCAACCGTAATTGAGAAAATGAATGCGTATGACTACACAGCCTATACAGATGAGGATGTAAAGACTGCGCTTAAAAAGGATGTTCTTGCACCCGAGGATTTTGCAGCACTCCTTTCCCCTGCCGCCGAAAAATTCCTAGAGGAAATGGCACAAAGAGCAAAATCAGAAACAAGAAAGCACTTTGGCAATTCTGTTTATATGTTTACTCCGCTTTATATTTCAAACTATTGCGAAAACTATTGCATTTATTGCGGCTTTAACTGTCACAATAAAATAAACAGAGCCTGTCTTGATTACGAGCAAATTGAAAAAGAAATGAAAGAAATTGCAAAAACAGGCTTGCAGGAAATTCTGATTTTAACAGGCGAAAGCCGCAGTAAATCAGACGTTAAGTACATAGGAGAAGCGTGTAAGCTGGCACGAAAATATTTTAAAATGGTCGGTCTTGAGGTCTATCCGATGAACTCTGACGAATATGCGTATCTGCACAAATGCGGAGCTGATTACATTACAGTTTTTCAGGAAACGTACAACAGCGACAAATACGAAACACTGCACCTTGCAGGACATAAAAGAATATTCCCCTACAGATTTGAAGCACAGGAACGTGCCATAAAGGGCGGTATGAGGGGTGTAGGCTTTGCAGCGCTTTTAGGTCTTGACGATTTCAGAAAGGACGCATTCGCTACGGGTATGCACGCATATTTACTGCAAAGAAAATACCCTCACGCAGAAATAGCGTTTTCCTGTCCAAGACTTCGCCCTATTATCAATAACGATAAAATCAACCCTAAGGACGTTCACGAAACACAGCTTTTGCAGATAATATGCGCTTACCGTATTTTTATGCCGTTTGCAAACATCACCATTTCAACAAGAGAATGTGCAAGATTTCGTGACAATGTAATAGGTCTTGCCGCTACCAAGATTTCGGCTGGAGTTGACGTTGGCATCGGCGGTCATGGTGAGGACGGCGAGAAAAAGGGCGACGAGCAATTTGAAATATCAGACGGCAGAACTGTTGACGAGGTATATAACGCAATTTTAGATCACGGCTTACAGCCTGTGATGAATGATTATATTTATGTGTAAGAAATTTCAAAAGGTTTGCGTGACAAACAGATTGCTTTGCAAGGGCGATTTTTTAGAGCAGATTGAAAAAATTGCCGCTAAAAAGGAGTATATGATTATACTAAGAGAAAAGGATTTAACTGCCGAAAAATATTTGTCGCTTGCAAAAGAAGTCATAAGTATTTGCGATAAATACGGTACTGTCTGCATTCTGCATTATTTTATTGATGTCTGCAAAAAGCTGTCATATAGAAAAATCCACATTCCGCTGCGTTTACTTGAGGAAAACCCTGATAAGATAAACGATTTTGACGTTATCGGAGTGTCTGTTCACTCTTCCGATGAAGCTGTAAAGGCAGAAAAGCTGGGTGCGACTTATATAACAGCAGGTCATATTTTTGCAACAGACTGCAAAAAAGGAGTACCCCCGAGGGGAATGGAATTTCTGAAAAGCGTTTGCGACAGCGTGAGCATTCCTGTTTACGCAATAGGCGGAATTGATGAGAGCAATATAGATAGTATCAAAAATATAGCTGACGGTGCTTGTCAGATGTCAGCACTTATGAATATGTAAAAACAGAGCCATAGCGAAAATTTTAATCGCTATGGCTCAAAATTTGTTTTAATTAAAGAATATCAATATGCTCACCGTTTAAGGCTTTGTTCATACTTCTTACTGCACAGAATTTACCGCACATTGAGCAGGTGTCCTCGTGCTCAGGCTTTCTGTCATCTCTGATTTTCTTAGCTGTTTCGGGGTCTATTGCACAAGCCCACTGTGCATCCCAGTCAAGCTTTCTTCGTGCGTCTGCCATTCTATCGTCAATGTCACGTGCGCCCTTTACTCCCTTTGCAATATCGGCGGCGTGTGCGGCGATTTTTGAAGCTATAATGCCCTGCTTTACGTCATCAACATTCGGCAGTGCTAAATGCTCAGCCGGTGTAACATAGCAAAGGAAAGCAGCTCCCGAAGCGGCCGCAATAGCTCCGCCTATAGCAGATGTGATGTGGTCATAGCCGGGCGCTATATCTGTTACTAACGGTCCGAGAACGTAGAAAGGCGCACCGCAGCAGATAGTCTGCTGTATCTTCATATTAGCCGCAATCTGATCCATCGGCATATGACCGGGTCCTTCAACCATTACCTGAACGTCCTTTGCCCAGGCACGTTTTGTAAGCTCTCCAAGGCGTACAAGTTCTTCTATCTGACAAACATCAGAAGCATCTGCAAGGCATCCGGGACGACAAGCATCACCCAGAGAAATTGTAACGTCATACTCACGGCAGATGTCGAGAATTTCGTCATAATACTCATAGAACGGATTTTCGTTGCCTGTCATACACATCCACGCAAAAACAAGCGAGCCGCCTCGAGAAACGATGTTCATTTTTCTTTTATGATTTTTGATCTGATCAATAGTTTTTCTTGTAATACCGCAGTGAAGTGTAACAAAGTCAACACCGTTTTCTGCGTGAAGTCTTACAACGTCAATGAAATCCTGTGCTGTCAGAGTATCTAAATCTCTTTGATAATGAATGACAGAATCATAAACAGGAACTGTGCCTATCATAGCAGGACATTCTGAGGTGAGCTTTGTTCTGAAAGGAATTGTGTTGCCGTGTGAGGATAAATCCATAATGGCGTGTGCGCCTAAATTTACGGCTTCCATAACCTTTTTCATCTCAATGTCGTAATCCTTGCAATCTCTTGAAACACCGAGGTTTACGTTGATTTTAGTTTTGAGCATCGAGCCTACGCCCTCGGGGTCAAGGCACTTATGATTTTTGTTAGCGCAAATTGCAACCTTTCCCTGTGCTACAAGAGGCATCAGCTCCTCTACGGTCATATTTTCTTTTTCGGCAACGATTTTAAGCTCGGGTGTTACTATACCCTTTTTTGCGGCTTCCATTTGTGTAGAATAATTTCTCATTTTAATCTATCCTTTCATAGTAAATTCCAGAAATGATTTAACGGTCCGTTTCCACTGCCGAGATTAAGGCTTGCTTTGATTGCACCGTTAATATATTGCTTTGCGTTATAGACGCTTTCTTCAAGTGATAAACCGTCTGCAAGACCGCAGGCTATTGCAGAGCTCAGAGTACAGCCTGTACCGTGAGTGTTTTTGCTGTCGATTTTTTCACCCTCAAACCAGATAAATCGGTTATCGGTATAGAGCAAATCGCTTGCGTTATCGCCAAGGTGTCCGCCCTTGCACAACACGGATGTATTGTACTTATCTCCGATAACAGCGGCTGCTTTTTGCATATCGTTTTTATAACTGATAGTTATACCCGAAAGCTCCTGTGCTTCGGGTATGTTTGGTGTGATGAGATCTGCAATCGGAAATAATACGGACTTCAGCGTTTCCTGTGCCGTAATATTGAGCAAGGGAGTTCCGCTTGTTGAAATCATAACCGTGTCAAGAACTATATTTCTTGCTTTGTAAAAGCGAAGCCTCTCGCCTATTATTTCAATAAGCTTTGACGATGACAGCATACCGATTTTGACTGCATCGGGAAAAATATCTGTAAAAACGCAGTCGAGCTGTTTTTTTAAAAAGTCGGGAGTTGAGTCCTGTACTGCAAAAACTCCCATAGTGTTTTGTGCCGTAAGCGAGGTTACAGCTGTCATTGCGTAATGACCAAATGATGAAATTGTTTTGATGTCGGCTTGTATTCCTGCGCCGCCGCTTGAGTCGCTGCCTGCTATCGACAGTACCTTTTTCATTCTATTCACCAAATATCAGAATTAGTATTCGTTTATTGCTTCGAGTACCGCTTGCTTTAATTCTATTGTAGAATTTACAATATCCTTTTGTGCAAATATAGCACCGACAACAGCTACTCCCGACAAGCCTTTACCCTTTAGCTTAATTACATTATCCTTGTTAATGCCGCCTATTGCCACAACAGGGATTTTAACGCTCTCGCAAATTTCTTTAAGCACATTATGGTCGATTGCACTTGCGTCAGTTTTTGTGCCTGTTGCAAAGGCAGCGCCTGCGCCTAAGTAATCAGCTCCGTTTTTTTCGGCTGTTAATGCTTCACAGACATTGTGAGTTGACACACCGATTATTTTATCAGAGTCTAAGATTTCTCTTGCTTCTTCCACCGACATATCGCCCTGACCTAAATGCACACCGTCAGCGTCAACCTCTTTTGCAACGCTTACATTGTCGTTGATAACGAAGGGGACTTTGTATTTTTTGCAGATTGCTTTAATTTTTTTTGCTTCCTCTACAAAAGCATTGTAGTCAAGGTTTTTTTCTCTTAACTGAATAAAGGTTGCACCGCCCTGTATTGCCTTTTCTACACAGGCTGATAAGCTCTCGCCTTGAAGGTATGCTCGGTCGGTAACGGCATAAAGCAGAAAATCTGATTTTTTACAATTCATCAAATCACCAAAACATTAATAAAAAACTGCATATATGCAACAGGGCATATACACAGCAAATGTAAATATATCCCTACGTTGGCATTATCCAAATCAGGTTACGGGTTAAAGCAAACAGCTTACTCTCAGACCGCTTGTGCGACCACCCCTTTTACAAGGCAATTATATCATTAAACTTCTGATATTGCAACAGTATGGAAAAATTTTTGTTTTACAAAAATTCTATAAAAAATTACCCCTGACATTGATTATCAGGGGCATAAGTGATTATTTTAGATTTCGGCGATAACCTCAACCTCAACAAGTGCGTTCTTCGGGAGCTGTTTTACAGCTACGCAGGAACGTGCAGGCTTTTCTGTGAAGTACTGACCGTAGATTTCGTTAAACTTTGCAAAGTCAGCAATATCTGCCAAAAAGCATACTGTTTTAACTGCTTTTGAGTAATCACTGCCGGCGGCTTTTAAAACCTCGCCTAAGTTTTTCATAACCTGAAGTGTTTGTTCTTCGATTGTTTTTCCCTCTATATTTCCTGTTGCAGGGTTAATTGCAATTTGTCCCGATGTAAAAACGAGGTTACCTGTTGTTACAGCCTGTGAATAAGGACCGATTGCCGCAGGTGCGTTATCTGTGTGAATTTTGTTTGACATAACTTTTCTCCTTTACTGTGTTATACGATAGCCGGCATCAATAAGTGCCTTGCGGATTTGCTCAATATGGTCAAAATTTCTTGTTTCAAGCACAATGCGCAAGAAACAACCGTTAATGTCAGAGCCTTCGTTTGCTCTTTCGTGATGAACAGAAACTACGTTACCGCCTAAATCGGCAATAATTGCAGAAACTGCCTTAAGCTGACCCGGCTTGTCAAGAAGCTCGATATTCATTGAATAGGAACGACCGGATTTAAGCAGTCCTCGCTTAATAACTCTTGACAAAATAGTAACGTCAATATTACCGCCCGTAACAAGGCAGACAACCTTTTTGCCCTGTACGGGAACCTTGTTAAACATAGCGGCGGCAACAGAAACTGCGCCTGCGCCCTCTGATATGAGCTTTTGCTGTTCGATAAGTGCGAGGATTGCAGATGAGATTTCATCATCTGTAACAGATACTATATCATCAACATATTTTTTGCAGTATTCAAATGTGTTTTCACCCGGCTCTTTTACGGCGATACCGTCTGCTATTGTAGAAACTCTGGGCAGACACTCACGCTGTTTATGTCTTACAGATTGAAGCATACTCGGCGCACCTGCCGCCTGAACACCGTAAACCTTGCAGTTTGGGTTGATTGACTTTATTGTAAATGCAACGCCCGAGATAAGACCGCCGCCGCCGATAGGAACTATAACTGCGTCAGCATCGGGAATTTGCTTCATAAGCTCAAGACCGATTGTACCCTGACCTGCGATTACGTCCTCGTCATCAAAGGGATGAATAAAGGTGTAGCCTTTTTCGTCACGAAGCTGTAATGCCTTATTATAAGCGTCGTCATATACTCCGTCAACAAGACAAACATCAGCGCCGTACGCTTTTGTAGCCTCTACCTTAGAAATAGGCGCACCGTCAGGCAGACAAATCAAGGACTTTATACCGCTTTTTGTTGCGGCAAGAGCCACACCCTGTGCGTGGTTGCCTGCGGAGCAAGCGATTACACCGTGACTTTTTTCCTGCTCTGAAAGCTGTGAAATCTTGTAATAAGAACCTCTGACCTTAAACGACCCTGTCACCTGTAAATTTTCTGTTTTAAGATAAACTTCACTGTCAGGGTTTATGTTCGGAGCGTAGATTAAATCAGTTTCTCTGATTACCTCCTGCAAAACCGATGCAGCGTGACGGACTTTATCTAACGTTAACATACTAAAAACCTCTTTTCAAGCATATAAACTGCAAAAGCACATTTAATGCTTAAAGTTTAAAACAGATAAATTTTACAACTTATGTAATAAAATGTCAAGGTTTGGTATAGGTCTTTCTGAAAAATTTGAAATTATAAAGCATTTATTTTAAGTTATAAATCTAAAATATTGCGTTCTATTCTATTTATAATTTCAATAAAAGCCTCGTCACTCTGCCCTGTGGGATCCTGTAATCCCCAATCACATTCAAACCCTCTGCCGATAAACGGACAGCCTACGTTACAGCCCATTGATATTGCTATATCGGGCTGTGGGATTTTATCAATAGTTTTGCTGTATTGCGATTTCTCCATATCTATACCGTAAAGCTGTTTCATAAGTCTTACGGCGTCCTTGTTTATCTGTGGCTTCGTTTCTGTGCCTGCGGAGTAAAAGTCAAAATCATCACCGCGCAGATGCTTGCCTAAAGCCTCGGCTATCTGACTGCGGCAGGAATTGTGAACACATATAAAAGCTATTTTCTTCTTCATATTGCATCAAAAACCTGAAAGCAGTTTTTCTACTTCTTCTGTTTTTAATACCTTTCCCTGAGATACTACCGTTTCGTTTACAACAATGACAGGCATACTCATAACACCGTACTCCATAACCCTTTGCATATCTGTTATATATTCAACCTCGATGGATAAACCGATATTTGAGGCAGCCTGCTTTGCGTTTTCATACTGCTGATGGCACAATTTACACCCTGCTCCCAATACCTTTATACTTTTTATTTCCCCTGCCGCTTTTATACTGTCAACTGTCTTGTTACCATTGCCACAGCAACAGCAAGGCTTATTTTCTCGATTTTTTTTACGAAAACTAAACATATAATAATTCCTCCGTTAATTATAATAATACTGATTGAAATACATTGAAAAAATAACCTACAATTATGATTCCCACTGAACAAATACCTATAAAAATGCCGAGCAGTTTTGGTTTTACAGCCTTTCTGAGCATAATCATTGACGGAAGCGACAGCGTAGTTACAGCCATCATAAAGGACAGCACAACTCCGAGCTGTGCACCCTTAGAAAGGAGTGCTTCGGCAATAGGAATTGTGCCGAAAATATCTGCGTACATCGGAACACCTGCGGCTGTTGCAAGTATAACGCCAAACGGATTGTTGTCACCGAGCAGCTTGACAATGAAATCCTGAGGAATCCAGTTGTGAATAATTGCTCCTATTGCAACACCAATCAGAACGTAGGGCGCGACTTTTTTAACGGTTGATGCAACCTGTTGCAAAGAATATTTTATTCTTTCACGCTTAGACAACTCCTGCTCTAAAGTATTAACAGCTTTTGCGTTTCTGATAAATTCTTCTACCTGATTTTCAAGGTTTAGCTTGCCGATTAACGTACCGCCGACAACAGCGATAACAAGACCGACAGCTACATATACTATGGCAACCTTCCAGCCAAAAATACTCATAAGCAGAACAAGACTGCCAAGATCCACCATTGGCGAGGAGATTAAAAAAGAAAAAGTAACAGATAATGGCAAGCCTGCACTTGTAAAGCCGATAAAAAGAGGTATAGACGAGCAAGAGCAAAACGGTGTGACAGTACCGAGCAAGGCGGCTATTATGTTAGCTGTGATTCCTTTAAAGCGACCGAGAATTTTACGTGAACGCTCAGGAGGAAAGTAGCTTTGAATGTAAGAAATAATAAAAATCAGAACACTAAGAAGCACTGTGATTTTTATAATATCATAAATGAAGAAATGAAGCGAGCCTGTCAGCCTTTCACCTGTATCAAGTCCGAATGAATTTAAAGTAGCTTCAATCAAACGACTGAGCCACTGCATACCGAGTATTTCGTTTTGAAAAAAATCCCAGACAACTTTTATTACCTCCATAAAACACTCCTATAAATTAAAATTTACCAATCAGGTTATTAAGCGTTTCCCTTGCAAAAACAGCGCCCTCCTGTGAAATAGAGTAATAGCTCCACTTCCCCTCTTTTCGGCTGATGACTAAAGAGCTGTCGCAAAGGATTTTCATATGATGCGATAACGTCGGCTGTGTAATCTGCAATTCCTTGAGTAATTGACAGGCACATTTTTCACCGTCTGAAAGCAGCTGCAAAATCAAAATGCGGTTTTCGTCACCTAAAGCTTTGAATAATTCAGACGCTTTTTTAATGTCCAACGTATCACCTCTTTCATTGATAATTATCTATATGTTATTATACACAACAGATAGATAGTTGTCAATATGTTTACTTGAGATTTTTAAAAAATAAAAAACGAAGCCTGTGTTCTCGGCTTCGTTTAAAGTATAGATTTAGCTTTATTTTTCAGTAATCGTTTTATAGCAGTCAGGTCGTCTGTCACGGAAGATTCCCCAGTTAAGCCTTTCCTCTGCGCACAGGTCAAGGTCAAATTCAGAGATTAACACCTCTTCTGTATCTCTTGAAGCAGAGGCAATTATCTCTCCTGTGCTGTCTGTTATGAAGGACGAGCCGTAAAATAGCAGTGAGGAGCTTTGACCGCCGTTTTCTTTATTTGGTGTAACAGCTTCTTCTCCTATACGGTTGGCGGCAATTACAGGCGTTACGTTTGCAGCCGAATGTCCCTGCATACATCTGCGCCAATGCTCCATACTGTCGCAGTTTAAAATAGGCTCGCTGCCTATTGCTGTAGGATAAAAAATAAGCTCCGCACCGTTTAAGGTAAGGCAACGTGCCGTTTCGGGAAACCATTGATCCCAGCAGATGCCTACTCCGATTTTGCCAAACTGAGTATCAAAAACCTTAAAGCCTGTGTCACCGGGAATAAAGTAAAATTTCTCCTGATAATAATGGTCATCGGGAATATGTGTTTTTCTGTAAATTCCGAGGATTTTACCGCCGTCTGCCACTGCAACGGAATTAAAAAGTCGGTTGCCGTCCTTTTCGTAAAAGCTTATAGGCAAAACGACATTAAGCTCCTTTGATAAAGCGGTGAAGTGCTTTACAGCATCATTTTCAAGCGTTGGCTTTGCAAAGGAATAGTAGCTGTAGCACCTTTCCTGACAAAAATACTGACGTTCAAAAAGCTCGGGTAAGAGTATAATATTAGCTCCCTTATCTGCTGCCAAGCGCACAAGCCTGTCCGCTGTTTTTATGCTTTCTGATACATCTCTACTGCATTTCATTTGAATTGCAGCTACCTTTACCATTCTCATAATTTCAATCACCCTTTGGTATTTGCTGTGTTATACAGTGAATGTTTCCTCCGCCGACAAGAATATCTCTTGCTTTTATCGGATAAACAGTTCTGCCAGGGAATAGTCCTTGCAGAATTTCAACTGCTTTTGCATCGTTTTCGTCCCCGAACTGCGGAACGATAACTCCGCCGTTAGAAATGTAGAAATTAACATAGCTTGCGGCAAGACGTTCACCGACCTCTCTTGTGTCCTCGCCCTCTTCAAAAATAAAGCCGTTTAAATCCTCTTTTGTTATGCAGATAGGCTTGCTCGGTATCGGCAGCTTGTAAATGTCAAAGCGTCTGCCTTTTGCGTCAGTCTGATTTTGAAGTGCTTCAAAACATCTTTTGCTCATATCGTACTGCGGGTCGTTTTCATCATCAGTCCACGCAAGCACAACGGTAGCCGGTGCTGTAAAGGCGCATATATTGTCGATATGCTCGTTTGTTTCATCGTTGTAAATTCCGCAGGGCAGCCATACTACCTTTTTTGCACCAAGGTATTCTTTTAGCTTTTCTTCAATCTGCTCCTTTGATAAATCAGGATTTCTGCCCTTGCTCAGAAGGCAGGCTTCTGTCACCATAACGGTACCCTCGCCGTCAGAGTGAATTGCTCCGCCCTCAAGAACAAACGGGTGTGCATCGTAAAAATCAAAATTCAAAGCGGTGCAGAATTTAGAAGCCACAAGGTCGTCAAGCCTCCAGCTTTTGTAAAGACCGTCATATTCGCCGCCCCAGGCATTAAACGCCCAGTCAATGCCACGCACGTTGCCCTTGCCGTTTATTACAAAGGTCGGGCAGACATCTCTTGCCCAAGCGTCATCTGAATCAATTTCAAGCACCGTTACCTTGTCAGAGAGCGCCTTTTTTGCTATATCCGAGTTTTCTTTTGAGGTCAGCATAAACACAGGCTCGCTCTGTGCAATAGCGTCTGCTACCTCGCAGAATGCTATCTGTCCTGCTTTTCCGCCGTAAGGCCAACTACCGGGTCTGACAGGCCAGATCATAACAGTACCGCTGTGCGGTGAATATTCCGACGGCATAAAAAATCCGTCTTTTTTCGGAGTTGAATTTTCAATTTTCATATTAAGAAAGCCGTCCCTTAAAATCGTTGTAGCTAAATTCTTTAACTATCCTGCAATCCCTATTTTCATCCATCAAAGCGATAGAGGGTAAAGGAATTCCGTTAAAGGTGTTGTTTTTCACCATAGAATAAATCGCCATATCCTCAAAAACAAGCTTGTCGCCTATACTGATTTCATTATCAAACGAGTAGTCGCCGATTATATCGCCTGCAAGACAGGTGAAAGAGGAAAGCCTGTAGGTGTATTTTTTCTCATTAGGTAAGCCTGAATTTCTAAGTGGTGGTCTGTATGGCATTTCAAGCACATCAGGCATATGACAGGCGGCCGATGCGTCAAGAATCAGTGTTTTTATACCGCTGTTTTCTACAACATCAAGCACAGTTGTCACAAGATAGCCTGCGTTTAACGCAACCGCTTCGCCGGGTTCAAGATAAACCTCTACATTATATTTTTCTTTTACACGCTTTATGCAGCGGATTAGTCTGTCAATATCATAATCGCTTCGTGTTATATGATGACCTCCGCCCATATTAAGCCACTTTGCCTTGTGCAGATATTTACCGAACTTTTCTTCTACAGCATTAAGCGTTGTTTCGAGGTCGTCTGAATTTTGCTCGCAAAGCGTGTGAAAATGTATTCCGTCAGCATATGCAAAAAGCTCTTCATCAAAATTATCGGCAGTAACGCCAAGTCTGCTGCCGGGTGCGCAGGGGTCGTAAATTGCGTGGTCGCCCTGAGTTGAGCATTCGGGATTTATTCTTATTCCTATGCTTTTGCCCTTACAGCGAGCCTTGTATTTGCTAAGCTGTGAAAAGGAGTTGAACACAATATGGTCGCACAAATCAGCTATTTCGTCAAATTCCTCATCCTTATATGCAGGAGAAAACACGTGATTTTCCTTGTTCATCTCTTCCCTGCCAAGCTTTGCCTCAAACAAACCGCTTGCCGTAGTGCCTGAAATATATTTTCCTATCAACGGATAAGTGCAAAATGCAGAAAAAGCCTTTTGCGCCAGAAGTATTTTACAGCCTGCCGCTTTTTCAACCTCGCTTAATATTTGCAGATTGTCTTTTAGCTTACCCTCGTCAATTACATAGCAGGGAGTTTTTAAACTGTCAAATTTCATCATTCCACCGTCTGTGGGTTTTCGTCAACTACCCAAGGAAGTCCCCACTTGTTCAATGCTTCCATATATGGATCGGGATCAAATTCTTCTACGTTAAACACGCCCGGCTTTTTCCACTGTCCGTTTACTACAAGCATTGAGCCTATCATAGCAGGAACACCTGTTGTGTAGCTTACAGCCTGACTTTCAACCTCTTTGTAGCACTGTTGATGGTCACACACATTATAGATATAAATTGTTTTTTCCTTGCCGTCCTTAACACCTGTGAAGATACAGCCGATATTTGTTTTGCCGACTGTGCGAGGACCTAAGGAAGCAGGGTCGGGCAACAGAGCCTTTAAGAACTGAATAGGAACGATTTGCTTACCCTCAAATTCAATCGGAGAGGTTGAAAGCATACCTACATTTTCAAGACATTTCATATGAGTTAAATAGCTGTTGCCAAACGTCATAAAGAAACGGATTCTTTTAACACCGGGGATATTCTTTGCAAGCGACTCGATTTCCTCGTGGTGGAGCAGATACATATCCTTTTCGCCTACCTGTGGGAAGTTGTAAACACGCTTGATTTCCATAGGCTTTGTTTCAATCCACTTGCCGTTTTCCCAGTAGCTGCCGTTTGCAGATACCTCACGCAGATTGATTTCGGGGTTAAAGTTTGTTGCAAACGGGTAGCCGTGGTCGCCGCCGTTGCAGTCAAGAATATCAATAGTGTGGATTTCGTCAAAATAATGCTTTAAGGCATATGCTGAAAAAACGCTTGTTACACCGGGGTCAAAGCCTGTGCCTAAAAGTGCGGTAAGACCTGCCTTTTCAAATTTTTCTTTATACGCCCACTGCCATGAATAGTCAAAATAAGCTGTAAAGCCCTTTTCTTTACAGCGAGCCTCATAGATTTCTCTCCATTTTGGGTCGTCTGTGTTTTCTGCCTCGTAATTTGCTGTGTCGATATAGTCTACACCTGCGGCAAGGCAAGCGTCCATAATTGTTAAATCCTGATACGGCAGTGCAACATTAAGTACTGCATCAGGTGCGTAGGATTTTATAAGCTCTGTAAGTGCGTTAACATCGTCAGCGTCAATCCGAGCAGTTGTGATGTTTGTCTTTGTCGTGTTTTCAAGCTTTGCCTTTAATGCGTCACATTTAGAAACAGTGCGGCTTGCTATCATAATATCTGTGAAAACCTCGCTGTTCTGACAGCATTTATGAACAGCAACAGAGGCAACTCCGCCGCAGCCTATAATAAGTAATTTTGCCATTATGAATTCTCCTCTTCTTCTAATAAATCCTGTACGTATCTCGGGAGCATAAATGCTCCGAAATGCAGATTTGGTGTGTAGTACCACGTTTTTATATTTCGCTTTTTCCAGCGTTTCGGGTCAAAATCCTGTGTGGGGTGATATTTCTTTGACGCAAAGCCGAACATCCAGTAGCCTGACGGACAGGTCGGAATATGCGCTTGATATACTCGGCTTATCGGAAAAGAACGGTAAACCTTTCTGTGCATTGAACGAAAAGCGTCCTCGTCCTCGTCAAAGAACGGACTTCCGTGCTGATACACCATTATGCCGTCATCCTTTAGCGCCTTGAAGCAGCTACCGTAAAATTCCTTTGTAAAAAGTCCCTCTGTATGACCTAAGGGGTCGGTGGAATCGTTTATTATGATGTCGTATTCGCTTTTTCTTCCGCGCAGAAAACGCAGTCCGTCCTGATAAATCACCTGAACACGCTTATCCTCAAAGCCCTTTGCGGCTTCGGGAAAATACTTTCTGCAAACCTCAACAAATTCTTCGTCAGGCTCTACAACGTCAATTTCTTCAATTTCGGGATAAGCTGTGAACTCACGTGCCACACCGCCGTCACCGCCGCCTATTATAAGCACCTTTTTAACATTCGGATGCACAGCCATAGGAACGTGCGTTACCATTTCGTTGTATATAAATTCGTCGGCTTCGGAGAAAATCACGTCACCGTCAGATGTCAGAAATCTGCCGAACTCTGGCGACTGAAAAACGTCAATACGCTGATACTCGCTTTGAACAGAGCAGAGTTGTTTATCTACACGTATATTCATCTTCACATTATCAGTATGATTTTCAGAAAACCAAATATCCATATCATAGCTCATTTTTTGTTACTCCTTTATCACCTGAAGCTGATTTACCAAAGGATCGCTTGCACCCTGTAAGGAACAGCCTTTTTCACGTGAATATAAAATATGATCTATAATCTCTTTTGTAACAAGCTCGCCCGGTGCTAAAATCGGTATTCCCGGCGGATAGCACATTACAAATTCTCCGCAAATTCTGCCTGCCGTGTTTTCAAGCGGAAGTGATTCCTTTTCTGCATAAAACGACTGACGGGGTGAATATACAATAGTCGGCTGAACAAAGTCGCCGAACGCAATTTCTCCTGCACTGCCCTCATATAATCGTTTTATATCCTCAAGCGCACCTACAAGACGTTCAATATCACGCAGTCTGTCGCCGATTGAGATGTATGCAAGAATATTTCCGATGTCGCCGAATTCAATCTGAATATCGTACTCATCTCTTAATAAATCGTAAACCTCAATACCTGTAAGACCTATTCCCTTTGTATATACGCACAGCTTTGTAACGTCAAAGTCGTAAACACTTTTACCGTCTATAAGCTCTCTGCCGTATGCGTAATAGCCGCCGATAGAGTTAATTTCATCTCTTGCATATTCTGCCATCTCGACAACCTTTGCAAAGGATTCACGTCCTCGAAGCGCTAAATTTCTGCGGGAAATGTCAAGGCTTGAAAGCAAAAGATAGGACGCACTTGTTGTTTGTGTAAGGTTAATTATCTGTCTGACATGACCTTGCGATATTCCGTTATTTGTAAGCAGAATTGAGCTTTGAGTCAGACTTCCTCCCGATTTGTGCATAGAAACAGCCGCCATATCTGCGCCTGCTTTCATAGCGTTTACAGGCAGGTTATCTCCGAAGTAAAGATGAGTACCGTGCGCCTCATCAACGAGCATTTTCATACCGTGAGCGTGGGCAATTTCTGTTATTCTTGTAAGATTTGAGCAAATACCGTAGTAGGTCGGATTGTTAATAAGCACCGCAACAGCGTCCGGGTTTTCTTCTATCGACTTTTCGATAGACTCAACCTCCATACCGAGTGCAATACCGATTACAGAGTGAATTACAGGGCTTATATAAACAGGGATTGCACCGCACAGAATAAGTGCGTTGATAACGCTTTTATGCACATTTCTCGGCAATATTATCTTATCCCCAGCCTTGCAGACAGACAGCACCATACTCTGAACTGCGCTTGTAGTACCGCCTACCATTAAGAAAGCGTGTTCTGCGCCGAAAGCTTCTGCCGCAAGCTCCTCAGCCTGACGAATAACCGACACAGGGTTGCACAGATTGTCAAGCGGCTTCATACTGTTGACATCAAGTCCTACGCATTTTTCACCTAACAGTCCCACAAGCTCAGGGTTTCCTCTGCCCCTTTTGTGACCGGGAACGTCAAACGGTACAACTCGCCTTCTCTTAAATTTTTCAAGCGCCTCAAGTATAGGTGCGTTTTCCTGACTTAATTTATTCATAGCAATTCCTCAGTGTTCTGACAAAATATAAAAAAGCAGATGGTTTATAATACCATCTGCTCACAGTAAAAATCATACGATACAATTATGAAAATATATTCGCATCGCCCATATCAGAGTTGTTTCAGCAAGTAAGGTTGCTGCTCTTATTGACCGTTTCACAAGATGATAATGATTATAAAGTAATCAGCTTATAAAATTTGAGCTTCTAACTCAATCAATAATGCGGATTAAAACCGCCCGGCAACCGACCGCCTGTCCGTAGGGCATATCCGTAAAAACGGATTGGTCTTTTTTCATAACAGAGATACAATCTCTCTTATAAACTACTGTTGATTTTATCACATATCCTATTAAGTGTCAATGCTTTTGCAAAAAGTGAGAGCAATTTGCAGAAAAATCAGAAAAGTAAATCGGAAATAACAGAATTTGAAAGCAAAAAGCCTTTTCTTGTTAAAGCTATATTTTTATCGGTAATTGTAAGAAAGCCTGCGTTTTCGTACTTTTCAGCCTTGTTTAAGATGCTTTTTAAAAACGTCTTGTTAAAACGCTTTTTGTAATCATCAAAATTTATTCCGTCAGACAGTCTAAGGCGAAGCATTATATATTCTTCCTCTGTTCCGCCTGCACCGTCATTATGAATTACGTCATTTTTAAAATCGTCAAAGCTTCTTGAATAGTAAAAGCGTTTACCGTTAATAAAGGAATGAGCTGACGGCCCTAAGCCTAAATATTCATCACAGTTCCAGTATTTAAGATTGTGACGGCTCTCAAATCCATTTTTGCTGAAATTTGAAATCTCATACTGATTGTAGCCGTTTTTAATAAGCTCGTCACAGCAGACCTCATAGAGGTATGCTTGATAATCATCATCGTAAAACGGAATTTCGTTTCTTTTTTTGTAAAAAGGAGTATTTTCTTCTATCTTTAATATATAAGCGGAAATATGGCTTACGCCGCTGTCTACGCAAAAGTTGATTGAATTTATAAGGCTTTCCTTTGTCTGATAAGGAACACCGAGCATTAAATCAAGAGAAATATTAGTAAACCCTGATTTTTTTACAAGTGATAATGTATTTATTACATCGCTTGTATTGTGCCTTCTGCCGAGAATTATCTGTTCCTCTTTATTTGCCGATTGCAGACCTATAGAAAGTCTGTTAAAACCGTTTTTATACAGATTGCTGAAATCAATGAGATTCTGCGAAGTGGGGTTTACCTCAACAGTGACTTCGGGATTTGAAACCTTAAAATTCTTTATTACAGCACTCAATATCTTTACTAAGTTTTTATCGCCGATTAAAGACGGAGTACCTCCGCCAAAGTAAATTGTGTCAACAACTTTTCGGCTGTACCGTTGTGAAAAGGCTTCTATTTTTGAAATCAAAATCTCTGTGTAGTCGTCAAAATCGCTTTGATTTGAAGAAACACTGAAAAAATCACAGTACGGGCATTTTTGTTTACAAAAGGGTATATGAATATAAAGTCCGATGTTGCTCATAATTAACCTCATATAAAGGGGTGGGGCAGAAACTTGCGTTTCTGCCCCGAATTTGGAAGGTATATGAAAAAATAGGAAAAAAGCTAACTAAACACCGACAAAATACTGTTTGCTTCTGTCGACTAATAGATGATACTACATTTTATTACAAATGTCAAGTGCTTTTAACTTTTTATGAGAAAATAATGTTATGAGATATTTATGTCCTTTAAAATGATTAAAAATATGTCCTTTAAAATGATTAAAAATTTTTGTTGACATATTGATAAAAAGAATGTAAAATAATGCTGTTGTAAATATTCGGAGGAGTACCCAAGCGGCTGAAGGGTCCGGCTTCGAACACCGGTAGGTCGGTAACACCGACGCGGGGGTTCAAATCCCCCCTCCTCCGCCATGAAAAAGACGATTGCAAAAGCAATCGTCTTTTTCAGTTATATTCGCCTACGCTAAGTTTTATTGTTTTGCAGTGATATTCGGCTTCGCCGAGTGATATTGCCCTTTGGGCAGCTTTGCGGCGAATATAATATCACTTATGCAAAGCATAAATATAACTTTCACGAAGTGAAAATATCACTCTGCCTTTTGCAGAATATCACTTTAAGTTATATTCGCCTACGCTAAGTTTTATTGCTTTGCAGTGATATTTCGACTTCGCCGAGTTATAGCCGTTTGGGCAGCTTTGCGGCGAATATAATACCACTTATGCAAGTCATAAATATAACTTTCACAAAGTGAAAATATCACTCTGCCGAAACAACAAAAAAACAAACGACAGTTCTCTACACGAAAACTGTCGCTTGCTTGTGGTGCCGGTGGCCGGACTCGAACCGGCACGGTGTCGCCACCGGTGGATTTTGAGTCCACTACGTCTGCCAATTCCATCACACCGGCACATAACGTAGTTATTATACACTATAAACTTTTGAAAATCAAGTATTAAATTCAGAATTATCAGATTTTTTGTAAAGCATTTATACTAATACCAAATAAAAAGCAGACAATCTTTGCGGTCTAATTTCCGCAATATTGCGTTGTCGTCCTTGCATGGCGTCAGCCTTGCGGCGTCCTCCGCCTTGTCCAGCAATTATTATCCTCAAAATATAAGTCTTCTTTCTATCAGGAATTAGTATCAAGAATAAAAACAAAGCCTTGACAAAAAAGTCAAGACTCTGCTTTTATTAAATGTTATACAAGCAGTTCATTTTGCGACACAATTACATTAGCCTTGTAACTGCCGTAGGCATAGCATTTTTTGTAATTACCTGTTTTAATTGTAATATTCATATCTGTTGAGCCTAAAACTACATCTGTTTTGCCTGTGAAATCAACAACCGCTGTTAAATCATCGGCTGTAATTTCAGACATCTGATCCTGCGTTCCGATAATCGTGACTGTAAGGCTCTTTGTTGCAATATCAAGCGAATAACTGCTTGACAAGCCTTGTGACTCAAATTTTGTAACCACGAATGATTTTTTAACAAGTGATGATAAATCAAGCGAAATATTTACTGCAGTTTCGTTAGAAAGATTTCTGCAATCGGTCGGCAGGCTGATGTCAAGCGTCATATTGTTTACCTTGTTTTGAAGTGTTGAAAAATCTATAGGTTCTAAATCGATTGTCTTTAGATTTTTCATTGTTTCTTCATTGCCGGCAACAAGAATTTTTGACGGTGTAACAGTGAGCCAGCTGTCCTCTATTTTTAAGCCGGCAGGCTTGTTGATATACGTCAGGTTCAGCGGAATTTCTTTCTTTGGAAGAACCGAAATAGTAGCCTGTATGCTGTTTACGTTAAGGCTTACGGTGCTGTCCTTAATTTCATTTCCGTTGCTGTCAAGCAGAACTAACGGTTTTTCAACAGTCTGTGAAGAAGTCAAAATACCGTCTATTTTGCCGTTTATTTCAACACGGGCTATTCTGTCAACCTCTGCCTCTGCTCCCGAAATATTAACGGAAGCGTTTGACAGGATTGTTGTTCCGTAGTAGTTTTCATCAACGTGATATGTCATATTGTCGATAATTTCCATATCAACAGACTTAAAGCGGTCAACAGTTACCGTAATAAAGGATGGTGAAACCTGTGATACAATGTCGTAGCCTGTTTTTACACCTGCTTTCCTCGCTACAAGCGGAAGCTTGTACGTACCGGGGGCTGTAATTGTGTTTGTCTGCTGTGCAGTAACTACTATGTCTGATTTTGAAAGCGAGCCTACCGTTACCTTGTTTCCGGTTACCGAAACAGACGCTGTAAGTCCTTCGCCGTCAAACACCTGTAAATTATTCTTTTGTGCTTCATCCGGCAGCTCTAACGTAACAGGGATATCTGAAATAATGGATGTGGTATCAATTTCAGAGGTTGAGCTTAGAGCAATCCAGAGTGCAAAGGATAAAAAAACAGATAATACCATCAAAAACTTTTTGTTCCTGAAAATTCTGAAAACTGATTTAGAGCTATCATTTTTATTTTTCATCTGAGTTTTCCTCCTTTCTTCTGGAGGAGAATATTGAAAACAAATCTGTTCTTTTTTCTTCTTCCTTAGGAATAAGATTCTTTTCAAGAGTTTCAATAAGCTGACTTTTTGTGATATTTACAGTCAGCACCCCCTTAATGGCAACAGAAATAAAGCCTGTTTCTTCGCTGACTACAACAACTACAGCGTCAGAATTTTCACTCATACCGATAGCCGCTCTGTGACGGGTGCCTAAATTTATATTTATATCCTTGTTGTTGCTTGCAAGCGGTAAAATACAGCCTGCCGCATATAAAAGTCCGTCACGGACAATGCAGGCTCCGTCGTGAAGCGGTGCTTTGTTAAAGAAAACATTGCCAAACAGCGCAACCGAAGTTTCGCTGTTTAAAACTGTGCCTGTCTGTGCAATATCAGAAAGCTTTGTTTCCTTTTCAAAAACTATCAATGCGCCTGTTTTTGAAACGCTGAAAACCTGTGCGGCGTCGGCAACGTCAACTATAGCCTTGCGTTCTCTGCTTATCCATTCATCAGAGCGTTTTCTTTGGTTAATAAGAGCAAATCTTGCTTTTGATATTTTGCTTCTGCCCATTTGCTCAAGTGCATTTCTGATTTCAGGCTGAAATACTATGGCTAAAAGTATTACACCAAACTCAAGTATCATCTTGATTAACCACGTCATCATAGTTAAGTCAAAAATCAAAGAGGCGATATAAATCAGAAGTAAAAGCAAAATGCCCTTTAAAAGCTGTTCTGCTCTTGTTTCCTGAACAAATTTAAAAACATTGTAAATAATAAAGGCAATAGCCAGTATATCAACTGCATCCTTAAACTGAAACGTATTGATGATAGCAAGAAAATTATTGAAAAGCTGAGTTAATAATTCCATACTTTCCTCCATCATTCATTTTAATATTCTTAAAAATACACACTATAATTTTATCACAAATTTTCGTTATTGCAACAGATTTTTAATATATTTTCTCTTAGAATTTACGAGAAATTTCATTTATTGCGAATATCAGAGTGTCGATTTGCTTTTGAGCAGTAAAAACAGAAGGACAAACACGCACTGTGCCTGTATCTATTGTGTTCATACTGCTGTGTGCCAGCGGCGCGCAGTGAAGTCCTGCTCTGACTGCTATATCGTATTTTTCGTTTAAAAGCTGTGCAGTATTTTCGCTGTTAATGCCCTCTAAATTAAAGGAAAGCACCGGTGCAAAGAACCCCTCCTGCGGCTTGTCTGTGTAGAGAATTACTCTTTTATTTCTTTTAAGTCCATTGTATAAATTTAAAATCAGGCTCATTTCGTGAGTGTAAATATTCTCTATCCCCTTTTTTTGGACAAAGCTGACGCCTGCATTAAGAGCCGCTATACCCGATACATTTGCAGTACCGCTCTCGAATTTATCGGGAAGAATCTGCGGCTGTTCAAGTATAATTGAGCTGCTGCCCGTACCGCCTGAAATCAGCGGCTTAACAGGCTCATCGCAATTTATAATCAGCGCGCCTGTTCCCATTGTGCCGTACAAGCCCTTATGCCCTGCAACACACAGAAAGTCAATAGAGGAATTTTGGACATCAATGGGAAATACTCCTGCTGTTTGTGCCGCGTCAACGCAAACAAGAATTCCGTATTGATGTAATAAGGCGCAAATTCTTTCAATCGGCAGCTTTATTCCGAATACATTTGAGGCGTGGGTAATCACCGCAAGCCTTGTGTTAGATTTAATCGCTTTTCTGAAGGAATCAACAGTTGCGTCATTATCAAACGGAAACACCTCTGCCGCTGTATAGGTAACACCGATTTTTTTAAGTTCTTTAACAGGTCGCATTACCGAGTTATGCTCAAGAGAAGAAACAATAACGTGGTCGCCCTCTTTTAAAATTCCTTTTATAACGATGTTAAGCGATGTTGTGCAGTTTAACGTAAAAATAACGTTTTCGGCACTTTTTGCATTAAAAAAATCTCTTAGATTTTCACGGCAGTTATATACCTCGTTTGACGCTTTAAGTGATAATTTGTGACCGCTTCTGCCGGGGTTTGCCGCATAATACCTGTTCGCCTTTTCTACAGCAGACAGAACAATACCGGGCTTTGGAAAGGTTGTGGCGCAGTTGTCAAGATAAATCATACGCCGTTCCTGTCGGCTATGCCCAACACATTTACTCCGCTTTGCTCCAGATATTCTCTTGCTCTGTGTATGTCCTTTTCAGCCACCAAAAGACTATATCCGCAGGAAGAGGTTCGGCTTACCTTAGGTGTTCTTTGCACCTGTGACGGAACATTTATTTTTTTTAAAAGGTCACGCCCTTTAATTGCATAAGTTACGGACGAAACCATAATTAGTTTGTAATCCATAAAAAATCACCTCTGTTTTTTATTTTATACTATGATAAAAATAAAGCAGAGGTGAAAAGGTTATTATTTTTTGACTGATTTACTCGCCGAAGCTGATGCCTATCTGCTTGGCACTTTTGATTATTGATGAGTCAACAGGAACAGTTTTAAGCTTTCCTGCTATTTCGGAAAGCGGTACAGATGAAATTTCATTATTCTGCAGGCAAACAAGCTCGCCGTATTTTTTGTCGATTATCATCTGTGCGGCATATGTGCCGAAGCGTGTTGACAAAACTCTGTCGTATGGGTCGGGACTTCCTCCCCGCTGAAAATGTCCGGGAACAGTTACTCTTGTTTCCTGGCCTGTCGCCTCTTCTATTTCGTGTGCGATTTTATATGATATTGACGGATACGCCATTTCTGCGATTGCCGCCTTTCGCTCCTTCTTTTTCATTGCGGCGTGTTCCTTTGTTATAGCTCCCTCTGCCACTGCAAGAATAGAAAACTTTTTGCCCTGCTTTGTTCTTTCTTTTACAGTATTTATAACAGAATTTATATCATAGGGGATTTCGGGGATAAGTATAACATCAGCTCCGCCTGCAATTCCTGCATATAGCGTCAGCCAGCCAGCCTTGTGTCCCATAAGCTCAACAATAAATACTCTGCCGTGAGAGGTCGCCGTAGTGTGAATACAGTCAATTACGTTTGTTGCAATATCTACAGCACTCTGAAAGCCGAAGGTCATATCAGTACCCCATAAATCGTTGTCGATAGTTTTAGGAAGTCCGATAACGTTAAGTCCTTCCTGTGAAAGCAGGTTAGCTGTTTTCTGCGTACCGTTACCGCCCAGAACGACAATGCAGTCAAGCTTCATCTGAGCGTAATGCTCCTTCATCTGCTTAACCTTATCGACTGAATTTTCGTCAATTACTCTCATAAGCTTAAACGGCTGACGTGATGTGCCTAAAATTGTACCGCCCTGAGTAAGAATACCCGAGAAATCAGACGGCTTCATTTCTTTGTACTCACCGTAAATAAGACCTCTGTAGCCGTCTATTATTCCGTAAATCTTTACATCATCCTTGTAATAGGTGTAAAGTGATTTTGCAACGGCACGTATAGTCGAGTTTAGTCCCTGACAATCTCCGCCGCTTGTTAAAATACCTATTCTTTTCATACTGCTGTTATCCTTTCTTTGTTATATTCATTTAGAAGACTTGGTAGTCGGAAAAATCGGTGTGCCGTCGGGTCTTTCGGTTTCACTGTTTTTAGCGGCGGCTGATTTTTGAGCTTTTTTCGCCGCCTTTGAAAATTCAAGCTGACTGTTAATTGCCTTTTTGCCTCGTTTATCTACCAAATGATAGGTCGTATCATTTAACTGCTTGCGCATATTCACAGTGTCTGAAAGCATAAGGTCAAGTATTTCAAAGGCTCTTTGCTTTAAGGCGGCGTCCTCAATAGGAAATACAAGCTCTACTCTTCTGTCGAGGTTTCTCGGCATCCAGTCTGCACTTCCCATATAAATCTGAGGTTCGCCTGCGTTTTCAAATCTGAAAATTCTGCTGTGTTCAAGAAGCTGACCGACTATTGAATATACAGTTATGTTTTCGCTTATATCCTTGATTCCCGGCACAAGACAGCAGATACCCCTAACTATCATAGTTATTTTTACGCCTGCCTTTGAAGCCTGATACAAAAGCTTTATAATTTCAGGATCAACAAGTGAATTAACCTTTGCCGTAATACCGCTTGGCAAGCCTTTTTTAGCATTTTCTGTTTCTTTAATAATAGACTGCTCAAAAAATGTGCGCATACCCTTTGGCGCAACTATAAATTTATTGTACTCAGGCGGAAGCGAATAGCCTGTTAATACATTAAACAGCGAGGACGCATCTTCACCGAAATCCTCACGACAGGTAAACATTCCTATATCTGTGTAAAACCTTGCGGTAATATCATTATAGTTGCCTGTGCCTAAATGCAGATAACGGCGGATTACATTTTCTTCGTTGCGTACAACAAGGCAGATTTTGCAGTGCGTTTTAAGACCTGTCAAGCCGTAGATAACGTGACAGCCTGCTTTTTCAAGCTTTTTGGCCCAATGGATATTATTTTCTTCATCAAAGCGAGCCTTTAGCTCAACAAGCACCGTTACCTGCTTGCCGTTTTCAGCGGCTTTTACAAGTGCGGCGATAATGGGTGAATTTCCGCTTACACGGTAAAGCGTCTGCTTTATTGCAAGAACATTCGGATCCTTTGCAGCCTGCTCAACAAAACCGATAACCGAGTCAAAGCTTTCATAAGGATGATGAACCATACGATCCTTTTCACGGATTGCTTTAAAGTAATCGTCATAGCCGTAAAAATCAGCGGGCGGTGACACAGGCTTTATCGGCTCAAAGCAAAGGCTCTGACAGCCGTCAATTGATGCAAACTTTGATAGAAAGGTCAGATCAAGGGGACCTGTTACAGAGTAAATCTCTTTTTCTGTCACCTCAAGTGATTCTGTCAAAAACTTCTTGAGCTTTTTATCACATTTATTATGAAGCTCAAGTCTTACAGGCTTACCTCTTTTTCTTTTTTTGATTGAGCGCTGAATTTCAACAAGCAAATCCTCAACATCCTCGTCAATATCGAGGTCGCTGTCACGAGTAACACGGAACATACAGTAGCTTTTGATTTTATACAGCTCAAACAAAACATCGAGGTTGTCTATAATGATATCCTCAAGCATTATAAAACATCTGTTTTTAGACGATGGCAGTTCAATAAATCTCGGCAAAATTGCAGGAACCTGCAAAATAGCAAAGATCGATTCCTCATCATCAAGAAGTCTTACGGCAATATTCAAGCTCTTGTTTGCAAGCAAAGGAAACGGTCGGCTTGTATCAACTGCCATAGGTGTGAGTACAGGAAAAACAAATTTATGAAAGTACTCATCAACATATTTCTTTTGCTTTGAATTAAGCTCCTTAATCTTCACAAAGTAGAGGCGATTTTTATTAAGCATCGGCATTATGCTGCGATTTAAGCACGAATACTGCTGTTTTACAAATTGATGTGCCTTATCGCTGAGCTTATCAAAAAGCTCTGACGGAGTGATGCCCGATACATCATACGTATTTACGCCGTCGTTAATTTTATCAAGAACGCCTGCAACCCTGACCATAAAAAACTCGTCGAGGTTTGACGCTGTTATTGATAAAAATTTAAGCCTTTCCATAATCGGATTTTCTTTTTCAAAGGCTTCTTCAAGCACTCGGCTGTTAAAATCGAGCCAGCTCAGCTCTCTGTTATTATACGGATACTTATACCCCTGCTTATTATCGTTGTTTTCACTAAATCCTTCCGACATTTCCATCCCCCGTTTTATAATATTGTATTCAGAAGGTCGCTCATATCGTACATACCGGGCTTTTGGTTTGCAAGAAATACAGCTGCATTAACAGAGCCTACAGCAAATACCTCCTTTGACTGTGCCTGATGTGAAATTGTAACAACCTCATCGTGTCCTGCAAAAATAATATCGTGTTCGCCTACTATAGTGCCGCCCCTGACTGCGTGAATACCTATTTCGTTTTCACTGCGTTTTTTGCGGTAGCTGTGGCGGTCATATACGTATTGCGGTTCCTTTTCAAGAACTGATGAAACCTCGTCTGCAATCATAAGCGCAGTACCGCTTGGAGCGTCAATTTTCTGATTGTGATGCTTTTCGATGATTTCAATATCAAAGCCGTTTAAAACAGTTGCCGCCTTTTTTGCAAGCTCAATAAGCAGGTTAATTCCGAGTGACATATTTCCTGACTGGAATAATGCTACACTTTTCGACGCTTTTTTAATCTCCTGCTTTTGCTCATTAGACAAGCCTGTTGTGCAGATTACAGCAGGTACTGAGTTTTTAACCGCAAATGAAAGAAGTCCACTAAGTGCGTCAGGATTTGAAAAGTCGATAATAGCGTCAGCTTTTTCTGTTATTTCATCAAAGGTCTTGTAAACAGGAAAGTCGTTTAACTGCTTGTTGTAAAAATCCACTCCGCAGACTACCTTGGTATTCTCTCTGCTTTCTATTGCCTTTACTATAAACTGTCCCATTTTTCCGTTACAGCCGCACAAAATAATATTTGTCATTTTAACCACCTTAAAATTATTCCTTTGCTTTTATTTTTTTGTGAAGAAAAAGGGCGTACTAAGGTACGCCCAATAGAATTACTTTTTGATTTTGCCTATCAAGTTGTACTTTGCAAAAATATCCTTGAGGTTGTGATAGCCTTGCTCGCTCATAGGAACTAAGGGCAGTCTGCACTCGCCTGCGTCAAAGCCTAAAAGATTCATTGCAGTCTTAACAGGAATCGGGTTTACGTCAGAGAACATAACATTCATAAGCTCAACATAGTGGAAGTTAAGCTTTGAAGCCTCCTTGAACTTATCGTCAAGGCAAAGCTGACAGATGTCGTGCATTTCCTTTGGGCAGAAGTTAGAAAAAACAGAAATTACACCTAAAGCACCGAGTGACATAAACGGTACTGTCTGGTCATCGTTACCCGAATAGATATGCAGATTGTCACCGCAAAGTGAGCGTGTTTTTGAAACCGAAGAAATATCGCCGTTAGCTTCCTTTGTTGCAACGATATTCGGGTGCTTGCAAAGCTCTGCATATGTTGTCGGCTGAATGTTACAACCTGTTCTGGACGGAACATTGTATACAATCATAGGAAGGTCTACGCTGTCAGCAATTGTGTTAAAGTGCTTAATAAGTCCTGCCTGTGATGTCTTGTTATAATACGGAGTTACGCACAAAAGTGCATCTACACCGTACTGCTGTGCCTTTTTTGAAAGTGAAACGGCTGTTGAGGTATCGTTACTGCCTGTACCTGCAATAACAGGAATTCTGCCGTTTACCTTTTCTGATACGAATGACAGAACCTGACAATGCTCATCCTCTGAAAGGGTAGCAGCCTCGCCTGTAGTACCGCAGGCGATGATTGCGTCAGTTCCGTTTTCAATCTGATATTCAATAATCTGCTCCATAACATCAAAATTGATGGAGCCGTCAGAGTGCATCGGTGTAATCATTGCAACACCTGCACCCGTAAAAATAGGCTTTCTCATTGCTTGCTTACCTCCTGATTAGTTAATCCATATATCCTTCTGCACAAAGAAGCTCTGCAAGAAGTACTGCACCGCCTGCTGCACCTCTTAATGTGTTGTGTGACATACATACAAATTTATAGTCGTACTGGGAATCCTCTCTTAATCTGCCGATTGATACAGCCATACCGTTTTCGAGATTTCTCTCGCTCTTAATCTGCGGACGGTCAGGCTCTGTGAAATAGTGTAAAAACTGCTTTGGCGCACTTGGAAGCTCAAGCTCCTGTGCTCTGCCCTTATACGATTCCCAAAGCTTAATAATCTCTTCCTTTGACGGTTTTTCATCCTTGAAGGACATAAACACTGCCGCTGTGTGACCGTCTGACACAGGTACACGCAGACACTGTGATGTGATTGAAATATCGTCTGTGTTCTTGATTACGCCGTCTTCAACCTTACCCCAGATCTTAAGCGGCTCGTTTTCTGATTTTTCTTCCTCGCCGCCTATGTAAGGAATTACATTATCTACCATTTCAGGCCAACGCTCAAATGTCTTGCCTGCACCTGAAATTGCCTGATATGTGCAAGCTAAAACCTTGTTTACACCAAGCTCTTTAAGCGGTGCAATAGCAGGAACGTAGCTCTGAAGCGAACAGTTTGACTTAACTGCAACAAAGCCCTTTTTAGTTCCAAGACGTTTTCTCTGATATTCTATTACCTTGATATGGTCTGCGTTAATCTCGGGAATAACCATAGGAACATCGGGTGTACCTCTGTGTGCAGAGTTGTTTGAAACTACAGGACACTCAGCTTTTGCATAAGCTTCCTCAAGCGCTCTGATTTCGTCCTTTTTCATATCTACTGCACAGAATACAAAATCAACCTTTTTTGCAACGTTTTCAACGTCTGATGCATCCATAACAACCATATCTGCAATATTTGCAGGGATAGGCGAAGTCATAGCCCAGCGGCTTTCTACACATTCCTTATATGTTTTGCCGGCACTGCGAGCGCTCGCAGCGATAGCTGTTACCTCGAACCAAGGGTGATTTTCTAGGAGCAAAGAAAATCTTTGACCTACCATACCTGTAGCACCTATGATACCTACTTTATACTTTTTCATTGGAATAAACCTCCATAATCAGATAAATTTTTAAAAAGCGGTTGTTATTTCTGTTTAAATATTATATTATAGTACCTGAAATACGCAAATAGAATACAAAATTGAACAAACGCTTATACTACAGTTAAATATATCATTTTATTGCTGTTATGTCAATTCTAAAAATGCAAAACAACTGAATTTACTGTAAATAATCTGACGTATTTGTAATAATTGAGAGGAAATAAAAAATGAAAACAAGTGATTTTTACTATGACTTACCTGAAAGCTTAATCGCCCAGACGCCCATAGAGCCACGTGACAGCTCAAGAATGCTTGTATTGGACAGAAAAAGCGGTAAAATTGAGCATAAGCATTTTTACGATATTATTGATTATTTTAACGAAAATGACTGCCTTATTGTAAACGATTCAAGAGTACTGCCGGCAAGGATTTTCGGAAGAAAAAAAGAAACCGGCGGACAGGTGGAATTTTTGCTCTTAAAGCAAATTGAAAACAACAAGTGGGAAACTCTGGTAAAGCCGGGCAAAAAAGCACGTGAGGGAGCGCAGTTTATCTTTGGCGATAACGATATGGAGTGTACTGTTACAGAGGTTTTAGATGACGGTAACCGCATTGTCGAATTCCGCTGTAAAGAAAACTTTTTTGCTGTTCTTGATAAATTAGGACAGATGCCTCTCCCCCCTTACATAACAGAAAAGCTAAAGGATAAGGAGCGTTATCAGACTGTTTACAGCAACGAAACAGGCTCTGCCGCAGCACCGACAGCGGGACTTCACTTTACAAAGGAGCTTATGAAAAAAATTGAGGACAAGGGTATAAAAATCGGCAGAGTAACACTGCACGTAGGACTTGGCACATTCAGACCTGTTAAGGTTGATGATGTAACAAAGCACAAAATGCACAGCGAGCATTACGAGGTACCAAAGGAAACAGCACAGCTTATAAATGAAACAAAAGAAAAGGGCGGCAGAGTAATTGCAGTCGGCACAACGTCCTGCAGAACACTTGAAAGTGTCGCAGCAAAATACGACAGTGTTGTACCCTGTGACGGCTGGACGGATATATTTATTTATCCCCCATACGATTTCAAGGTGCTTGACGGACTTGTTACAAATTTTCATCTGCCTGAAAGTACGCTTATTATGCTTGTATCTGCATTTGCAGGCTACGACAATGTTATGAACGCATATAAAACGGCAGTAGATGAAAAATACAGATTTTTCTCTTTCGGCGACTCAATGCTGATTGTATAAAAGATTTCCGATTGGTAATTTTCTTATATGCTATACACAACGGCGACTTAATGCAGATTTTGTAAAAAATTTGCAATTTTCCGACAACATTTCACCGCAACTTCCACAGTGGAACTTACTTTAAGAATTTACTGAAAATTTACTTGTAAATGAATTCTGATATTTATTTTGAAAAAACATTGACAATTCACACCTGTTTTGATATAATCGTTAAGCAAGTTAAAACAAGCAGGTATGGCGGAATTGGCAGACGCGCATGGTTCAGGTCCATGTGAAAGCAATTTCATGCAGGTTCAAGTCCTGTTACCTGCACCAAAGAAAGCTCGATTTTATCGGGCTTTTTTTCATTTTTTCTTAACTTAAACTGTTGGCAGACGCATAACCTTGGGGTTGAAATTTCTTGTATATTTACTACAAATTTAATTTTGCTAAATTATGCAATTATCATAATTTCGAAATTACTAAGGTCGTGCGTCTGCCAATCGTTTTTTATCCTTGCAATATGAGATTATGCTCCACACCGCTTTCTCCGTAAATCTCATAATGTTTTGTGAATTTGGCTTTGAGATTAATTTCTATCCTCAGCTTTTTATCACTCTCGTATATCTTAATTTCATCAACAAGCAACCGTAAATTTGCATCACTGATTGCTCCGTCCTTGATGATTTCTTCAATCAGGTCAACCGTTTTCTTCAACTCCGACTTGCGTTTCTTAATCGTTGTATTATAGTCCTTAATTGACTCAATTTCTTCTGTTATCTGCTGTATATCCTTTTCACAATTTTCAAGCATTTCGGTATAGATTTCAGCGTGTTCCTTGTCCCTGATTCGTTCAAGGAGAATTTCTTTCTGGTCGCTCCTGCGCTGTTCAAGTCTATCTTCCAGCTTTTTCAGCTTGTTATTAACCGTGTTTTTCTTCTTCATCCACTTCTTAACATCGGTTTCAACAGACTTGTAATTTTCAATTGCAGAGTCCTTGACCGCTAGAATTTCCTTGTATATCAGTTCATCAAGATCCCTTTCGTTTACTCTGTGAGGACTGCAATTCTCCTTGCCGTATCGGTGATAGCCGTTGCAGACATATTCTATCCTGTCCGGATGTTCTCGCCATTTCCTCGTCTTGCATACAAAGCACGAGCCGCAGTCGCCGCATTTGATAAGCCCTGCATATCTGTGACAGGGTTTATTGCTTCCTGCTCTTACATTTCTTTTAACTTTATCTGAGATAAAAAATTGTACCTGCTTCCACTTATCCTCATCGATAATGGCAGGTACAATATTTTCATGTCTGTATTGTTCCTCTTCGGGAATGTCCTTTCTGATGTGGTTGATTTTATTGTTGTAGGTCTTGTGATTAACTACCGTGCCTATGTAAAACTCGTTTTCCAGAATTCTCTTGACACCCTTGTTATCCCACAAGTATCTTCTGCCTATCTCGGGTTTGTTGTAGCCGAGATTCTTGCCGAATAGTTTTTTCTGATAGTATGCAGGGGATTTCACACCTTCCTCGTTCAAAATTTTCGCTATGGCATTAAAACCGTAACCGCTTAAATACATATCAAAAATTCTCCGTACAATTTCTGCGTGTTCCTCAACTATGACTATTTCATTTGTATTCTTGTCCTTAAAATATCCCATTGGCGGTGTCAGGACAAGTCCGTCCTTTAGCTTTTGATTCATACCTGCTCTGACTTTCTTTGAAATATCACGGGCGTACATATCGTTGAATAAACCCTTAAAGCCAATTATTAAATCGTCCGATTCGTTTCCTGTGTCAAGATTTTCAGTGACGGAAACTACATTGATTCCGTTTTCCCTTAGATAGTCAATGAATATTGCTGTCTGAGTTTTATGTCTGCCAAGCCGTGACATATCCTTTACAAGGATTGTTTCAAAGCTTTTCTTCTCAACCTCTTCATAGATTTTATTAATGCCCTCACGATTGAAGTGCATACCCGAAACATTATCGTCATAAGATTCTCCCACGATTTCGTGATTGTTTGCTTTTGCATATTCAACTAGTATATTTCGCTGATTCGTCAATGAGTTAAGCTCGGCATCTTCATCTCTTGACAGTCTGTAATACAACCATACTTTCATTTTGATTCTCCTCTCCGTTTTTATCATCTGAATGTTGTGGTTACACCACCTCGGTGCAACCACAACATATCACAACTCGTTTCTAATATCCAGCTATTAAGCTGACTTTTTATCAATAATATTTTTATCATCAGGCAACAGATTATTTTCTGAAACATAATCCTTGATTACACTTTTCAGAAAAGTATTAAATTGCTCGTCCGTTCCTGTGTAGTTATAAAATACCGATTCTATAATTACTGGTTCTGCTTTTCTGCTCATAGTTCTCCTTTCTCCGACTACATTTGCATATTCGGACTGTTATCAAGTTCTTCATCTTTATATTCAATATTTTCTTCTTTTGATATTGCACCTGCAATCAATCCAGCGGTAAGACCAAGCAAAGTACCAATATCACTGCCGTTTTGCTCGGCTTCAATCCGCTTACGGCGTTCTTCTTCATCCTCTGATTCATCAGCTATTATCCGAGAAAGTGATTCAGCAAGAGAGTTGATACTGCCGAGGACAGTACGGTTATTGCTATCCATTTTAAGGTTGTTAGCAGAGTTAACTTCTTCACTTGTGAGGCTATTGCCGATTCCAACTCCTGCCCTTGTTGCAAGGTATTGTTCAAAAATTCTTCTTGACTCTTCCCAGCCTGTTGGATAGATTCGGTCATCTGCGTTTGCACCGACCTGATTTCTTTCAGAGTCTGTTCCGAAACTTTCTTCAGCTCCGTCTGACAATTCTTCAAGCTTGTTTCCATATACTCCTGTTCGATTTCTAAAATCTGTTTCAGATAATCTGTCATCTGTTCTGTATTTGGAATGTTTGAAATTCGGTTGTACAGCTCTGGCTGAAATGTTATTGCCGTTCTCAACAGGGTGAGTTCTTCCTCTCTCACCTGTGATGGAATCGAAATCACTTTTGTTTCTCCCGATAGTAGTTCTATCGCCGTCAGTGAGTTGCTGTTCCTCTGTTTGAGATTTTCCAAAATATTGTTCTTGCCTGTATCTGAATTCATTTTCCATACTTCCTTTCAAATATTTGTCGTTGTGCAGTTTAATATCTCTGCACTTCATTTTGTTCGGACATTGATAGGTGATATATTTCCTGTCGTCTGTCCAAATCACCGAGTAACCCATAATCGACATTGCGTTTATGAAATCTTCTTTGCTCCCACTTATGTTCATAGCTTTGTCTATGTTGTTCATCAGTTTAAATTTCCAACTCTGACCGTTTACTGCTGTGCGGTATTCTCTTGTTGAAATTTTCATACCGTCCTTGTTGTAAGGCTCAAGAGTTGAAAGGTTATGCTGTCTGCATATTTCATCACTTAATGCTCGTAATGATTTTAGTGTGTTTGGATTCTGGCGAAGCTTTTTGCCGTTCTCAAAGCTGACAGAGTTGATTACAAAGTGTGAATGAATATGCTGTGCATCACAATGTGTTGCAACTAAAACTTCATATCCTGTCCACGCTTTCTCGGCAAACTCTAAAGCAACCTCGTGAGCTTGTTGCGGAGTAATATTTTCTTCCGGCGAGAAAGATTGAACATACTGATAGAAATTCATACCATCAGTCTTTTTATATGATTTCTTTGTTGCAAGAAATTCTAAAAAAGTATTCTCACCGTCACAATTAATTCCGCTGACAAGCCTTTGATTTGAAATCTCATCATAGACTTTTTTATCCTGACAGCAGTAATCGATTACACCTTTCATTGCACTTATTGATTGTTTTGACTCGCGAATATATGTCACGGTAGCCATCACTTATCCTCCGACAACCTTATAATTGCGTCATAGATTTTTCTCTGCACAGCAATCATTTTATAAAAGTTGTAGGAATTAAAAGCACCGCTGTTTATCTTTCTTGTTATCTGATTAAGGTTGTTGCCAATCCTTTTCAGCTCAACAAGCAACGGTTGTAAGTCAACAACTTTGATTTCGGTTTGTAGAGAAGATTCCAAAATATACTCGGTCAAGGTTAATTTTGATTTCTTAGCTTTTGAAATAATAGCTGACTTTTCAGCTTGAGTTAATCTGATACTTAAAGCTTGATTTCTCTTACGATTTTCTATTTTTATGCACCTCCGTGTTAAAGTGGGTCCGGGCTTCGCTCGGTTTTTACGTGTTCGGCGGACAGCCGGGCGCTCTGCTTGCCCCGGACAAGTCCGGGAAATGTAACCCAAACCTCTGCTTCTAAAATCAAATTTCAAATCTGCCGTAAATTCGCCCAAATTTTGATTTTTGCTTGCAGTCGCGTACTTTCTCGACCTCCGCAAAATAATTGCACAAATCGGCTTACGTTGCCTGACACGGCTCTTCAGGGTCGCAAGTGACGAAAGGAACGCAAGTTTTGGCACTAATAATATTTACGTCACTTACGGCACTTTAGTCACTATCGGGCAGATAGTGAACATTTACAAACCTTTTTCCGTTACTTCTGTATGAGTTAAAGTAAATGTTATTACTCTCTAATTCGTAACGCCATTTATTCATCATCTGCTTTAACGCTTTTGCAGAGATTTCCTTACAACAGAAAGAATTAAATTCTTCTGTGAACTCAGAGTTTGCTCCTTTGAAAACAATCTTTTGTTTCATAAATTCAATTAACGAATTCATTTCTTCCGGCAAAAGTATTTCAGGACTTTCTACACTGTCTGAAACTAAATCCCATATATGATTGTCTTTTGAAAAGTTCAGTTCCAACTCTCTGTATTCAATATCCCTACCAGTGCAAATCATTGTTGCGTTGTTCTGACTGCGTTTGCTCTTATCAAGAATAAACGTTGTATCAACCGCACCGCTTATTCCTGTCGTTCCTGAGATTTTATTCAGAGGATCATTGTCACCTTGCTTTCGCAGATGATGTACAAGCAGAAGAGAAATTTTCAGCTTCTCCGCTAATCTTTTCAGCTCCTCCATTTCCTGATAATCATTTGCGTAGGTAGTATCCTTATTTTTACTTCGTATCATCTGAAATGTATCTATGACAACCAGAACCGTATCGTTATGCTCTGAGACAAAACTTTCAATCTGTTCTGCGAGTCCGTCCGACATCGAACACGATGATGTTGCAAAGAATACATTGTTCGGAACTTCATCTGTAATCTCATTCAGCCTTTGTTGAATTCTGCTCAGGGTATCCTCAAGGCAAAGATACAAGGTAGTTCCTTTCGCGGTTTTAAAATTCCACACCTCCTCTCCTT
>JBJEQF010000023.1:31766-37955 GCA_051881615.1 Acutalibacteraceae bacterium | reverse complement strand
AAGACCTGCAAGCTTGTTGCAACATCGGGCGATGTTCCTGTAACAACAGCTCCTGCAACAGCTCCGACAACAATCGCACCGCCGACAACAATCACACCACCGACAACAATCACACCGCCGACAACTGACCCGGCAACTGAACCGACAACTAACCCGACTGTGCCGACAACAAAGCCGACAGAACCGTTAGAACCTTCGACAGTTCCTACAACTGTACCGGTAATAGTACCGACAACTGATCCTACGACAGTTCCGGGAATTCAGGTAACATTAGGCGACGTTGATCTTGACGGCAAGGTAAACATCAAGGACGCAACATTGGTTCAGAAGGCTGCGGCAAGTATGGTTACACTGACAGCTGAACAGACAGTGGCTGCCGACGTAAACAAGGACACAAAGGTAAACATCAATGACGCTACTGAAATTCAGAAGAAATCAGCAGGCTTGAATGTTGCATGGTGAGGAAAGGAGAAGAATAATGAAAAAGTTTAATAAATACACAGCGTTGCTTCTCGCTTTTATGCTCATCATAACCTCCTGCGTATTTGCAGTGGGTGTAAATGCAGCATCTGTTGACACAGCAGAAACGGGAGCAGGCTCAATTACAATTCACTATTACAGCGAAAAAGCTAACCCCTATGTATATTACTGGAACAGTCTTCCGCAAAATATTACTGTGGAGTACCCCGGCAAGGCTATGACAGCTGATTCAAAGCAGGGCGCAAACTGGTACACATATACATTCAATAACGTTACAAAAATCAACCTCCTCTTTACCGATGCTAACGGCAATCAGGTAACAGGTAAAGAGCTTACAAGACAGGCAGCCGGCGAGTACTGGTACAAGAACAACAGATGGTACAACCAGCACCCCGATACAATGGCTGCAAAAGAAGACAGTGATATGCGTGAGGAGTCAATCTATTTTGTAATCACTACACGCTTCTATGACGGCGACAAAGGCAACAACGTACACTGCTGGGACGACGGTCAGGCAGGCAACCCTGACACAGACACTCCTTGGAGAGGCGACTTTGCCGGTCTTATCGAAAAGCTTGACTACATCAAGGCTTTAGGCTTCAGCGCAATCTGGATTACACCTGTTGTAACAAATGCGTCAGGCTATGACTACCACGGCTACCACGCTATGGACTTCTCAACAGTTGACGCTCGTTATGAAAGTGCAGGAGCTACATATCAGGATTTGATTGACGCTGCTCACGAAAAGGATATGAAGATTATTCAGGACGTTGTATGGCAGCACACAGGTAACTTCGGTGAGTCCTTCTTCTGCAAACTCTTTGAAAAGGACCTTTCTAAAGACCTTTCAAATCTTCAGGAATCAATGATTCCTACAGATCTTCTTCTTGACACCTTTGGCCTTAAGTCAGCTGATGAATACTGGGCACAAAAGGGTGAAATTCAGTACAAGCAAAGACTTAATCTTATGAAGAACCTTGAGTACACATCAGAAAACGGTAACTCAACAGGTACTCATCCGGACAAAACAGACTATGGAATGGACAAGATTTCTCAGAGCGATACGTACAATAAAGACAACTATTACCACTCAGGCTACTTCCAGAGTATGAACTGGGACGACTGGGCTTGTAAGTTCTGTCAGATCGCAGGCGACTGCGTTGACCTCAACACAGAAAACCCTGCTGTAGCAGAGTATCTTGTTGATTCATATTCAAATTACATAGAAATGGGTGTTGACGGCTTCCGTGTAGATACAGTTCGTCACATTCCAAGACTTGCACTCAACTTAATGTTTAACCCGCAGTTATTAGAAACAGCTAAAAACGTTGGCAAATCAAACTTCCTTATGTTCGGCGAAATCTGCACACGCTTTACAGACGTTTGGTACAGAGGTCACGCCGAGGAGTCTTCTCCGTACTATACATGGAAAGAGTCAAACAGCAAGTGGGCAGATCAGTGGAGCTGGGGATCATCTGCTCAGGATATAAACAATAATATGAACGTTGTATTCGACCATTATATTGAGGAAGACAACCCTAAAGATGAGCCTACCTCAGACAACGCATTCCTCAACGGCAACGATTACCATCAACCTGACAGATCTATGGCATCAGGTATGGAGGCTATTGACTTCCAGATGCACAGATTGTTTGGTGATGCAAGCAGTGCATTCGGCATTGCAAAGAGTGGCGACAAGTATTATAACGATGCTACATACAATGTAATGTACGTTGATTCACACGACTACTCACCTGAACGTGGTGACGAAAAGAACCGTTTTAATGGCGGTACTGACACGTGGGCAGAAAACCTGAGCTTAATGTTCACATTCCGTGGTATTCCTTGTCTTTACTACGGCAGTGAGGTTGAGTTTATGAAGGGTGCAGTTATCGACGTAGGTCCTAACGCTCCTATTGCAACAACAGGCCGTGCATACTTCGGTGATTACCTTGAGGGTACAGTAACAGCAACAGACTTCAGCGAATACACAGCATCAGGTACAGTTGCAGATACTCTTAGCAGTCCTCTTTCAAAGCACCTCCAAAGACTTAACCAGATTCGCCGTGCAGTTCCTGCACTTCAGAAGGGACAGTACTCAGTTCAGGGTATTACCGGCGATATGGCATACAAGCGTGGTTACACAGACGCAAAAACAGGCAAAAAGAGCTTTGTATGCGTTGCTGTAACAAATGCAGCTACATTCACAGGTATTCCTAACGGTACTTACATTGACGCTGTAACAGGCACAACAAAAACTGTTACTGACGGCAACCTTTCAATCGAAGCTTCCGGTAAGGGTAACCTCAGAGCTTATGTTCTTTGCAACAACGGCTACACAGGCATCAGCGGAAAAATCGGTGAGGACGGCACATATCTGAAATAATCAGGCTTAACTTACAGTATTATTACTTAGGATTAAGCTAAAATTAGGAGCAGGGCAGCTTTGCTGCCCTGCTTTGATGTTAATCAAAGCGGAAAGGTTCGTTGATTTCTATAAAATTTAGTAAATTACAGTTTAATAATTGAAATTCCTGTGAAAATAATATATAATGGTGTAAGGACTTATGCAGTATGGGCATATAGTCGGGATTTGTACGTTATTGAAAGAAAGGAATAATCGTGATGAAGAAAACAGCAAAGGTAATTATCAGCACAGTAATGTGTCTGCTGGTGATTTTAATGTCAACTGTCAGCTGCTTTGCGGCTGATACGCTTGTAAACGGTAAGACAGCAAAGGTCGGCGACAAGGTAACATACACACTAAACCTCAGCGACTTGGTTTATCCGCTTGCAGGTGTTCAGATGTATGTGTATTACGACGCTTCAAAGCTCAAGGTTGTAGAGGGTTCACTTGAAAGTGAAACGCTGAAGTCGGCAGTTACAAACGAGAGGTTCAATGAACAGGGAAAGATGATTTTCCTTTGGACAGAGGGTGTAATGGGTGAAAAGTTTGAAGAGCCTAAACAGCTTTTGACGGTTCAGTTTGAGGTTATAGGCGAGGGTGCGTCTGACATTACATATAATATTCAGGAAATGTACGACATATATTACGACAGAGGCTCAGGCGAATATCTTCAGAGATATACCCTTACAAACACAGTTGACATCAACGGAACTAAGGTTATCGAGAACGAGCCGCCTATCCTGAATGAAAACGTTTCTGCTGATGAAAAGGGTGATTTTGTAAATAACAAAGAGGGCAAGGGCGAGAAAAACGGCGTTCCTGTTGAAAAGGACGACCCTGTTCAGACATATACCGTAAACACAACAGTTATTAACGGCTCAACAGCCGTAGTTGACAAAAACGGCAATGTCGTTAATAATTCTGTCGATTTAAACAGCGTAACACAGCCGCAGAATACAAATAAATCCGCTGAATTTGATCCGACGACTGTATTCGTAGGTATAGCTGTTTCTGTTCTGGTTGTTGCAATTATCGTGCTGTTAGTAGTTAAGAAGAAAAAATAATCTGATACAGAAAGATAATATATGGTAATACAGGTCAAAACAGACAATTTATTTTCTTACAGTTAGTGCAATAAGTCTAATCTGCAGAAAAAGTTACAGCATTGTAATAAATAATTGTAAAAAAGAGTTGATTTTTTGACACTTGTATTATATAATCAGTATTACCGATATAGTCGGAAAAGAAATTTAAATTTAGGAGGAAACAAAGATGTCAAAGAAAATTTTTAGTCTTTTATTAGCTGTAATGCTCGTTGTATCAATGTTTGCCATTGCTACAGTTGGCGTTTCTGCTGATGTAGACGCAGACGGAAGATATGTTCCGTCAGCCGGTGTAGAAACAAACAGATACTACTTCTTAATGCCTGAGGATTGGTTCAACGATCTCACATCAGATGCAGGTATCTACTGGTGGGATACTACAGACGCTCCTGCATCTTGGCAGGATATGTACAAGGCATATAAGGCTGACCGTGACGATGTATTCTACGTTGACTGCCCTAAGGACACAACAGCTATTATCTGGACAAATATGCTTGATGCCGGCGACGGTGCAGAACAGGCAGGTGTTGGCGATAAGGCTAAGCAGACAGTAAACATTCCTTCAGAGTATTACGATCCAGGCGAAAGTGATGTTTATCCTGATGGTCTTCCTGAAGGCTTCAACAATATGATCTATGTTTGCACAAACATCACAGAGGTTGAGAACGAGTACACAGGTCTTATACAGAAGGTTTACGCAGGTGAATGGTACTTCTACTATGGCAATGGTCAGTACGGCACTGATCCTAACGGTTCAGCTACTGTTGAGCCAACAGAGCCGGCTCTTCCTACAGGTACAGTAAACGGTCAGGAAGTTCACGTTGGCGATGTTGTAACATATACAGCAAAGCTCACAGCTGACGAGAAGCTCGTTAACTTCCAGGCTACAGTAAGCTATGACGAAGCTGTTCTCCAGCTCAGAAAGCCACTCGACTGCGAGGTAGCTTTCCCTGTAGATTCAGACGTTGTTTACAACGAGGAGTTAACAGGCGAGGTTAAGTTTAACGATTCTAAGCTTAAGGGTATCGACTTCACAACAGAAGGCGTATTTGTTACATTAACATTTGACGTAGTAGCTGCTGCTGATACAACAATCACAACAGTTATCGAAGAGATGAACTCTGTAAACGATAAGGTTTACGCTGCTGACAGCGAGATGGTAAATGAGTTCAGCCTTGTAGAGGAAGTTTCTGTTGAGTGCACACACCCAACAACTCCTGATCCTACAGATCCAACAGCTCCTGCAACAACAGCTCCTGCAGAAGAGCCAACAACAGTTGCTTCTGAGGACGAGGCTCCTACAACAACTCCTAACCAGCAGGGTGGCTCTACAGGTGATCCTAACGGTGCAGTAAGCACAGGTGACGTATCATTTGCAGTTGTATTACTCGCTGTATTAGTTGCTGCTACAGGCGCTATGTTTGTAGTTCGCAAGAGAGTTAACGGCTAATCAATCTGATTAACTGATAATTTCCGACTATTACATCCCCGAGAAATCGGGGATGTTTTTTTACTGTATGCGGAATTGAGAACACTGGTTAAGTATGTATAGGCGCATAAGATTGAAAGAATGTAAAATTATGATTTACCAAAAATTGTGAATTTTCACTAAATTACGCTTTGATAATTTGTCACAAAAAATATAAAATCAAGTTGAATTCTTCTGTAAAATATGATATTATAGTTTTAATGATTGATATCATTAAAACTGATTAGGAGGAATTTTCATGAAAAAACAAAGAAAGGCCCTAAGCCTTGTACTTGTTGTTGCAATGATTTTAAGTATGTTTGCAATGGCAATTCCAAGCGTTTCGGCCGCAGAAGATGTCTTAAACGGTAAAGTCATCGGTATTTTGGGAGATGTTGACCAGAGCGGAAAAATCGACATCAAAGACGCAACACTTATTCAGAAGGCAGTTGCAGATGTTGTTACATTAACTGATGAGCAGCAAATTCTTGCAAATGTTGACGGAGGCAAGCTGACTGTAAACGATGCAACTTGGGTTCAGAAATATGTTGCAGGATACGATTGCAGTGCATTAGGTATAGGTAAGGACGTTGTAGTACCTGATGAACAGCCGACAACAGCACCTGTAGATCCAACTGAGCCAACTGCTGAAACAACAGCTCCTGTAGATCCAACTGAGCCAACAGCTGAAACTACAGCACCTGTAGATCCTTCAGATCCAACAGAGCCTA
>JBJEQF010000023.1:0-31666 GCA_051881615.1 Acutalibacteraceae bacterium | reverse complement strand
CAGCTGAAACAACAGCTCCTGTAGATCCAACAGAGCCTACAGCTGAAACAACAGCTCCTGTAGATCCAACAGAGCCTACAGCTGAAACAACAGCACCTGTAGATCCTACAGATCCAACAGAGCCTTCAGCTGAAACAACAGTTCCTGTAGATCCTACAGAGCCGACAACAGGCGACGACGGTATTACACTGTACTTTGCCGGTCAGTTCCCTGAGGGTAAGCCATACGGTTACTTTGTAGAAAACGGTGACGGCGGTTCTAAATATTATTACAATCCTGTTGATACAGGAAGAACATACAACGGCTTCAAAGTTTATAAGCAGTCCGGCATTGTTGACGGCAATTATACTCATATAGGCTTTAACGACGTTGCAAATGATAAGACCGGTCAGGAAAGATGGGACGACATCATCAAAGGCAGCTGTGCTTCCTACAGCGGTCAGCTCTTCTACTTCCCTGCTGGTAAGCCTGCTGACTTTGCACAGGCATGGATTTCAGACTGGAGCTTTGATCCTGAGCCAACAACAGCTGAGGATACAACAATAGTAACAGATCCTGAGGACACAACAGTAGAAGATACTACAGTAGAAGACACAACAGTAGAAGACACAACAGTAGAAGACACAACAGTAGAAGATACTACAGTAGAAGACACAACAGTTGAAGACACAACAGTAGAGGATACAACAGAGCCTGCTACAACAGAGCCTGCTTCACCGGATGAGCCTGCTTCACCTGACGAACCTGCTACACCGGATCAGCCTGCTTCACCGGATGAACCAGCTTCACCGGATGAGCCAGCTTCACCTGATGAGCCTGAAAATCCAGACGAGCCTGCAACATTTGAGTTAACAATAGACATTTCTTCTGTTAGTTGGGTCACTGATGCAGATGCATACCTTGTAGTTGTTGATGCAGATACAAATGACGAGTACACAGTTGATATGGATAATTTAACTGTTGCACTTCCTGAAACAGTAAAGAACATCGAATTAAACAGAATGAATCCTGACGGCACACAGGTATGGAACGCTTGGACTGCTGCTGTAGATACTGCAGTTTCTACAACACTTAAGCTTACAAGCAATAATGCATGCCAGTGGGTTACACCAGCTGCTGAACCCGGTGAGGGCGAAATCCGTTTAACAATCAGCGGTCCAAGTTGGGTAACTAATTACGGTGCAAAGCTTGTAGTTGTTGACGATGCTACAGGTACAGAGTACGAGGTTGACATTGTAAATATGACTGTAATTGTTCCTGATACAGTTACAACTGTTACTGTAAATAGATTAAATCCTGATAAATTAACTGAAGTATGGAATCACTGGGATAATATGACAGTTGACGAAACACATACAATTACATTATCATAATTTACTGACAAATAAAAATCAATACTTCTGATTTTAGGGCGGATTTTTTCCGCCCTTTTTGTTTTGGTTTATTAGTAATAATTAATAAAAAGGCTCCCTTTCCTAATAAAACAGGAAGGGAGCTGAATTATTTTGTATTAAATCAGAATCAAAACTTTATCTTTTCGCTTATGAAGTCTGTCAGCTTATCAATAGCTACACGCTGCTGCTCCATTGTATCTCTGTCACGAACTGTAACACAGCCGTCCTCAATCGAATCAAAGTCATAAGTAATGCAGAACGGTGTGCCGATTTCGTCCTGACGGCGGTAACGCTTGCCGATAGAGCCTGCGTCGTCAAAATCTACCATAAAGCTCTTTGAAAGCATTGTGTAAACCTCGTCAGCTTTGTCAGAAAGCTTCTTTGAAAGCGGTAAAACGGCAGCCTTAAACGGTGCTAATGTCGGGTGCAGACGCATAACCACACGTGTGTCCTTCTCGTTTATTACCTCCTCGTCATACGCCTCTGTCACAAGTGCTAAGAACAAACGCTCAACACCGAGTGACGGCTCAATAACGTAAGGAACATATCTTTCGTTAGTTTCGGGATCGAAGTAATCAAGGCTTTTGCCGCTTGTCTTGATGTGCTGTGTAAGGTCGTAGTCGGTTCTGTCGGCAACGCCCCAAAGCTCGCCCCAGCCGAACGGGAAGAGGTACTCAAAGTCGGTTGTAGCCTTTGAGTAGAAGCAAAGCTCGTCTGCCGAATGGTCACGCAGACGTAGGTTTTCTGCCTTGATATTAAGCGAATACAGCCAGTCACGGCAGAAGGCTCTCCAGTAATCGAACCATTCAAGGTCAGTGCCCGGCTTGCAGAAGAATTCAAGCTCCATCTGCTCAAACTCTCTTACTCTGAAAATAAAGTTGCCCGGTGTAATCTCGTTTCTGAACGACTTACCAATCTGTGCAACGCCGAAGGGAACTTTTTTTCTTGATGTTCTCTGAACATTTGCAAAGTTTACAAAAATACCCTGCGCAGTTTCGGGACGAAGATAAATCTCGCTCTTGCTGTCCTCTGTAACGCCCTGAAAAGTCTTGAACATAAGGTTAAACTGTCTGATGTCTGTAAAGTTTGACTTACCGCAGTTCGGGCAAACGATGTTATGCTCTGCAATGTAGTCTGTCATCTGCTGATTTGTCCAGCCGGCAACATTTGTACCGTCAAAATCCTCGATAAGATTGTCTGCACGGTGACGAGTTTTGCATTCCTTGCAGTCCATAAGCGGGTCGGAAAATCCGCCTAAGTGACCGGAGGCAACCCAGGTCTGCGGATTCATCAGGATTGCAGAGTCAAGACCGACGTTGTATTTATTTTCCTGAACAAATTTTTTGAGCCAAGCTTTTTTGATGTTGTTTTTAAGCTCCATACCCAAAGGACCGTAGTCCCAGGTGTTTGCAAGTCCGCCGTAAATTTCAGAGCCAGCGTAAACGAAGCCCCTGTTTTTGCACAGCGCAACAATTTTTTCCATAGTCTTTTTGCTGTTTTCCATAAAATATCCTCCGTTGCCGTAGTGTTTTGATTTTGTGGTTATAATAAGAAGTACACGATTGTGCCGTTATAATTTTACAATTTTAGTTTATTTATGTCAAGTCAAACAGCCAAATTATGACAAAATAGTTACAGTTATATACTTCTTACAAAATTATGTTGAATTTACTTTGAAATTTATGTAACAAGAAATAACAAAAAATTAAGAATTTGCTTGAAATTTACATTTTGTTGATGTATAATTAACCTTGTCAAAGCTTTCGCTTCGGCAAATTAAATTATATTTTTTAGGAGGAAATAGAAATGTTTCAGAAAAGCAAAAAAGCTTTATCTTTGGCAGTAGTAATTGCAATCGTTATGTCAATGTTTGCAGTTGCAGCATTCTCTGCTTCTGCTGCTGAAGACGCAACAGCACCTATTTTAGGTGACGTTAACCTTGACGGCAAAGTTGACGTAACAGACGCTACATTAGTTCAGAAGTATGCAGCTGAGCTTGTAAAGGACTTTACAGATGTTCAGTTAGTTGTAGCTGACGTTAACGCTGATAACGATATTGACGTTAAGGACGCAACTCTCATTCAGAAGTTCGTTGCAGAAATTCCTGTAGATTATCCGATCGGTCAGCCTGTAAAGGTTGCTTCTGATGATCAGCCTGCTACAGACGATCAGCCTGCTACAGACGACCAGCCTGAAGAGCCTACAACAGCTCCTGTAGATCCTACAGAGCCAATAACAGAGGCTACAGAGCCTTCAACAGCTCCTGTAAACACAAAGACAATCTACTTTGACAACAGCAAAACACAGTGGGATGTAGTTGCTCTTTATCAGTGGAGCAAGGATACAACTGTAATCGCTTTAACACCTGTAGAGGGTACTGACAACATCTTCTCAGCAACAATCGACGCTGACATCACAGCAGGTCTGTTCAAGAACGTTGCCAGCACAACTGAGTGGGATAAGCAGACAAAAGACGTTAAGGGTCTTGAAGACGGTATGATGTTCGTTCCTGATACTACAGACGAAAAGGGCAAGTGGACAGGTAACTGGGTTAAGTACGGTGAAGAGCCTGCAACAACAGAGCCAGTAGAAGAAACAACAGCTGAAGACACAACAGTTGAGGACACAACAGTTGAAGACACAACAGTTGAAGATACAACAGCTGAGGACACAACAGAGCCTTCAGAGCCAACAACAGACGCTACACCTGGCGAGGCTACACCTGGCGAGGCAACACCTGGCGAGGCTACACCTGATGAGCCTGAAACAACAGAGCCGACTGAGCCTGAAATAGTAAAGATTTATTTCGACGCTGCTGCTATCGTTGAGGGCAACGAGCAGTTCGCTGTATGGGCATGGCCTGACGGCACAAATGGACAGTGGTTTGAAATAAGACACGAGGTCGACCACGTATATTCAGTAGAATTACCTTCAAATTACAATGTTATCTTCGTTCGTATGGACGCAACTAAGCCTGTTGACTGGGCCAGCAAATGGACACAGACAGCAACACTTACAATTGATGGTACTACTTATGTAGTTACAGAACAGGTTGCAGGTACAGATCAGCTCTTAGGCTATTGGATGGTAGTAGAAAAATAAGATACAACAGTAAAAGATGCAGCACTCGTAATTACTGCTGTTGAGTAAGATTAATTTGATAATTAACCTTACAAAAACATCAAACTTTTAGGGCGGATTTATCCGCCCTTTTTGTTTTGTTAAAGAATGATTTACTTTCTTAAATCAAATAATAAAATTTTCTTGTAAAAATCAAATCCTTTTGTTATAATTCTTTATAGGCTAAAAATAAAAAATGAGAATTACGGAGGGTATCAGCTATGGCTAGACCGTTTGACAGTGCAGATGCAAAAAGACTAATCGAAAAACACAGCCGAACGCTTATTGAATTGGCAAATTCCGAGAAATTGACCGATACACTGCGCTGTGATATTATAAAGGCGTTGGACGCACTGGCAGAAAATGAAGTCACAAAGCTGCTAAAGGACATTCCGATAGAAGAGATTAACCGAGATAAAAAAGGATTCAGAGTAAAGCTATTGCAGGATTGCGGGTATCATACTATTGCTGATATTTCTGACGTTTCACCACTTACCTTAGAGAGAATTAACGGAATCGGCTACGAGGGCGCTGTGCAGATTAAGCAGGCTGTTGACGATATTATCTCCACGGCAAAAAGCGGTGTTAAAATAAAGCTCAGTGAGGACGATAAATCGACAGAAGCGACAAAGCTGGTACAGGCTGTTTCTAAATATAAATACGGTGAAAAGCACCTGTCTACAGTACGTCAGCTGCTTAATGACAATAAAGCTACCATAGAAAAATCAATAAACGATTTAAAGCCTGCGACAGGTGGCTTTAAGTGGCTTTTTACCTCCGGCGCAAAAAAGCAGCTGGCTGTTGAAGCATATCAGACGCTAAGTAATTTAATAAACGGTGAATACCAGCAAAAAGCGCAGGAAAGCCTTGATGTAATTAAAAAAATCAACGCAATAACACCTTACTCTGCGTGGACTGATTTTTCGCAGAATTCTATTCGTTTCTTCAAAATTATTGAGGATATAGCACCGGGAAGAATCGGCACAGATGATTCTGTTTACGGATTGCCGCAGGAGCTTGCAAACGAGGTACAAAACGAGGAGTTTTTCTCTGACGGCTTGCTGTGCGAGCTGCGCCGTTATCAGGAGTGGGGCGTTAAGTACGCATTACATCAGGAGCGCATACTGCTCGGCGACGAGATGGGACTCGGCAAAACAATACAGGCAATAGCCACAATGGTATCGTTGCGCAATACCGGAGCAACTCATTTTGTTGTAGTCTGCCCAGCAAGCGTTCTGGCAAACTGGTGCCGAGAAATTTCAAAAATGAGCCGTTTATCTGTTACAAAGGTTCACGGTCAGAACAGGCAGGCAGCTATAAGCTCGTGGATGAATACGGGCGGTGTAGCAGTTACAACATATGAAACAACAGCTCACTTTACTCTTGTTGATGAATTTAAGTATTCTATGCTTGTTGTTGACGAGGCGCATTACATAAAAAAACCCGAAGCACAAAGAACACAAAATGTAATAAAATTAAGCGAACACGCACAGCGCTTGCTTTTTATGACAGGTACTGCACTTGAAAATAAGGTTGACGAGATGATTTCTCTTATAAAAATACTAAAGCCTGACATAGCGTCATCTGTTCACGGAATGGAATTTATGTCCTCTGCTCCGCAATTTCGTGAAAAGGTCGCACCTGTTTACTACCGCCGCAGACGTGAGGACGTTCTGACAGAATTGCCCGAGTTGATTGAAAACAGAGAATGGTGTGAGCTGTCAAAGGCTGAGGAAGAGGTGTACGAAAACGCAGTTCTTAATAAAAAATATGCCGAAGCCAGACGTGTTTCGTGGAATGTCAGCGACATACAGCAGTCCTCAAAGGCGGAGCGTATGATGGAAATTATTGAGGAAGCGGCAGAAGAGGGCAGAAAGGTAATCGTTTTCTCGTTCTTCCTTGATACTATAGAAAAGGTAAGAGCTTTGCTCGGCGATAAGTGCTACGGCCCGATTAACGGTTCTGTTACACCGCAGAGGCGACAGGAAATCATAGATGAATTTGACAAAGCTCCGCAGGGCGCAGTTCTGGCGGCGCAGATACAGGCAGGCGGTACGGGACTTAATATTCAGTCTGCAAGCGTTGTAATTTTCTGCGAACCGCAGTTTAAGCCGTCTATTGAAAATCAGGCAATCTCAAGAGCCTACAGAATGGGACAGACACGAAACGTATTAGTGTACCGCCTGCTGTGCGAGGACACTGTTGATGAAAAAATTATTTCTGTATTAGAGAGCAAGCAGGCAATTTTTGACGCTTTTGCAGATACGTCGGTAGCGGCAGACGAGAGTATGGAGCTTGATGACAGTACCTTCGGAGATATTATCAAAGAAGAAATCGACCGCATCAACGCAAAGCGAGCCAACACAGCTGACGCAGGCACAGCAAACATTCAGAAGTCCGGCTCTTAATTATTGATAATAAAGCAACAAACAAAAAGTGAAAGCACCGAGTATTGCGGAAACTCGGTGCTTTCTGATTTTAAAAATGAGGGGGTACAAAACAGACCTCTAAGTCGGTCTGAATTGAGGAGGGTAGAACAATGTACTCGGTGGTTGCGGTTCCACCTTTTGAGTACATTTATATTATAACGCACTATTTTAAAAAAGTATGAACAAATTATTAAATTTAGCTGAAAGCTGTGCGAAATTAAGGTGAATTCTTTGTGTAATATTTACAAATATTAGCTTTTGTTCATAATTATGACTTTTTATATAAAATCAGTAATTCAGGTCACGCCAATCGACAGAAAAATTTTTAAAAAAATCAAAACAAACGTTTGCTTTTCTGAAGGTTATATGTTATACTATTATCAGAAAACCATATCTTATCCTTTTGTCAGCAATTTGAAAGGCGGATTATTATGAAACCCTTGGGTAAAAGTCAGCAAAAAATTTATGATTATCTGAAGAGCTGTTCACAAGAGGGCAGAGTTCCCTCTGTGCGTGAAATCTGCGCCGAAACAGGGCTTAAATCCACCTCAACAGTGCATCTGCATCTTGAAAAGCTTGAACAACGTGGTCTTATCACAAGAGAAAAAGGAGTAAACCGCTGTATCAGAATTAACGGTACAGAGCCGTCTGTGCAAATTCCGATAATGGGCAGAGTAACGGCAGGTATGCCTATTCTTGCAGTTGAGGATATCGAGGGCTACGTGCCTGTAAGCGAAAAAGTCCGCCGAGGCAGAGAGCTGTTTGCACTGCGGGTAATGGGTGAAAGTATGATAAACGCAGGCATACTTGACGGTGACATCGTGATAGTGCATAAAACACCATCTGCCGAAAACGGCGATATTGTAGTAGCTCTTGTCGGTGACGAGGCGACAGTAAAAAGGTTTTACAAGGAAAACGGCCATTTCAGATTACAGCCTGAAAACGAACAGTTTGAGCCTATTATTGTTGATGAGGTAGTACTGCTCGGCAGAGTTGTTTCTCTTGTGAGAAATTATTGATAAGGTGCGTAATACGCATAATACAAAAATATAAAACTGTCTTTTAATAATTCCTGATAGAAAACAGACAATCTTTGCGGAAATTAAACCTCAAGGATTGTCTGCTTTTTTGTATTAGTATTAAATGAATGTTTTAATATATCACTTCTTAACAGACATTTTGCGCATAAGAAGCCACGTCAACGCAGAAGTCACAGCAAAGATTACAGAACAGGTAATTACCATAGCAAACGGATTACCGGAGCCTACGCCTGTTACAAAAAAGATAAAATCAAATAATACAATCCAGATTGCACCGCCGGTGTAGAGCCACCCTATTATAGGCAGTACTATTACAAACAACGCCCATAATCCGCCCCAGAATAAGAATTTGCCGTATTTTGGCAGACGGTACGTCAAAGCTGCAACTAAGCCGCCTGATGTAATTGCCGCCGCACAGAAAGCAAAGGTCCACAGAAGATTTGTAAATATACCTGCAACACTACCAACATTACCAAAGTATGGGTGATAAAGCATTTCTGTTAAGTATATTGTGTTTGTGCTATTGTTGCCGACAGGAACAAGTGTTAAAATCTGCATTAACAAAAAGTTTACCGATGTCAGGATTGCTGACACTGTCAATGCTGCTAAAGGCTTGCTTAATGATATGGTTTTTCTGCTGATTCCGTTTTGAGTAAGCATATGAAAGAACTCGCTAAAGGTTGCAATACCTGCTACAAAAGCAAAAATAACTACCACACCCTCCTGTCCCGATACGACAGAGCTGCCGTCTGCTTCGACTGTTTTTACTATGATATTTCCAATAAATCCGACTAAATCCATAACCGTAATAATTGAAAAGAAAATAATAATTCCTTTTAACCACGATTTTATCTGAAATTTGTACGCTGACAGTATATTCATTTTTTACCCTCCTCAGTCATTTGTGAGCTTTACAAACAGCTTTTGTAAATCAAGTCTTGTGATTTCAAGGCCGTTCGGAACTTCCTTTTCTGCCTTGCCGATTATATATGCAGTTTTAAGTCCTCCGAGGCTGTCTGTGCCGATTACGTTCTTGCCCTTTATGTATTCGTCTATGGCTGCGGCTGAACCCGATACGGTGTAGCCCTGCTGTAAAAGCTCCTCGCACGTAGTATTTCTGATGATTTTGCCGTTCTTAACTATGATTACATTTTCAACGATGGTAGAAACCTCCTCGATAAGATGAGTTGAAATAACGGCGCAAAACGGCTTTTCGCTGAATTTTTCTATAAGCAAACGGTAGAATAAATCTCTGTTGTTAGCGTCAAGTCCCAACACAGGCTCGTCAAAAAATACAAACGGTGTGTTGACCGACAGCGCAATAACCTGTTTTAAAATTGAAGTAAAGCCTGTTGACAAGCCTTTTACTTTTTTAGTAACATCAAGTCCGAACTGCTTTGAGATGTCAAGAGCGTAGTTCATATCAAAATCGGGATAAAAGCTCTTTGTTGTTTTGAACAGCTCTTTGACCTTCATTGTATCGGGATAATACGTTTTTTCAGATGTTTTGTAGATTTTTCTTAATACCTTGTCGTTTTCAATCACATTTTTACCGTCCAATGTAATTGAACCGCTGTTTGGAAAAATAAATCCCGTAATGCAGTTAAGCATTGTCGATTTGCCTGCACCGTTTCTGCCGAGCAAGCCGTAAATTTTACCCTCTTCAAATGTTACGCTCACATCATCAAGAGCGCATACCTTGCCGTAATTTTTGCTGAGATTTTTAATTTCAATTCTGCTCATTTTCATATCCCCTTTCAATCATCGACTTGATTTCTTCCGTTGAAATTTTCAGACGCTTTGCCTCTGTGATTACCGATTTGATAAAGTTTTCATAAAACGCTTGTTTGCGTTCAAGTCTTAGCTTATCGCAAGCGCCCTCGCACACGAACATTCCTACTCCCCTTTTCTTATATACCAATCCTTTATCCACCAAAATGTTGATACCCTTTAAAGCCGTTGCAGGGTTTATCTTGTAGCTGACAGAAAATTCTGTAGTTGATGGAATTTGTGTTTCCTCTTCAAAGGTGCCCGACAAGATAGCGTCCTCTATAACCTCGGCAACCTGAATGAAGATAGGCTTTTCACTCTCAAAGTTTATTTTCACATATCGCTCCTCCTTTGTTATATGGTTAGTTACTCGACTAACTAAGTAACATTATATACTGCTTTTTCCGTTTGTCAACACTTTTTTCCAAATTTTTCAAAAAAATACAGGACGGCATTTCTGCCGTCCCTTATTCTTAAGAATTATTAGCCGAATTTAATCAGCCGTTTGCATCATCAATCATCGCTTGCGGATCCCACGGAATTCCGTTGAATTTGCCGTAATCCTGTGTTCCGTCAAGGTAATAGCCTATTACTCCTGCAAGCGGAAGGTCTACAGTTTGTGTGCCGTTGCCGTCAGAGAATACAACAGATTCAGCACCCTCCGGGATAAGTATCTCATAGTTTTGCTGTCCGAATGGGTTATCCTCGTAATATGTCATTTGTTCACCCGGCCATACCGCTCCGACAAAATCCTCTGAATTGAAGAAGTAAGCATATACCGTACCCCAGCCTTGGCTGTTTGTGAATCTGATTATGCCCTCTTCAAAAATCGGATCAGTATCAGGCTCTGTTGTCGGCTCTTCTGTAGTCGGTTCTGTAACAGGCTCTGCTGTCGTCGGCTCTGTTGCAGGTGTCGTTGTCGTTGGCTCTGTCGGCTCTGTAACAGGTGCAGTTGTCGTTGGCTCTGTCGTTGCAGGCTCGGTTGCAGGTAATGTTGTCGGTTCTGTTTGCTCTGTAGGAGTAGGAATACCGCCGCCCTCTACTGTGCCGACCTTTGTGTCGGTAGCAATACCGGCAACATATCTCTGAATTGTCGTTGCGTCCTTGATGTCAACCTTGCCCGAAGGCTCGCAGTCTGCCGCCAAGAGCTGTTTTTTGCTGAGTGTTATTATGCTTGCAACGTGCTTTTGAATAAGCGTTGCGTCAAGAATTTTGATACTGCCGTCACCGTCAACGTCACCTACAAGGTATTCGTCAACTGACGGAGCAGTCGGTGTTGTAGTAGGTGTTGAAGGTTCTGTTGTCGGTGCTGTTGAAGGTGTTGTCGGAGCAGTTGTCATCTCTGTAGTCGGTGCTGTTGAAGGTGTTGTCGGTGCTGTCGTCGGCTCTGTTGACGGAGCAGTTGACGGCTCTGCTGTTGTCGGCTCAGTAACAGGCTCTTTTGCGTCAGCATAGAGATATACTACGTTAGTAACGCCTGCAGCGTATTTGCCGTTTGCATTAAGCGGAACTATAGGAGTGCCTAATTCTTCCTTTGCAGATGTCTTATAGGACTCTGAGCTTTTCTTCTGTTCAAGAATCTGAACCTCATCCTCAACAAGCTTTTTGCCTGTCTTTACATCAATATGGCTTGTTACAAGCTTGCAGTTGAATGTGATTGTGCCGTTCTTTATCCATACCTCGCCCGATACAGGATAGCCCGGCTCGCCCTGTCCCGGCTCTTGTCCTGTGCCTTTGCCTGTTGACGGGTGGAACATCGCATAGCATGAGCCTGCCGGTATATCAATAACAAACCAGCCGTTGCCCTCTGAGGTCATCAGCTTTGCAGTGTCCCATGTGCCTGTCAGATTTTTGCCGCTGTCTGTGTATGAGTAGCACCTGACATCTCCCCAGTTTTTGGAGTTATAATAGTGAACCGTAGTTGTTGTGCTGTCAAGCATCTTATACTTGAAGGTTACGGTTTTATCGTTGCCGTCAAATGTGCCGTAGCTTTCTGCCGGGAAGTTGTCTGTATCAAGCTGATAGCCCTGAATGCTGATTGACGGCAGCTGATACAGATCGCCGTCACGAAGATGTGACGTATATGTTTCGGCAACGGTTGCGCCCTTTTCGTTTACATATTTAACAGTTAAGTAACCGCTTTTGATGCCTGTGCTCTTGTAATAGAATTTTACTGTAGTGTTAGTGTCTGCAACAACTGTGCCTGAAACAGTACCCTCAACCCTTTCAATATTATTGTCGTAAAGGAGTGTTGTGTCGGGCATAGCACGGTATGTTGTGCCTGCTTTGTATTTTGCCGTTGCACTCTTTACAAGGTTGCCGTTTTCGTCATAATGCTCTGTTGTAAGTGTGCCGAACTTTTCTTCCTCTGCTTTAAGTCTTGCAAAGGTTGCTGTTTCAACAAGAATTGCACTGCCCTTTGCCAAAACTGTGTATGTGCTGCCCGATACTGTGCCAAGGCTTGTAAGTCCTGCCTTAGTGCCGTCAGCAACAACTGTCCAGCCGCTTGAGCCGAGATTCACATTTGCCTCGACAACACCGCTGTTTACGATAACGCAAACCTTGCCCCACTGATTTGTGTTGCTGTTTGTATATGTGTAGGCAACTACATTGCCCGAGCTTGACTGGAATGACGGTGTGTTAAAGCCTGAGCCTGCCATTGGCGCAAAGTTTTCTCTGATTTGGAGCAGACCCTTGTAATAGGCTGCAACGTCACCGTAGGTTTTTGCTCTTTCCCAATCGATACCGTTGATAGCGTCGCTTGAGTTATAGCTGTTGTGGTCGCCCTTCTTTGTACGGCAGAATTCTGTACCTGCTGTAATAAACGGAATACCCTGTGATGTCATAACAAGCGTCAAAGCCTCTTTGAGCTGACTTTTGAAGGATTCTGATGTTGATGTCCAGCTTGACGAGCCGTTACTCTTTACGATTTTATCCCACAGAATGAGGTTATCGTGAGCGTCTGCATACGCAATAGTCTGAGCGGGAGCTTTTGCAGAGAAGCCTTTACCCTGAACGCCGTTTACAACCTTGCTTGTGCTGCTTGTGTTGCCCTGAACAAAACCTTTTGTTGCGTCGTTTGTACCGCCCTTGATACCGTCACGGTAGCTGTCGCAGAACATACCTACTCTTGCGTCAAGCTGAGAAGCCAACGATTGCTTGCAGCCGTCTGTGATAGGTGTAGTACCGCCTGTCCAAGGCTCGCCGTACATAATAATCTTTTTGCCCGAGCCGTCTGCATACAGATTGTCAAGTGCCGATCTGATCTGATTCATTGTCGGAATGTCGTGAAGCCCCATAAGGTCAAAACGGAAGCCGTCAATGTGATATTCGCTTGCCCAGTACTTAACGGAGTCAATCATATACTGTCTATACATTGTCTTGTCAGAGGCTGTTTCGTTACCGCAGCCGGAGCCGTTAGAGAAGCCTGTTGAGTTTGTTTTTCTGAAATAGTAGCCGGGGACTGTCTTTTCAAAGCAAGAGCCTTCTGTAGTATACGTATGATTGTAAACAACGTCCATAATTACAGAAATTCCTCTGTTGTGGAGTGCCTGAATCATCTGCTTGAACTCTGTAATTCTAACGTTGCCGTCATACGGGTTTGTTGAGTATGAACCCTCGGGTACGTTGTAGTTTACAGGGTCATAACCCCAGTTTCTGCCGCCTGATTTTGTTTCATCAACAGAGCCGAAGTCGTAGACAGGCATAATCTGAACGCAGTTTATCCCCTGCTCAACAAGATAATCAATACCTGTTGAAATTTCTGTTTTTTTGCCGTTGAGCTTTGAGCCGCCCTCAGTAAAGCCTAAGTATTTACCCTTGTTCTCTGTGCTGATGCCCGAAGAGGAGTCAATAGTGAAGTCACGCACGTGAACCTCCCATACTGCCGCCTGTGACGGATTGTCAAACAAAACGTGCTTGTCGTTTTCCCAACCCTCGGGGTCTGTTGAGTCAAGATCAACAACCATTGAACGGTTGCCGTTTACACCTACCGCCCTTGAATAAACGTCCTGTGTTTCTCTTACAACAGCGTTTGTCTTTACAAGGTAAGTGTAGTACTGATTAACGTGGTCGCCGTCAAGCTTTACAGACCATACGTTATCTGACTTTGTCATATCGTATGTGCCGATAACGCCTGCACCCGCCTCGTTATCAGAGCCTGTCTTGTAGAGCTTTACCTGTACGCTCGATGCGTTTGGCGCCCACACCTTAAAGGTAGTAGCCTCTTTTGTATAAGTACAGCCTAAGTCACTTCCCATATACGTTTTGTCCTCTAAGAATGTTCTGTTGTAGTAGTTGCCTGCACCTGTTGGCTCTTCGCCTGTTTCGGCTGCGCTGACTGCAGTTGTTGCAACACTGCCGAGCATTACAGCAGACAGCAATAATGCCATTATTTTTTTCAACGCTATCTCTCCTTTTCTGTTTTTAAATTTGTGTGATAATATGACTTTGCCGAAGTAATTATCGCACACTTCCTGACAGTATGATAACATATTTTCAAGTTAAATAATATAATGATTTTTAAACAATATTAAGCGCTTGATTTTGTGAATTATAACAAAAAATCTCCCGAAAGGGAGATTTTTATTTACAGCTTTATCTGCGGAAACCCTACGCCAAAGGCAGTGCCGAGCGTTAAGCATACGGAATTTTCATAGTCCTTAAAGTAAAGTGCCACTGCCGTTGCGTCGTGAACAAGACGAATTTTTACTTCCTTTCTAAGACTTCCCGACAAATCGTGCGCAAGGAGCTTGCCGTACTCATCGCTTAAATCGCACAGCTTTGCATATCCGCCTCGCTTTGGGTTTAATCTGTCGCCTATGTTGTAGTTTGCTATGCTTATAATTATTTCATCGCTCACATCATACTTTTCCTGCGCACTCCTATACGTATCGGTGATTATATTTACAATATGCTTGTGAAGCTCAAACGCTTTTTCAAGACGCTTTTTTCTGTCAACAATATCTGTCTGCATATTGACTGAGGGCAATGTCGGCAGAGTTTTGATTTCTGATATTTCGCTGTTTGTCTTTGTAACTATACTTCTTTTTGTGTTTGTCTGTCCGAAGTCAAAAACTACATTGTATGAGTTCTCTTCCTTTATAAGCGTAGCACAGCCCATTACTCCTACGTGACTTCCGCTTTCAAACAGCTTTATATTGTACGGCTTTACATTTGCCATATCAAAAATGTTATGAATACACTCCTTAAACCGTCTGCCGAGCATTCCGCTTGCTAGACCGCCTACAAGAATTAATGTTTTTACATTTTTCCAGTAATTCCAATGCTCGTCTGTCCAGTCTGAACGTGCACCTTTGTTTTCGTCAAGCGCAGTTTTAAGCGTAAGCAGAAGCAGTCCGAGCCTGTTGCCGAATTTTATCGCAATATCGTTGCACACACGCTTTTTTCTTGCGTCAGTACTAAGTATTCCGTCATTTAAAAACTTAGGCAAATCGCTGTCGCAGTACTCTGAAATATCAAGCCTTCTTGCTTTTGCCTGTTTTTTTATCTCATTTACTATTACAGGAGTGCTGAAAAATTCCATAGCACTTTTTCCCCTGATAGAGTCGTCAACCCCCTCAAGAGGAAGCTTTGCCACAACAACTCTGTTAATTGAGCAGACAGAGGAAAGATACTCGCAGTTATATTCTTCTGAATAGGAAAGAAAAGGATTGTTCATAACGCTTCACCGCTAATTTAAAATGATAATTTATACTTGTGAGCCTCCCCTTTTTAAAGAGGAGGCTGTGATATTGTGCGTGATATTTTATTCATCGGATTTAATAGATTGCGTGTAAGACGGCAGTTTTGCTCTCCGAGCTATATATCTATATGCGAGCAGGGCAAAACTGTCGTATGGTGCGTGATATTTTATTCATCGGATTTAATAGATTGCGTGCAAGACGGCAGTTTTGTTCCCCGAGCTATATATCTATATGCGAGTGGGGGCAAAACTGTCGTATGGTGCGCAAGATATTAAATCAGATCAGCTGCCTGCGCTTTCGTAGGCTTTTATACCCTTGTTCCAGATACATACTCCTATAGTCATTATAACTATTGAAATCACTACCGTAAAGCCTATGTTAAACAGCGGATTTTCGCCTGTCAGTATATAATTTGCAGGATAAAACGCTGTAAAGGCAAAGGGGATTATGTATGTAATGACTGTTTTTACAAAGTTATTGTATATAGTTACGGGGTATTTTGCAAAATCGTTTACCATATAGAACATAAATGTCACGTTTCCGCTGCGTTTTGTCCAGAAAGCGATTGCGGCTGTCGCTGTTTTGATGCCTACATAAATCATTGTTGCAAACGGAATAACAAGCAGAATAAGCAGAACCTTTGTTACGCTCCACTGAATTGAAACAGAGGGCATTGTAATGCAGATAAGCGCAATACCCATTAAAAGCTCGCCCAAAGCGTCAATCTGAAGCTTTTCTACCATTACGTGAAAAAGCGGATTTATCGGGCGTGTAAGGTATTTGTCAAAGTCGCCCTTTCTTACGGTGAAATGGCCTATCGACCACAGGTTATCAAAGAAAAGGTGGTCAATTCCTTTCGGGATAAGTGAAAAGCCGTAGATAAAAATAACCTGCTCAAGCGTCCAACCCATAAGGCTCGGTATCTGACTGAAAACTATAAATAAAAACAGCATATTAGTTAGCTGTCCGAGCAAAAAGCCGATGATGCCTACAATAAAATCGCCCTTGTATTCCATCATTCTTTTAAGCTCCTGAGTGACGAATATGCGGTGCATTTTAAACATTCTTTTTATGCTTTTCATAGCTTAACCTCCCTGTATGCAAAGTCGCTTTGTCGCAGCCTTCCACAAAAGCTTTGACAGCGCCCAGAAGAAAGCTACCCAGAAAAGCTGTAATCCTAAGTAATACAGAAGCTCACGCCCGCTATACATTCCCATATAAATCATTACGGGAGTATAGTTTAAAGATGCAAACGGCAAAAACAGAAAGATTTGCTCTATTACATCAGGCAAAAAGGCAAGCGGAATTGTTGTACCCGACAAAAAGCCTACTATACAGTTTTTCATCATATTTGCGCCCCAAAGGTACTTGATTGCAAACGCAATAAAGCCAAAGCAAATATTGAAGAAAAAGTTGATAAGATAAGCAAAAACACAGCTTAGTGCATAAAGCAAAAAACCGAATATATTGAACTGAACAGAGCCTGTAAATACTGTTCTGGTAATCTCTACGCCAAGCACAAGCGGAACAAGCAAAAGGCAGATTGTCATTATCTTGTTGCCGAGCTCCTGAAACAAAAAGGTAGAGTTGTAGCTTACAGGCTTAATAAGGCGCATAGCTATTGAGCCGTCACGGATTTCTTCGCCTATTACATACGTTCCGTCGCTTGAGGTAAGCGCCGACGTTAAGAACATCAGAAAAATATAAACTATCATCTGCGGCATTGTAAAGCCGTTTAACGTGCTTTCACCGCTTGATATGAATACTGCGTTCCAGATAAAATATGCGACAAAACAGCCCAGTGCATTACCGAGCATATAGAAAATCCAGTTTGCTCTGTAGGTTGTTGTTTCCTGCATACCGGCATTTAAAAACGGCTTGTAAATACGAAGCTTTCTTTTCATATTATACCTCCCGTTTATACAGCCTGCGGATAATTTCTTCAATATCCGCATCCTTTACACTGATGTCATTTACCGTAATATTAGAGAGTGTGTACGAAAGCATATCGGAAACAGGCGCAACGGCAGAGTTAAAACGAACCTTTACTAAATTACCGTCGGTTTCTACTAAGATGTCGTCATCATCAAAGCAAAAATGCTCCTTGTAGCCGAGCTTTTCAACTGCGTTTTCAGAGTCGGTTTCAAAATGAAGCTCACGCATCTGACCGTACTTTGATTTAAGCTCCGATATAGTTCCGTCAAAAACATTTTTGCCCTTGTCTATCATTACAATACGCTTTGACAAAAGCTCAATGTCCGACAAATCGTGGGTTGTCAGAATGACCGTTGTGTTTTCCTGCTCGTTTATGTACTCGATAGCCTTTCTGATGTTATCCTTGACAACAACGTCAAGACCGATTGTCGGCTCGTCAAGGAACAAAACCTTAGGACTGTGCAGAAGCGAGGCGGCAATATCCGCCCTCATACGCTGACCGAGCGAGAGTGTGCGCACAGGACTTGTAATAAAGCTTTCAAGATCGAGTACCTCGTTTAAAAAAGCCATTCGCTTTTTGTAGCTGTCCTCGGGTACTTCATAAATTTCTTTGAGAACAGCATATGTTTCTCTCAGCGGTAAATCCCACCACAGCTGTGTGCGCTGACCGAAAACTACGCCGATTTCACGCACATAGTTTTTTCTGTCCTCTGTCGGATTTTTGCCGTTTATCGTGCATTTGCCCGATGTGGGAGTTAAGATACCCGTGAGCATCTTGATAACGGTAGACTTGCCGGCACCGTTAGGGCCGATAAAGCCTAAGACCTCTCCCTTAGGAACGTGAAAGGAAATATCGTCAACTGCTCTGATGATTTCATTATTAGGTCGAAACAGTGCTTTGATACTTCCCTTTAGTCCCGGTTCTTTGATTGTTTTCTTGAATTCTTTTCTCAGATTTTCAACATAAATCATATAAAACCTCCTGAATTTTGAAAACATCAGGGTTTAAACGTATTACCGAACTGTTTTCAATAATGTAAATATGTTAACATCACAGCAGACACGTAACCGTAATGAAAATAACATAATAGAATAAGTATATATTTATAAGACAAAAATTCCGTTCATATACAATATACCAATCTTATTGTAACACAACGTGTAATTTTTTGCCATAATTATTTATGATTTTTTTCTAATATTTGTTAAAATAAAGAAAAAATCAAAAAAGGGTATAATTTATGTAGCTTTTATTGTGATATCGGTGGCTGTATGTTATTATTCTTCACATAGTTGTAATTTTTCCAACAAAAAGCAACAATTATATAACAACTTTTTAAACTATTCTGGTTTTTTATTTCATTTGGAGGATATTTTATGGTGCGATACTTTTTAAAACAAACAGAAATTGATTTTTTCGATAAAAAAGTTATCACCTATGGAATTGCCGTAAAATCAGATAACAAAATAATCAGAGAAATTGACGATATTTGTTTAGATAAAGATAAATTATCAAAGCTTATAAACCTGTGCAACAGCGAAGAGCTTTGCGAAATTCACCTTGATGAAGTAATAGAGAACTTTTTGCAAAACAATGAGAGCTTTTAAGGCAATACCGTTCATTTATAAATAGTTGATTTTAAGTATTCAGACAGAAAGAAGATAATAACAGCTGGACATACTGTGTTTTTATGGTATACTAAGAGCAAACCTGTAAGGAGGTCGGCAAATGAAATGCAGTCTTTGTCCCCAACGGTGTAATGCACAAAGAAGTGAAGAAGCAGGTTTTGGTATCTGCAAATCAGGCACAATGCCTGTAGTTGCAAGAGTTTCTCCGCATTATTGGGAAGAACCCTGCATAAGCGGTACAAAAGGCAGCGGTGCCGTGTTTTTTGGCGGCTGTACGTTAAAATGCGTTTTCTGTCAGAATTATGAAATTTCTGCTTTGAATAAAGGCAAAGCCGTAACAGCACAGCAGCTTGCAGATTACTACAAGGAGCTTGAGCAAAGGGGAGTGCATAACATCAATCTTGTCAGCGCAGACCAGTTTGCACCGGCAGTAGTAAAAAGCCTTGATATTTACAAGCCGTCTGTGCCTGTAATATATAATTGCAGCGGATACCAAAGTATGGAAATTCTCAAAATTCTTGACGGATATATAGACGTTTATCTGCCTGATTTCAAGTACAGCGACAATACGCTCTCTATGAAATATTCAAGGGCTGAAAATTACACAGATACTGCAATAAACGCAATTACAGAAATGATACGGCAAACAAAAAAGCTTGACTTTGACAGTGACGGAATAATCAAAAGCGGAGTTATTGTCAGACATTTGATTTTACCTAACCATACAAAAAACAGCATAGGTGTGCTTGATATTTTAGATGAACACTTCAAGAATAAAATACTTGTAAGCCTTATGGGGCAGTATATTCCGCACGGCGAAGCGGTACATATAGAAAAGCTCAGCAGAAAAATCACTAAGCGTGAATACGACAAGGTGTTCAATCATCTGTCAACGCTTGAGCTTGACGGCTTTGCACAGGAGCTTGAATCGGCAGATGAAAAGTATATTCCCGATTGGGATTTTATGTGAGAATATCAGACAGTTGTATCAAGGAGGTATCACCAAAACGGTGATACTTATTTTTTTATGCAGATGTTTTATAGTAAAATTCACTAAATAAAAAGAAAATTACAAAATGATTATACGCTGAAATTATGCAGGAATATGTTTTATTTTACTCATTTTCTGACTAAAAGTCAATAGTCATATTCTGACTAACATATAATAGCTTTGGTGATTAAATGAAAAAATATAAAAGAATAAGAGAACTGCGTGAGGACAGCGACATTACCCAGACTAAGATTGCCCAAAAGCTGAATATTTCGCAAAGAACCTACAGCAGATACGAAAACGGGGTCAGCACTATACCGCTTGAAATTCTCGTTAAAATAGCCGATTTCCACAACGTATCAACAGACTATTTGCTGGAAAGGACAGATATACAACGACCTTACGGTAAAAAGCAGTAGGGTGTTGCCGCTATGGCAAATGTCGTAAAAAAGCGAGCCTCCCTGTGCAAAGGGAGGCTTTATATTTTTGCTTTTTGTTTTGAGAAAAGCAAAAAGCAATTATTTATTCATTTGCTGCAAGCATATGACCTTTTCTGAAAAAAAGGTTATCACAGAGAGCTTTGCCTGAAACTGTTTTTATAAATTACATAAGGTTTTTGTAAAGCTCGGTGATTTCCTCAACGCTTGTATCTCTCGGGTTGCCCGGACGGCAGGCGTCATCGTATGCCGACTGTGCAAGGAAAGGAATATCCTCAGGCTTTACTATTTCTTTCAGGTCAGACGGAATACCAACGTCCTCCGACAGCTTTTTAACAGCGTCAATAGCGGCTTTGCGGTATTCGTCAACGCTCATCTCGTCAACACCGTCAACTCCCATAGCCTTTGCGATATATTTGTACTTATCGCCTGTTGCGGGTGCGTTGTACTCCATAACAGTCGGCAGAATAATTGCGTTAGCTACGCCGTGAGGTGTGTCGTAAAGTGCGCCCAGCGGATGAGCCATAGAGTGAACTATGCCAAGACCAACGTTAGAAAATCCCATTCCTGCTATGTACTGACCGAGTGCCATACCCTCTCTGCCGTCCTTTGTGTTATCAACGGCAGCTCTTAATGAGCGAGAGATAACCTCGATAGCCTTTAGGTGGAACATATCTGAAAGCTCCCATGCACCCTTTGTGATATAGCCCTCAATAGCGTGTGTGAGTGCGTCCATACCTGTAGCGGCTGTCAGTCCCTTTGGCATTGTTGACATCATATCGGGATCAACAACGGCAACAACCGGTATATCGTGAACATCAACGCAAACCATCTTGCGGTTCTTTTCAGCGTCTGTGATAACGTAGTTGATAGTTACCTCAGCGGCTGTTCCTGCTGTTGTAGGAACGGCGATAATCGGAACGCTCTTGCACTTTGTGGGAGCAACACCCTCAAGCGAGCGAACATCGGCAAAATCGGGGTTGTTTATAATAATTCCGATAGCCTTTGCAGTGTCCATTGAAGAGCCGCCGCCGATTGCGATAATTCCGTCTGCGCCGTATTCCTTGTAGGCTGCAACGCCTGCCTGAACATTTTCGATAGTCGGGTTAGGCTTGATGTCAGAAAACACCTTGTAGTCAACAGCCGCACCGTCAAGAATATCGGTTACCTTTTTTGTAACTCCGAATTTAATCAGGTCGGGGTCAGAAGCTACAAGAACCTTGCTCAGTCCTCTGTTTTTAAGCTCATCGGGAATAGCGTTAATTGCGCCGCTACCATGGTAAGAGGTTTCATTTAATACAAATCTGTTCATATTATTCGTCCTTTCAGATTTTATTTTTCTTAATTATACTACACAATTATCATAATTTCAATTAGTTTAATAGAATTTTTGTATTATTATTATAAAAGTGATGTGAAAAAAGAGAACCCAAAGGTTCCCTTTATATGAATAATTATTTGCGTGTAACGTCCTTGAAGAATACAGGGTCTATTTCTTTTGGCTTGTAGCCTTCAAGGTAGTCAAGTATTTCATCTGCGTCTGTCATAACTGTGTATAAGCCGGTTACATTTTCGTAAATAAAGTTTTCATCAACAGATTTTTTCATCATATCAAGCAAAGCGTCATAGTAGCCGTTTATGTTATATACTACTATAGCCTTTGAATGTCTGCCAAGCTGTTTTAATGTCAGAATTTCAAAGAACTCGTCAAATGTACCTATTCCGCCCGGCACCATAACAAAAGCGTCGGCACGTTCCTCAAGAATTCTTTTGCGTTCACGCATTGTTTCTGTGCGGATAAGCTCGTTACAGTTTTCAAACAGAGTGCCGTCAACGTTAAAAAAGCTCGGAACAACTCCCACCATATAACCGCCTGCCTTGTAAACACCCCTTGCAGAAGCACCCATAAGACCGCTTGCGCCTGCGCCGAATACAAGGCTGTGACCTCTTTTTGCCATTTTTTCTGAAAACTCTTCAACCTCAACCATATAAGACTTGTCAATAGCGTTGCTTGACGCACCGTAAATACAAATATTCATAACAGCTACCCCATTTCGTATATTCATATTATAGATTATACCAAAAAGCAGTGACAAATACAACGAGGCGGATAAATAATTTTTATATTTTTCTTTTTTCTATTGCAAATTATAGGTGGTTTATGGGATAATATAGAGGAATATATAGCTATTCTTTTTGGAAGGTGACTGATTTGCACAAAAGAATATTGTGTGCTGTTATTTGCTTTGTTTTTCTTTTCAGTCTGTGCTCCTGCTCCTTGTTTGAAAAAAGCAGTGATAACGATTTGCCCTCATCAGGCAACGTAACAGACGGCAACAATGCTTTAAGCGATAATTCAGAGCATTATAATGTTGGCGAAGCTCTTGTAATAACCGACAGTCCTTATAAGAAAATCAATCTGACAAACGGCTACAATGCGCTTGAAACAGACGCTCAAAAGCTCTGCTATCAGAAGATGTCAACGGCTGTGCTTTCTGTGTCTAACGAAAAAACAGCAGACGGCTTTTACTGCGTTGACAGAGTTGTAATACCGGGAGTTAATATTACAAATTCTGAATTAAGGCTTGTAATTGCGGCTTTTTTAGAGGATAATCCTCAGGTTTTCTGGCTTGGCAGTACGTTTGGCTATGCAAACAACGGCAGTACGCATTTACAGATGTATTCACTTGTAAGTGCAGACGAGCTGAAAGAAATGATTTTAAATCTGAACGAAAAGGTTCAGGAAATTATTTCGCAAATTCCGACAGGCTCAGACGAATACGAGCGAGAGCTTTTTATTCACGATTATATAATCGACAGCTGTGAATATGATGAAACAGTAAAGACGATAAACGACAGCTATGAGGCGTTTACTCCTTACGGAGCATTAGTCAATGAAAAGGCTGTGTGCGAGGGGTACTCAAAGTCATTTCAGCTTTTGCTTTCTCAGATCGGGGTAGAGAGCATAAACGTCATTGGTAACGGCAGACAACAGCTCCATATGTGGAACGGTGTTAAGCTTGATGATGCTTGGTACTATACCGATGTAACGTGGGACGACAGCTCAGAGTTTTCCCGTTATGATTACTTTAATATTACGACACAACAAATACAGGCAGACCATAAAATTGCAGGAGAATACAGCGATTTTACCGATGATGAGATATGCGGAGCTAACGGTGCGCCGGCAAATTTTAACACCTTTGTTCCGAACTGCGTAAGCAGTGAACAGAATTATTACTCAAAGACGGCAGTAAAGCTGTACGGCTTCGGCGGTGATTATGACGAGGCTGTGATACAAGCACTTGTAGATGCCGCCTTGCAGGGTGAGCATTACATCAGCATATATATAGATCCGTTAAGCCTTGATTATTCTTTAGCCTACGATGAGCTTTTCGGCGAAACAGGGTATAAGTTTTTTGAATATATCGATAACGCAAATTACCGCCTTGATACGTCATATAAGATAGACAAGGACAGCGTTTCTGTAGTCAAAAAAGAAAGTAAAAGTGTGGTAACGGTTAAAATACTTTATATTTAATTTTTGAGATAAGGAGAACACAATGGATTACGATGCACAAAATTTTACGCTTGTAAAAAAGCAGGAATCGGCAAAGGGGATTTTTGACTTTACAGTTAAAAATCCACAGCTTTCACAAAGAGCAAAGCCGGGACAGTTTGCTCACATAAAAGTCCCCGGCAAACAGCTTCGCAGACCTATTTCTATCTGTGATGCAGATGAAGAAACGATGCGTCTTGTTTTTGCAATCAAGGGCGAGGGAACTGAAATCCTCTCCGATGCAAAGGTAGGTGACACGCTTGATATTATCGCACCGCTCGGTCACGGCTTTACGCTTGAAGAGGGCAAAAGATATTGCTTTGTCGGCGGCGGTATAGGCGTTCCTCCGCTTTACTTTGCGGCAAGACAAACTAAAGCTCCGCTTGTGATAACAGGCTTTCGGAATAAGGATTTAGTTATTTTGCAGGACGATTTCAAGTCGATTGACGGCTGTGAGCTGATACTTACAACAGATGACGGCAGTGCAGGAGTTCACGGCTTTGTAACAGACGTTTTAAAGGAAAAGCTCAACGAATTTGACGAGGTGTGCGCCTGCGGTCCTATGGTAATGCTCAAGGCTGTTGCAGAGCTTTGTGAAAAGTTTGACAAGCCCTGTCAGGTTTCACTCGAGGAACGTATGGGCTGCGGAGTAGGCGCTTGTCTTGTGTGCGCCTGCAAAACGAAAAACAAAAAGGGCGAAGAAAGATATTCTCACGTCTGCAAGCGTGGCCCTGTATTTAAGGCAAAGGAGGTTGTATTTTAATGGCTGATTTAAGCGTAAATATCTGCGGCGTTCATTTTGACAATCCTCTCATAGCGGCGTCAGGCACATTCGGCTTTGGTCGTGAGTACGATGTATTTTACCCGATTTCAGAGCTTGGCGGTGTGTCGTGCAAGGGCATTACATTAAAAAAGCGTGACGGCAACCCTCCTCCGAGAATTGCAGAAACTCCGTCAGGTATCTTAAACGCAGTAGGTCTGCAAAATCCGGGAGTTGACCACTTTATAAAAAGCGATTTGCCGTGGATAAAAAAGCAGAACACAGTAGTAATTGCAAATATAGCAGGAAGTACGATTGACGATTACTGCCAGATGGCAGAAAAGCTGTCGGACACTGATGTTGATATGATAGAAATGAATATTTCCTGTCCGAATGTAAAAAGCGGCGGTGTTGCCTTTGGTACAAGCTGTCAGTCGGTAAGCGAGATTACAGCCGCCGTCAAAAAATACAGCAAAAAACCGCTTATTGTAAAGCTTAGTCCCAATGTAACCGATATTGCAGAAATTGCAAAATCGGCAGAAGCATCCGGTGCCGACGCACTTTCGCTTATTAACACACTCACAGGTATGCGTATTGATATAGAAACAGGCAGACCGATTATCAGAAACAACACAGGCGGTATGAGCGGCCCTGCCGTTTTCCCTGTAGCTGTCAGAATGGTGTGGCAGGCTGCAAACGCAGTTAAAATTCCGATTATCGGCTTAGGCGGTATCAGCACGTGGCAGGACGCTGTAGAAATGCTAATAGCAGGAGCGTCAGCCTTGCAGATAGGAACGGTACTGTTTAATGACCCGTATGCACCCATAAAGATAAAAAAAGGCTTAAACGAGTTCCTTGACAGAAAGGGAATGAAAAGCGTAACAGAGCTGACAGGCACAATAAAGCCGTGGTAAACGCATAAAATAAATAATATGACGCACAATAACAAAAATGTGAGGTGCGTCATATGGAATTACTGAATGTATTTTTTGCGTCAGTCGGCTCGGTAGCCGTACTTTTTATATTGACAAAGCTTGTGGGAAACAAGCAGATGTCAGACCTTAGTATGTTCGACTATATAAACGGTATCACAATCGGTTCAATAGCCGCAGAAATGGCTACATCACTTGAGGACGATTTTTTAAAGCCGTTGCTTGCTATGGTATTTTATGCAGGCGCAACGCTGCTGCTTGCGTTTGTTGCTCAAAAAAGTATACGGTTGCGTAAAATAATAAACGGAAAGTCGATTTTTCTGTACGATAAGGGCAAGCTTTTCAGAGCTAATCTGAAAACAGCTAAGCTTGATGTCAGCGAGCTTTTAACGCAGTGCAGGGTAAACGGATATTTCAGCTTAGAGGATATCGAAACGATAGTGCTTGAACCAAACGGCAAGCTGTCGATTCTGCCCAAGGCTAAAAAACGCCCCTGCACTCCGTCCGATTTTGCAATCAGCGTTCCTGTTGACAGGGTAGAGCCTGTTGTGATACAGGACGGAAAAATACTTTACAAGAATTTAAAATACACAGGCAACGATGAAAGCTGGCTGTTAAAAAAGCTCAATGAAAAGAATGTAGATGTAAGCGAAGTGTTCCTTGCCGTCTGTAACAACGACAACGAGCTTTTTGTGTATAAAAAATCAGATAAAAAGCATAACAATGATGTGTTTATTTAAGGTGTAACAAATGATAATTATGTCGGTCGATTTAGGCAAGGCAAGAACAGGTCTTGCCATATGCGACAGGGGAGAGCTGCTGGCTCATCCTCTGTGCGTAATTGAAGAAAGATACATAGAAAATCTGCTTGTAAAGGTCGCCGAAAAGGCTAAGGAAAATAACGTGCAGGCTGTTGTCGTGGGACTGCCGAGGAATATGGACGGCAGCGAGGGCGAAAGCGCACAGAATGCACGTGAATTTGCAAGACGTTTAGCTGAAATAACAAGCCTCCCCGTTGACAGCATAGACGAGCGGGGAACAACAATCACTGCGCACAATTTTTTAAATACTACAAACACAAGGGGTAAAAAAAGAAAGGCAGTCATAGACGCAGTTGCCGCTACAATAATTCTTGAAAATTACCTTGCAAAAAGAAAGAACAAGGGTGAGCTTGATGGATAAAAATATGATTGACAGAATAAATTTCCTTGCAAAAAAGAAAAAGTCAGAGGGCTTAACAGAGGAAGAGCAAAAGGAGCAAAAAGAATTGTATAAGCAGTATCTTGCAGAATTCAGGCGTGGCTTTGACAAACAGCTTGACAATATAGATGTCAAAACTCCCGACGGCAAGGTAGTACCGCTCAAGCAGTTTAACAAGAAAAAATAAAGCAATCAAATTTTTCACAAAAACTAAAATTCTATTGATTTTGAAAATAAACTGTGGTATAATAGCAAAGCATTACAAGCCAAAATGATTTCGCTGTAATAAGCGAGCGACAAGCCCTGTACGATTATTGCCTGTGAACCATGTCAGGCGGGGAACCGAGCAGCATTAAACAGTGTCTTTGATGCGATACAGTAAGTTTGTCGCTTGCTTATTACTGCGGACTGCCGATTGTTCGGCTGCGGCTTGTATTTTTATATTTAATTCTATTACCTGATTAAACTCTGTATTTTTTGACATATTTTTAATCAGGTATTAGTATAGTCACAGGTGGTAAGCTATGTATAGAGTATTGTACCGCAAATGGCGACCGCAAACCTTTGACGATGTTTGTGGACAGCCACAGGTAACAGTAACACTTAAAAACGAAATTAAAAACGGCAGAATAAGCCACGCTTACCTGTTCACCGGTTCACGAGGAACGGGTAAAACCTCCTGTGCAAAAATACTCGCAAAGTCGCTTAATTGCCTTAATCCACACGATGGCAACCCCTGCGGTGAATGTGAAAACTGCAAAGAAATTGACAACGGCAGTTTTTTTGACGTTGTAGAAATGGACGCCGCCAGTAACCGAGGCATTGACGATATTCGCAGTATTATTGATGAGGTTAACTTCACACCGGCAAAGGGCAAATACAGAGTGTATATAATTGATGAGGTTCATATGCTCACGGTCGATGCGTTCAACGCACTTCTTAAAACGCTTGAAGAACCGCCGTCACACGCTGTTTTTATCCTTGCAACAACAGAGGTTCATAAGCTGCTGCCGACTATCCTTTCACGCTGTCAGCGTTTTGATTTTCGCAGAATTGCGCCTGACGATATAGCTAAAAGGCTAAAGTACGTTGCACAGCAGGAAGATGTGACTATCACTGACGAAGCGGCGCTTCTGACAGCTTCAATAGCAGACGGTGCACTGCGTGATGCTCTGTCGCTTATGGACAGGTGTATAGGCATTTCGCAAAGCATTGATGCAGAAACAGTCAGAAAAGCGGCAGGACTTGCACAAAACACGTACATTTTTGAGCTTGCAAATTGCTGTGTGAACAAAAACTGTGCCAAGGCACTTTCAATAATTGACACGCTCCACAGTAATTCAAAGGATATGTCACGTCTTTGCGAGGAGCTTTGCTCGCATTTTCGCAGTCTGATGATTATAAAAACGTGCCAAAACCCTCGTGATATGCTCGTTATGTCCGATAATGAGTTTGAAGCGGCGCAGTCACAGTGCGACTATCTGTCGCTGTCCGAGATTATCTATTTTATGGATATTTTGCAACGCAGCTTTGAGCGAATGAGCAAGGGTACAAACAACCGCACAGAGCTTGAAATGGCAGTTGTAAAAATGTGCTCGCCCGAGCTTGACGTGACAAACGAAGCAATTTTAAGCAGACTTTCAGCACTTGAAAAGGCTGTGAATAAGGGAATTGCGCTAAAGCAGACGGCAGAGGTTCAAAGCCAAAGCACCGAGGATATAAAACAGCCGACCGCTCCTGTACCGGATAAAGCAGAGGAAAAAGCTGTTGCAGAAAACAAACAGCAGGGTTCTGTTCAATCTCCCGATGAGGCGACAAACGCGACAGAGCAGAAAGAGAAGAAAATCCAACAGCCTGAGGTGACAGCACCGCCTGAACCGTCGCCGACACAGCGCAAGCCGGTTGATACAAAAGCGATTTACGAAAACGCAGTACCGTTTAACGAGTGGCCCGAGGTTATCAATAATCTGAAGCAGTACTCACGCACGATTGCCGCCTCGTTTGATGGGACAAGAGCGTACACAAGCGGCGGCTACCTCTTGATTGAAGCAGACACCGAAATACCGTTCAGGCTTATGCAACAGTCTGCGCAAAAAGAAAAAATACGTGTTGCAATTCAGGAAATCACAGGCAAGGTTTATCGCCTTGGACCTTACAAAAAACCGCAGCAGCAGGAAAAACCAAAGGATCCCTTAGCAGGATTTTTAAACGATTTGAAAAACGACGGAGTTTCTGTTACAATAGAAACTCAGGAAGATAATTAAGTAAAAAGGAATTTTGAAATTACGGAGGAAATAAATATGAAAGCAAGATTACCAAAGGGCTACGGCAGCGGCGGCGCAGGAAACATTCAGCAGCTGGCACGTCAGGCACAGAAAATGCAGGAGGATATGGACACAGTTACAAAGGAGCTTGAAGAAAAGGACTACACAGCAACAGCAGGCGGCGGTGCAGTTTCTGTAACTGTAAAGGGTACTATGGAAATATCTTCAATCGAAATCAAGCCGGAGGTAGTTGATCCGGAGGATGTAGAGATGCTAAGCGACCTTGTGATTGCCGCAGTAAACGAGGCAATCAGAAACGCAAAGGCAGAAAAAGAAGAAAAGCTTGAGAAAATTTCAGGCGGCATCAACATTCCTGGATTGTTCTGATTATGGCAGCATATAATGTTGTACCGCTTGCAAGGCTTGTCGAGCAATTTGAGCGTTTGCCGGGTATTGGCAACAAAACAGCACAGCGTCTTGCATATTTTGTTCTGAATATGCCAAAAACACAGGCAGATGAGTTTGCAAAGGCAATCACCGACGCACACGAAAAGGTGAAATACTGCACTGTCTGCTGTAACTTCACCGACAGCGAGCTTTGTCCCGTTTGCAGAAACGAAGCAAGAGATAAATCGCAGATTTGCGTAGTAGAAACGCCAAGGGACGCCATTGCACTTGAAAACACGCACGAATACAACGGAGTATATCATATTCTTCACGGCGCAATTTCTCCGCTTAACGGAGTATCGCCCGACCAGCTGAAAATCAAGGAGCTTCTAAGCCGACTGACCGATGATACGGTCAAGGAGGTTATTATGGCGACAAACCCGACTGTTGAGGGCGAAGCAACGGCTATGTATATTTCGAAGCTGTTAAAGCCGATGGGAATAAAGGTTACACGTCTTGCATACGGTATTCCTGTAGGCGGCGATCTGGAATATACAGACGAGGTTACGCTTGCAAGAGCGCTTGAGGGCAGGAGCGAAATATAATGAGCAATTTAAAAACGATAGCGCAGAATAAAAAAGCGTATCACGACTATTTTGTTGAGGAAAGCTTTGAAGCAGGCATAGAGCTTGCCGGTACAGAGGTTAAATCTCTGCGGCAGGGCAGGGTAAACCTCAAGGACAGCTGGTGCTCAATAGTTGACGGAGAAATATTTGTCAACGGTATGCACATAAGTCCGTATGAGCAGGGCAATATATTTAACAGAGATCCGATGCGTGTACGCAGGCTCTTAATGCACAAAAAAGAAATTCTTCGGATTTTCGGCATAACAAAGCAGGCAGGCTATTCGCTTATTCCGCTTAGTCTGTACTTTAAGGACAGCAGAGTAAAGGTGCAGGTAGGCTTGTGCAAGGGCAAAAAGCTCTACGACAAGCGAGCCGATATGGCTGAAAAATCAGCAAAGCGTGACATAGAACGCACAATGAAGGAACGCTTCAGATAATCCGTTTATCAGATAATAAAATGATTTAACATATGCAATTATCTGCTTTTAACAGCTAAGTGCTTATCAAGGCACAGCCCTGATAAGCACAGCTATAGTTTTTAAAGGGCAAAGAAAAGTCTGATCAAATCGCAATCAAAACACAATAGCAGTAATCATATCGTCAAAGACATAGGTGTGAACGGCTTAATGTGTTTTGCAGCTAAAACAATTTAATATATGGGGATGTAAAGGTTTCGACGGGGAATGTGACCTTTGGTAAGCGAGTAGCGGTGCGGAACCGCTATAAAATCCGCAGCTTTAAAAATAAACGACAACAATAAAGTTGCTTTAGCTGCTTAATGCAGCTCGTCCTTTTTAAGAGCACCACGGCTTAAAACAGGGCGTCGAACAGTGGTAAATGTGAACAGAGAACCGCCTCATTTTCTGTCACACAGCTGAGGCTACCAAGCTGTAAAGTTTGTTGCCGGACGCTACAGTAAGGGAATGTAAATCGGCAAATGCACTCGGAGAAAGCCAAAGCAAACGTTTTTCGGACAGGAGTTCGATTCTCCTCATCTCCACCAAATAAGAACCGCAATTTTGATACAAAGCGTATCTTAATTGCGGTTCATTTTTTGTGCCTTGAAAACGGCTTGTAATCAGTGTTTACGGCATTTTGACCTTTAGTAAAGTGTCAGAGTGATTGCTAAATATGGCTGTTTTGTAATAAAAAAGTCAGTCTTTGAGTGTGTTTTTATGCCCGATTTTTTATTCTGACACAAAACTTTTTGACCGTTTCATTTTTCAAAATAAGCGTTTCACTTTTCAAAATCAGAGTATTATTTTCAATTTTTACATATATAAAATCGACTTCAAAAAGGCGTCAAAATAGCCTAGTGAAGGTCATTAGTTTTAGAGCTGTATTTTGAAGCCTTGCGAGTCTTTTTACCGTCAATAATTTCTACATTTGACCTACGCTTTCGTTCTTCCTGAACAGCTTCAAATATTTCTTTGCTGATAATGGCAGGATGGCTGCCAACTGCATAATACTGCCTACGCTCTCCACGGT
>JBJEQF010000022.1:0-115589 GCA_051881615.1 Acutalibacteraceae bacterium | reverse complement strand
GTCTTTTATATCATTGTTTCTTCTTTATCATAATCTTTATTCAGTTTTCAGGGTGTTAAGCCCTTTTACATACACCATCCGTTTGGATGGTGTTTTTTCTTGTTTCCGAATAATTTTAGTTTTCAGATAAATACTATTACCGCAAGCATTAAAGCGTTATCAAAAATTATTAAGGCAGGTATGTATATGAAGAAAACAGACAGCATAGTAAGCGAAATAGAAAGACGAATTGAACTTATAGAAAGACGGCGGTATGACGACATCAAATCGACCGAGGATTACACAGAAATTATGAATCAGACGATGTCAAAAATTATCGGCAGTTCACTTATAAGGGAGCTTGAAAGTCTAAGAGATTTTATTCTTTCACAGGACGATTAGTCGTGTTGCTGTAATTACTGATATAGACAATATAAAAGCAGCTGTCGGAAAGTTCATTTATTTTCGACAGCTGCTTTTTATCTCAGATAGTGCTTTTATAAAATCTCAAATATGATTTCTTTATCCTCTTTTTTCATTAAGAATATTATTTCGATTTCTGTCACTAACGTATGCGGTGCAATCTCAAGTGCATTTGCAATACGCCAGATTGTTTCAAAATTTGCCTGCTGTGTTCCGTTTTCAATCATCGCAAGGTGACTTCTTGCAAGTCCTGCAAGACCGTTTAACACCTCTTGTGACAGTCCTTTTTCTTTTCTAATTTGTTTTATCGTTCTCCCAACAGCATATCTGTCAAAATCCATACAAAATCACCACAAGGATAGTGTATCTAAAAAAGGCAAAAATAGTGTATGCGATAGTAGACAAAGTGTAAATTGTATGCTATAATAAACATAAAAACAGCAAAAAACAACTATTTTGTTGTCAAATTTATGAAAGAGGGTAACATTATGAGGAAAAAGGCAATATTTAAAAAAATGCTTTCACTTTGTATTACGGCGATGTTAATGTTTAGCACAGCTACTGTCGCACCGCTGACAGTAACGGCGTCAGAAACACAAGTGTCAGGCACAGGAGAAACAAGCGGTGACTTTGTTTACCGTGTGCTTGATAACGGCACGGTAAAAATTACACTCTATAACGGCAGTGCGGAGGACCTATCAATCCCCGGAGAATTTGAGGGTAAAAAGGTTTCTCAAATTGGTAACGGTGTATTCTCAAACATCGGCAGTCTGAAGAATGTTACAATACCAAATTCCGTTACTACTATCGGCAGTGAGGCTTTTGCAGATTGTTGGAACCTCAAAAGCATAACAATACCCGAGGGAGTTACAAGCATTGGTAACGAAGCATTCAGTAATTGTGGTGACCTTTTGGAATTAACAATACCGAAAAGTGTTACAAGTATAGGTGACGGCGCATTATCTTACTGCAATAATCTTAAAAGCGTCAACATTCCAAACGGCATTACAGAGGTCGGCGAAAAGACCTTTTATGGCTGTTATGCCCTTACAGGTATAGAAATCCCTAATTCTGTTACTGCAATCGGAAACGAAGCGTTCAGCTATTGCAGCAGTCTTACATCTGTAACAATTCCCGATTCTGTATCAGCAATCGGTAATGAAGCTTTCAGATACTGTTCGGGTCTTGAGGATATATCAATCCCTGGTTCCGTAACTACTATAGGAGACAACGCATTCAGTGAATGCACAAGCCTTGAAGAAATAACAATTCCCGAGGGAGTTACCGATATCGGAATGAATGCGTTTGATGGCTGCACAAGCCTTACAACCGCAAAGCTTGCTGACAGCATTAAGAATATCGGCATATGGGCATTTTATGATTGCACAAGTCTTACAAGTATAACAATCCCAAAGGGTGTTACAGAGATCGGCAAATTAACATTTAGTAACTGTATAAGCCTTGAGGAAGTTAATATTTCTGAGAATGTTACAGAGATAGGCAAAAGTGCATTTGAGGGTTGTACAAATCTTGAAACTATAGAAATCCCGAACGGTGTTGTTGTAATCGGAAGCTCAGCTTTTGAAAATTGCAAATATCTATCAAACGTAACTATTTCTGATACCGTTACAACTATTGATTCAAATGCATTTAAAAACTGCACTAGTATTGAAAGCTTAGTCATACCAAACAGTGTTAAAACTATAGGTGATAGTGCTTTTCTTGACTGTAAAGCTCTTACAAAATTAGTAATCTCTGACGGCGTCGCAAATATAGGCTTTATGGCTTTTGGCGAGTGCACAAGCCTTGAGAGTGTCACAATCCCTGCCTCTGTTACAGATTTTGGTAACAACGTGTTTTCTGACTGCACAAGCCTGACAAGTGTTGCATTTGAGGATGGTGCTACATACATTAGCCGTGCTATATTCTCAGGATGCAAAAACCTTGAAAGTGTTACAATCCCTGATAGTGTTACAACTATCAGCGGTGATGCATTTTATAACTGCACAAGCCTTGCAAACGTGACTGTTCCGTATAGCGTAACTGATATTGGTTATAATGCATTAGGCAAATGTCCGGATCCCGATTCATTTTTCGGTATGGGCGACAAAGTAGTTGACGGCTTTACGATAACCGGCTATGCCGATACAGTAGCGGAAAAATATGCAAATGACAATGGTATTGAATTTATCAGCTTAGGCGAAGTGCCGACAGAGCCTTCCCCTGCACAGGCTGTCGGCGACGTCAACGGTGACGAAAAAATCAACATCAAAGACGCAACAATGATTCAAAAATCAGCCGCTTCACTCGTCACCCTCACAGACGAGCAAGCAAAAGCCGCTGACGTAAACAAAGACGGCAAGGTAAACGTAAATGACGCAACGGCTATTCAGAAATTCGTTGCAGGCATCGACACAGGACTTGATATCGGCAAGTAAAAATAATTGCAATATCAATAGATTAACAATTAAAGACTAAAACATAAAAACACAGCTGTATCAGGGCGATTTAGTCTTGATACGGCTGTGTTTCTCCATTTTTGAATTTATCTTTTTCTCTTTATATTGACTATACCAAATTTGCAGAGTATAATCAAAATGATGCCAAAACACTCTTAATATTTTAAATTATAAATTAAAAAGTGAGGGAATTATTTATGAAAAAACAAATCAAGCGTTTCTTGTCCGTTTCACTTTCGACAATTATGCTGTTTTCTGCATTAGCAGTCGCACCGCTGACAGCTACAGCGGCAGAAAGTGAAGTGTTAAGCACAGCCGATATCAGCGGTTCATATGAATACGAGATGACCGGTGACGGCACTGTGCAAATCAGTCGTTATTATGGCAACAAATCAGAAGTGACAATACCCGACAAAATTGAAGGCAAAAGCGTTACAATCATAGGTGCGGAAGCCTTCGCCGGAAATGAAACCCTTAAAAAGGTAGTTATTCCTGACGGCGTTACAAGTATTTATTGGGGTGCGTTCGCTGCTTGTCCAAACCTTGATACCATTACAATCCCCAACAGCGTGACAGATGTTGGTAGTTTTGCATTTGAAGACACTAAGTGGCTTGAAAATCAGCCTGACGGTGTTGTTTATGCAGGTAAGGCGGCTATCGGCTATAAGGGAGAAATGGCAGAAAATACATCAATTACAATTAAGGACGGTACAAAAAGCATTTCATCGCTTGCTTTCAGCGAGTGTGAAAATATTACTTCAGTTACAATGCCCGACAGCCTTTTGGTAATAGGCAACGGTGCGTTCTATGGCTGCACAGGCATTACAAGCGTAACGATTCCGTCAGGTGTTGTTGATGTCAGCTCTGTTGCGTTTAACGACTGCACAAATCTTGAGAGCATCGAGGTCAGCAGTAAAAATGCGAATTATTTATCATCAGACGGTGTGCTGATGAGTAAAAACGGTGACGGTGATACGCTTATTAAGTATCCGCAGGCTAAAAAAGACGCTTCATATACTGTCGCTGACACAGTTAAATATATTGGGTATTATTCATTCTCTAATAACGAATTTATTAAGAGCGTTACAATTCCCGACGGCGTTACAGAAATCAGAGACGGTGCATTCTTAGCATGCTCAAGCCTTGAAAGCATTACAATACCCGACAGCGTTAAGCTCGTATCACCGTATGCATTAAACGATACAAAGTGGTATGAAAATCAGCCTGACGGTGTTGTTTATGCAGGAAAGATATTGTATGGCTACAAGGGTGAGATGACAGAGAAATCAACGATTGATATTAAAGACGGAACAGTAAGTATAAACAACGATGCATTTGCATGGTGCGAGGGCGTTCCCGAAAACTTGGTAAGCGTAACAATCCCTGACAGTGTTACATATATCGGCGAATATGCCTTTAACGGCTGCTCAAGCCTTGAAAGCATCACAATCCCCGACAGCATTACATACGTTGGAACAGATGCGTTTTCTGCAACCAAGTGGCTTGAAAATCAGCCTGACGGTGTTGTTTATGTAGGAAATATAGTATATGCGTATAAGGGCGAAATGCCGGCGAATACATCTGTTACCGTTAAAGACGGAACCAAGGTTATTTGTGATTCTGCGTTCTTTAACTTAAACGGACTTACAGAAATAAAATTGCCCGACAGCTTATCAGAGGTTGGGGAACGGGCGTTTTCATTCTGTGAGAACCTAAAGGGCGTAACAATCCCTGCCGGTGTTACAACAATCGGTGAATATGCCTTTGGCTACACAGGTGTAATGTGGTCAAACGCTCCTCTGAGCAGAATTGACGGCTTCACAATTACAGGCTACTCAGGCACAGAGGCTGAAAGATACGCAAACGACAACGGCTTTAAATTCATCAGCTTAGGAACAACAAAAGAACCTGAGATTTTGGGCGATGTTGACGGTGACGGCAAGGTAAACATCAAGGACGTTACAATGATACAGAGAACAGCGGCCTCAATTATCACTCTTTCTGACGTTCAGAGAAAATTTGCCGATGTAAACAAAGACGGCAAGGTAAACGTTAATGACGCAACAGCTATTCAGAAATACACAGCAGGCATCGACACAGGACTTGAAATAGGTAAGTAATAATACTGCTTATCAGACAATACGATAAAAAGCAGGGGCGGCAATTTGCTGCCCTTGTTTTTGTTTAAAACAGCAACTGCATATCATTTTACTCATATAAAATCTGTATATATGTTATATTGACTATATTTAGCAAAAGGTGTACCATCAAGATGTGTATGATTATTTCAACACATAAAATTACAAAGAAGAGAGGAACGAATATGAAAAAGACATTTAAAAAAGCAACCTCTGTGCTGCTTTGCGCTGTTTTGATGCTTACCGTCTTTACAATGCCGATTTCTGTAAATGCGGCTTTTAAGGTCGGCAAATTCAGCTATGAGGTTGAAAACAAGCAGGCTGTTATCGTTGACTATGCCGACGCTGACGCTGTTTCGGTAGAAATTCCCGAAACACTGGGCGGTTATCCTGTTACAGGAATAGCTGACAGAACCTTTATGAATTTTGCTTCGCTTGATACTGTTGTATTTCCCGAATCTATGGTCGAGGTCGGCATTGACGCTTTTAAAGGCACACCGTGGTTTGATAATCAGCCGGACGGTCCTGTATATACAGCTAAAACTCTGTATGCGTTTAAGGGTGATATGCCTGAAAATTATAACCTCACTGTCAAAGAGGGAACACGTGTAATCAATTCTGAGGTCTTTCTGAATTGCAAAACATTGGTCAGCGTCAGCCTTCCTGACTCATTGACAAAGATTGAAGGTAAAGCTTTTAAAAACTGCACTTCACTTGGCGAGCTTAAGCTCCCTGAAAATATCGAGGTATTAGGCAGTTACGCATTTGAAAATTGCGCAGGCTTAAAGGAAGTTACAATTCCAAAGAACTTTAAGTTTGTTGATGATGACCTGTATGGCCGCAGTCCGTTCTATAACTGCCAAAACCTCGAAACAGTAGCGTTTGAGGACGGAACAACAGAAGTTCCTGCATTTATCTTCAATGGCTGTCCTGCTGTTGTAAACGTAACAATTCCCGATACAGTAACGATTATTAAAGAGAAAGCATTTGCCCAGTGCGGCTCATTAGCAAGTATAGCTTTCCCAACTGCTTTGACAAAGATAGAACAGGCAGCATTCAAGGCTTGCGTTTCACTTGCTGAGCTTAATCTACCCGAAAATATCGAGGTATTGGGCAGCTATGCGTTTGAAAATTGCGCAGGCTTGAAGAGTGTTACAATCCCAAAGAGCCTTAAGTCTGTTGACGGCGACTTGTATGACCGCAGTCCGTTCTATAACTGCGAAAACCTCGAAACAGTAGTATTCGAGGACGGAGCAACAGAAATTCCTGCGTTTATCTTCAACGGCTGTCCTGCTGTTGTAAACGTAACAATCCCTGATACGGTAACAACAATTAAAGAGAGAGCATTTGCCCAGTGTGGCTCAATGACAAGCATAACTTTCCCGACTGCATTAACAAAGATAGAACAGGGAGCATTCAAGGCTTGCGTTTCACTTACCGAGCTTAACCTACCCGAAAATATCGAGGTATTAGGCAGTTATGCGTTTGAAAACTGTTCAGCCTTAACGGAGGTTACAATTCCAAAGAGCCTTAAGGATGTTCAAGAGGATTTATATGACCGCAGTCCGTTCTATAACTGCGAAAACCTCGAAACGGTAGTATTCGAGGACGGAATAACAGAAATTCCTGCATTTATCTTCAACGGCTGTTCTGCTGTTGTAAACGTAACAATCCCCGATACGGTAACGACAATTAATGAGAGAGCATTTGCCCAGTGCGGCTCAATGGCAAACATAGCTTTCCCAACTGCATTAACAAAGATAGAACAGGGAGCATTCAAATCTTGCGTTTCATTTACTGAGCTTAACCTCCCCGAAAATATCGAGGTATTAGGCAGTTATGCGTTTGAAAATTGTTCCGGCTTAACGGAGGTTACAATTCCAAAGAGCCTTAAGGATGTTGATGACGACTTGTATGACCGCAGTCCGTTCCATAACTGCGAAAACCTCGAAACAGCTGTATTTGAGGACGGAATTGCAGTAATTCCTGCATATATTTTTAACGGCTGCACATTTCTTAAGAGCGTGACAATCCCTATGTCAGTAACAGAAATCGGCAATAATGCGTTTAAGGGCTGCAGCGAGCTTGTAATATCAGGCTACACAGGCTCTGTATCAGAGCAGTTTGCAGCGGATAATAACCTTGAGTTTATCAGCTTAGGCGAGTATATTCCGCCGGAGCCGACAGAACCGACAACAGAACCGACAACAGAGCCGACAACAGAGCCTACTACAGAACCGACAACCTCGGTTATTGTTGATACAGACACAAATGTTTCTGTAGAGGGCGAAATCGGCGAGAATGTTGAGCTTAACGTAGAAAATGCAGAAACTGTAGTTGAAAACGCAGTCGCAGCATACAACATCACACTCGAAAAAGACGGCGAGACTGTTCAGCCTGAGGGCAAGGTAACGGTTAAGCTGCCTGTTCCCGACGGCGTCGACGGCAGTCAGTGCAAGGTGTATTACATCAACGGCGACGACAAAACAGATATGAACGCAGTGTTTGTTGACGGCTTTATGGTGTTTGAAACTGACCATTTCAGCGTTTATGCTGTTGTAAATACAGAAGAGTCTTCTGTTATACTCGGCGATGTTAACGGTGACGCAAAGGTAAACATCAAGGATGCAACAATGATACAAAAATCAGCCGCTTCAATCGTTACATTGACAGACGAGCAAGCAAAAGCCGCTGACGTAAACAAGGACAGCAAGGTAAATGTAAATGACGCAACAGCTATTCAGAAATTCGTTGCAGGCATTGACACAGGACTTGATATCGGCAAGTAATCTTTGAAATATCAATAGATTGACAATTAAAGACTAAAATATAAAAACACAGCTGTATTCAAGCGTTTGTTTTGATACAGCTGTGTTTCTGTTTGTGTGTAGTGTTATTGTGTTTTGGACAGGTTATTCACCCCAAAGTAACACTCCCTCTTTTATTCGGGGACAGGGCGAAGGAGAAAAATGCACCTTTGCATACAGCGGCGAAATAATCGCTTTGTGTGTATTGATCCTTGTAGCAATTTTATCGTATTTTAATTTAATAAAGCGGAATAAGTCAGGGAGAGTTGATTTTGGTTAGACTTTTGAATGGGTATTTCTGTGTATATCTAAAAAGAGGTACCCTGACTATTCAGCTTTGAGTATATTATAACGCATAGTGTGTCCTATAATACGGTCTTTGCTCGTTTGATTATTAAAAAAGCTCCCGACTTATCCGGAAATCGGAATAGCCGAGAGCTGATTTTGTTTATTAAAATAGATTAGCCTTGCTCTTCTTCTTTAAGCTTTTCAAGCTGTTCTGACTGAATGTCGTCATATGCTGAAAGCATAGGCTCTACGCTGTTATCAGGCTTTTTGCAAGCCTTACGCTTAACGTAGTTGTTTGTAATTTTAATAACAATTCCCGAAAGTGCAAGCACACCGATAAGGTTCGGGATTGCCATAAGTCCGTTGAGCGTGTCTGCAATACCCCACGCAAGGTCAAGGCTCATTGTAGCGCCTACAACGATAAACGCAACGAAAATAATCTTGTAAACAATAGTGCCCTTTTTGCCGAAGAGATATTCAACTGATTTTGTGCCGTAGAACGACCAGCCCAAAACTGTTGAGAACGCAAAGAGTAAAATTGCGATTGACAGGAACTGTCCTGCAAAAGAGCCGAACCTCTGTGAAATTGCGTAGGTTACAAGCGGAACGCCCTCTACCTTTTCAATCTTAACAGAGCTTATAATCGGATTGCCGTTTGAGTCCTTAGCCGTACTTCCGTCGGCGTTTTTCTGAGCAACACCTGTTACAGCCATAATGTTCGTGTAGGTTGAGCTGCTTTCTGAGTAGTCTGAATTCCTCTTTACGATGTCAACTGTAAGCTCCTGACCGTAAACTGTTTTTGCAGAAATCTGCTCAACCTTTTCCTTTGGAGTTTTCTTGTCGGCAAGCACTATCGGGTTTTCAAATCTGCTGTCGATAAGCGGAATGTCGCCCTCGTAATTTTCAGCATTTGCAATTTCGCAGTACTGTGTTTCTGTGCTTATATTCTGCATAACATCGTCAAACGGTTTTGCGCCTGTTGTGCTTGAAAGCAGAATAAACGCTGTCAGAGTGCAGACGATGATTGTGTCGAAGAATACCTCAAAGATACCCCACATACCCTGAATAACAGGCTCTTTAACGTCTGAAGCCGAGTGAACCATAACAGATGAGCCAAGGCCTGCCTCGTTAGAGAAAACGCCTCTTTTAAAGCCCATTGTAACAGCCTGCTTAACGATAGCGCCTACAGCGCCGCCTGCTACTGCGTTTAATGCAAAGGCACTTGAAAAGATGCTTGAAAATACATACGGAATCTGCTCATAGTTCATTACAAAGATAGTAACAGCTGCAATTATGTATGCGCAAGCCATAAACGGAACGAGCTTTTCTGTAACCGACGCAATTCTTTTGATACCGCCGATGATAACAAGTGCGGCAATTACTGCAAGCACAATACCCGTTACGATTGTAGGAACAGAGAACGAGCTTGAAATTGCGCTTGAAATTGAGTTAATCTGCGTCATATTGCCGATACCGAAGGACGCCAATACGCAGAAAACAGCAAAGATTATTGCAAGCACCTTGCCGAGCTTTTTGCAGTGCTTTTTCTTACCAAGACCGTTTTCAAGGTAATACATAGCACCGCCCGACCATTCGCCGTTTGTGTTTTTCTTTCTGTAATAGATACCCAGTACATTTTCAGAGTAGTTTGTCATCATACCGAAAAATGCAGAAATCCACATCCAGAAAACTGCGCCCGGTCCGCCGATAGCAATAGCCGTTGCAACACCGGCTATGTTGCCTGTGCCTATTGTAGCGGCAAGTGCCGTTGACAAAGCCTGAAACTGAGAAATAGCCTTTTTTTCCTTTGACTTTGTAACACTGCGTTTTTTGAAAATAGCAAAAAACGTTTCGTTAGATACGTACTTAGCCTTTATAATCTGAAAAAATTTTGTTCTTACGGTCATATAAATGCCTGTACCGATGATAAGAATAAGCATCGGTATGCCCCACACAAGACCGTTGACAAAATCGTTGCCTTGTGTAATAAGCTGTACTATGTCCATATTTTAACCTCTCTTTCAAAAAAAGAATAACAAAAAAATTATACCAAAAAACAGGACAAAATTTCAACAAAAAACCGAACATTTCAAAATAAATGTCTATATATACAAAAAGACACTGCCTTTTTGGTAAATACTGCACAAATAATTAAGCAAAGGCATAAAACAACGAAAATCGCTTGACAGAGAAAAAACTGTATGCTATACTCACATTGTATTAGTTGAACTAATACAATTAAATCAATTCAAGGTATATGAAACGAAAGGGGTGTGCTGATGTTCAGTATTGACTTTACTTCAAGACTGCCGATTTACGAACAGCTTTATAACAATACGGTAAGGCTTATTTCGCTTGGCGCATTACAGCCGGGCGAAAAGCTGCCGCCTGTGAGAACGCTTGCCTCACAGCTCGGGGTAAACCCGAACACTGTGGCAAAGGCTTATCAGATGCTTGAGCGTGACGGTGTTGTTTATTCCGTTGTAGGCAGGGGCAGCTTTGTCAGTGAAGGTGTTTCCAAAGATAACGCAGCAAAAAATCTTGCTCTTGAAAAGCTGCAAAAGTCTGTAACTAAGGCAATGACAGCAGGGGCAACAAAGGAAGAAATCATAAAAGCGGTAGAAAAATCTATCGGTACAAACAGCGAGGTGGGACAAAATGATTGAAATTAAAAACGTAACAAAAACCTTTGACAGCTTAGACGCACTCGACAAAATATGCTTTAACATACCGAAAGGCTCTGTTTACGGCTTGGTAGGCTCTAACGGCAGCGGTAAGTCAACGCTTTTGCGTATAATGTCGGGAGTATTTGAGCCTGACGGAGGAGAGGTTCGCATAGACGGTGAAAGGGTGTTTGAAAACGAAAGGGTAAAGGGCAAATGTATTTTTGTACCCGATTTTCCGTATTTTTACAACAACAGTACAGTTGAAAACACTGCACAGCTTTACAGAAAAATATACCCTGACTGGAGCGAGGAGCGTTTTGCAGACCTCTGTCATATGTTCCCCATAAACAAAAAGTCGAAAATTATTTCAATGTCAAAGGGTATGCAGAGGCAGGCGGCGCTTATACTTGCACTGTCAGCACAGCCCGACTATATTTTCCTTGACGAAATTTTTGACGGACTTGACCCTGTTGTACGTCAGCTTGTCAAAAGGCTTATTGCAGACGATGTGTATTCACGAAAAATGACGGCTGTAATCGCTTCGCACAATTTAAGAGAGCTTGAGGATTTGTGCGATTATGTAGGACTTCTGCACAGAGGTAAAATTATTCTTAACAAAGAGCTTGACAATGTAAAGCAGGGCATACATAAAATACAGATTGCATTCAAAAATGCGTTTGAAAATAATCCGTTTGAGGACTTAAACCTTGTAAAATGCGAACAAAAGGGAAATCTTTACAATATTGTGATAAAGGGAGAAGAAAGCGAGTATCTGGACTATCTGCAGAGCCTTGAGCCTGTGTTTATGGAGTCCTTGCCGTTGACGCTTGAAGAAATATTTATAAGTGAAATGGAGGTAGCAGGCTATGACATCAACAATATCCTTTAATAAAGAAAAAAGGCTTAGTAACGGCAAATCAATGCTTTTGTGGTCAATAAAGCGAAACAAAGCGCCGATGATTGTTCTGACAGCTTTGCTTACGGTTATTCTGCCCTTGGCTGTAATTTTTGTTCGCACAATGTATTATTCTTATACACAGCAAACACCGGATATAGCTTTTGATGCCAGAGAAGGCTACGTTATTTTAATGACAGCAAGCACAATATTTGATACTGCGGCGACGTTTATAGTTATGGCTTTCTCTGTAATTTTTGCGCTTAATGCCTTTAAGTATATGCACAACAAGCGAACTGTTGATATGTTCGGCAGTCTGCCTGTAAACCGCAGGACTATGTTTTTCTCTCAGCTTGTGGGCGCTGTGGCTTGTACGCTTTTACCTGTTTTTACAGTTATCGCTGTTACAATGCTATTGGCAATTCCGCACGGCGAGGTTGCGCTTTGTCTGTTTATTGAGCTTTTATATCTGTCGCTTGGCGTAATTGCAAATATTGCGTTTATCGGTCTGCTGTCTGTCTGCTGTGGTACGGTAAAGGATACTGTGATAAGCTATATTACAATTTCTATAGTATATCCGCTGACAGTTGCACTTTGTGTTGCTATGCCGTCACAGATTATTCCCGGTGTTGATAATACTGCTGTCGATGTGACGGAAGTTACGGCGCTTTGCCCGTTTGCGTCACCGTTTGTAGTTTTTGCCAAGTCCGGCTGGGGAATGTCGCTTTTGCGTTATTCTATGTCAAATGTGCTATACAGCTCGTCAATGACATCTTCCCTTTATGTGCCGAGCTTTGATATTGGCAAGGCATTTTCCGCCGTTCACATAGTATATTGGGTTTTGTTTACGGCTGTGTGCATTACTCTGTCATATTTTCTTGTAAGAAAAAGAAAAGCCGAATCGGCTCAGTCAGGCTTTGCGTTTTCGTTTCCGCAGATTATTATCAGGCTTATTACCGATTTTATCGCAGGCTTACTTGCAGGCGAGATGCTTTCTTCAATCAGCTTTAGTGCCAATGCCCACGATATTGTACTGATGAATGTATGGTTCTTTATAGGAGTTGCGGTCGGTTCAATTAGCGCCCACCTTTTATTACAGCTTCTTTATTTTAAGGGCTTTAAGGGATTTTTAAAATCACTTATCAGCTGTGGCTGTGCAGCTGCGTCTGTTTTTGTACTTTATATTGTTTTAATTACAGGCGGTTTAGGTACAGATGTTTATATTCCGAATCCGGACGAGGTAGAGTCGGTAGCGTTTCGTTATTGCTCTTGGGGTGCAGATTATAGCGACGGCTATGACGCAGATATAGATAATGTCGGCAACTTTGAGCAGATAAGCGGTGTGACCGATAAGGAATATATAAAATCAGTTACAGATATACACGGTATGATTACAAATAATTTAAGACAGAGCGATTATTATCCGTACAGCCCTCATATAGGCGGTGTAGTGTATAGTGAAGGAGAAGGATATGACAACGAAGTTATAATAGAGTATAAGCTCAAAAACGGCAAAACGGTAAAGCGTTCATACGCAGGCTGGGAGTCGGGCAAAAAAGAAATCGCCGACAGCGCAAATAAGCTGATCCCGACAGGCACATACCAGAGGAGCTTAAGCGGGATTGATAATTTAGATAACGCAAGCTTTGTTGACTCGATTGACATATCCCTTTTCTTTGATGAGGAATATGACGAATACTATAATAATTATAACCGTTATAATTCCTATCATATAGACACAGTGGATATAGGTGAGGATAATATAAAGGAGCTTATCAAGACGTTGCAAGCGGAGTATCCGTCATCAGTCTATCCGATTAAGGGCGAAAAAGCGAATATGTATATCCGTTTTAACTACACCGATGAAAACGGCTTATACAATTTTACAAGGGTTATTGCTATAAGAGAAACGTATAAAAACACAATAGCTCTTCTTGAAAAGCTCGGTCTTACAAATGAAGCCGTATGTATGGATTTTGAAAACTACGGCAACGAGGGAGAAATCAAATATCCCGACAGCTGTATAAATGGTGGCGCAAAGGGCGAATACCTTTACATTAAAGTACCAAAGGACTTTGCACAGGGCGATAACGTGTATTGCCGTCCGTATTATGACGGTGGCAGAGTAATCACAAAACCGCTGAGTGATGAAGAAAAATGCGAATATGTAAGCGAAGGTCTTTACAGAATTAAGCTTTATGACAGAGCAAAGGAGTATGGCTTCACAATGGGTCTTACAGACATCAGCGTTTATACCTTTGACAAGGACAACGTAAGCAAAACGTACAGCATTACACCTAGAATCGGCTATACGAATGGTATTACGGCAGAGGTTGTAAAGGACAGCGTTGGAGATTATTACTTATGTACTGAAAAGCAATAAAATAAAGCTCCGAAAAAATTTTTAAAAGTTATTGAAAATACTATTGACAGTCACGTGAACCTGTGATATAATCACAATAACTTAATGAGAGTTAAGTGAAAACGACTTGTACGGCAATATCTATTTTGACATCTTTGTTTATATTACATATTATATTGCCGTACAGCCATATATTTAATTTTTTCGGAGGAAATCAGTATGAACAAATCAAAGCTAAAGGTTATTATTCCATCGGCAATTATTGCGGTGCTGCTGCTTATTACAGTGCTTTCGTCTATTGCAGTTGTGCCGGCAGGCTCCACAGGCGTTGTAACAACGTTTGGCAAGGTGTCCGACACTGTTATGCAGGAGGGCTTGAACTTTAAGGTTCCCTTTGTGCAGAATGTAGCAATCATCAGCAACAAAATCCAGAAGCAAGAGGTTGAAGCCGCCGCTGTTTCAAAAGACCTTCAGACAGTAAGCAGTAATATTGCCGTAAACTATCGTGTAGGACTTCAGTCAAGCGCAAACATCTACAAGAACATCGGCAGCGACTACGAAACAATCGTGCTTTTGCCGGCAGTTCAAGAGAGTATGAAGTCGGTAAGCGCAAAATATACGGCAGAGGAGCTTATTACAAAACGTGCTCAGGTTGGCGAAGAAATCAAGAAAACGCTTGAAGAAAAGGTAAACGAGTACGGCATTATGATTGAAAAATTCAACATAGTAAACTTTGACTTTTCGCAGGAGTTCAATCAGGCGATAGAGGCAAAGCAGGTAGCCGAGCAGAACCTTATCAAGACAAAGACAGAGCAGGAGCAGGCTATTGTAGTAGCAGAGGCAGAGGCTAAGAAAAAGGTAATTGCCGCACAGGCAGAGGCTGACGCAATTTCAAAGAAGGCAAAGGCACAGGCTGACGCTAACAAGCTTTTGAACGCTTCACTTAACGATACTATTGTTGAGTATGAAAAGGTGCAGAAGTGGAACGGCGAGCTGCCAAAGGCTACAGGCTCAAACTCAATTATTGATATGAGAGATACGACAACAAAAAAAGCACAGTAATCTTTAATATAACAGCTTATAAGGATAAAAGGTATAGAAAAATAGGATAGGGGATAACCCCAAAAACGGAAGCAGAGCCAAGACAAAAGTCAAGGCTCTGTTTGTTTTATAATTATTCATTTTTCATCATTCATTATTCATTATTCATTATTCATTTGTATCATATACCAAGAATAATGTTAAAAGCGTCATAAGTGTTATTACATAGTATCTCCTGCCGCCACAGACAGCTCATATAATTCGTGCGGAGAAATATCCTGTCCGTCCTCCCATTCAACGGTTGTTCCGCAGGGGTGAACAGTTCTGAAAACATCTTCGTCAATAAGCTCGCCGTACCAATCTCCCTTAATATACGGCTTTACGTCAAAAATTCTACGCTCGCCTGTTAGATATTCAACAAGCAGTTTGTAGTCGTTAAGCGGAGTAACCGAAATAACCTTTGGCTGTAGCATAGTATCAACTCCTTGTATCCACTGAAAAGAATACAACTTTTTGTAATCTTGTATTACTGTAACGGCGGGATTTTAAAAAATTTCTGACCTTCCGAAAGAAGCTTCCAGTTTGCCAGTAAGTCCTCTTTGTGTATCTCCATCCACGCTTCAACCAGCTTCAACTTATTTTTAGGTATTTTTCCCTCGAGAATCTCTCCGTCAAGAGCGATTACAATTTCTTCTCCTTGATATTCAGCGTGAAGGTGCGGCTTGCTGTGTTTACCGCCTTTTTCGTTATACATTCTGATGATAATACCATAAAATATACATATTGCAGGCATAAATACATCTCCCTTACTGTAATCATTATATCATAATTAAATACCAATATCAATAACCATATTTACACACAGAAGAGAAATACACAATTATTAACACTCCTTACTTACTTAAAATCTTTCTCGACAATATAAAAACAGCTAATTTAACAGCTTTACTTTTTAATATTTAAAAGGATAAGAATTTGCTTATTTTTCTACAAAAGCATATAAAAAATCCCACTGAATTATTGACAAAGTAATACCGCACTGTCGCCTATAATTTAGTCATAAAAGCTTACGGAAAAAATATAATTATAGGATGTGGAAAAATGACAGTTTCAAAGACGGTTAAAAAATTAACGCAGGAAAGCTCACCGGCAGTGCTTTATAGCGCAGTTACTCACGTGGTTTATTTTTTGTGCGGTGTAATGGCTTCAAGAGGTGCGCTTCTCGGCGAGCTTGCGCCGTTCGGTGCTTCGCTTACAGCGGCGGCACCTCGGCAGAACCTGTTTGCGGCGGCGGCAGGTGCTGCGCTCGGCTATATAATACTTTCGCCTGTTGACAGCTTTCGCTACATAGCCTCGGTTGCCGCCATCTGTGCTATACGGTGGATTTTAGGCGACATAAAAAGAATTTCAAGAAGTGCGCTGTTTGCACCCTTGACTGCGTTTTTGCCGATTTTAGCAACAGGTATTGCTCTGCTTTATTCGGATACCTCGCAGATTTCACGCTTTTCGCTCTGTGTTCTTGAAGCGCTTGCGGCTGGCTCGTGCGCCTTTTTCATTAAAAGCGCCGTAACGCTGTTTTCGTCAGGTCGGGCGATAAATTCCTTTTCAGAGCAGGAGCTTGCCTGTATAGCAATGGCAGGGTGCATACTTATTTTATCGTTAGGCTCTGTTGAGTTTGAGCAGATTTCGCTCGGACGGATAATCGCCGTTGTCGTTATTCTGCTGTGCGGCAGATACGGCTCTGTCACAGCCGGCAGTATAAGCGGTATTGCAACAGGGATAATTTTTTCGCTGTCCTCGTCAAGGCTTGTTTTTCTGTCGGCAGGCTATTCCTTTGGCGGTATGATGTGCGGACTGTTTGCGCCTGTGGGCAAGCTCGGCTGTGCGGCTGTGTTTTTCGTCTGCAACACCGTTATGTCGCTGTCGTCCTCAGACTCAGGGATTGTTGTTGCTGTGCTGATAGAAACGGCGGTCGGTGCAACTGCATTTCTGCTCATTCCGAAAAGCGTAGGCAACACGCTGTCTGCATTGTTTTTGCCGTCAAACAGAGAAAACAGCGACAGCTCAATAAAAAGCACCGTTGTAATGCGCCTTGATTTTGCGTCAAAAGCACTTAAAAACGTCAGCGAATGTGTAACAAGCGTGTCGGACAGGCTGAAAAATATGTATTCAAATACCATAGATACGGTCTTTGAAAAATCCGTAAAGGAGGTCTGCTCAGCCTGCGGTCTGCGTGTATATTGCCTTGAAAAGCAAAAAGAGATTACTAAGGACGACTTTAACCGACTGACAAAAATCCTGTCGCAAAACGGCAGAATAAGTGCCGAGGACATAAACGGGCAGTTTGTAAAAAGATGCTGTAAGCACAAGGAGCTTGCGCACAGCATAAGCAAAAATTACGAACAGCTTTTAGCATATCAGCAGGCAAACCAAAGGGTAACACAGGTGCGCTCTGTTGTAGCAGGTCAGTTTTCGGGACTTTCCGAGCTTTTGGGCGATTTGTCACAGGAATTAAACACTGTAGAAACGTATGACACAGACTGCGAAGGTCGGGTGACTAACGCCTTGCGCAAAATCGGACTTGCACCTGTTGACTGTGTTTGCAGAATTGACAGCAAGGGCAGAATGACTGTCGAGGTCGAGGCTGTTTTCACTCTGAAAAACTCAGTTAAAAAGGGTCTGCTTGTCAGGGAGGTTTCAAAGGCCTGCGGCAGACGGTTTGATACTCCCTTAACAAGCCACGCAGGAGATAAAATACGTCTTGCCTTCAGCGAACTGCCTGTGTATGACGTTGAAATCGGCTCAAGCCAGCACATAAGCGAAAACGGCAACCTGTGCGGCGACTGCATAAATTACTTTAACAACGGCTTTGGCAGTATGATTGCGCTTATCAGCGACGGCATGGGTACGGGGGGCGTTGCCGCCGTTGACTCAAATATGACGTCAAGCATTATGACAAAGCTGTGCAAGGCAGGACTTTCGTACGACTGCTCACTACAGGTAGTAAATTCTGCGCTTATGGTGAAGTCAGAGGAGGAATCGCTTGCAACGCTCGATATGGCAGACATCAACCTGTTTACAGGTACGGTACAGCTTATGAAGGCAGGCGCACCCGTCACGTTTATAAGGAAAAACGGAACTGTTCTGCGAAAAAATATTCCGTCACTGCCCATAGGTATATTAAACGAGGTCAGGCTGTCAAGAGAAAGCATTGATTTGTCAGAGGGTGATATGATAGTTATGGTGTCTGACGGCGCATTGTACGGTGATGAGGGCTGGATATGCGATCTGATTTTATCGTGGAACGAGGGCAGTGCTGAGGAGCTTGCGTATGAAATTGTAAGTCGGGCGCAAAAAAGCCGTAATGACGGTCACGATGACGACATTACGGCGATTGCGATGAGAATTGTATGTAATTATTGAGGCTGTTAGTCTATCGGAGCGTCTGCACTTTCTGTTTCTTCCTGTGCTTCATCTTGCTCCTTGCCCTTGCCCAGATACGCAAACGGTACGGAAATAAGTATTGTGAAATAGTACGTTATCGTTCTCCATACAAGCGTTGCGCTCTTTATCGTTTCGCCTGTAAAGAATAATGAAAACAGCGTTACAAAGCCAAGCTCCGCCGCACCCGACGCACCGGGAATCGGCATCATACCCGAAATCAGATTAACATACGACTGACCGCATATCATATCAAACACGCTTGCACCGCTTAGACCAAAGCCTCGGTAAACGCAGTACGGAACGGTAAATATGGCTAAAAGCTGAAGCGCTGTTACGGCTATCGACATAAAAAACAGCTTTTTGTCCTTGTAAACAGTCTTGTTTGACGAGTGAAAAACCTCTGTCTGCTTTTTAAGCGAAAAAATAATTTCGTCGCTGTTTTTAATAAATTTAAGCTTAGACAAAAGCTTTGAGAGTAAATTTATTATTCCGCCTGTAAGACGAGTTGAAAACGAAAAAATCACAAACAAAGCCGACACTATAAGCTGTGAGGCAAAGCCGACAAGCACAAATATTACAGACGCAGAGCTGTTTATCATCTGTGAAAAAATATTGAAGTTCACACCAACCGCCACACCGGACAAGCAGGTCATCACTATCTGATAAACAAGAAATTTTTGAATAAGCCTCGACGTGCTGTAGCCGGGACTGATTCCGAATTTTGACAGATAATAAATCTGCATCGGCTGACCGCCTGTTGACGAGGGCGTAACTGCTCCCCAGAATTGCCCTAAAAGTCCCGTTTTTACAGCGTCTGAAAAGCGAAAATTCTTGTATTGCGACTTTATATATCTGTAGATAAGATAAATATCGCAGAGCATATTCAGAATGTGACAGATAAGCGCGGCGAAAAGCCAATAAAAATTAAATTTAATGTCAGAGCTTAGTAAATCACGCAGACCGTTTTCACTGAAAATAAAATAAATTATCACAACAGAGCAGATAAGCACCGCCAGCAGATTTATAACAAGACGAAATGAAATAATTTTCTTTTTAGACTTCATTTCAATTTACCTTTTCTTTGGCGTTGTCTGATAAATCAGAGGTGCTTGCGCTGTTTTCTGTAAGATTTGTCATAAGGTTATAAATGTTTTCGGACGACTTATCCTTGCACAGCCTTTGACAGTTCTCTCTCATTTGTCTGAGCTTTTCTTCATTTGTCATCAGCTCGTCAACCTGCTGTGCGCCCTGCTTGCCCTTTTGCAGAGAAATCGCCATATTGTGCCTTACCACAAAATCTGCATTGTCTTCCTCCTGACCGGGGAATGCGTTGAATATAGCAAGCGGAAGCGAGCTTGCAAGGCTTTCCGATACGGTAAGACCGCCGGGCTTTGTGATAATCAAATCCGATATGTGCATATAATCCTGAACATTGTCAATAAAATAAAGGAGCTTTGTAGGCTTTTTTGCGTGAGTAGAACGCTTAAAGTGTTTTACAATCGGCATTTCGTCAATGCTTTCCTTAATCTGTCCCTTTATCTGTCCTGTCAGCTCATATGCTTTTCGCCTTTTGCTGTCTGAAGGGAGCTTTTCAAAATAAGACAGCTCCTCTACCTCAAATTCGTCTATTTTATCGTTGAGCATTTTTTCAAATGCGTTGTAAAGTCTTTTGTTCTTGCCTGTGATAACAATAATCTGAAATTGCGTTTTAAGGTCGAGCAGATTTTCATAGATTTTAAGAACATCGGTTACGCCGAAGCTTCCTGCCATAATGAGTACCGTTTTCAGATTTTTGTCAAAGCCGAGCTCCTCTATTAAATCCTCTTTTCTGCTTTTGAAGTAAAAGCTTGAAAAAATAGGAATACCCAAGGAATAAATTTTGTCCTTGTCAACGCCGTATTTGTCGGAAAGCTCTGCAATCATATCGTCATTAGAAACAACATAAGCGTCAATATGGCTGTCTATGTATGTTCTGTGTGCGGCAAAGTCTGTTATGATTGACAGAACAGGAACGGTGATTCTGCCCTTTCCTTTAAGCACACCCATCATTTTCGCTACAAAAGGGTGACAGGTAACGATAATATCGGGAGCAAATTCGTTTATAATGGGCAAAAGCCTTTTTCCGCTTTGAGAATTTATGCGGTTTATCATATCGTTTAACGCATTGTCCTTGTCGGAAGAACGGTAAGCCTTGCCGTACAGCTTGGGTGTTTTTGTAGCCATATAGTGATAGCCGTCGGAAATTGTTTTGTTAAAAATGTGACCGATTTCCTCCAGAGCGTCAACGACCAGAACCTCGGCACTGCTGTCTTTTTCAAAAATTATTTCTTTCAATGCGGCGGCGGCACGTTTGTGACCTCCGCCTGTCGAGGCGGTAAGAATTATGACCTTCATATGAATCCTCCTTTAAAGAATTTTTAATGCCAAAAATTACGTATAACAGTATTATATCAAACAGAAAGGACGTTTTCAATATACATATGCGCTAATATGAAAACACATATGCGCTAATATGAAAACAGAACCAAAGAATTTAACTTTATTATACAAATAAAAATCGAAAAATCCAAAGTTTTTTCGTCAAAATTTGTCTTATTTATCAATTTATTTTTCAGACTATTTGTAGTATCATATCAGTACGAAGGTATATTTTTGCCAAGGGAGGCTTAAGCTTGAAAAGAGAAAAATACGATTTAAACGGCAACATAATCAACGTCACAAACAGTGACGAGGGGAAAGAAGCTTTAAACGAAGAAATAACAGAAGAAATAACAGAAGAAATAACAGAAGAAACAAGCGATGAGATTGCAGAGGATATGGTCGATGCATCGCAGGAAAATACAGCACAGCAGGAAGAGCTGCCCGTGTATATTGACGATGATTTCATCACAAGTCCTGTCAGAAATGATAATGACGACAGAGGAGTCAGCTACTATTCGGGCAGTCAAAATGATGTAAGCGATTATATAATTCCCGATTTGTCCGACAGGGAGGATTTTGACGACGGCTACAGCAGATATGAAGAAGCAGACGAAGACGATTATGACGATGAGGAAGTAATTATCGACATCAGCTCACAGTCTGACGGCAATGAAAGACGCTTTCAGGAAGATACGAAAGAAAAAACAGAAAGACAGAATAAAACACCGAAAAACGGCAGAAAAAACAAACGCTCAAACAAGCTGCTTGTAATCGCCGTTGCAACGGTTTTGGGACTTGTTGCAGTAATAGGCGGTGTATGCGTAATTTTAGATAACGGCAGTAAGCCGCAGGGCAGTGCAGAGCCGACAACACAGCCGATTACAGACAACAGCGGAAATGTGCTGGGCGATGACTTCACATTTGCAAACGGCATATCAATAGGCGGTGTTGACGTTGGCGGAAAAACGCTTGCACAGGTGCGCACTCTGGCACAGCAGGCACAGCTTGACAGCAGAAAGCCGATAGAGCTGTCTGTTACGGCAAACGGCAAAACAGCAAAGCTGACGCAGGACGATTTTTCTTATACATACAATACTGACGAGGTGATCACGCTTGCCGCAGATTACAGCGCAAAAAGCGGCGGTACAGCCGAGAAAAAGAATTTTGAAATAACGGCAACTCTTGATAACAGCTCAATAGACAAGACGGTTGATAAAATCGCGCAGAAGATTGATATAAAAATGGTGCAGGCGCACGTTTCTGAGTTTAAACCCTTTGAAAAGGACAAGTACGTATATGCCGAGGGTACAAAGGGCAGTGAAATAAATCAGGAAACGCTCGCAAACGATATCGGGGCATTTTTGTCATCAGGCAAAACAACAGGCTCGATTGCGGCAAAAACAAATGAAATAAGTCCGACTATAACTGTCGATATGGTAAAGAAAAACATCGTGCCGCTTTCAACGTATTCAACTTATTCCTACAACACAGAAAACGGCACTCACAATATGGAGCAGGCGCTTTCAGCCTGCAACGGCTCTGTTATTGAACCCGGTGCTACGTGGTCATTCAACAAATGCACAGGCGACAGCAACCTTGAGTCAAACGGCTACAGACCTGCTACAGTTATCAGCAACGGTAAATACGAGCAGGGCATAGGCGGCGGAATATGTCAGGCAAGCACAACGATTTATTATGCGGCAATTTATGCTAATATGGATATTGTCGAAAGATACAATCACAGATGGGCGTCAAGCTATGCGGCGGCAGGACTTGACGCAACAATCGACTACCCGAACCTTGATTTAAAGCTTAAGAACAAGACAAGCTACCAGATGTTTATGGAATGTACTATGTCCGGCAATAAGCTGATAGTAAATATCTACGGCTATAAGGACCCGTCCTATGATACTATTGCAACATATTCCGAAACCTGCGACATAACGTCAGAAACCTTTGGCGCAAGAGCATACAGGATTTTCTACAAGGACGGAAAAGAAACTAAAAGAGAACAGCTTCCGTCCTCTACCTACAGCCTGTCAGACGGTCACTGGGTAGTTGACGGCGACAGCGGTACAATGGGCAGATTGCCTGAGGGCGCAGAGCAAAATCCGACTCAGCCGACAACGGCGGAACCTCAGCGTCCAAGCTATGAGGAACCCGAACCTACAAGTCCTCCTCAGACGCGGCCGCCGACAACAAAACCGCAGCCGACACAGCCTCCGACAACAAAGCCTCAGCCGACAACAGCAGCTCCGACAAATCCGCCTGCAACACAGCCTCCGACAACAACGCCTGAGCCTACAGAGGAGGAAACAACAGCTCCTGTTGAGCCGACCGAGCAAGAAACAGACCCGCAAACACAGCCGAACACAACAGCGGAAGCTGAAGAAGCAACAGAATAAAATAAACAGCGGCAAGACAGATAACCTGTTTTGCCGCTGTTTTGGTTTTAGGTTTATTATATCTTTTCGGTTTAATCCTAATTGACAGCATACAAAATCGGAAGTACAATTACTATAGTGATACAAAAAACTCTTGAATTAAAGGAAGAAATAAATGAGAGAAAAAGTATATGAGTTTTTGAGAACGATACCAAAGGGAAAGGTAGTAACCTATGGGCAGATAGCAAAATATTTAGGGAATGAAAAGCTATCCAGAGCTGTGGGCAACATTCTTCATAACAACCCCGACGAAGATAAAAATCCTTGCTATAAGGTTGTTGACAGAAACGGAAATTTATCAAAGCATTTTGCATTCGGCGGCATAGAAAATCAAAAAGAAAAATTAGAGCAGGACGGCATTGTTGTCGAGAATTATAAGGTGAATTTGAATATTTACAGGTATGATAATACTTCTTTTTCTGATTGAAGTAATACTAAGAGAAAAAATTGCTTTGATTGGTGTTTTGTTTGCAAGAGTAAAAACTCTGCAACACAAATCAAGAAATAAGCCTTGCCATGCCGTATAATAAAGTCAAGACAGAAGAAAGGCGGTGCGGTGATGAACGAGTGGTACAGAAATATTCAGAAAATCGTTTATGAAATAGATGTCTGTATTAAAAGCCGTAATGATGAACAGATAACGCTCAGCCGGCTTGCAAAAAGCCTTGGTTACTCAGAATTTTACGTGTCAAGAAAGTTCAGAGAAATTTCGGGTATGCAGCTTCGTGATTATCTGCGTTACAGAAAATTAGCCTTTGCGCTGAAAGAAATTCGTGACACAAACAGCTCAATACTCGATATTGCGCTTGATTACGGCTTTTCATCTCACGAAGCATTCACTCGTTCGTTTAAGGAGGCATACGGAATTACTCCCGGCAGGTACAGGCAAAACCCCGTTCCTGTTGTGCTTCGCACCGTTATCAAGCCTTTTGACTGTTATCTTTTAGGAATCGGAGGAACAGGTATGGCAAAATCAACAGAGGACGTAAAAACTTATTTTGTGACTATTCCTGCGCATAAGTTTTTACATATCAGAAATTATGAAAGTATAGGATATTTTGACTTCTGGCAAAAGCAGAGCCTAATACCGGGTCAGGACTGCGAAACAATCTGCGGCTTGCTCGACAGCATCAAGGGCAAACTTGACGATATGGGAGGGGATGAGGCAGACAGCGGCAGCGGTCAGTTAATGGCGTTCATTAACGAGCCGACAGGCAGAATTTGCAGCTGGGGGATTCCGCTTGCAGAGGCATACGGCGTTCGTCTGCCGCTTGATTATGACAAGGAAATTCCAAGTCAGATGCAGATAATGGACGTACCAAAGGGTGAGTACATTGTTTTTGAGCACGGACCGTTTGATTTTGAAACAGAGAACAGCTTAGTAGAAGCCAAAATCGAAAAAGCTATGAAGGAATTTGACTACGCAAAAGCAGGCTATCAGCTTGACACCGCACCGGGCAGAGTGTTTTATTTTTACCACGACTGCAAGCGGTACTGGAAGTATGTAAGACCGGTTAAAGCAATCAGCTCTGATTAAGTGTTTTTGAATTAAATTCAGGCTTTGCTTCCTTTACGCAATATAATATTTGCCTTTCTTTTTTGAAAAGAAAAGCAAGAAAAGAAAATTTTGTGTTTCATCTGTATTATAGATTTGTTTCCTTGATGAAATTCATTTTTTCATAGTTTTCTCAACTTTTCTTTTATCTGAAAAGAAAAGTTGCAAAAGAAAGCAGATTTAAGGAGAAAGGGATTTCGATTCCCTTTCTCCTTAAAAATCCTCTATCCCTAAACGACCAAAGGGTCAGTGACCCTTTGGAAACCCATAAACGCCGACACAACGCGTCGGCTGGTGCGGTGTGTAAACTATTTATCAGATGCAGTGCTTATTTATTAGTCCTGTTATTTGAAAAGGCTCCCAATCATCGGGAGCCTTTGATTATTTGCGAAAAATATGATAAAGAAATTTGAAACCAAGCCGTTTATTTATATAATACCAAAATTAGTCATAATATAATTCAAAAGCGCAACCGATGCGCTTCCGCACAGAAAGCCGAGCACTGCTCCTACAAGCACGTCGGTCAGGTAATGCACTCGCAGATACACTCTTGAAAAGCCCATTAAAACGGCAAGCACAAGTACGCCTGTCCACACAGGCATACTGCATCGCAAAAGCGCAACTGCAAAAACGGAAAAAGAGGCTGTCGTATGACCTGACGGAAATGAATAGTATTTCGGGCGGTTGATGAGCTGTTCGTCATCGTCAAGCTTGTGGCAGGGTCTTGAACGGCACACAATGTGCTTTAGCAGAATTTCGCCCATAAGGTGCGCAATGCACAAGCCTAAAATCATATTGACGCCTGTTCTGCGCCAAGGCTCAACAATTAAAAACGGCAGACATATTGCAAACCATATCAGACCGAAGTTTCCGAGAGAGCTTATAACTATCATTATTTTATTTAAAACAGGATTATGAAGCACAGCGATTTTTTCAAGAATTAAATCGTCAATGCTTTGAAGCCGTTTAAGCATAAACATTACCCCAATATAAAGTGTATGAGATAATTATAACACAACAAAAACGGTTTGAACAGTACTTTTTATAACTTTCATATAATAATGTTTACAAGATGCGCAACAGACGGAATTGACTCGCCTTGCTGGGTAGATGTGGGACTCATAAGCGCTCCCGTTGCGATAAGCAGTATGTTTTTAAGCTCGCCTTTTTTCATTTTATTTAAAATTGCAGAGCAAAAAACGCTTGCCGCACAGCCGCAGCCTGAGCCACCTGCGTGAACGTCCTGCTTTTCACAGTCAAAGATAAGCAGACCGCAGTCCCTGTGATTATCTCTGATATTGTACTTCTTTTCGTCAAGGAGCTGATAGAGCAAATCACTGCCGACCTTGCCTAAATCGCCTGTGAAAATCATATCGTAATCAGAGGGATTTGTGTTAGTGTCTTTGAAAAAGCTGCTTATCGTCTGTGCGGCGGCAGGTGCCATAGCCGCACCCATATTGTTTGCGTCCTTAACGCCCATATCTACAATTCTGCCGACTGTTGCATATGCTATTTTTGGATAGCTCCCCTTTGCATTTTCTACAATACAACTGCCTGCTCCTGTTACAGTCCACTGTGCCGTAGGTGTTCTCTGACCGCCGTATTCAAGCGGAAATCTGTACTGCCTTTCGGCAGAGCAGAAGTGAGAAGAGGTGACGCAGGCACTGCACTGTGCGCCGCCGCTTTCGACCATAACCGCCGCCATAATAAGGCTTTGCGCCATAGTGGAGCAGGCTCCGTACTGACCGAGGTACGGAATGTTGAAATCTCTTAGTCCGTAGCTTGATGAAATACACTGATTGAGCAAATCTCCTGCAAAGATATAGCTTATATCCTCGGGCTTTCTCTCTGCCTTGCCCAGTGCTATCGACACCGCCTCCTTTTGCAGAATACTCTCTGCCTTTTCCCACGAGTCCTGACCTGCGTGAGCGTCATAAAATATTTTGTCAAAGCAAGAGCCAAGAGGCCCTTCCGATTCCTTTTTGCCGGCTACTGCGCCATAGCCTGTGATTGACGGAGTGCTTTCAAAGCACATAGTATATTCGCCGATTTTTTTAATCATTATAATCACATTCCTTTTAACTTTATTGCTAATATGTTTTGTAATTTGTGACTGCAAATACGCACAGGTAAAATTTGCCGCAGATATTAAGCTGTTTTTGACGGAAATTTAATATAGATATAATAAAAAACAGACTTTCACAAGATTTTCACAAAAATACTCTTGACAAAATATGGTGAAGATGGTACTCTATAGATACAGTTAGCACTCGGTACACAAGAGTGCTAACGTGAATAAAATTGAATAAGAGGTGAGTGATATGGACCTGACGCAAAGAAAAGAACAGGTTCTCAAGGCTGTTGTTGAAGGCTATATCGCTTCCGGCGAGCCGGTCGGCTCTAAAACACTTCAAAACGATTTGTTTTCCGATGTTTCCTCTGCCACTATCAGAAATGATATGGCTGACCTTACGGTTAAAGGATATTTAAGCCAGCCGCACACCTCGGCAGGACGTGTTCCCTCTCAAAAGGGATACCGCTATTACGTTGAAAGGCTGATGAGTAAAAATAAGCTCTCGCCGAGAATTACCGAGTATATTGAGGAAAAGCTGATACAAAGCGCAGACACTCCCGAAAACATCCTCAGAAAATCAACGCAGGTGCTGTCAGAGGTAACTGGCGTTGCGTCTATTGCCTCAACTCCGTCAGGAGAAAAGGCAAGGGTTCACAAGGTTCGATTCGTTCAGACAGGCAGACAAACGGCTATGGCGGTGCTTATATGCTCAACAGGTATGGTAAAAACAAAGCTGTTTCGCTGTGACTTCGTAATAACAAGCGAAGCTTTGAATATCTTTGACAAGGCGCTCAATTCGCTTTTGTCGGGTATGGAGCTTGCTCGTATTACACAGCCGTTTATTCAGACGGTAGCCGCCTCCTTCGGAGAAATGGCGCTTTATATGCCGTCGGTTCTTATAGCTGTTATGGAAGCGTCAAAAGAAGCGCTGAAGTCGGAAATAACGGTATCGGGACAGACAAATATACTTTCATTACCCGATATAAGCGTAAACGCAGCCGCACAAATGCTTAGATTTCTGAGCAGCAAAAGAGAAATTGCGAGCCTGCTGTGCGAAAAGCCAAACGGAACGGCAGTATATATCGGAGAAGAAACAGGCAGACAGGAGCTTTACCAAAGCTCTGTTATAATAACTCACTATGAAATATCGGGACAGACAGCAGGCGAAATTGCTTTGCTCGGCTCTGTCAGAATGGATTACAAAAACTGCATAAACTGTCTTGAATATACGGCAGACGTTGCAGGCGAGCTGATAGAACAGCTTGTAGCTTCATAGTGATAATACAGATTTTGAAGAGGAGATGAAAAAATGAGCAAGGAAAAAGCAAAGGAAAAGGCTAAAGACGAAAATCAGCAGTCAAAAGCCGAAGCGCAAGAGGCTGCGAAAGAGGAAGCAAGGGCGACAGAGGAAGAAAGCAAGCAGGAAGAAACACAGGAGCAGAAGCTTGAAAAGGAGCTTGCAGCTCAGAAGGAAGCGCATCTTCGTTTAGCCGCCGAGTATGACAACTACCGCAAGCGCACACAAAACGAAAAGCTCCAGATTTATGACGACGCAACAGCAAAGGCAGTAGCTGAGCTTTTGCCGATAGCCGACAGCATTGATATGGCTGTGCAGAACACAAAGGACGCTCCCGAGGAGTTTGTAAAGGGCATAGAGCTTATCAAAAATCAGCTTGACAAGAGCTTTGAAAAGCTGAAGGTTGAAGCGTTTGCGCAGACAGGCGATGATTTTGACCCTGCAATCCACAACGCAATTTCAAAGATTGACAGCGAGGATTTCGGCGAAAATAAAATATCTCAGGTTTTCCAGAGAGGCTATAGGCTGGGCGATAAAATTATCCGCCACGCAATGGTTCAGGTAGCAAATTGCTGATAAAGGCAATTTCAAGGTATATGAAAAAGTAAAGAAAAATTTATTATCAGTTATTGGAGGAATTTATTATGGCAAAGACAATAGGTATAGATTTAGGTACAACAAACTCTTGTGTAGCAGTTATCGAGGGCGGCGAGCCTGTAGTAATCGCAAACGCAGAGGGCGCAAGAACTACTCCGTCAGTAGTAGCATTTTCTAAGGACGGCGAAAGAATGGTAGGTCAGGTTGCCAAGCGTCAGGCAATCACAAACCCTGACAGAACAGTATCTTCTATCAAAAGAGAAATGGGTACTGCTTACAAGGTATCAATCGACGGCAAAAACTACACACCACAGGAAATTTCAGCTATGATTCTGCAAAAGCTCAAGGCTGACGCAGAGGCTTACCTCGGCGAAAAGGTAACACAGGCTGTTATCACAGTTCCTGCTTACTTTACAGACGCACAGCGTCAGGCTACAAAGGACGCAGGTAAAATTGCAGGTCTTGATGTAAAGAGAATTATCAACGAGCCTACAGCTGCCGCTTTATCCTACGGCATTGATAAGGAAAACGATCAGAAGGTTATGGTATATGACTTAGGCGGCGGTACATTCGACGTATCTATCATCGAGATGGGCGACGGCGTTCAGGAGGTTCTGGCTACAGCAGGTAACAACCGTTTAGGCGGCGACGACTTCGACCAGAGAATTATCAACTGGATGGTACAGAGCTTCAAGTCAGAAACAGGCATCGATCTGTCAGGTGACAAGATGGCTATGCAAAGACTTAAGGAGGCTGCCGAGAAGTCAAAGATTGAGCTTTCGGGCGTTACAACCTCTTCAATTAATCTCCCGTTTATCACAGCAGACGCAACAGGTCCTAAGCACCTTGACTTAACACTTACAAGAGCAAAGTTCAACGAGCTGACAGCAGACCTTGTTGAAAACACAATGATTCCTGTACGCAACGCATTAAGCGACAGCGGCTTACAAATAAGCCAGATTGACAAGGTTCTTATGGTAGGCGGTTCTTCAAGAATTCCTGCTGTTCAGGAGGCTGTTAAGTCACTTATCGGCAAGGAGCCGTTCAAGGGCATCAACCCTGACGAATGTGTAGCTATCGGCGCAGCTTTACAGGCAGGCGTACTCGGCGGCGAGGTTGACGGACTTCTTCTTCTTGACGTTACTCCGCTTTCACTCGGCGTTGAAACAATGGGCGGCGTTATGACAAAGATTATCGACAGAAACACAACTATCCCGACAAAGAAGAGCCAGATTTTCTCAACTGCCGCTGACAATCAGACACAGGTAGAAATCAACGTTCTTCAGGGTGAGCGTGAATTTGCAAGAGATAACAAGCAGCTCGGCTTGTTCGCTCTTACAGGTATTGCTCCTGCAATGAGAGGTGTTCCGCAAATCGAGGTTACATTTGATATAGACGCAAACGGTATTGTAAACGTATCCGCTAAGGACTTAGGCACAGGCGCAGAGCAGAAAATCACAATCAGCTCCTCTACAAATATGTCTAAGGAGGATATTGACAAGGCTGTTAAAGAAGCAGAGCAGTATGCCGCAGAGGACAAAAAACGCCGTGAAGAGGTTGACGCTAAGAACGAGGCTGAAAACGCAGCATATCAGGCAGAAAAGCTCGTAAACGAAAGCGGCGACAAGATGTCGGCTGACGATAAGGCAAATCTGCAGAGCAAGGCTCAGGCTGTAAAGGACGCAGTTGCTAAGAACGATATGTCACTTATCTCGGCTGCAAAGGACGATCTTATGAAGTCACTCAACGAGGTTGCAGCAAAGCTTTATCAGCAGGCAGCTCCGCAGCAGGGCGCACCTGATATGGGCGCACAGCCAAACGGCGGCGCAAACACAACAGGCGGCAGTGACGGCAACGTATATGACGCAGACTTTACAGATGTTGACGGCAACTGATAGTTAATACTAATACCTAATAAAAAGCAGACAATCTTTGCGGTCTAATTTCCGCAATACTGCGTTGTCGTCCTTGCAAGGCGTCAGCCTTGCGGCGTCCTCCGCCTTGTCTTGCAAAAATTATCCTCGCAAATATAAGTCTGCTTTCTATAAGGAATTAGTATAAGGCACAAAATAATACAGGCGGCTTAGTAATATACACTACGCCGCCTTTATGCAGTTTTTTGGTAAGCAATAAATAAGGGTGATTTATTATGGCAGATAAGAGAGATTACTATGAGGTTCTGGGAGTATCAAAGGGAGCGACTGATGACGAAATAAAAAAAGCCTTTCGTCAGAGCGCAAAAAAATACCACCCTGACTTAAATCCCGGCGATAAAGAGGCAGAAGCAAAGTTTAAAGAGGTAAACGAGGCGTACGAGGTTCTGTCCGATAAAGAGAAACGTGCAAGGTACGACCAGTTCGGCCACGCAGGAGTAGATCCAAGCTACGGCGCAGGCGCAGGCGGCGGCAGTCCGTTCGGACAGGATATTGACTTCGGCGATATTTTCAACAGTGTTTTCGGCGGCTTCGGCGGTTTCGGCGGCGGCAGAAGAAGTAACCCTAACGCACCCCGCAGAGGAACAGACGTTGAGGCAACCGTTACAATATCCTTTGAGGAAGCGGCAAAGGGCTGTAAAAAGCAGATTGCATACAACCGCATTGTAACGTGCGAGGACTGTAACGGCACAGGCGCACAAAAGGGTACAACGGCAAAAACCTGTTCCGTCTGCGGTGGCAGAGGACAGGTAACGGTAAATCAGAGAACACCGTTCGGCGTAGTGCAGACAACAAGACCTTGCGATGCCTGTAGGGGACAGGGCAAGGTAATAGACACGCCCTGCCGTACCTGTAACGGCAACGGCCACGTGAAAAAGCACAGCACGGTAGAAGTGAATATCCCTGCCGGAATGAGCGACAATAATATCTTAAACGTAGGTGGCAGAGGTAACAGCGGCAAAAACGGCGGCCCTTCGGGTGATTTACACGTATATGTAAACGTAAGACCTCACCCGATTTTTGAACGCAGAGGTGACGATGTGTGGTGCGAGCTGCCATTGACCTTTGCACAGGCGGCGCTCGGCGCAGAGGTAACAGTACCTACGCTTGACGGCAAGGTGAGCTACAGCGTTCATGAGGGAACACAGCCAAACGATGTGTTCAAGCTCAAGGGCAAGGGTATTCCTCACATAAACGGCAGAGGCAGAGGTGACCAATACGTAAAGGTAACTATTGAAATCCCCAAAAACCTGTCGCAAAAGCAAAAGGAAATGATAAAGAGCTTCGACAGCTCTGCAACAGACAAGAATTATCAAAAAAGAAAAGGCTTCAAGGATATACTAAAGAATTTCTTTGGTGAGGAGTAATAACATAAACCGAAAGGATAACACTATGGACTGGACAGAAATTAAAATATCGGTTTCAACGCAGGACGTTGACAAGGCAGGCGATATTGCGCAGATGGTTGTGCCCTACGGAATTTATATCGAGGACTACTCAGAGCTTGAGCAGGAGGTTCGTGACATCGCCCACATCGATTTGATTGACGAGGAGCTTCTTGAAAAGGACCGCAGTAAAGCGATTGTTCACATATATATAAGTCCCGAGGATAACCCCGGTGAAGCTGTCGCATTTTTGTCGGAGCGATACAGAAGCGAAGGCATAGCTTTTGAAATAATTACAGAAAATTGCAGAGAGCAGGACTGGCTCAATAACTGGAAGCAGTATTTTCACCCTATCGAAATCGGCAAAAAGCTCCTTATCCGTCCGACGTGGAGAGAAAGCTATGACGCAGGCGATCGCCTTGTTTTAAATATAGATCCCGGCGTTGCGTTTGGAACAGGCAGTCACGAAACAACAAGGCTGTGCCTTGAAACGCTTGAAAAATACGTCAAAGACGGCGACAGCGTTCTTGATGTAGGCTGCGGCAGCGGAATACTCTCAATAGCCGCACTTCTGCTCGGTGCTGACAATGCAACGGGAGTTGACATTGACAAAACAGCCGTTAAAACTGCACGTGAAAACGCACAGCTTAACGGTGTTTCAGATAAATTTAACGTAATCTGCGGAAATCTTACCGAAAAAATCAGCGGAAAATTTGATATAATAGTTGCAAATATTGTGGCAGATGCTATAATATCCTTATCAGAAGGAGTAAGAGAATTTATGAATGACGATACCGTTTACATAATGAGCGGTATAATTGATACACGTCTTGACGAGGTTCTGAAAGCCTTAGAGCCTTCGTTTAATGTTGTCGAGGTAATCGAGGACAACGGCTGGGCGTGTATAGTGGCAAAAAAGTAATTTTCTTACAAATAATGCGTAACGGAAAAGCTTTGACGTTACTGACTTTACGGAGGATTTTCTATGAAAAAGCAAGACAAAGGCAAGCAAATCAATATGTTTTTCTCGGCATTTTTACTTATTGCATATGTAATCTGTGCGTATTTCTTTTCAGATTTTGCAAATGCTATGGCTGCACCCTTTAACAAGCTTGTATCAATGCTGATTTTTGTTGTATTCGGACTTTTGCTGTTCTATGCAACACGTGTAGGCGACGGCAAGCCTGTAGTGAGATTTAGCGTTATTAACCTTGTAGTGCTTGTTGTGCCGTCAATTTTAGTTTTGATAGCCGCATTTGCACCGGGACTTCCCTTTCACGAGGAAATTGTCAGAAATACAGCCGTTTCAACTCTTGCGGCGGTAGCTTTAGGCTATGGCATACCATACACCTTTTTAAGCGGATTTGAAATGGCGTCAGACGAGGACGAGCTTACAGATGCAGAGCCTGAGGTTACAGAGTCTGAAGAAGCAGAGCCTGAGGCTGAAGCAGAAGAAAAAGCAGAGGAAATCAAAGAAGCTCAGCCGGAAGAATAAATAACAGAAAAGTATAATACCTGAGGGCAGAGAGGTACTCTGCCCTCAATCATTGAATAATATAAATGAAAGGATGTTTAAAATGGGTTGTTCACACGATTGTTCATCCTGCGGTGAAAGCTGCGCTGACAGAACACAGCCACAGGATTTCAGAATTAAGCTAAACGAAAATAGCTCTGTTAAAAAGGTGATAGGCGTAGTATCGGGCAAGGGCGGTGTAGGTAAAAGCCTTGTTACCTCTACGCTTGCCGTTCTTATGAACCGCAGAGGGTACAAATCAGCCGTTCTTGACGCAGATATCACAGGTCCGTCAATACCAAAGGCGTTCGGAATAACAGAAAAATGTAAGGGTACACAGGAGATGATTTTCCCTGCAACTACAAAAACAGGCATAGATATTATGTCGCTTAATCTGCTTTTGCCCAATGATACAGATCCCGTTGTATGGCGGGGCCCTGTAATTGCCGGCACTGTAAAGCAGTTCTGGTCAGACGTTCTGTGGCAGGACGTTGACTATATGTTTGTAGATATGCCGCCCGGAACAGGCGATGTACCGCTTACGGTGTTCCAGAGTATTCCGCTTGACGGAATTATTGTTGTAACTTCTCCTCAGGAGCTTGTGTCGATGATTGTTCAGAAGGCTGTTAAAATGGCAGAAATGATGAACGTTCCTGTTCTGGGACTTGTTGAAAATATGAGCTATTTCACCTGCCCCGACTGCGGCAAAAAGCACTCTATATACGGCGAAAGCAATATTGACGAGATTGCAGGGCAGAACAATACAAGGGTGCTTGCAAGACTTCCGATTGACCCGCGTCTGGCAAGGTGCGTTGACGCAGGACTTATTGAGCTTTTTGAGGGAGATTATCTTGACAATGCCGCCGATGTAATAGAAAAGCTGTAATAAACGGCAGTATAATCAAAAAAGCTATAAGAATTTATATCATTTTTATGTTAATTTATAATTTTGCAAAAAACACTTTATTTTTTGAAATAAATGGTATATTATAAGCTATGCAAAATTATATGGAGGAGTAGAGCAAATTGAAAAGATATAAATCTGTATTTTCTATAATTCTAACGCTGGCTATTCTTTTTTCGAGTATACCGTTGTCGGCACAGGCGGCAGATAATGACAGCTCATACATTTTCGGAGATGCAAACCTTGACGGAAAAACAACTGTCAAGGACGTTACGCATATTCAAAGGCATATTGCAAATATCCTGACTATGAACGACAACGAGCAAAAAGCAGGCGATGTTGACAAAAACGGGAAAATTACGATTTATGACGCTACGCTTGTTCAGATGTATATCGCCGGTACGTACAAGCCCGAAATTTCGTCAGATGACGAACCGTCAACAGGCGATGAGCCGTCAACAGGCGACGAACCGACAACGACAGAGCCAACAACGGTTGAGCCTACAACGATAGCTCCACCTGTTGCAGTAATTTCAAAGCCACAGTGGGTTGCTGTTAAAGACAGAACGACAAATTCAGTTACTCTTTCTTGGAAAGCTGTCAGCGGCGCAGATAAATACAGGATTTCCAAAGATGTAAACGGCAAAGAGGTTTTGCTCGGTACTGTTGATTCTGATGTTACAGCATACACAGTAAAAAATCTTGCAGACGGCGAGCTTAACACATATCTGGTTTCTGCCTGCAAGGGCTTGGCTTTCAGCAAGCCTGCAACTATAAAGGCATCTGTACTTCCGGGCGAGGTCAAAAACGTAAAGGCAACAAATAATAAGACAAACTCAATAACCGTCACATGGTCAAGGCTTGTGAATGCTGACGGCTATTGCATCTACAAAAAAGACAAAAATACAAACGGCACTTACATAAAGTATGCAACGGTTGCAGAAAATGTAAATTCATATACCGATACAAAGGTTGAACCCGGCTGTGAGGTAAGATATGTTGTCAAGGGCGTTCGCACATCGGGCAGTGTACCGGAGCTTCAAAGCTACAGCTATACCGTGCTTATTACAGCTGCACTGCCGAATAAGGTAGAGAGTATCAGCTTTAGCAATATTACGTCAAGCAGTGTAAAGCTAAGCTGGAGCGCACCAAAGGGCGGCAGAACAGGCTACAGAGTTTACAGAGCGCAGGGCAGCGGCAAATATACTCAGATAGCACAGTTAGGTGCTGCTGCAACCTCGTTTACAGATAAGGGACTAACAGGAGCTACAAGCTACAAATATGCCGTAAAAGCATATACCGTAGTCAACTCAACAGATTACAATGCCGCATACCCCGAAAAAACGGTAAAAACAAAGCTCAACAACCTCGGCAGTCTTGCCGTGGCAAGCAGTTCGACCTCTGCAATAAAGCTGAAGTGGGGCAAGGTATCAAACGCTAACGGCTATATTGTCTATAGAAAAACAGGCTCGGCAGGCTATGCAAAGGTTGCAACAATAAACAACGGAACTACACTTGAATGGACAGATAAAAACGTCAAGGGCGGAGTAAGCTATACATACAAGGTAACACCCTTTATTACCGAAAACAAGAAGGCTGTAGAATCAGGCGGAAAAGAAATAAAAGCAGTAGCAGGACTTCACAGCACAGACTTTAGCTTCTCGACAATTTTGTCAAGAGTTAAGCTTTCTTGGAATAAAAATCAATATGCAACAGGCTATGCAGTTTATTATTCAGACGTAGAAAACGGCAGCTATTCAAGCCTTGGCACAACAACAGGAACCTCTTTCCTGACAAAAAAGCTGACTCCGAATAAAAAGTATTATTTCAAGGTTATTCCGTACAGAATAACTAACGGCGTAAAATGCAGCGGTACAACTGTTGTCAAGAGCTTCACACCGAAAATGGTTGCATACGACAGAACAGTGCCGAACACATACGTAGAGATAAATATCGCTCAACAGCATATGTGGTACTACGTTGACGGCAAGCTGTATTGCGATACAGACGTTGTAACAGGCAACTACGGCACACACGATACAACAAAGGGCTACCACAAAATTATTAACAAGGCATCCCCTGCAACGCTTGTCGGTGCTGACTATGAAACGGTAGTAAGCTATTGGATGGGCGTTACATATGACGGCATAGGTATTCACGACAGCACGTGGAGAAGTGACAACGAGTACGGCGGAAACACCTACAAGGGTGACGGCTCACACGGCTGTATAAATACTCCTTACGATAAGGTTAAAAAGATGTATAACAAAATGAAGGTAAACACACCGGTAATAATATATTGATAATTAAGGGACTGTAACAAAGCAGTCCCTTTTTCACGTTCTTTACAAGCTACAGAAAAATATTTACTGATTTTTTGTATAATTATTGCATTTTAATATTTAATCTGATAGAATAAATTTGCGGCATAAACTTTATATTTTCATCTATACAAGTGTGTATTTTTATTTCGGTAAAAATACAGGCTTCTATTTTCACACACTTAGGTGACAGTTGGAAATTTTTGTTTGGCGACAAAGGAGCTATGTATTTTTCGTGCGTGGCTTCGGCTGCGCACTTTTTATTATGAGGAGGAAAGACAATGAAAAAGAAATTCAGAAAGGTAATATCAACCTGTCTTGCGGCGGTTATGCTGCTGAGTACGGCGGCGGTTGCACCGATTTCGGCTTCGGCGGCTGAAACAGAAGTTGTAAGCACAGGAGAAACAAGCGGTTATTTTGAGTATAAAATCCTTGGTGACGGAACTGTTGAAATTACAGACTTCACAGGCAGTGCGACAGAGCTTACAATTCCGTCAGAGCTTGACGGGAAAAAGGTTACAAGCATTGGCGATTATGCATTTTCCGACTGCACAAGCCTTGAAAGCATAACAATCCCCGACAGCGTTACAAGCATTGGCGAGGGTGCTTTTGCCCGTTGTACAAGCCTTGCAAGCATAACAATCCCTGACAGTGTTACAGAAATTGGCTTTGCTGCATTTATAGCTTGCACAAGCCTTACAAGTGTAACAATCCCCGACAGCGTTACAAGCATTGGCTATTATGCATTTGAAAACTGCACCAGCCTTACAAGCATAACAATCCCTGACAGTGTTACAAACATTGGCGAGAGTGCATTTGAAGACTGCACAAGCCTTACAAGCATAACAATCCCTGACAGCGTTACAAACATTGGCGCTTGTGCATTTGAAAATACCGCATGGTATGATAATAAGCCTGACGGTGTTGTATATGCCGGAAAGGTGTTGTACGAATACAAAGAAGAAATGTCACCGAATATTACCATCACGGTAAAAGACGGTACAAAAAGTATTAGTGATAAGGCATTTTTCTTCTGCACAAGACTTGCAAGCGTAACAATCCCCGACAGCGTTACAAGCATTGGCGCTCGTGCATTTAAAAACTGCACAAGCCTTGAAAGCATAAGAATCGCCGACAGTGTTACAGAAATTGGTGTTTGTGCATTTGAAAATACGGCATGGTATTATAATCAGCATGACGGTGTTGTATATGCCGGAAAGGTGTTGTACGAATACAAAGGTAAAATGCCAGAGAATACTAACATCACAGTAAAAGACGGCACAAAAAGCATTGGCGATAGAGCATTTTACGGCAGCACAAGCCTTGCAAGCATAACAATCCCCAACAGCGTTACAAGCATTGGCGATAGAGCATTTTACGGCAGCACAAGCCTTACAAGCATAACAATCCCCGACAGTGTTACAAGCATTGGTGATGGAGCATTTTCCGGCTGCACAAGCATTACAAGCATAACAATCCCCGACAGTGTTACAGAAATTCGCTCGGGTGCATTTTACAACTGCACAAGCCTTACAAGCATAACTATCCCCAACGGCGTTACAGAAATTGTCTTGGATGCATTTTACAACTGCACAAGCCTTGCAAGCATAACAATCCCCGACAGTGTTACAAGCATTGGCAATTATGCGTTTCACTACTGTACAAGCCTAACAAGTGTCACAATCCCCGACAGTGTTACAAGTATTGGCGCTTGTGCATTTCAAAAATGCACAAGCCTAACAAGCGTAATAATCCCCGACAGCGTTACAAGCATTGGTGATGGTGCATTTGATGACTGCACAAGCCTTGCAAGCATAACAATCCCCGACAGCATTACAAGCATTGGCGATGATGTATTTCACAACTGCACAAGCCTTGCAAGCATAACAATCCCAGCAAGTGTTAAATATATTGACGACAATGCATTTGGTTACTACTATGATGCTGAATACAATAAGGTCAAAATTGACGGCTTCACAATTACCGGCTACTTAGGCTCAGCGGCTGAAAGATACGCAAATGAAAACGGTTTTAAATTTATCAGCTTAGATGAAGCTCCGACAACCGAGCCTACAACAGAGCCGGCAACCGAACCTACAACAGTAGAACCCACAACCGAGCCTACAACAGAGCCGGCAACGGTTATCACTGATAAGGACACAAACGTTTCTGTTGAGGGTGATATTCCCGAGGGTGTTGAGCTTAACGTAGAAAGTGCAGAAGCTGTAGTTGAAAATGCAGTAGCAGCATATAACATCACGCTCGAAAAAGACGGCAAAGCTGTTCAGCCTGACGGTAAAGTGACAGTTAAGCTGCCTGTTCCCGAAGGTGTTGACGGAAGTCAGTGCAAGGTGTATTACATTGACGGCGACAGCAAAACAGATATGAACGCAGTGTTTGTTGACGGCTACCTTGTATTTGAAACAGACCATTTCAGCGTTTACGCTGTTGTAAAGACAGAAAAAACGTCTGTTTTACTCGGCGATGTAAACGCTGACGGCAAAGTAAACATCAAGGACGCAACAACAATTCAAAAATCAGCCGCATCAATAGTTACCCTCACAGACGAGCAAGCAAAAGCCGCTGATGTAACCGGTGACGGCAAGGTAAACGTTAATGACGCAACAGCTATTCAGAAATTTGTTGCAGGCATTGACACGGGATTCAAGATAGGTGAATAAATTTCACACAACAATCGTAGAGTGAGGATTTATTGTCTTTCCTATGCAGTATATGTTTTATATCTAAAAGCAAAGGGCGAGCCAAACGGCTCGCTCTTTTTGATGAAGTGTGATTATGCAGTCAGCGGCTTTGCAGTGGGGGTAATTCCTGTGCATACCGCTTTGTTGTTCCGTATTGACTTCCGAAAATAATTATTTTACTCACTTTCATTAAGTTCCCTTTCGATTTCGGCGATTATTTCTCTTTCGTCCATATGGTACTTTACGCCCTTTATTTCCTGATAGTCCTCGTGTCCCTTGCCGGCAAGGACTACTATATCGCCCTTTTGTGCGTTTGTCATACAATAGCGGATAGCGTCACGTCTGTTCGGCACTACAACATATTCGCCGTCAGTTTTTTCAATGCCAGTCTTTATGTCGGCTATTATGTCCATTACGTCCTCAAAGCGTGAGTTGTCCTCGGTGATTACAGAAAGGTCAGACAGCTTACCGGATATTTCGCCCATTTCAAAGCGTCTGTCACGTGGTCTGTTGCCGCCTGCTCCGAACATTGTAATAAGTCTGTTCGGCTTGTATTCACGAAGAGTTGTCAGCACGTTCTCCATAGATACTGCATTGTGCGCATAGTCGATTAAAAGCGTGTAGTCGCCGCTGACGGGAACAGGCTCAACTCTGCCCTTGACAAGCGCGCAGTCAAGACCGTCAATCAAGGCTTTTTCATCAACAATATGACGGCATACCGAGATTGCCGCAAGAGCATTGTAAACGCTGAATTTGCCCGGAATCGGCACACTAATGTCAAGCGTTACTTCATTTTTCGTCTTAAAGCCTACTCCTAAGTAGCCTGCCCTTGAAATCAGCTTATCGTCATATGCGCAGATGTCTGCATTTTCTGAAAAGCCGAAGGTTTCAACAGGACACGTTGCGTTTTCTGTTACCTTTTGCCACATTTCGTCGTCAATATTGGCACTGGCGTGTTTGCACTGATTGAAAAGGAGCGACTTGCAGTACAGGTATTCGTCCATATCCTTATGCTCGCTGTCGCCGATATGGTCGTGCGAAAAGTTTGTGAAAATGCCGTAGTCAAATTCAATAGCGTCTGTTCTGTGCCATTTAAGTCCCAGTGAAGACGCCTCTATAACCATAGCCTTACAGCCCTCATCAAGCATTTTTCGCATAGCCTGCTGAATTTCAAACGATTCGGGAGTCGTGTTGTTTGTCTTGTAAATATTTTCGCCGATTACAATACCCAGCGTTCCGATAGTGCCTGTCTTTAAGCCGCCCTTTTCAAGAACGGATTTAATCATAGCCGTTGTTGTGGTCTTGCCCTTTGTGCCTGTTATGCCGATTGTGATAAGCTCGCTTGACGGATTTCCGAAAAACTGTGCGCTCATATATGCAAGAGCCTTTCTTGTGTCATCGGTTTTTATCACCGTCACATTGTCGGGAGCTGTTATATCCTTACTGACAATCAGCACAGTGCAGCCGCTTTCTATTGCGCTTTGTGCGTATTTGTGACCGTCTGTATTGTAGCCGACAAGGCAGACAAAGGCACAGCTGCTTTTTGCCTTGCGTGAATCGTAGACAAGCTCAGTTATTTCTACGTCCGTACTGCCCTGAACAAGTGTATAGTCAGTAGTTGATAAAATTTCCGAAAGCTTCAAAATAATACCTCCAAAAGCGTTTTATATATGAATAATACAACTGTATTTATTATATGATAAATTAAGCTGTTTTTCAATGCTGATTTACACATTAACGCAGAATTATGGCAATCGCAGATTTTTTGTAAAATTTAACCAACAGTTTTTGAAGTCAGGCATATTGATGACAAAACTGTGAAAAAACAGGGTGCAAAAATGTGAAAAAGATGTGTATAAGTACAGAAATCAGAGGTAGCTATGCACATTTCTCACAAATTGTATTTGTGCAATATGGACAACTTAACAAGTCTGATTTGTGCATATTGCTAATTATAGCCTTTTTTATTGACATATTGCACAAAACTCAAACTCTAAAATATAACAATAGGTAAAAAATACAAAAATAGTTGCATTATCAGGGTGTAATGTGGTATTATTTATATAGTGATATTGGTGATTTGTATGTGCATTCAAGTCGCCACACTTCGGTGTAATCCGAAAAAAATCATAATTTTATGAAAGAGGTAATCGCAGATGAAAATCAAAAGAATTCTTGCTGCTATGCTGGCAACAGTTATGCTCGGCGGCGCATTTGTAGGCTGCACACCTTCAAATGAACCCGGCACACAGGCAACAACTGCACCGGCTGACGACAGCGATCCGTTCCGCGGCGAAGACAACATCAAGCTGACTGTTTGGTCACCTGATAAGGCAGTTGCATTGTTCAAAAAGCAGTGCGACAACTTCATTAAGAAATATCCTGAAAAGAAAATCACAATTGACGTTAAGATCCAGGGTGAGAACGACGCTGCTACAGCTATCCAGAACGACCCTGAGGCAGCTGCTGACGTATTCGGCTTTGCCTGCAACCTGTTAAACACACTTTACGACTCTAAGGTTATCAACAACGTATTTGATCCTGAAGAAGTTATCGCTAACAACACAGAGAGTTCAGTTGCTTCTGCTACAATCGACGGCAAGCTCTGGGCATTCCCTGAAACAGGCGACAACGGCTACTATTTAGTATATGACAAGACAGTTATTACCGAAGAAGACGCAAAGAGCTTAGAGGGTATCCTCGCTGCTTGTAAGAAGTCAGGCAAAAAGTTCCTTTTGAACGCTGGCGACGGCTTCTATGCTTGCACAATTCCTTTCACAGGCGGCTTAAGGCCTGATGGCATTAAGCAGGACGAGGAAGGCAACGACATTCAGCAGTTCAACAAATACAACGAGGACGAGGTAATCGCTTCAATGCAGGCATGGGGCAAACTTATGCAGGATTACAGAGAACTCTTTATCGTTGACGACGTAAACAAAATCGCAGGTAAGCTCAAGTCAGGCGAACTCGCTGCAGGTGTTGACGGTATTTGGAACTTAGTTGCAGACCAGACAGCAGCAGGCGACAGATTCGGCGTTGCTAAGCTTCCTACAATCAAGATCAACGGCAAAGACACACAGATGGTTTCTATGCACGGCTTTAAGCTTTTAGGCTGCAACAAGTATTCTAAGTTCCCTGAGGCTTCTCAGCTTCTCGCAGCTTACCTTACAAGCGAAAAGTGCCAGCTTGAAAGAGCTAAGGAAATCGGCTGGGGTCCTTCAAACGTCAAGGCAGCTGAAAGCGATGTAGTTAAGAACAACGCTGCACTTTCAGCAATTCTTGAGCAGTCAAAGTATGCTATTCCTCAGGTTAACCTTGTTATGACATTCTGGGATCCGATGGCTAACCTCGGTAACAAGCTCTATGCTGAAAACGCTAAGCTTGACAAGGCTACACTTAAAGCACTCCTTGACACAACTATCACAGCAATTAAGGATGAATAATAGCTCTCCTAAAATAATATAAGCAAACATCAAGCAGTCCGGGATTGCTCGGGCTGCTTGATAAGGCTTAGCAAACAAGCGTTTTGCACAAATTAGTCGGAGGTTATTATCTTTAATTTGTTAATACTTCCGCACTTTATATAAAATCAAACAAAGGAGAGTGGTTAGAGAATGAAATACATAGACTATGTTCAGCTCAATCCCTTTCAGAAGTTCTTTTATAATCTGAAAGAATTTCTCGTTAAACTGCCTAAAAGCGTTGCAAAATTCTTTAAAGCTGCCGGCAGTGCCATTGTCGCATTCTTTATGGCGATCATTAACGGCTTTAAGGGTTACTTTACCCGCTTTGCAAAAGGCGACTGGGCAACTAAAGCTTCTTACCTTGTAATGGGTACGGGTAACTTCACCAAAGGACAGATAGTAAAGGGCTTGCTCTATCTGGCTGTAGAGGTATTCTATATTTACTTTATGCTGACATTCGGCGTATTCTATCTGAGCAAGTTCTCAACACTGGGTACAGTAGAAGAGATTATTGACAGCAGAGGTAAGCTTGTCCAGGCAGGCGACAACTCAATGCTTATTTTGCTTTACGGCGTTCTGACAATCGTAATTACCTGTGTAGTATTTGCGCTTTACATAGCAAACACAAAGTCAGCCTACAACAATCAGAAGATTGTTGCAAGCGGAAAAAAGCCTATCAACTTTAAGAATGAAGTAAAAAGCTACCTTGACGGCAAGTTCCACACAACACTTCTTTCTTTCCCTGTACTTACAATTTCAATATTTACAATTCTTCCGCTTGTATTTATGATACTTATTGCGTTCACAAACTTTGACGCAAACCATCAGGCTCCGGCTCAGCTGTTTACATGGGTTGGTCTTAAAAACTTTGGCGAGCTGTTTGAAACAACAGGCGGCGCAAGTATGGGTCACACATTTTTAGAGCTGACAAAGTGGACGCTCATATGGGCAGTTATTGCAACCTTCAGTAACTACATACTTGGTATGATCGTTGCTCTTCTGATTAACAAAAAGGGTATCAAGTTCAAGCCTTTATGGAGAACACTTTTCGTTATCACAATCGCTGTTCCGCAGTTCGTATCTCTCTTGCTTATGAGCCAGATGCTTTCACGTGACGGCGCTATCAATATGATTCTGACAAACTATTTCGGCTTTGCAGAACCGGTAGAATTTTTGACGAGCCAGAGTAATATTCTCTTGCCGAGAATTACGGTGCTTGTTGTAAACTGTTGGGTAGGTATTCCTTACACTATCCTTATTACATCAGGTATTCTTATGAATATTCCTGTTGACCTGTATGAAAGTGCCACAATTGACGGTGCAGGCCCTGTTACCTGCTTTATGAAGATTACACTGCCGTATATGCTGTTTGTTACAACACCTCACCTTATCACACAGTTTATCGGCAACATCAACAACTTCAACGTAATTTACCTGCTAACAGGCGGCAATCCATTAGCTACCGGCGACTATGCAAAGGGTGCAGGCTACACCGACCTGCTTGTAACGTGGCTGTTTAAGATGACAATGGATAAGAAAGACTATTGTTACGCGGCAACCGTTGGTATTCTTGTATTTATCGTTTGTGCAACTGTTTCTCTTATCACATTCAATATGTCTAAATCTTCCAGAAACGAGGAGGAGTTCTCATGATAAAAAGCTACAAATTAAGAAGGCACATAACAAACGCTATCGTTTACGTTATTCTTGCCGTATCGGGTATTCTTTGGGTATCTCCTCTTGTTTGGATGGTTCTGCATTCTTTCCGTGCAGACACTCGTGTTCTCTCGGTTCCGTACATTATTCCGCCTGAATACACACTCGACAACTACATTGAGCTGTTTACAAAGGCTTCAGAGGGTATGAACTTCCCACTGTGGTTTATGAACACTCTTATCGTTGCAATTTTCAGCTGTATTCTTTCTACACTTGCAGTGCTTATGGTAAGCTACAGCTTCAGCCGTTTAAGATTTAAGTCACGTAAAAAGTTCATCAACGTTGGTATGATCCTCGGTATGTTCCCGGGATTTATGACAATGATTGCTATTTACTATCTGTTAAAGGCTATGAACCTTACACAGTCACTCGTTGCTCTTGTAATTTGCTACAGTGCCGGTGCAGGACTTGTATATCAGATTTCAAAGGGCTTCTTTGATACGATTCCCCGTGCGCTCGACGAGGCGGCAACTATAGACGGTGCAACAAAAAATCAGATTTTCTGGAAGATAATTCTGCCGATGTCAAAGCCTATCGTAGTTTACACAGTTCTGACTGCGTTTATCGGCCCTTGGACAGACTTTATCCTTGCTAAAATCATTATGGGTACAGAAACAGATATGTACACCGTTGCTATCGGTCTGCAAAAGATGGCTGCGGCTACGAACGCAAACGAATACTTCACAAGATTCCTTGCAGGCTCTGTTATCGTTGCAGTACCTATCACCCTGCTGTTCCTAAAGCTCCAGAACTACTATGTAGAGGGCGTAACAGCCGGCGGTGTAAAGGGTTAATATCAAATTATAAGCAATATCGCATAGCTTTTGCGTGTTGTTAAGAAAAATATTACGGGTGATGTTCCGACAGCTGATACCCTCATAAGAGGCTTCACTGGTGAGCATCACCCTTGTTTTTTAGGAAGTGATTTTATGAAAAGGCTTTTATCGGTTATTTTGGCTTCACTGATTATTGCGTCAGCTCTCCTTACAGGCTGTTCAGAGGGTTCAAACGAATATAAGGACCCGACAGAGGGCATTGAGCTTGCAAAAACTGACGACAAGTACAGAAACTATTATCAGATTTGGATAGGCTCGTTCTGTGACAGCAACGGTGACGAAACAGGCGATATACCGGGAATTATCTCTATGCTTGACTATCTGAATGACGGCGACCCGACAACCGACACTGACCTTGGTGTAACGGGAATATGGCTTTCGCCGATGATGCCGTCAATTTCTTACCACAAATATGATGTAATGGACTACTACGACATTGACGAGGAATTCGGCACAATGGCTGACTTTGAAAAGCTTATAGCCGAATGTGACAAGCGCGGCATTAAGGTTATCCTTGACCTTGTTTTGAACCACTGTTCATCACGTCACCCGTGGTTCAGACAGGCTTGCGAGGAGGTTCAAAAGGGTAAGTATGACGGCTACGCAAAGTATTTTGAAATACTGACTCCTGACAATCCGATTACCTGCGCAAACAGGTCAGACGCCACAACAGGCGTAGCATTTGAGGGCAACTTCTCTTTTGAAATGCCTGAATGGAATTTGTCGAGCGAGGCTACACGTGAGGAGTTTGAAAAAATAGCAAAATTCTGGCTTGAAAAGGGAGTAGCAGGCTTCAGACTTGACGCTGTTAAGTACTTTACAAATGAGCATACAGATGGCAAAGAGTTTATGAAGTGGTTCTATGACACAGCCAAAAAGTATAACGAAGATGTTTATATGGTAGGCGAAAACTGGGTAGGACCTGCTGAAATTTACGAAATGTATACCTCCGGTATCGACAGTCAGTTTGCGTTCAAGCTCGGCACTGCGTCAGGTGATATAATCTATGCAGTATCATCAGGTGTTCTCGGTGAAAGCTATGCAGCACAGGTTAAAAAATATCAGGAAAACATATTAAAGCGAAACGAAAACGCAATCAACGCAGTATTTCTGACAAATCACGATATGGTACGTGCTGCAAACGCACTTGTTACAGAGAACAACATTAAAATGGCTGCAGCTTTATACCTGACGCTACCCGGCAACACATTTACCTATTACGGTGAAGAAACAGGCACAAATGCACCTTATGCCGATAATGACGCAAACTACAGAACGGCTATGATATGGGATAGCGACAATCTTCCGGCGATTTTTGTAAACGGCGTAGGCGACCCCGAGGATACAAAGTTCCACGGCGTTGCACAGCAGGAAAAGGACGACTATTCAATACTTAACTTTTACAAGCGAGCATTCAAAATCAGAAATCAGAACCCTGAGCTTGCAAGAGGAATAATTACTCAAACGGTTAAGTTTGACGATCCGGCAGTTGCGGCTTACATCACTGAATACAACGGCACAAAGCTGCTTGTAGTTCACAACACAAGTGAAAGAGATGCAAAACAGCTTACAATCACCGATGAGATTTTGAAAAACGCAAAATTAAGAGGCGACCTGACAGCACAAAGACCAAAGCAGGACAAGGACGGCAACGATATAGTTGAACACGTTATGTTTAATAACGGTGTACTCAATCTACCTGCGCAGTCCTCGGCAGTTTTCAAAGCAGAATAAAAAGATTCCCCGATCGATTGATCGGGGATTTTTGTTAAAAATAAAAGTTTGATTGTAAAATCAATTTAGTCCGTTTTCAGCAAGTCTTTCCTCGCTCTCTTTTTTAGAAAATACACAGCCGCAGTAGTTTTGCCGATACAGGCTGTACTGTTTTGAAAGCTCAATAGAACGCTTGTAGCCGTTCTTCTTTTTAAAATCTGAGCATAAATATTTTACGTTACAGAGCCTTGCAATTTCCTCGCCTATGCTGTTTATAAGCTCGGCGTTTTTCAGAGGACTTATCGTAAGAGTTGTTGCAAAAAAGTCGAAGTTTTCTTTCTTTGCAAGCTTTGCAGTGCTTTGAAGTCTTAGCTGAAAGCACTTTTCACAGCGTTTACCGCCCTCTTTTTCGTTTTCAAGTCCCTTGCATACGTCAAAAAAATCCTTTGAGTTATAGTCGCCGTCAATCACCGTCACAGGGTACTTGGTAACCATTTGGGAAATAAGCCGTTTTTGCTCGTTCAAGCGGTGAATGTATTCACTCTCAAACGAAATATTCGGATTATAGTAAAAAACAGTGATGTGAAAATAATTTGACAGATATTCTATAACATAGCTGCTGCAGGGTGCACAGCAGCTGTGCAAAAGCAGCGTGGGGACAATACCCTTTTGAGCGTTACTGTCAATCAGGCTGTCCATTTCTTTCTGATAATTTCTTTTTATCATTTTATAAACTCCATAATATCAAGCGGCTTTTCGGCCGTCATTTTTGCGCCTGCTCTGATAAGCTCGTCCTTGCCTCTGAAGCCCCAGCAAGCGCCTACCATATCAACTCCTGCGTTATTCGCAGTGAACACGTCAACGTCGCTGTCGCCTACATAAAGGCACTCGTCCTTGCTTACTCCCAATTCATTAAGCATCGCAAGAAGTGCTTCGGGGTCAGGCTTTGTTTTAAACCTGTTGCTGTTGCCCCACGCAAGCGTAAAGCTGTGGTTTGGGTATATTTTTTTAAGTATCGGTGCGACAAACTCCTGAGGCTTGTTTGTAAGCACCGCTGTTTTTATGCCCATTTTAGTCAATTCTTCAAGCAGCTGTGTGCAGCCTGCGTACTCACAGGTATTGTCGTTGCTGTGAACAGCGTAGTCCTCGTCATAAACGGTTCTGACGGTTTCTTTTTCTTTTTCGTCAAGCTCTGCGTCGCCTATAGCTCGTTCTATAAGCTTATCACGTCCGTTGCCGACAAAATATCTGTACTCATCTACACTGTGAGGCGGCAGACCGACAGCCGACAGTCCCTTGTTTACGCTGTTAGCTAAGTCAAGGAGCGAGTTTACGAGCGTACCGTCAAGGTCAAAAATTACTGCTTTATACAAAATTATCACTCCTTGCCGTCGTCGGATTTATTTGATTTGCTCTTGCTTAACAGCTCGCTGATGCTAAAGGCGGTTGTCTGTGCAGGGGCGCTTTTATGCTTTTCATTATCCTTATGCTTTGCTTTTAACAGGATTAGTACTGCAAATACAGTCAGTAATATCATTACACCGCCGATTATGCAATACAAAGTGATGCCGGAAGCGTTCGCCGCAGTGTAAAGAATTGATACCGATGAATTGCCCGAAATTCTGACTGCGAATTTGTTGTTTTCGTCGGCCTTATTACTGCTGTTGCTTATGCCGTCGCCCTTTGTGCTGATTGAGAGAATACTGTCGCCGCCGTTTGAAAATGCGGTGTAGGTGATTGGTTTCTTTGCGTTTTCTGTTGTCAGCATATAGCCGATGTTTATATATTCTGTAGCTTTTGGCTTGTTTGCGATGTTCTCAAAGTGGTCGTTTTCGTTATATTCAATGTAGTTGCCACCGCCGAAAAGCCTGATAAGCTCAGAGCTAATCTCTGAAAATCCACCCTTTAGCGTTACCTTACATTCAAGGAATTTTCCGTCTGACGATACCTGTGTTTCTGCATTTTTACCTTTAAAGAACTTGTTTGCATAGTCACAGCCGTCCTTGCCGCTTGCCTTGCTGTATAAAAAGCTTGTCGTATGCTTAAAGGAGTTTTTGCCTGTGTTTTCAAGCGAAAAGTCAATACCCTCTATGCTGTACTGAATACCGTCGGGAATGTGAATGCTTACTACGCTCTTGTCAGCGTCAAGGCTGTATGTGCCGTCTGCCCACTTGCCCTGAGTCTGCCACACTCCCTTGTCAAGCACAACTCCGTCACCGTGAGTTGTCGTGGTCGGCAGTGAATATCTGTAGTAAACGGGAACGTTGCCCTTGTCCTTGCCCATAAATGCAAATAAATCGAGCTTTTCTTCAAAGACAAGTCCCTCTGAAAGAGGTGTTGAGCTGTTTGTCTTGTCGCCGTACTCTATAACGCAGTCGGTGACATCAAGCATTTTGTTTGTCAGGACATTAAGCTCCTCTAAGCTGATATTCTGATAAATTACCTCATATTCGTAATTGCTGCCCTTCTGAACCCAGTCGCTGTAGCTTGCAACATCGTCTGTTCTCTGTGCAAAATAGTCGGTCAGCTGATTTGAGAGCGACTTGTACGTTTTTTCGGGTATAGAAAAGATAAATCTGCGCTCATAGAGATTGTTTTTATTGTTTGTAGTTTCAACTGTGACAGAGTTTATTTCAAAGCCTGTTACGTCCTTGACATTTATCGTGGTATCTGTGCTGAAAATTGCACCGTTTATGTTGACAAGGTTAGAAACATACTCATAGCCGAAGTCCTTAGTTTCCTTATTATTCTTAACCGTATTTGTAAACCAGAGCGTTATATCTCTTACGTCAAAATCCTCAGTCATACGTGTGCCCTTTGTAAGAATACTGTTCGGCTGTGCCATATATACGGCAACGTCACGACCTGCAAGGGCAGACATTTTTGTTATATAATCCTGCTGTGAGCTAAACTGTGTTCTGAATGTAAACTTCACACCGTAATCGGCTGTGGAGGCTGTTTCTACTGTGTAGCAGTTATCATCGTTTTGGGGCAGGTTTTCCTTGACTGAGCGTTCAAGTACGCCAAGCTCTGCTCCCTTTGGGAAAATAAAGGAAATTTCACGGCTGCCTGCAAAAGAGTCGTCAAGCTTCAGAAGTGACTCAACTCGAATTTTGCCGCCGTTACAGCCTGTAAAAATCAGTGCTATGCTTAATATAAGCAAAGCACACATCAGCAGTGACGCTGTTTTTTTCATATACAATCATACCCTTTCTTTTTAAATTATTCTAACCCTTTTTCCTGCTGGAGTAAAATTGCACGGCAGGGCGAAGCCTCTAAGCCTGACAGCTTGATAGGGAAGGCACAGAGCGTGTATTCGCCGTCCTTGATTTTCTCTAAATCAAGTCCCTCAAGCACTGCGATATTTGCCGCGGAAAGCTCACGGTGAACCTTTGTTTCGTCCTGCTGTGACGCAATAGATACCGAATCTGTGCCGACTAACAAAACATCGCTGTCAGCTAGCACAAAGGCGGCACTCTGCGACAAAAAAGCCCTGCCTCTGCCGTGAAAGAGTATTCTCTTTCTGCAAAAGGGCAAAAGGTTTTCCATATCCTCGCCTGTTAAAATTCCGCTTATTGTAACAACTGTGCATTTGCCGTAAAAGACAGAAAGCCTTAACTCGTCTATTGCGTTTCCTCTGTCGTCAAAATGCAGGGGAGCGTCAATATGGGTTGCCGAGTGAGTACACATTTCAATGTGAGAGAGATTGCACAAATCTCCCTTTGACATATCGCTAAGCTTTTTTACCCTCGGCTTCGGGTCGCCGTCATAGACAGGCGCTGATAAAATATCCCTTGAAATGTCGTATATAATCACAAAATGCTCTCCCTTCATTTTTTGTTGATGTAATATATTATTTCTGATTATTATTATGGAACAAGCGGCAGATAAAACTCTGCCGCCTGCAAACTAAGGAACCACTGAATAAATCACGCTAAAAGCTGTTTGCACATCTTGCTTGCATATTTTCCGCCGGCTTGCCCAAAAAATCCTCGCAATGCGTCAGCATTACTGCGGTTTATTTGTGCAACCTATCGAAAAATCTGACGGCGCAATATGCACAAACGATTTAATCAGTGTTTCCTTAACTTATTCTTCCGCTTCTGTTACATCTTCGTCTGAAAGCTCAAATCCATATTTTTTGCGGATTTTTTTTGCAAACAGCGACATTACAACTAATGCCGCAATACCAAACAGCGTAATGCAAAGTCCCACAACAAAGCCGTCAGGTATAAAGCTAAGCTCTATTGTATGCTCACCCTTTGACAGGTTAAATGCTACCAAGGCGTTGCCAATAGGTGTGATTTCAACAGGCTTGCCGTCAACCCTTGCACTCCAGCCCTTTTCATAAGGAATTGATGTGTAGAACAGTCCGTCCTCTTTTACGTTTATTGTACCCTCAATGGCTGTGTCTGTTACCTTTGTTGCAGACAATGTGCTTTGTGAAAGCTTCTGATAACCCTTGTTGAATACGTCCTCGTTTAACACGTTGCAGTAAACGTTTACCTTGTAGTGTGCATTTGTAACAATTTTTGTAACGTCAGTGTAAAGCGATATTTTCTCGCCCTTTGCAAATCTGCCCAGGCACATAATGTACGGTCTGCCGATATTGTAGGTCTGAACGTCTGTATCGTTTTTCTTAAGCGTCATAGAGGTTGCAGGGTTAGCGCTTAAATATGCAAAGTACAAGCCGTCCCGCGGTGCTTCGTAGTTGAATTTAAGGTGAGGAGTCTGTCCCTCTGTCTTGTTAATCATTGTGTAGTCGCCGTAGCCGTTTTTGTTTACATTGAACTTTTCGTACTCGGTGTGACCCTGTGAAACAACCTCGAGCGGAGTATAAAGCTCTTCGTCTATGCCTGTAGCCTTTTTGAAGAACTCGCTCTGAGCGTCAAAGGGATTGCGCAGTGATGCAGGAATTTCATATGATAAAAGTTCATTGTCAGTCATAAAGCCCATAGGCAGATAAGCGTTATTTTTAAGGAGCTTTACACTGCCCTCCTGAGCTACCTGTGTAAGATAATCTGTGTTGCCGTACTTGCCGTCACGTGAGATAAGGTACTTTAAGTTGAAGAACAGGTTAGTAACGGGCGAGCTTTCGTTATATGTGTAGCGGTTGCCGTTTGTCCAGCCTGCAAAGCCGAAATCCTCAACAAATCTGGTGATAGACACGTTCGCCATTGAGCTGAACATTGAAAGACCCCTGTAGCCGTTTAATGCACCGTCGTTGAGCGTCTGGGTGCTTGTCATCTCGGCTCTCCATAAGTCAACTGTGTCTTTTTCCAGCTCATTCATTGAGCTGATTATTGTTTCTGTGTTTTCTCCGCCTCTCGGGTAATCCTTCATTGTAGTCAATGTAACTGTATTAACGCCGATATACGCAGTGTAGCCCATTTCTGCTATTACTATCAGACACAAAATTATGCTCATAGCGTTCTTCGGCAGAATCCTCTTTGCGTAAAGAGAAATTGTAAGAACGATAAGAAAGGCGATAAGCACAGTTGAAATCACCGCAACAGGCTCTTGCTCCTGAATAGAAATCAGAACAATGATAGCTGTGAAAAGTCCCGCAATAAGCGCGTCCCACATGGTGACCTTGTCAATCAGCATAAATGCCCGAAACGCCATAGTGACTAAAACAAAGCTGAATAAAAAGCTGAAACGGTACGGAATCATATTTGTAAAGTGCATACCGTGCCAGATGTAGTCAAGCTGACGGATGATACAGCTTAAAATCAGGAATACAAGGAAGCAGGTGTTAAAGATTTTTTCTTTAATCTTGATTTTGTTTGATGATAAAAATACAATAGCCAGAACTATTGCGAGAACACCGCAGTAGATGTTCGGGAGCTTGTCGGCGTCCTTTGTGTTAGGCTCTACAAAAGCAAGCAAATTTGAGAGAACTCTGCCGAATGCCTGTAAAGTGCCTATCAAATCGTCTGTTTTGCCGATGTTGATATCGTATGAGGCAGGCCATTTGTTTACCGTTGAGTAGGTGTTTTGCAGACCTAAAAATGCAGGAATAGCCATAACTGCCATAATGCACAGAGAAATAAGCGTGTAAACACCCATTCTGCCGAGCTTAATAAAGAAATCCCTAAGACCGTTCCACTTGCATATAGCATAGCCGATAAAGCATAACAGCGTAAAGAAGCACAAAAACAGTCCGATGTGGTAGTTTGCAACAACGCCTATGGCAAGCGAAATAACATAAAGCTTAAACTTTCCCTCACGAAGCAGGGCAACCATACCCATTATTACAAGAGGGGTAACTGCAACAGCGTCAAGCCAGATAACGTTCCAGTAATAGCCCATAAAGAAAGCGCAAAGACCAAACATTGAGCCAAAAACGGAAAGAGAAAAGTTATTCACCTTAAAGGTGTAGCGCAAAAACATTGCAAAGAACATACTTGCAAGAGCCATTCTGGCGGCTACCGTGAACATCAGAAATTCTCTTAAATATTCCGCCGGAACAAAGACGCTCAGAAAGTTGATAGGTCCTGCGGCATAGTAGGACATAAGCGCCAAGAAGTTTACGCCGCCGCCTACGGACCAGTCATAAAAAAGTGAACCGCCGTGCGTCAGCTTGTCCTGCAAATCAACCAAAAACGGGTAATACTGGTGCCAAAGGTCAACAACAAGAATCTGCTTGTCGCCAAACGGTGACGCACCGTGCAGTCCAAACGATAAAATCATTAGAGCAAACGGAATTAAAAATGCGAGGAATATAAATTTGTTTTCTGACAAAAATCCCGCAAATCCACGCTTTGAGTTCTCAGCGTGTGCCGCGTGCCTTCTAACAGCTTTTGTCGACATTGAAAAATACCTCCGTATAAATTAAATAATAAAAATATTTAAGTGTATTATACCACTAAATAAAACTTTGGTAAAGAGAAAAATAAATGAATTTATTGATTTTTAATTATTTTAATGGACTTTTCTGTATTTTTTTGATATAATCGGTAATACAGGAATTAGAAACAGAAAAGGATCGGAAAATATGAGCTTAATAGATATTATCGTTCCCTGCTATAACGAAGAAGAGGGACTGGAGCTTTTTGTTACAGAAACAAACAAAGTGATTGAAACATTACCCGATTACGACTTTCGTTATATACTTGTAAATGACGGAAGCCGTGACAACACATATCTTGTAATGAAAAAGCTTGCAGAGCAGTACAAAAATGTAAAGTACATTTCTTTTTCAAGAAATTTCGGCAAAGAGGCGGCAATGTTTGCAGGACTTAAAAATTCAAGCGGTGATTATGTAATTGTAATGGACGCCGATTTGCAGCATCCGCCGGCAATGTTCCCCGATATGATTAAGGGTATTGAAGAGGGCTACGACTGCTGTGCCGCTATGCGCTCAAGCCGTGACGGCGAATCAAAGGTAAGGAGCTTTTTCTCAAAGAGCTTTTACAAAATCTCAAACAAAATATCTGATGTAAAGCTGCCGTACAACGCTGTTGACTACAGAATTATGTCAAGAGCGATGGTAAATTCAATACTTGAGCTTTCAGAGGTTCAGAGATTTTCAAAGGGAATTTTCAGCTGGGTAGGCTTTGACACAAAGTGGCTGCCGTATGAAAACGTAGAAAGAGCAGTCGGCACTACAAAATGGAGCTTCTGGGGACTTTTCCGCTATGCCATTGACGGTATTGCGTGTTTTTCTGTAACTCCGCTTCGTTTTATTGCGGTGCTCGGATTTTTTATCAGTGCTATTGCATTTATCTACATCTTAGTTACGCTTATTCAGACGCTTGTATTTGGCGTAAATGTGCCGGGATATGTGACAACACTGTGCGCTACTCTGTTTTTAGGCGGTATTACAGAGTTTTCTATCGGTATTCTCGGCGAATACATCGGCAGAATATATATGGAAACAAAGGACAGACCTATATACATATTACAGCACTCAAACCTTGAAAATCCAAAGCAGGATAAATAAATCAGATTTTAATTACGAAAGGCTTTTTTATGGCAAAGATTAAAGAAATTTTCGACTTAAAGCTTCTGAAGTTCCTTTTTGTCGGCGTTTTAAACACGATTGTCGGCTATCTGCTCACTGTGCTTTTTATGAATGTGTTAAATTTAGGCTACTGGCCGTCAACGGCGCTCAGCTACATACTTGCAAGCATTATGAGCTATTTTCTCAACAAGCACTTTACCTTTAAAAATACAGAAAAGGGCATAAAGCCTGTTCTGCGTTTTTCGATCAATATCGGTGTGTGCTATCTTTTAGCCTACGGTATAGCACAGCCTCTTGTCGGCTGGTTTATGAGCCTTAGCTTTATGGCATCGTGGACAGCGTCATTTATCAACACACCGTTAATGCTTTCGCTTTTCGGCGGCAGTACGGCAAAATTTTGCGACAACGTGGCTGTTCTTGCAGGTATGGGACTGTTTATGTGCTTTAACTATATCGGGCAAAGATTTTTTGCATTTAAGGCGAAAAAGGAATCTGAATAATAAAATCACAGCAAAGTTGATAACCATTTAACGATTTTACTGTAATTTCGTTAAAAAATTTATGTAAAATAACGAAAAAATTTTCAAAACCCCTTTTATTTTCTGAAATGATGTGTTATAATATCCTCAAAGTTCAGATAAATCGTGTGCCAGAGCCTTAAAAGCTGTGTACGAATTTACCTTTGCTTATTATTTTCAGTTTCTTAATATTGGAGGAATAAATATGACGCTCAACAATCCTATTGCAGAAAGACCGACAAAAACCGTTTACCGTGACGGTGACGTTGTAATAAAGCTGTTTGTAGAAGGCTATTCAAAGGCTGATATACTTAACGAGGCATTAAACCACGCAAGAGCAGAAGAAACAGGACTGCCTGTACCAAAGATTTTAGAGGTTACAAAAATTGACGGCAGATGGGCAATCGTGATTGAATATATCGAGGGCAAAACGCTTGGCGAGCTTATCGCAGAAAATCCTGACAAAAAGCAGGAATATCTCGATATGTTTGTTGATATTCAGATGCAGGTATTAAGCAAATCATCTCCGCTTATGACAGAGCTTAAGTATAAGATGAGAAAGAAAATATCTGCCTGCGGTCTTGACGCTACTACAAGATACGAGCTTCAGACAAGGCTTGAAAGTATGCACACACACACAAAGGTATGCCACGGCGACTTTGTGCCGAGCAACGTAATCGTTACAGCTGACGGCAAGCCGTACATCATTGACTGGGCACACGCAACACAGGGCAACGGTGCCGCAGACGCTGCCAGAACATACCTTATGTTCTGCTTAAACGGCGATGAAAAGACTGCTAAGGAGTACCTTGAGCTGTTCTGCAAAAAGACAGATACTGCTATTCAGTATGTTCAGAGCTGGCTCCCGATTGTTGCAGCTTCACAGCTTGTAAAGGGCAAGGAAGAAGAAAAAGAAATCCTGAACAAGTGGGCAAGCGTTTGCGATTATCAGTAAAAGTAAATCAAATAAGGACAGCGGCAGGGTTTCTGCCGCTGTTTTATTATGTCATTTTTTAATATTCTGCTTGAACAAAGGCTTAAATTATGGTAAAATATACGGTATATTACAGTATAATCAAGGGATGATTTTATGGAATATACTTTTGCAAACCGTGTGCAAAGCTTAAAGCCGAGCGCAATAAGAGAAATTTTTAAATATGCGGCTGACCCTGCATATGTAGCACTTTCGGCAGGCAACCCGGCACCCGACGCTTTTCCTGCAAAGGAGCTTGAAGAAATTTCAAAAAAATTACTTGCAGAAAATCCGATAGCGGCGCTCCAGTACAGCGTGACAGAGGGTTATCCTAAGCTCAGAGAAGTACTTAAAAAATATATGAAAGAAAAGCACGCAATAGGCACAGAGCTTGACGATCTTATAATAACCTCGGGCGCACAGCAGGTTATGGATTTAACGTCAAAGTCGCTTTTAAACGAGGGTGACGTTGTTATCTGCGAAGCACCGAGCTTTATAGGCTCATTAAATTCCTTTAGAAGCTACAACGCACGTCTTGTCGGCGTTCCCGTTGAAAGTGACGGAATGAATATAGAGGCTCTTGAAAAAGCGCTTGCTGAAAACAAAAATGTTAAATTCATTTACACTATTCCGAATTTTCAAAATCCGTCAGGCGTAACTATGAGCTTTGAAAAACGCAAGGCTGTATATGAGCTTGCAAAAAAATACGGTGTTCTGATTTTAGAGGACAACCCCTACGGAGATTTGCGATATGAGGGAGAGGACATTCCTGCTATAAAGTCGCTTGATAAAGACGGCATTGTAATTTATGCCGGAAGCTTCAGCAAGGTTATTTCTCCCGGTATGCGTGTCGGCTGGTGCTCAGCTCCCGAGCAAATCTGCAAAAAGCTTGTAGTCTGCAAGCAGGGAAGTGATGTTCATACAAATATCTGGTCGCAAATTCTTTGCTGTGAGTTTATGCAAAAATATGATTTTGAAGCACATCTTGAGGGGTTGAGAAAGCTCTATACAAAAAAAGCAAGGCTCACAGAAAGTCTTTTGAAGGAGCATCTTGCTCCATACGGTATTACATATAACAAAATAGAGGGCGGACTTTTTGTGTGGTGTACTCTGCCGGACGGTATTGATATGATGCAGTTTAGCAAAAAATCACTCGAAAAGAAGGTTTGCGTAGTACCGGGTACTGCGTTTTTAACCGATGAAAACGAGCAGTGCAATTCATTCAGAATAAACTTTTCTACACCGACAGACGAACAACTTGCAAAGGGCATAAAGGCTCTGGGCGAGGTTGCACGTGAAATGACAGAATAATACAGGAGAGATAAATAATGGAACAAGCTACAGAAAAGAAAAAGATAGTGTTTTCCGCTATTCAGCCAAGCGGAACAATTACACTGGGCAACTACTTGGGCGCACTTAAAAACTGGACGATGATGCAGGACGAATTCAACTGCATCTATGCTCTTGCAGATTTGCACACAATCACAGTAAGACAAGAGCCTGCAAAAATGAGAAAGAACATACTTGACGCGTATGCTTCAATAATCGCCTGCGGTGTTGATGTAGAGAAAAGCATTTTCTTTATTCAGAGCCACGTTCACACACACGCAGAGCTTGCGTGGATTTTAAACTGCTACACACAGTTCGGCGAGCTTTCAAGAATGACTCAGTTCAAAGATAAATCGGCAAAACACGCCGATAACATCAACGCAGGACTTTTCACATATCCGTCGCTTATGGCGGCAGACATTCTGCTTTATCAGGCAGATATGGTGCCTGTAGGCGCTGACCAGAAGCAGCACCTTGAAATAGCAAGAGATATTGCAGAGCGTTTCAACGGACTTTACGGCAACGTTTTCAAGGTTCCCGAGGGATTTTTCCCGAAGAACGGCGCAAGAGTAATGAGCCTGCAAAATCCGCTTAACAAGATGAGCAAGTCTGACGAAAATGTCAACGGCTGTGTTCATTTGCTTGATGACCCCGACACGATAATGAGAAAGTTCAAGCGTGCCGTTACAGACAGCGAGGCTGTTGTTCGCTTCGGCGAGGGCAAGGACGGCATCAACAACCTTATGGGTATTTATTCAGCCGTAACCGGACTTACAACAGAGCAGATTGAAAAGGACTTTGAGGGTAAGGGCTACGGCGACTTCAAAGCGGCTGTCGGCGAGGCTGTTATAGAAACACTCCGTCCGATTAGAGAGCGTTACCTAAAGCTTATCGAGGATAAGAGCTATCTTGAGCAGTGCTACAAAAAAGCAGGCGAAACAGCATTAAGGTTCAGTCAGAGAACGCTCGACAAGGCTATGAAAAAAATCGGCTTTATTCTAAAGTGATTTTTAAATCAACAGGATAGGGTAATATATCAATACTATAGACAAACAAAAAGCAGGCGAAAACACCTGCTTTTTGTTATTTACCCGTACTTATTTGCTTAATACCTGATTTTTACTTCAAAGGTTTTTCCGCATTTCGGACAGCGTACCGTGTGACTGCCCTTTCTTTTCGGTACTCTCAGCTGTGCCTTGCAGTGAGTGCATTTTATGTAGCGATGGGTTTTTATATCCTTTATTTTCTTGTACTCAAGCTTAAAAAAGCCTGTCACCGCATCGTATATGGGCATAAATTTTCTGTTTTCGTAGCTTCTCATAGTGATGTTTTTTGATAAAAATCTGAAAGCATACAGCGCTATCAGCAAAAGCATAATAAGAGAAATATACCATTTGCGCACAAAAATGTTGACAACGGCAAGAATGAGCCAAAGTACAAAAATTGCGTTATTTAGCTTATCCATTCCGTAGCGTCCCTGCATAAACTGAGAAAGCCTATACAAAAATCCGTTCATATAAACACTTCCAAATTAAAGATTACGGAAGTCCCGCACCGATATTTTATCACATTTAAAAAACAATAACAATATATAAAAACAGGATTTAATATATCGGTGCGGCTTTGCCTGCTATAATGACAGTCCCTTAAAGCTGTTATCGAGTATTTTTGCCGATTTCTGCATTTTTGCAAGTTCCTCGTCAGTCAGCGACAGCTCAATTATCCTGTCAACTCCGCCTCTGTTGATAATACAGGGGTTGCCCAAGAAAACGTCCTTTTGCTCATACTCGCCGCGCAGACGAACAGAAACGGTCAGCACACTGTTTTCGTCAGACAAAATCGCCCTGACAATCTTAACAAGCGCCATTCCTATTCCGTAGTAGGTTGCGTTTTTGGCGGCAATAATTTCCTGTGCGGCATTTTTTACGTCTGCGCTGATTTTTTGCAGTTCTTCAATATGATACGTGTTCGGGTTATCCTTGAGAACATCTGCTATAGGCTTTGTTGCAAGAAGCGCCTGCGACCAAGGCACAAACTCGCTGTCCCCATGCTCACCGATTACATAGGCGTGCATATTGCGTGGGTCAACATTAAAGTACTCACCGAGCAGATAGCGCAGTCTTGCTGTGTCAAGAGTAGTGCCTGTTCCTATAACTCTGCTGTAATTAAAGCCCGACAGCTCATACGTTATTCGTGTCATAATATCAACAGGGTTTGTAGCAACAAGAAACACACCGTCAAAGCCGCTGTTTACAACAGGCTCTACTATAGACTGAAAAACCTTTGCGTTCCTCTGCAAAAGCTCAAGCCTTGACTCGCCCGGCTTCTGGTTTACTCCGGCACAGATAACAACGATGTCTGCATCACCGCATTCGCTATAGCCGCCGCTGTAGATTTTCATAGAGCTTCTTGAAAAGGCAAGTCCGTGGTTTAAGTCCATCGCTTCGCCCTTTGCTCTTAGCTCGTTTAAGTCAATCAGTACAAGCTCGTCGCAGACGTTCTGATTAAGAGCTGCATATGCAAAGCTCATTCCCACCATACCTGTGCCTACAAGCACAACCTTTCTTTTGCTTTGATACATAATCAATTCTCCTGTTTGTTTTTTCTATTATTTTGAACCGATAAAATAATAATATTCTGTTGAAATGACAGGATTTTTTTGATATAATCAGCCGTGGCAAAAAAGTCAGAATTTTAATATATGGGGTGATTTTTTTGAAAAAGGAGAAAAAAATAACGCTGTTTAACCTTGCGTGGCCGATTTTTATAGAAACGGCACTGTTTATGTTTTTAGGAATTGTCGATGTTGCGGCACTCAGCCAATATAACGATGTAGCCGCCGCCTCTGTCAATACTGCCAATCAGGTGGTGAGCATCTGTACGCTTGTTTTTACAATAGTATCGGGTGCAAGCGCAGTTATTATATCACAGGCACTCGGAAACAAGAACAGAGAAAAAGCATCTCGTGTTGCCGCACTTTCTATTCTGCTCAACCTCTTTTCGGGTATTCTGATAAGCCTTGTTTTAGTGCTGTTTAACAGACCTATTCTTTCCTTTATCGGCGCAGAGGGTCAGGTGCTTGACTTTGCGAGCGAATATCTGACAATAGTAGGCGGATTTATTTTTACACAGGCTGTTTTGTCACAGATTGCCGTTATTTTAAGAAATCACGGACTTACAAAAACCTCGATGTACGTTACTACAATAATGAATGTTGTAAACACCGTTTTAGACCTTGTGTTTGTACTGGGACTTTTCGGCTGTCCTGTTCTCGGCGTAAAGGGTGTTGCTATTGCAACTACAGTGAGCAGAATTGCAGGACTGATTGTTCTTATTGTCGTTTTGTTCAGGGTTGTCGAAAAGCCGTCAATGTTCAGGCTGTTAAAGCCTTTTCCGAAAGCTGATTTTAAAAACCTGCTTAAAATCGGCGTTCCGTCTGCGCTTGAATCGTTTAACTACAATTTAAGCCAGCTTGTTGTAACGTCAATCGTGCTTGTTTTTATGACAGACGCAGAGCTTGTCACAAAAACATACATATCAAATATTGCGATGTTCTTCTATATTTTTGCAGTATCAATAGGTCAGGCTTCGCAAATCCTTATAGGGCACAAGGTCGGCGCTAAGGATTTTGACGGTGCGTACAAACAATGCTTCAGAGCGTTTTTTATCGCGCTTTCAATATCAATGACGACTTCTGTAATCGGAATACTCTTCCGCAGTCAGCTTATCGGTCTGTTCTCGCAGGACCCGCAGGTAATAGAGCTTGGCTCTACGCTTATTATGCTCAACATTTTTGTAGAAATAGGCAGAACGTCAAACCTTGTAATAATTAACTCTCTGCGCGGCGCAGGCGATGTTATATTCCCGACAGGTGCGGCAATTTTCTCTATGTGGGTGATAAGCACAGGCGGTTCATATCTGCTTGCTGTTGTGCTTAATATGGGTATATCGGGCTTGTGGATAGCCTTTGCGGCTGATGAGTGCTTCAGAGGTATTTTAATGCTCTGGAGATGGCACAGCAGAAAGTGGGAAAGCAAGAGAATTGCAGATTGATTTAAGTCTGTTTTAATCAGCAAAAATATCATCTTTTATTTGAATAAAAATTTTCTCCCCGACAAGTAAGGTCGGGGAGAATTTTTATTCGGATATCAGTTTTTGTGTTTGATTATTTAAAATACTTAACGCCGCTTTCAAATATCAGCTGATCCTTTGCAAACGGAACGTTTTTGTAAAGGTTGTCGCCCTTTCTTTCGCTGTGTCCCATTTTGCCGAGAACTCTGCCGTCAGGACTTGTGATACCCTCGATAGCGCATACAGAGCCGTTAATATTGTACTTGATATCGTCGCTCGGGTTGCCCTGTAAATCTACGTACTGAGTAGCAATCTGTCCGTTTTCTATCAGTCGCTTAACGGTTTCTTCGTCAGCCATAAATCTGCCCTCGCCGTGAGAAACAGGAACTGCAAATACATCGCCTGCATTAACTCCGGCAAACCACGGTGACTTAACAGAGGTTACTCTTGTGTAAGCCATATGTGAAATATGTCTGCCTACTGTGTTAAAGGTAAGGGTAGGATCTGTTTCTTTAATGTCAACGATTTCGCCGTAGGGAACAAGACCGAGCTTAATAAGCGCCTGAAAACCGTTGCAGATACCAAGCATAAGTCCGTCACGGTTTTTGAGCATTTCGTTGACTGCGTTTGCTATTCGCGGATTTCTGAACGTTGTTGCGATAAACTTACCGCTTCCGTCAGGCTCGTCACCGCCCGAGAAGCCGCCGGGGAGCATTATCATCTGTGAGGTTTTGATGATTTTTTCCATCTCGCAGATTGTTTCTTCGATATGAGCAGGAGTTAAGTTTTTAACGATTAACAGCTTAGGCTCTGCACCCGCCTTTGCGAAGGCACGTGCTGTGTCAACCTCGCAGTTAGTGCCGGGGAATACAGGGATAAATACAACAGGCTTTGCCGCTTTGATTGCAGGTGCTTTTGTGTTTCTTTCTGTGTAAAGCTCTGCCTTTTGTGTTATTTCGGGGCAAGCCGCCTTTGTAGCAAACACCTTTTCAAGCGGTGCGGTCCATTTTTCGATAAGCTCGTCAACAGACAAAGCCTCGCCGTTTACTGTGATTACACCGTCATCTGTAACTGTGCCTAAGTCGTAATAAGTTACACTCTCGTCAAGCTCTGCGCCGTCTGCAAGCTCCAGCACAAGTGAGCCTGAAAGCGGAGCGAAAAGCTCGTCATTTGTGAGTGTGTTTGTAAATTTAAAGCCGAATTTATTACCAAACGCTGATTTTGCAACACAAGCCGCTGTACCGCCCTCTTTTACAACAGACGCTGACAGCACCTTGTTCTGTTGCATAAGAGCAAATACTGCGTTATACATCTCTTTGAGCTTATCCCAGTCGGGCATAAGTGTTTCTTTATTTTCGGGAACAGGCACATAGATAACCTTTGAGCCTGATTTTTTAAACTCTGCCGAGATTGTTTTTGAAGCCTTTGTCATAGCAACGGCAAAGCTTACAAGTGTAGGCGGTACGTCAATCTGCTCAAAGGAGCCGGACATACTGTCCTTACCGCCGATTGACGGAATACCAAGCTCAAGCTGTGCTGTCATTGCGCCCAAAAGTGCGGCGGCAGGCTTGCCCCAACGCTCCGGCTTGTCGTGCAGTCTTTCAAAATACTCCTGAAACGTTAGCCTTGCCGTAAGCGGATTTGCGCCGATTGCAAGGATTTTTGACAATGATTCAACTACTGCATAGGCTGAGCCGTGGAACGGACTCCAGCGTGATACGCCGGGGATAAAGCCGAAGCTCATAGCTGTTGCATCGTCTGTTTCGCCCTCAAGCAGAGGAATTTTAGCCGCCATAGCCTCCTGCGGAGTGAGCTGTTGTTTACCGCCGAAAGGCATAATAACTGTTGCAGCACCGATTGAAGCGTCGAATCTCTCTGAAAGTCCTATCTGTGAGCATACCTCAAGCCTTGAAAGGTTCTCGCCGAATGCTTCTTTTACAGGCATTTCTCTGAGTTTTTTCGGACAGAGCTTTCTGTAGCAGTTGTCTGATTTTGGAGCAGGAATATATGCGCTTGCCGTCTGTGTAACGCCGTTTGTGTTTAAGAATTCACGTGAAAGGTCAACTATTACATCGCCCCTCCAGCTCATTTTAAGACGCGGGTTTTCTGTTACAACAGCAACGGCGGTTGCCTCTAAGTTCTCCTTTTCTGCTTCCTTAATAAATTTATCGACATCTGCCTTGTCAAGAACAACAGCCATTCTCTCCTGACTTTCAGAAATTGCAAGCTCTGTTCCGTCAAGACCGTCATACTTCTTTGTTACCTTGTCAAGGTCAACTGTAAGTCCGTCTGCAAGCTCGCCGATAGCTACGCATACGCCGCCTGCGCCGAAATCGTTACAGCGTTTAATCATTGTTGAAACAACAGGGTTTCTGAACAATCTCTGAATTTTTCTCTCTGTAGGCGGATTGCCCTTTTGCACCTCTGCACCGCAGGTTTCAATAGAGCTTTCTGTGTGAGCCTTTGAAGAGCCTGTTGCACCGCCGCAGCCGTCACGACCTGTTCTGCCGCCTAAAAGCACGATTACATCGTCGGGTGACGGCACCTCACGAATTACGTTTGACTTAGGAGATGCGCCGATAACTGCGCCGATTTCCATTCTCTTTGCAACGTAGCCCTGATCATAAAGCTCCGTTACCTGTCCTGTGGCAAGACCTATCTGGTTGCCGTAGGAGCTGTAGCCTGATGCGGCTCCCGTTGTGATTTTTCTTGAGGGGAGCTTGCCGTGCATTGTGTCCTTGAACGGAATTGTCGGATCGCCCGAGCCTGTTACACGCATAGCCTGATATACATATGCACGTCCCGACAGTGGGTCGCGTATTGCACCGCCCAAGCAGGTAGCCGCACCGCCAAAGGGCTCGATTTCTGTAGGATGGTTGTGAGTTTCGTTTTTAAACTGAACAAGCCACTGCTGTGTTTCTCCATCAATAGTAACGGGAACCTCGATTGAGCAGGCATTTATTTCCTCGCTGACATCAAGGTCGGGTATCATACCTCTTTTTCTAAGCAGCTTCATACCTACAAGCGCCATATCCATCAAAGAAACGTCACGGTCGGTATCCTTGCCGTACAGCTCGTCCCTTGAATCGTAGTAAGCCTTTAAGGCTTCTTCAATTACACCGCCCAAGGCTGATTTTTCTATCTCAATTTTTTCAAGTCTTGTCAAAAATGTTGTGTGACGGCAGTGGTCGGACCAGTAAGTGTCGATAACACGAAGCTCTGTAACTGTCGGGTCACGATGCTCCTCGTCACGGAAGTAATCACGGCAGAATTTTAAATCGGAAAGCGTCATGGCAAAGCCCATTGAAGAATAGTAGCTTTCCATTTCCTCGTCATTCCACCTGATAAAGCCGTCAATAACAGCAACATTTGCAGGAACATCGGCTGTCATTTCAAGTGTTTCGGGTTTTTCAAGAGAAGCAAGTCGGCTTTCAACAGGGTTTACAAGGTAGGACTGTACCTTTTGTAATTCCTCCTGCGTAATATCGCCGTAAAGTGCTACTACTCTTGCAGTTAAAACCTTCGGTCGCTCGCCCTGAGTAAGAAGCTGAACGCACTGTGCGGCAGAGTCAGCTCTTTGGTCGTACTGACCGGGCAGATATTCCATAGCAAAAACCTGCCAGCCGTCTTCAACCTGCCACTGCTCCTCATACACAACATCGGCATTCGGCTCTGAAAAAATAATATCCTTTGCCTTTTCAAATTCTTCTCTTGAAAGGCCTGAAATATCGTAACGGTTTGCAAAGCGAAGCTTCTGTATTGACTTCATACCTAAATTGTGACGCAAATCCCAAAGCATCTGCTTTGCCTCAACATTATAGCCGTCACGCTTTTCGGTAAAAACTCTGATTACATCTGACATAGAAAAACCTCCTGCGCCAAAAAATATTTATAAGACAATTTTAACATACAGTGACAAAATTTTATTTTATTTATAGAATTATAATTTTATATTTAGCAAAATAGTAATGTGAATGTAGAAACTTTTAAAAAAATTTATTTTAATCGGTAAAAAACTATTGAATTTAATTAAAAAATAAACTATAATATAGTAAAATTTAGAAAGGAGTTCTTTAAAATGAAGAATTTTAAGAAAATTGTATCAACAATTTTAGCAGCCATTATGATGGTAAGCGCATTTGCGTGTATGCCTGCAACAGCTGCTGAAAGCACAGAGGTAAAAGAAGGCAAAATTTACTTTGAGGTACCCGATGACTGGACAGACATCAAAAACGTTTTCTGTCACATCTGGGCAGTTGACGGCTCGGGCAAATGGCCTGCATGGGCTGCTAAGGCAGAAAGAGCTGACCTTGTAGAGGGCAACCTTTATTCCTACGACATTTCAAAGCTTCCTACAGCTCTTGATTCTTCAAAGGGCGTTGCATACGCAGTTATCTTTGCCGCAAAAAAGACTGACAACACACAGATTCAGACATATAACACACTGATGAGCACAGACTGCATCGGCGACACAGTTTACTGCACAGGCGTTGTTTTTGAAAACCCTGAGGATTCACAGCAGGTATGTATTGAGTCAGCTTGGAGAAATCACCCTGAGCTTGGCGCAGAGAAGAAAATCACATCAAGCGGCAAAATCGTTGGTAAATCTCACGCAGAGGGCGGCAGCGACGCTATGATGATGGCTACATATATCGTAGCTTACGTTGATGACGACGCAAAGCTTGAGAAGGTTCCTGCTCTTATGGCAGAGCTTAGTTTGACAGCAGATGAAGTATATGCAGCTTGTGTTGCGAGATATGACGCAAACGGCGATGAGGAAAAGGACGTAAAGCTTGCAAAAATCAAGGTACTTTTAGACAGCATTACTGTTTCTACTCCTGACGATCCAAAGCCGACAGAGCCTTCTACTCCCGATGAGCCATCAGAAACAGTTTTAGGTGACGTTGACGGCGACGGCGATGTTAAAATCAAGGACGTTACAATGATTCAAAGAGCAGCTGCATTTATCGTAGAGCTTACAGAAGCACAGACAAAGGCTGCTGACGTAAACGCAGACAGCAAGGTAAACGTAAACGACGCTACTGCAATTCAGAGATACGTTGCAGGTATCGACACAGGTCTTGCAATCGGTAAATGATTTAAACTTCATCTTTTCTTTTCATAATTGTAATCCTTTTTCAAAAAAAGCAGCTCCCCTCTTTCTCAGAGGGGAGTTGTTTTTTACGAGTGCATCGCCTTTACCCACTTTTTAGAAAGGTAAAAGCTCAAGGCTATAACAGTGCTTACAAGCCAGCCGACTACCCACGCTGTCCATATTCCGTATTCGCCCATAAAATTTACAAGAATATAAGAGAGCACAACTCTTATAATTAAATCGGAAAAGGTCGACGTCATAAAAGCCCTGACATATCCTGCGCCTCTTAATATTCCGTCACAAACAAGCTTTACGGCAACCGCCGCATAAAACGGAGAAATTATCCACAAAAACCATTCGCCTGCAGCCACAGCTCCTGTTTCCGACAAATTCAGAAACATTCCTATCATCTGCTTGCTCAAAAAACAATATAAAAGTGAGAAAACAGCTCCGACTCCCGAATTGAGCATTACGCCTGTTTTAAAGCCCTTTTTAACTCTGTCGATTCTGTTTGCGCCGATATTTTGTGCAGAAAAGGTTGAAACTCCGTTTGCAATAGTGTTAAGCGATGTTATAACAAAGACATTCAGCTTGATTGCCGCACTGTAGCCTGCAATTACGTCTGTGCCCAAGCTGTTGATAAGTCCCTGAATAAACAGCTGACCTACAGACACAAAGCTCTGCTGAATTATGCTCGGTACGGCTATAAAGCAGATGCTTTTAAAAATCGCAACAGAAAAACGCTCGCTTTTTTCAGTTATATTCATCTTCTTAATACGGTAAAGCAAAAGTATAAAAGCAAGAATTGACGCCGCACCCTGTGCAATAAAGGTCGCCAACGCAACGCCTGCAACGCTCATTTTCAGAGCGATTACAAAAACCATATCAAGAACAATATTCAAAACCGAAGAGGCAATAAGCAGAATAAGCGGAGTTTTGGAATCGCCCATTGCAGTGAAAATTCCTGTTGATATATTATATATGAACAGAAAAACAAGTCCCCATATGTATATGTCAAGGTACAGCTTGCTCGCCTCAAAAATATCACTGCCTGTGCTGAGCAGCTTCAGAATAGGCGTGCTGAATATCACCCCAATCGCTGTCAGGACAACGCTCAGAATAAAAACGGAAATCAGCGAGGTGCTGACAGCCGTTTTCAGCTTGCCCATATCCTTTCTGCCGAAAAACTGAGAAATCACAACAGAAACACCAATCCCTGCGCCCAAGGCTATCGCGATAAAAAGCATAGTCACAGGGTACGAAGCTCCGACAGCCGCCAGAGCCTGCTTGCCTGCAAACTTACCGGCTATTATACTGTCGGCAAGGTTATACATCTGCTGAAAGGCTACGCTTACAAACATCGGCAGTGTAAAGAATATCAGATTTTTAGTTACCGAACCCTTAGTTAAATCCTTAGTCATAAATTTCACCCACGATTGATTTTATACCAATTTCTGAAAATGTCAATTCATTTAGTTCAAAGACCAAAAAATCAAGCGACAGTCAGACTGCCGCCTTTTCATATATATCTGTTATATTATTACAAATAATGCTTAAAAAAGCTATACTGTCGTGGGTCCTCTTTATCATCAGACTTTTCGCTTTTTGCAACGTTGCTGTTACTTGATGTCATTTCGCCTGTTTTTTTGCCTTTTTCAGTGCCTTTGCTTATTCTTCCGCTTGAAAGCATAGTTTTGCCGGGGTTAAGCTCTCTTTTTTTCTGCTCAACTATCAGGTGCGACGCATCACTTCTCAGTCTTTCGTTTTCTTTTGTCAAAAGCTCCAGCTTTTTCTTTGCTTCGTCAAGCTCGATTTTTAAAGTTTCCTTTGACTGCTCCGCATTTTTAAGCTCAAGTCGCAGCTTTTTATTGTCTGCTTTACACCTTGTATGCTCGTATCTTTCCTTTTCAAGCATATCGCAAAAATCAAGCGCAGAGAGCGTTGCACAGCCGTCGCGGCTGAGCTTTGGATTTGAAAGCGAAATACCTTTCATTTTGCTGTCAACCATATTTGCAAGCTGTAAAATATAATCCTCTCTTTCATCTGTTATAAGAGGAAAGCGTTGACCTGCTATGCTTACCGTTACCTTTTTTTCTTTACCCATTATATCGCCCCTGTTGCCTTATATATTCAGTACAATTATCCATTTTAATTATAATACAAATATCGATAGATTAAAAGTGTTTTGTAAAATTTTGTAAAAAATTGATAAATTATCCTTAATATGCTGCGGATTATATTTTAATAAAAGATTTCGTTTTAAATCTTGAAATGAATTACTGCTTATGCTATTATAAATACAGTTACGCTTTGGCAAAGAATTTTCATAAAATTTACAAACTCTTGATTTCGATTTATTTTATTAAGTATAGGACGTGAAAAATATGCCTGTTCCCTTTAACTCAAGAAACTCATTTTACCGCTCGCCCTTTGGTGCCGTTGAGCAAGGCACTACCGTGCATTTGCGCCTGCTTCTGCCTATCTGGCTTCGCTGCACAAAGGCAGAGGTTGCAATAAAATACGATTTTGCATATGACTGGGCGTTCGTGCCTATGTTCTGGAGCGGCAATTTTGACGGTGATCACGCTATCTGGGAATGTGAATTTACACCTGAAAATGTCGGTATTTACTGGTACAGCTTTAAGCTCGGAACAGCAGAGGGACCACGCTATGTAGTACCGGGAGATGTTGACCATAAAAGCTCTATCGAGCGTTCTCCGGGCAGAAGCTGGCAGCTTACCTGCTATAAAAAAGGCTTTAAAACTCCTGACTGGCCTGTAGGCGGCGTAATGTATCAGATTTTCCCCGACAGATTTTACAACAGCGGAGAAGAGAAGAACATAACAAGAAAAGACCTCACGATTATGGACGACTGGTATTCGCTCCCGCAATGGTGGCCGAATGAAAACGGAGAAATTACAAATACTGACTTTTTCGGCGGTGACCTCAAGGGTATTACACAAAAGCTTGATTATCTTGAGGATTTAGGTGTAACCTGCATTTATTTAAATCCGATTGTTGAAGCATACTCAAACCACCGCTACGATACGGGCGACTACAGCAAGGTTGACCCTATGCTTGGCACAGAGGAGGACTTTATAGAGCTTTGCTCCGAAGCAAAAAAACGCGGTATTCACGTTATTAACGACGGCGTTTATTCTCACACAGGCTCCGACTCAATATATTTCAACAGAAGCGGCAGATACGGCGAGGGCGGTGCCTTCAGAGATAAAGAGTCACCGTACTACAGCTGGTACAAGTTTAACGAATGGCCCTTAAACTACAACTCCTGGTGGGGCTTCTACACATTACCCGAGGTAAACGAAACTTCTCCCGAATTTAACGAATATATAAACGGCGAAAACGGAATTGTCAGAAAATGGATGCGTGACGGCAACAGTGGCTGGCGACTTGACGTAGCTGACGAGCTGCCCGATGAATTTCTTGAAAATCTGAGAAAATCGGTTAAGGAAGAAAATCCGGAGGCTATTGTAATCGGCGAGGTATGGGAGGACGCTTCTAACAAGGAAAGCTACGGAGCAAGACGAAAATTTTTACTCGGCGACCAGCTTGACTCTGTTATGAACTATGTTTTCAGAAACGCAATTCTTGATTTTATCAGAGGAACAGACGCAAAATACGTTATTGACACCATTATGAGCGTTGTAGAAAATTATCCGCGTCCTGTTTTGCGTGTGCTTATGAATCTGCTTTCAACTCACGATACAGAGCGAGCCATTACAATGCTTGCAGGCGAAAACTTAAACGGCAGGGACAGAGAGTGGCAGGCAAACACAAGAATGACTCCCGAGCAGTACAAGCGAGGAGTTCGCCTTATGAAGCTTGCAGTTGCAATTCAGTTCACACTCCCCGGCTTCCCCTGTATTTACTACGGTGACGAGGCAGGTATGCAGGGTTATCGTGATCCGTTTAATCGCTGCGGTTATCCTTGGGGCAAAGAGAATCAGGAGCTTGTTCAGTGGCACAAGGATCTCGGTAATCTCAGAAAATCGTGCAGTGCCTTGTGGGACGGTGACATTGTTCCTGTTCTCAATCAGGGCAGACTGCTGTCATATATCCGTTGTGACGGCAACACTGCACTGTACTGTGCTTTCAACTCAGGCTTTACAGATATTACCATTGACGCGCTTCCGGGCTATGCAAACGGAAAGCCGCTGTTAGGCACAATCCTTGACAACGGCAAAATATTTATTCCGTCAAACGGCATCGCATTAGTAGCAATCAAAAGCGATAAGCATACCGATTTATTAAGAACAGGTAACAAAATCTGATAAAATCCGCACCTTAGGCAGAGAAAACTATGCCTGACAGGTGCGGATTTTCTGCATAATGCTCACCAAAAATTCTTATAAAAGATGCTTTTATGATACAATAACGTGTTATAATATTGGTGCAGTAAAGGAAAGGCTTTTATACTTTTGGGGACAGGTAATATGAAAAAAAGAAAAAACAATAATAAGCGCACTAAAAAACAGACTTTAAGGCGCATAAAACGGCGGTTTCTTATTATATTGTCGTTTTCTCTTGTAATCTGTATAGTCTATGTTATATGCAACGATTTTTTGAGTGTTTATATAAATGCGTCAAAGGACATACTCAGCACAGCGTCAGACAAAGAAACACAAGCGGATGCAACTCTGCTTGGAAATACAGCTGACGTAACCGAGCCGACAACACAGCCGCACACGCTTCCCGAAAATCTTGTTGACGCTCTGCCCGTGCAGTCGGTTCCGATGATTTATCAGTATCCGCAGCTGCCGACAGGGTGCGAGGCAACAGCCGCCGCTATGCTGCTGCAGGCTTACGGCTATGACGCAGACAAGGAGGCGGTTGCCGACGCTTTGCCAAAGGCTGATTTTGAGCAATACAACGGCGAAGAATACGCTCCTCACCCTGATTGCGCATTTATCGGAGATCCGTATTCCGATGAGGGCTACGGTGCTTTGTCGGGGGCGACGGCAGAGGCTATGCAGTCGATTATAGACAGCCGCAGCGGCAGTCATTATGCCGTATGCCTTGACAACGCAGACGAAACACAGATTTTAAGCCTTATTGATAAGGGTATACCAATTTGTATATGGGCAACGATACGTATGCTTGAGCTTGTCGACACAGGCGGCTGGTATATAAAAGACGGAGAAACATACACAGACGAGTATTATCAGTGGCCGGGCAACGAGCATTGTATGGTGCTTGTTTCGTATGATGAATATTATGTAACGGTACACGATCCGCTGACAGGAGTACAGGAGTATGACCGTGAATTATTTTTCTACAGATACGAACAGCTCGGCAGACACGCCATCGCCTTAAAAGAGGAGCCGTAATATTAGTATTATATGCAGGGGACAAAGGTTCTCCTGCATTTTTTGTTTATTGCTTTCAAAAAATTTTTCTGTAATTATAAAAATATATCACAGACAACAAATCGTCTTTACAGAAATAAAATTGTTATAAATTCGTTGTAAATTTCTTTTATGTGTGATATAATTGCATTAAATTTGCAAACAGTTTTTTGCACTTTTTATTCATAACAAAAGTAAAATCGTATTTTTTCCAACTAATTCACTGTTAGTCAGAAAGGAAAGAAAAATATGGATATTTTTTCTGTTTTTCAGCTTTTAGGCGGCTTGGCGTTCTTTTTGTTTGGTATGAACATAATGGGCGACAGCCTTGAAAAGCTCGGCGGCGGCAAGCTTGAAAAAACGCTTGAAAAGCTCACCTCGGGCGTTCTTAAAGGAGTTCTGCTGGGTGCAGGTGTAACGGCGGTTATCCAAAGCTCGTCTGCTACTACCGTTATGGTTGTCGGCTTTGTAAACTCCGGCATTATGCAGTTAGGTCAGGCTGTCGGCGTTATAATGGGTGCAAATATCGGTACTACCATTACAGCGTGGCTGTTAAGCCTCACGGGTATTCAGGGCGACAGCCTTGTTATGCAGCTTATGAAGCCTGTAAACTTTTCTCCGCTTTTAGCCTTTATAGGTATTGTTCTGCTTATGGCAGGCAACAAGCAGAAAAACAAGGATATCGGTCATATCCTTATCGGCTTTGCAGTGCTTATGTTTGGTATGGAAACGATGAGCGGTGCCGTTAAGCCTTTGGCTAATGAGCCGTGGTTCTCCGATTTATTCCTTACCTTCTCAAATAACCCCCTTCTCGGTATTGTTGCAGGCGCAGTGCTTACGGCGATTATTCAAAGCTCGTCTGCCTCTGTCGGCATTTTGCAGGCTCTGTCGGCTACAGGCTCCGTTACCTTTGCAAGCGCATTTCCCATCGTTTTGGGACAGAATATCGGTACGTGCGCAACGGCGCTTATATCGTGTATCGGCGCAAAGAAAAATGCAAAAAGAGCAGCACTTGTTCACCTTTATTTCAATGTTCTCGGAGTAGTTGTAATATCGGCACTGTTTTATTCAATCAATGCCTTTGTTCAGCTTGACTTTGTAACCAAGTCAATCAATGCCGCCGGTATTGCTGTTATCCACACAATATTCAATGTGGCTGCAACACTGATTTTACTGCCGTTTAACAAGCTGATTGTTAAAATCGCAGAAAAGACTGTCAAAGAGGACAAGTTCGACCGCAGTGTGCCGTTCCTTGACCCACGCTTTCTCAATGCTCCTTCAGTTGCTGTTGAGCAGGCTTCAAAGCTCACAATGGAAATGGCAGACATTGCAAAGGACGTTATTAACAAAGCGTTTTCCTGTATTGAAAATTATGACGAAAAGCTTGCGGAGAAAATCATTGACGGCGAAAAAAAGGCAGACGTTTATGAAGACGTTATCGGCTCTTACCTTGTGCGTTTAGGCAATAAAAACCTTAGCGACAAGGACAGCCACGAGATAACAAGAATTCTGCACAGCATAGGCGATTTTGAGCGTATAAGCGACCATTCGGTAAACATATTAAGAGCGGCAAAGGAAATGCAAGAAAAGAATGTTAAATTCTCTGAGGGTGCAATGGCAGAGCTTAAGGTGCTTACAAGTGCCGTAACAGAAATTCTTGACATAACAGTAAATGCAGTCGGCGCAAGAGATATTGACCTTGCCGCCTGCGTTGAACCGCTTGAGCAGGTAATTGACGATTTGAAAATCAAGCTCAAGGCTCACCACGTTGAAAGACTTCAGCAGGGTGACTGCACCATTGAGCTGGGCTTTATCTTCAACGATCTTGTTACAAATGCCGAGCGTGTCAGCGACCACTGTTCAAACGTTGCCGTTTGTATGATAGAAACAGCAAAAAACAGCCTTGATACTCACGAATACTTAAAAGAGGTACGTGAAACAATGCCTCAGTATATGCAAAAATACCGCGGCTATAAGGAGCAGTACAAGCTGCCTGTATTTGTCCACAAAACAGAGCAGTAACAATATTTATGAGGGCGGAGAAATTCCGCCCTTTTTTGCATATTTGCGACAAAAATCTCCCATTTCGTCATATTTGATAAAAAATTATAAAAACTTTAAAATAAAGGTTGCAATTTTCTTTATTTTTGTGTAAAATATATATGTATATATAAAAAGTGCGCAAATCGCAAGTAAACAGACTGTCGTTTTCAGTCGGTTTACGGCTGTCAGATTAAGCCTTTGCTTTGCTTTTTCATTATTCAAGGGCAGTTTTTGCAGCCCCACTTTAAGACAGCACGAACATTGTCTTTGTGCAGTATAACCTTAGGCATCATCTTATTTTGATAAACGGGGGAAATATTATGTCCAACAGATTATTTCAGGGAGTTATCCATCAAATGAAAGACGCTATCGACAGAACGGTAGGCGTGGTTGACGAAACATCGGTAGTTATAGCTTGCTCAGAGCTTGGCCGTATCGGCGAGGTAAACGAGGCAATCAATTATGAGTCGCTTAGCTCAGCTACCTCTTTTGTAGTAGATAACTGTACATACAAGCCCTTCGGCAACGGCTCACGCTGTGAATATGCAGTTTTTGTTTCGGGTAATGACGAGTATGCTCAAAGATATGTTCAGATTCTTGCCGTTTCGCTTGCAAGCATCAAGCAGTATTATGACGAAAAATACGACAGAAGCAACTTTATCAAGAATGTAATTCTTGACAACATTCTGCCGGGCGACATTTACCTAAAGGCAAGAGAGCTTCACTTTAACAGTGAGGTTACACGTGTTTGTATGCTGATTAAAATCGTTTCAAAGACAGACGTTTCGGCTTATGACATTGTTTCAAACCTTTTTCCGGACAAGTCAAAGGATTTTGTAATCAACATCAGCGAAACAGATATTGCGCTTGTTAAGGAAATCAGAGCAGGCATAGAGGGCAAGGACCTTGAGAAGCTCGCAAGCTCTATTGTAGATACGCTGTCAAGCGAATTCTACACTCACTGCGTTGTCGGCATAGGAACAGCCGTTACAGGCATCAAGGATCTTGCACATTCCTTTAAGGAGGCGCAGGTGGCTCTTGAGGTAGGCAAGGTGTTTGACACTGAAAAGACTATCATCAATTACGACAGCTTGGGAATAGCAAGACTTGTTTACCAGCTTCCTACAACTCTTTGCGATATGTTTTTAAGAGAGGTGTTCAAGCGCGGTTCTATCGAAAGCCTTGATCAGGAAACTCTGTTTACTATTCAGAAGTTCTTTGAGAATAACCTCAACGTTTCGGAAACATCAAGAAAGCTGTTTGTTCACCGTAACACACTTGTTTACAGACTTGAAAAAATCAAGAAGCTCACAGGTCTTGATTTAAGAGAATTTGAGGACGCCATTGTCTTTAAGGTTGCCCTGATGGTAAAGAAATACTTAACGGCTAAACCAACAAAATACTGATAAGCAAAGGGGAAGCACCCGTGCGTTTGCCGAGTGAAAGCTTTGCAAAATTATAATGGCTTTGCACGTGGTCGCTTTCTGCCATACGTGCAAAGCATTTTTGTTTATCCCCATAATTTGAAAGGAATACCAATATGATACAATTTAAGAATGTTTCAAAAACATACTCAACAGGTACAGACGCACTTCACGATGTATCTCTGCAAATCGACAAGGGCGAGTTTGTCTTTATCGTAGGTGCGTCGGGAGCAGGCAAGAGTACCTTTCTAAAGCTGATAATGCACGAAACAACGCCGACAAGCGGTGAAATAATCGTAAACGGACAGAATCTGAACAAAATGAAACGCCGTCAGGTTCCGTATCTTCGCAGAACTATGGGCATTGTTTTTCAGGACTTCCGCCTGATTGACAAAATGACTGTTTTTGACAATGTGGCTTTTGCAATGAGAGCCGTAGGCGCGCCGCCGAGCGTTATCAAAAAGCGTGTGCCTTATATTCTTGACCTTGTAAACCTCAGCCACAAGGCAAAAAGCAAGCCGAGCGAGCTGTCGGGCGGCGAACAGCAAAGGGTAAGCCTTGCACGTGCGCTTGTAAACAACCCGTCAATGATTATCGCCGACGAGCCGACAGGTAATATAGACCCCGAGCTTAGCTACGAGATAATGCAGCTTTTGATGGCAATTAACAAAAGAGGCACTACAATTCTCGTTGTAACTCACGAGCACGAGCTTGTGCACAGCTTCCCTAAGCGTGTAGTAGAGATAGAGCGCGGCAGAATTATTAACGACACAGGCAAAATGGAATAATTAAAGATGACAACGAAAAGCGAAAGGAACGATAAATAAAATGAATGTAGGCAGTATCGGATATTTGCTCAGGGAAGGAATTAAAAACGTATGGAACAACAGAATAATGAGTATTGCTTCCATCGGCGTTTTAATTTCCTGTCTTGTTCTTACAGGTACCGCCGCCTTGCTGTCAATGAACGTGGCTAAGGTTGTGGAATCTGTCGGAGACTCTAACGTGACAACAGTATATCTTGACGATAATATAGATGAGCTTAAGGGTACATATATTGCAAAAGAGATAAACAAGCTTGAAAACGTCACAAAGGTTCAGTTTTACTCAAAAGAGGAGGCTATCCTTACATACAAGGAGGTATTAGGCGAAGAGGTGTTTAAAAATATGCAGGGCAAAAACAACCCTCTGCCGAATGCCGTAAACGTTACTATGGACGATTTGTCAAAGTACGACGAAACAGTGAAAAGTATTCTCAAGATAGAGGGTGTAGACTCTGTAAACAGCAGACGTGAGGTTGCTCAAAGGCTTACAAGCCTTAACAACCTTGTTTCAAGGCTCAGTATCCTTGTAATAATCGCACTGGGCGTTATTTCGCTCTTTATCATTTCAAACACCATCAGAATGACAATGTATTCACGCCGTTTTGAAATCAGCATTATGAAATCTGTGGGTGCGACAAACGCATTTGTCAGAATACCGTTTATCATAGAGGGTATTGTTATGGGACTTATCTCAAGCATTTTATCCACACTTGCGCTGATGTTCCTTTACGATATGGTTATGAAAGCGATTGAACATCTTATTCCGATTACACCGATTCCGTTTACAGATGTTATGTGGATAGTTATTGCAAGCTTTGCGGCGGCAGGAACGTTAATCGGTGCTTTGGGTGGATTTATCTCAATCAGAAAGTATCTGAAAAAAGAGGGCAACGAGATTTTAGGCTGGTAATTTTTGAAATCTTTCCCTTTTGATTGCAAAATAAGTCAATATTTGATATAATTACATTATTTCACGGAATTGAAAATCGGAAGGAGGAAAAAATAATGAAAAAGGTTATCTCCTTGCTTTTAGCCTGCTGTTTAACAGCCTGCTGTACGCTTTCTGCGTTTGCCGATGATACGGTTGACGATTTGCAGGAAAGACAGCAGCAGCTTGAACAGCAAAACAAGGAATACGAAGAAATCCTCAGACAGACAAAAGAGGATATTGAAAAACAACAGGAATACGTTGACGCTTTATCAAATAAGATTGACGTAACAAACGAGCAGATTTCGCTTATTCAGTCAAAAATCCACAGCTTGGAGCAAAGGATTGAAGCACTTCAGGCAGAAATTGAGAAATCGAAAAAGAATATCGAGGAGGGAATGGACACACTGCGAAGCCGCATAAGAACTATTTATATGGCAGGCAACGTGTCGTCACTCGATATTGTTCTGGGTGCAAAGGACTTTTCGGATTTTCTTGATAAGCTTCAGCTTGTAAAGTCTGTTTCTGATTTTGACCAAAAGCTTATTAACGGCATAAAAGAACAAATAAAGCAAATCACAGAAACAAAAACACAGGTAGAAAATGACAAGCAATCATTAGAGGACGAGCAGAACGTGTTTGTTCAGAAGCAGGAGGAATACGAGGATCTGCTTGACGAAAACAAGGAAGCGCTTGAGCTTTTATACGAAAAGAGCGAGGACGCCGTAAAGATAATTGACGACAACCACGCAGAAATCAACGCCATTGATGATGAAATCGAGGCATACTACGCAGAGCAGAAAAGGCTTCAGGAGGAAGAGGAAAAGAAAAATCAGGCAACAACTCCTGTTCAGAATGAGCCTGATAATTCATCAGAGAGCAACGGCGATGATGACAACGGTAACAGCAACAACAGCTATGCTCCGTCAGGCTCGGGCTATGTATGGCCTTGTCCGGGATTTTACTACCTTTCATCTGAATGGAACGAGGACAGAGGCTCGTACAATCACGGAGCTATAGATATAGCAGGCTCGGGCATTATGTGGAGCAGTGTAGTTGCCTCTGCTTCGGGTACTGTTGTAATAGCCTCAAATACCTGCTCACATAACTACGGCAAGGACTACAGCTGCGGATGCGGCGGCGGCTACGGCAACTACGTATGGCTTGACCACGGCAACGGCAAGGCAACGGTTTATGCTCACCTGTCAGACCTGACGGTATCTGAGGGCGACTATGTATCGGCAGGACAGCTTTTAGGCTATGTAGGCTCGACAGGACATTCAACAGGACCGCACCTGCACTTTGAAACACGCTACTACGGCGAACGCTACAATCCGATGACAGAATTTTAAATAATCCGAATTTTACTTCCCCTTAACGCATAAATTTGATACTAAACACGATTGACTGATATTAACATCAGGCGAACCTTTCGACTGAATTTGATCCATTGTGCAATCGGTTTTTAGTATAATTGCGTTTGGGGGGGATTTTTTATGATTACATCACTTACCATAGAAAACAAAACATCAGATAAATGGTATTTAAAAATAATAAACTTCATAGCAGGCGACAAAATCAGCACAGAAATCAAGGTGACAGACGGTGTTGTGCTGAAAAAAATACATTACATAAACAGAAAAGACAGAATTGACTGGGAGTTGATTAGCGATACGGCGTCACTGCAAAAGAAGTCGCTTTTATGCACTGAGGACATACCGCTTAACGGTCAGTTCGGTTTAAGACGTTACAAAAGCACAGCACTTTACAAACGGCTGTGCATAAATACTGCGCTTGCAGTGATAAAAAATCTGAATTCAGACGACAGGTGCGAAATAACCGTTTTTGATGCAAACGGAGAATACAGCAGCTCTGTTGTAAAAATGGCAAAGCTGCGAAGCGGTATAAGGGTAATAACTGCAAATACGAAAAAATATGAAAGCGTGTCAGAGCAGTTACTTCAGGAGGACGGTACACCGCTTCTTGTAAGCGACAGTATGACGTCACTGCTAAAAGCCGATTTCATCATAGCACCGCAGAGAATTACAAAAAAACTGCCGGTCAGAAGCGAAGCCGTAATACTCACCTCGTGCAAGCCGACAGCAGAGCAAAATGGCAGGATATTCTGCGAATATGAGCTTGACCTGCCGCTGCCGCTTGCAAAAATCAAGCCAAAGGAGCTTACAAACGCTTACTTTGCATCATCGCTTTATGACAAATGCGGTAAAAATCAGCTTGGAAATATAACTCCGATCACCGTTACAGACGGCTGTACTGTGCATACGCCTTTGTCCTTTGCAAAATCACTCTGCCGAAATTCTTAAGAGCATCAAAAACTCCCCAAAGCATAACGCTGTGGGGAGCTGTTTTGTCTTTATCTCTCGTTAATGTGCTTATAAACCTGTCTTGGCTGAACGTTCTGATATGCAGGACGGATAATTTTGCTCGGATTTACAAGCTCTTCTATTCTGTGTGCGCTCCAGCCTGCTACTCTTGCTATGGCAAAAAGCGGAGTGTAGAGCTTATCGGGCAAATCGAGCATACTGTAAACAAGTCCGCTGTAAAGGTCAACGTTACCGCTGACGCCTGTTATTACGTGACGTTTTTCGCTTATCAGCTCGCCTGCGAGCTTTTCAACATTTGAGTAGAGTAAAAACTCGTCCTCTCTGCCCTTTTCTTTTGACAGGCTCTCTACAAAGCCCTTGAAAACCTTGGCACGCGGGTCGCTCTTTGTGTAGATTGCGTGACCCATACCGTAGATAAGTCCCGACTTGTCAAAAGCCTGCTTATCAATGATTTTTGTAAGGTACGCTTTAATCTCGTCTAAATCGTTGTAATCCTTAACGTTCTTTTTGATTTCTTCAAACATCTTTACAACCATCAGGTTAGCACCGCCGTGCTTAGGGCCTTTAAGTGAGCCTAACGCTGCCGCTATTGCCGAATATGTGTCTGTTCCCGATGAGGTTACAACGTGCGTTGTAAAGGTAGAGTTGTTGCCGCCGCCATGCTCTGCGTGGAGTACAAGAGCCATATCGAGCAGCTTCGCCTCAAGCTGAGTGTATTTGCTGTCGGGGCGGAGCATATACAGAATATTCTCGGCAGTTGACAAATCAGGCTGAGGAGAATGTATATAAAGGCTCTTATTGTCGTGATAGTAATTGTAAGCCTGATAGCTGTAAACAGAAAGCACAGGCATCAAAGCGATAAGCTGAATACACTGTCTTAAAACATTCGGTATTGAGGTATCGTCTGCGCAGTTGTCATATGAATAGAGAGTAAGAACGCAACGTGACAAGGCGTTCATAATATTCTGTGACGGTGCTTTCATAATAATGTCACGCACAAAAGTGTTTGGCAGAGTTCTGTAGTAGCCTAAGATATTAGAAAACTTATTAAATTCGTCCATATTCGGAAGCTCGCCGAACAAAAGCAGGTAAACAATCTCTTCAAAGCCGAAATGCTTGTCGTCGATAAAGCCTCGCACAAGTTCTTCTATGTTATAGCCTCGGTAGAAAAGCTGACCGTCAATAGGTGTGCGTACACCGTCTATTTCTTCAAAGGCGTTTACCTCTGAAATCTCTGTAAGTCCTGTCAGTACGCCCTTGCCGTTTACGTCACGCAAACCTCTTTTAACGTCATATTTTTTGTAAAGCTCGGGGTTTATTGCACTGTTTTCACAGCAGAGCTTTGAAAGCCTTAAAATTTCAGGCGTAAGGTCGCTGTATTTGCTTAGCATTTTCACCACATCCAATTAAAATATACTGTAAAATTTATACCTTCTGAAAAATCAAATTATAGAAAATTCAAAATTATATCAATCTGTCAGCTATTATACACCAAAACAAAAACAAATGCAAGTTTTAGAGTGAAATAATGCAAAGCATAATTTTCAGCGATTTGATATGCCATATTTATTCAATACTGACAAATAAAACACGCTCCCTTTGTGCAGGAAGATAAATTCTTCTATGCACAAGGGAGCGAATGATTTATTATAGCGGATAGATAAAGTCTATTCAATCAGAGCCTTACAGCGCACACATTTCACCGATTGGTAAATATGTATCAATGCCTGCGCAAAATTTCTGAATTACTGTTGCATCATTTACGTCAACCTTGTTGTCTGCGTTCACATCGGCGGCACAGCTCTGAGCGTCTGTCAGCTTAATAACGGAAGCTACAGATTTCAAAACCGTTGTAGCGTCCTTGACATTTACTTTGCCGTCGCCGTCAGCATCTCCCATCATAACCATATTGTCGGGAGTACCGTCTGCAAACATCAGAAAATTGAGCTTTTCGGCAATTTCATCAAGCAATTCGTCAGATAATTCGCCGACTGCATAAGACGTGGCAATACTTTTGAAGGTGTTATCCTTATAAATTTTGACATCATTACCTATACAGCTTGTAATATACAGATACTTACCGATAACAATATAGTCTATCGCAGTCGGATATATTCCGCCTTCGGGGAAGATAAGCATACTGCTGTCGCTGAGTGTTCCGTAATAATATATTCCTATATCGCTTTCTGATAAATCCGAACCGCTTTGCTTAATATAATCCTGCCTGATTTCGTTTTCTGTATCTTCGTCAAGCTCCTGTGGCTGTGGTCTTGATGTGAAGTAAATCCTCTCTGCTTCGTCAAATGACAATTTTCCGTCAATGCCAAAAGCATAGTATTGGCACTTGGTAAGCTCGTCAAGATTGTAGAAAATACCTGTTTCTGACAAAGAGTCATTCTTCTCTGCCGCAAAAACGCTTATGCTGCAAAATGATGATAAAATGATTGTCACAGCAAGAACCGATGATAATATCTTTTTCATAGCTGTTTCTCCTTTGAGATTTTTTAGCCTTCACAGTATATACAACTAAACGACATCATTTTTTACACTCTGCTAAAAATTTTTATCCTACACCTAAATCACTGGGGAAGATATCTATAACATTTGCTGTGTACTTCTGTATCATAGTAGCGTCCTTGATTGTAATTTTTCCGTCAGCGTCAACATCACTTTGTCCGAATGAGAAATCTGTTACCTCAATATTTGCAACATACCTCTGAACAGCTGTTACGTCATTGATATTAACCTTGCCGTCACAGTTTGCATCACCGCTTATAAATTCGTCAACAGGTGAGTCAAAATCGCTTAAAAGCATCTCGAAGGCTGCACTATAATCTTCGTCTGTCGACTCGGGAGCAAGGTAAACATTTTCTGCTGTGATAACATTATCACGCTTAACCGACAGAGTTTCCTTTGTATCCTCGAAGTCACCGCCTGTAATTATTCTCCATGCGTTCAAACGGATTGCAAAATTAAGCGCATCCTTTATGGATTCATCGACCGGTACATCGGGGATAGCGTCAATAATTTTGTCATAAGCATCTTCAATTTCTTCTGCTGTAGGTGTATTTCCCTCGATAAGAGCTTTTGCATCATCAACAGCCTGCTTTAATTCGGCAAGTACTTCTTCTCCGATTTCATCTATATTGTCAAGATAATCCCTTGTAACGCTCTCAATAATATCCTTCAGATCGTCAACTGTCAGCTCGGGTTCATCGGGATCTACATCAAAGAAAAGTGCATTCATTTCTGTCCACAGCAGTGCCTCTGCTTCGATAAGCTGATCGTCTGTTGCGTTCTCATTTTCAAGCAAAGCCTTTGCCTGCTCTACGGCTGCTGTTAATTCAACAAGCATATCTGCTTCATAGTCGCCGCTTTCAATCATAGCAAGCGCCTCATCAACAGCAAACTGTAAATCTTCTCTGTAGTCAGGTTCGGGAGTTGTAATCTCCTGCAACGAGCTTAGAAATTCCTCAAACAGGTTTTCGATTGACTCCTTATTGATGTCTGTCAGGGCTTTTGCGTCCTCAACAAATTTATCAAGTGCTGCTTCAAGCTGTTCGCTTACATCAGGCTGTGCTGCACCGATAAGAGCAATCAGACCCTTTACTTCCTCTACCTTTTCAACTAAGAAATCTACCAACGCCTTGTTGTAAACAATTTCAATATCAATAGCAACCGACATTCCGAGATTCAGAATTGAAAATGTAATTTCATCATCGCTTGCTGTAACGCTTTCAAGAGTTACTTTAAGCTCGTCAACGTATTTCTGAACCTTTGTTACAGATTCCTCTGTAATAAAGCCGTCCTGCTTACCTCTTTGCAATACATTTTCAAGCCCAGCTACAACCGACATCATCAGTTCTTTTTGATCAAATTCCGGCAACTGCGGCATATCTCCGATAGAATCGAAGATTAACGATGATAATAAGTCGTTTTCGGTTAATTGATTGTCCTCCTGTGCAGATGCCGTAGTCACTGCCATAGCAGAGAATGCAAGAACTACGCAAAGCACAACTGAAATTAGTTTTCTCATAAAATTTTCCTCCTGTTTTTTATTATGTATTTTACAGCTCTCGGCTGTTTGGGGACGATTATAAATTTTCTGTATTATACTTTTTCGGCTCTGATTCGTACACGTTATTTCCCTTTGAATCTATGGCTACTATACAGGGGAAGTCCTCAACTGTGTACCGCCTTATAGCTTCTGTTCCTAAATCATCATAGCAAAGCACCTGTTCGCTCTTTATGCTTTTGGCGATAAGTGCGGCGGCGCCTCCTATGGCGGCAAAATAGACGGCCTTGTTTTTAACAAGAGAGTCGATAACCTCCTTGCTCCTTGCGCCCTTGCCGATTATTCCCTTTAGTCCGAGGTCGAGCAGTGCAGGCGTGTATTTATCCATTCTGTAGCTTGAGGTAGGACCTGCCGGACCTACTGCATACGGCGGCTTTGCAGGCGCCGGGCCTACATAGTAGATTACCTGATTTTTAATGTCGACAGGCAACGGCTCGCCCTTTTCGATAAGCTCAAAAAGTCTTTTATGTGCGGCGTCCCTGCCTGTGAGCATTTCGCCTGTGAGCAGAACGCTCTCGCCGGCCGTTAAGTTTTCTATGTCCTCTGCGCTAAGCGGCAGTGTCAGCTTTTTCATCGGTATCAGTCCTTGTCTATATTTCTATTGATTTGTGCCTTGCCGCATGACAGCAGATGTTCACGGCTACCGGCATACCGGCTATGTGCGTTGGGTAGGTTTCTATATTTACGCCGAGCGCAGTAGTGCCGCCGCCCAAGCCGGCAGGGCCGAAGCCCATTTTATTTATTCTTTCGAGCAGCTCGTCCTCTAAATCTGCATAGCGTTTGTCGGGATTTTTTGTGTCGATACGTCTTAGCGTTGCTTTTTTGGCAAGCTGTGCCGCCTTTTCAAACGTACCGCCTATTCCTACTCCGACAACGACAGGGGGACAGGGGTTAGGGCCTGCAAGCCTTACCGTTTCAAGTATAAAATCCTTTACTCCCTCTACTCCGTAGGACGGAGTGAGCATTTTTATCCTTGACATATTTTCACTGCCAAAGCCTTTGCCGCCTGCTAAAATTCTGATTTTATCCGAGCTTACTATTTCTGTGTGAATAACTGCCGGTGTGTTGTCCTTTGTGTTAATTCTGTCAAAAACAGGGTCTGATACTACGCTTTTTCGCAGATAGCCGTCCTCATAGGCTCTGCGAACACCTTCCTCCACAGCGTCGTTAAAGCTTCCGTCCTCAACAACTACCTTGTCGCCGTACTCGACAAAAAGCACCGCCATACCTGTATCCTGACAAATAGGTATCTGCTCGTCCTTTGCAATATTATTATTGTCGATAAGCTGACGCAAAACGCTCTTGCCGACAGGCGACTGTTCCTCCTTTTCAGCCCTTTCAAGCGCACACATAATATCGTCGCCAATAAAATAGTTGCAGTCCATAAACAGCTTTTTGACAGCCTGCGTAATTTCTGCCGACTTAATTTTTCTTATTTCCAACTCGCCACAACCTTTATACAATTCATATTGAAATAAATTTACACTTAATATTAAAATAAAAACAGATTTTATATCCGTATAATTGTATTATAAAATAAATTCACAGGTATTTCAATATGTTTTTAATTATGATATAATATTTTTAGCAGAACATCAAGGTTTTTGCTTTTCGTCATATTTTTATCACATTACAAGTGTAAATTCAAATTGGATAAGAAATGCTTTTGAGGGGGCTTAGGCTTATGAGCAAAATTTTAGTTGTAGATGATGAATTTCGCATCAGAGAAATTATAAGAAAATACGCCGAGTTTGAGGGGCACACCGTTGAAGAGGCGGTAGACGGTATGCAGGCGGTTGAAATCTGCCGAAAGAACAAATACGACCTTATCATTATGGACGTTATGATGCCCGAGCTTGACGGCTTTTCAGCCTGCAAGGAAATACGCAAAACGTCAGACACGCCGATTATTATGCTTTCGGCAAGAGGCGAGGAGTACGACAAAATTCACGGCTTTGAGCTTGGCACAGACGATTACGTTGTTAAGCCGTTTTCGCCTAAGGAGCTTATGATGAGGGTAAATGCCGTTATCAAGCGTTCAACAGGTCAGAAAACAGAAAAAGACGTTTTTGAATACAAGGGGCTGATGGTTGACTTTACGGCAAGAATTGTAACAATAGACGGCAAGCGTGTTGAAATGACTCCAAAGGAATACGATTTGTTCTTTTATATGGTAAAAAACAAGGGTATTGCGCTCACAAGAGAAAAGCTCATAAGCGAGGTATGGGGTTATGACTTTTTCGGCGACGACAGGACGCTTGACACGCACGTAAAGCTGCTCAGAAAAAGCTTGGGAGAATACAGCGGCTGTATTGTAACATTGCGAGGAGTTGGCTACAGATTTGAAACAAATTAGAGATAAATTTGCTAAAATGCCGATAAAGTACAAAATTATAATGTACTTTTTCTACTTTGTCCTTATAATGCTTTTGCTTTTGTGGACGTTTCAGATTTTATTTCTTGACAGCTTTTACAAGGCAATAAAAACAAAGCAGATACAAGCCTGTGCAAACAGCATTGTATCAAATCTTCAAAATAAAAACATTGAGGATTTAATTGAACGTATCCACAGCTACAACGACATAAACGTAATGCTCCTTGACACAACGACAAACGATTACGTAAAAATCTATGTCACAGAGGACAAGGCTATGGGCGGTCACCTTGCGCTCAACGACACAGGCTCACAGCTTGTAAGGTACTATAATGCGGCAATCCAGAACGGCGGAACTACCATAGAGATAACACAGGGCGTATCAAAGGGCAAGTCAGACGATTTAATGCAGTTTTCGGGCGATGCACCTCCCTTTGAAAAGGAGAATATTCAGTACCTTGTCTATGCCGGTGTGTTTGATGTAAAGCTCGGCGAGGACGCAGTCGCAGAAACAGACGGCGAAACGGCAGAGTGTATGCTGATTTTAACCTCTTTGATTTCGCCTGTAGGCAGTACTGTTGACACGCTGAGAATTCAGCTTATCATTGTGACCTGTATTTTACTGCTTATAGCCGTTGTGCTGTCAATCATAGTTGCAAGGCAGATTTCACAGCCGATAGTGAAAATAAATCAGACGGCAAAACAGCTTGCAAAACAGAATTACGACGTTCAGTTCAGCGGAAGCGGATATAAAGAAATTGAGGAGCTGAACGATACGCTGAACTTCACCTGTCAGGAGCTGTCAAAAATTGACAGGCTGAAAACAGAGCTTATCGCAAACATATCTCACGACCTTAGAACTCCGCTTACGATGATTACAGGCTATGGCGAGGTTATGAGAGATTTGCCGGGTGAAAACACTCCCGAGAATATTCAGATTATCATTGACGAGGCGACACGCTTAAGCACCCTTGTCAACGATTTGCTCGATATCTCAAAGCTCCAGTCGGGTGCTGTCACTCTTGAAAAATCTGTATTCTCAATTACAGACAGCATACAGAGTATTTTCAAAAGATACTCAAAGCTAAAGGAGCAGGACGGCTACACTATAAACTTTGAATACGACAAAAACGTGCTTGTAGACGCCGATGAAATCAAAATCGGACAGGTTGTTTATAACCTTGTAAACAACGCCATAAATTATGCCGGCGAGGATAAAACGGTCATTGTCCGTCAGATTGTCAAGGACGATGTTGTCAGAATAGAGGTTGAGGATCACGGCAAGGGTATTGCGCAGGAAAACCTTGAATACATCTGGGACAGATACTACAAGGTTGACAAGTCGCACAAGAGCGCAGTAATCGGTACGGGACTCGGACTTTCAATCGTTAAGAATATGCTTAATCTCCACAACGCTCACTTTGGTGTAATCAGCAACGTGGACAAGGGCAGTGTATTCTGGTTTGAACTGAAAACGGTTGATGAGAAAAAATAAACAGATTTATTAAACAAAAACATACGACAGAAAGTACTAATCGGGCAACCTTTTCGGAATGCCCGATTACTTTTTATTACTGTTAACGCAACAACGTTATAAACGAGTGTCGGTAGTTGTATTATTAAAACAATTCCCACTTCAATCAAATAAGCTCCTCTTTTATAGTACTTATAAGTACTATAAAACGATTATATCACCAAAATATGATAAAGTCAATAGTACCAATAAATACTATCAAGGGTGATATTTTGTACTTCAAAAGGTTAAGAGATTTAAGAGAAGATAATGATATGAAACAAAAGGATATTGCACAATATCTCGGAATACAACAAACCGTCTATTCAAGGTATGAACGGGGATTTCAGACAATTCCTGTGGAACACCTGATAAAGCTTGCAGATTTATACAAGGTATCCGTTGACTATATTCTTGGCAGAGATATTAACAACTAAAGGGCAGCCGCAGATTTTTAGTTTGCGACTGCCCTTAATAAATAAAGGTTAATAATCTTACACATTAAATCTGAACAGAACTATATCTCCGTCCTTCATCACGTACTCCTTGCCCTCACTGCGAACAAGTCCCTTTTCCTTGGCGGCTGTCATACTGCCGCAGGCGATTAAATCGTCAAAGGCGATAACCTCGGCTCTGATAAAGCCACGCTCAAAGTCTGTATGTATTTTACCTGCCGCCTGCGGTGCCTTTGTACCCTCTTTGATTGTCCACGCACGAACCTCAGGCTTGCCTGCCGTTAAGTATGATATAAGTCCCAAAAGCGAGTAGCACTCCTTGATAAGACGGTCAAGTCCCGACTCTTCAAGCCCCAAATCGGCAAGAAACAGCTCCTTTTCTTCCTTATCCATCTCTACGATTTCAGCCTCAAGCTGTGCGCAGATTGGCAAAACGGCAGAATGTTCCATCTGTGCAATTTCTCTGACCTTCGGCAGGTACGGATTGTTCTCTATTCCGTTTGCAAAATCGTCCTCGCTCATATTTGCAGCATATATAACAGGCTTGTTTGTAAGCAGTGCAACGCTTGACAAAAGCTCTGCTTCCTCCTCGTTACATTCAACGGAACGTGCCGACATACCCTCGTTTAAAGCGTCCTTAACTCTGTTAAAAAAGTCAAGCTCTGTCTGATATTTTTTATCTGCCTTTAAAAGCTTCTGCGTTTTGTCAATTCGTCTTGTAATCATCTCTACGTCTGACAGCACAAGCTCTAAATTGATAGTTTCAATGTCACGAACAGGGTCAACACTGCCGTCAACGTGGATAATATCGTCATTGTCAAAGCAGCGCACAACGTGAACAATAGCGTCGCACTCGCGGATATTTGACAAAAACTTGTTGCCAAGTCCCTCGCCCTTTGACGCACCTTTTACAAGACCTGCAATATCAACAAACTCTATTGACGCAGGCGTGTACTTGTCGGGATTATACATTTCTGCCAATTTGTCAAGACGTTTGTCGGGTACGGCAACTACGCCGACATTCGGCTCTATTGTGCAAAAGGGGTAGTTTGCCGACTGTGCGCCTGCGTTTGTAATAGCGTTAAAAAGCGTACTTTTGCCGACATTTGGCAATCCAACTATACCTAACTTCATTTTATAATCAGACCTTTCCTTGTAACAAAAAAATTAAATACAGCAGTCCGTAAATTACAGGCTGGTGCAGAATATATATCAAAAATGCGTGTGTGCCGATATACGAAAGAATTCGGCTTCTTTTTTTATACATAAATTTCGGGAATTTTTCTTCCCTTGCAAGCCTGCCTAAGGTTGTTCCGAACAGAAAAGCAAAAAACCAAGGCAACAGCGGAAAATAGTCGGCAGAGCTAAAGCTGTCGGACACAAAGCCGAGAATTAAGAAGTAATCCGTACTCGGGTGCGGCAAGGCGATACCAAAGCTGCTTATTCCCAGCACGTTGTCCTTTACGCCGTAGGTTATAAAAAACAGCAGAGCAAAAAGAACTATAGCTACTGCAAACGGAATTTTATCTATATGCTTTTTCGCAACCGAAAAGATAAGAATACTAACTCCTAAAAAGTGCAGAATACCGAAGTAAATCATACTTTTCGGCATAACAAAATACGTCGCAAGGCTCACAGCGGCAGCAGCCGCCAGAATAGGCAGACTTCGCTTAAAATTGTTACGGCTCAGCTGTGACGATATGCCCGAAATTATTATAAATGCTGCGGCAATAAACGGCTCTGCGGGTGTGAAAAGGCGAAACAAAAAGACGGCATACTCAATCGAAAACAAAAATGACGCCGTATATAAAGCGTGATAAATCACCATACAAAACACGCAAAGACCTCTTAGCTCGTCAAGTGTGTATATTCTGTTTTTGCTTTGCAAAACGCAATCACCTTTTCGTTTTTTAAAAAAGTCTTGATATATGCTGACTTATGAAGTATTATAACACAAGGAATAAAAATTAACAACTACCGATAAAAAATATTTTATCACAGCAGGGGGAATCGGCTTGGAAAAATTAAAGTCCAAATATGATGTTATACTCTTTGACCTTGACGGAACACTGTCGCAAAGCGCGCTCGGTATAAGACATTCGCTTGAATATGCGCTTGAGCAGATCGGCAAAACAGATATTGATTTAAGCGACTACAGCATTTATATAGGGCCGCCCCTTTTGCAGACGCTTACAAATTATTGCGGTCTTAGTGACGATATTGCAGCTATTGCCTTTGATTTATATGTCAGCCGATACAACGAAAAGGGCAAGTTTGAGAACAGACTTTATGACGGAATAAAAGAGCTTCTTATTGATTTGAAAGCAGTCGGTGCAAAGACAGTTGTCTGCACCTCCAAATACGAAGGCTTTGCAAATGAAATAGCAGATATTTTAGGTGTTAAAGAGCTTTTTGACGCTGTCTGCGGAGCAACTCTTGACGGCAAGAGAAAAGAAAAGGAAGATATAATACCCTATGCGTTAAAAACAGTTGATGCAGATATGACGTGTAAGGCTGTTATGATAGGCGACACGTTCTATGATGCAAAGGGTGCAGAAATTGCAGGAGTTGACTTTATCGGTGCTTTGTACGGCTACGGAGATAAGGAAAGTATGCAAAGGTATAAGGCAGATAAATTTGCCGAAAGCGCAGATGCTTTAAGACAGTATTTGTTCTGTTGATTGTAATTTTAAGCACCGCCTGCTCATATATTTTAGTAACTTTAAAATATGTGAGGGAATAGCTGTGTTTGTGCTGTCGGTTAATAAAAAAGGACTTAAAAAATATTTGCTTGTAGCTTTACTGCTTATTGCTTTGTTTATATCGGCAGAGCTTTTTATATCGTCAAACAAAAAACAGGATAAGGCTGTGTGCAACGGCGGTGAGTATTCTCTTGCCTTTGACAGCGACAGTGCAAAACTTGATTTTATATCGCAATTCGGGTTTGACAAAAAGCCTGATGAGGTGTTTAAAGACAAGGTGACAATACCGCATCAGTTTAATAAGACGTACCAAAGCTACAACGAGCTTCAGCTTTTGCAGGGACTTGACCTCTCGAAATATAAGGGAGAATCGGTTGACAGGCATTATTTTGCTGTCAGAAAAAACGATGTTTCTACCGATGACACAATAAAGCGAAACAGCCTTTATTTATGTGTTCTTTCAAAGGACGGTACGGTAATAGGCGGTCACCTTGAAAGTGGCTTGCAAAGTGATAAAATTACTACCTTTTTCGGTGAAAAGACAGGGTGAAAAAATGGAACGCATTGACAAAATTTTAGCCTCGCAGAATATAGGGAGCAGAAAAGAGGTTCACTCGCTTATAAAAAAGGGAGCTGTCACAATTAACGGCAGAATATGCAAAAGCAAGGACGAAAAGGCAGATCCCGAAAATGATGAGATAACTGTTTTCGGCAACAGACTTCAATTTGAAAGATATGTTTATATTATGATGAACAAGCCGCAGGGAGTGCTGTCTGCAAGCAACGACAAAAAAGCGAAAACTGTTATAGATTTATTGCCGTCAGAGCTTTACAGAAAGGGACTTTTCCCCGCAGGACGGCTTGACAAGGACACAGAGGGACTTCTAATCATAACAGATGACGGAGATTTTGCTCACAGACTACTGTCGCCGAAAAGCGGTGTGTATAAGCTGTACGAGGCAGTCGTTGACGGTGAAATTACACAGCAGACAGTGTCGGCATTTGAAAACGGAATAGTTTTTGCTGACGGCACACAATGCTTGCCGGGTTTTTTAGAAATTGCAAAGGACAACCCCTGCAAGGGCTACGTGCGTATATGCGAGGGAAAGTTTCATCAGGTTAAGAAAATGTTTATCTCTCAGGGACTTAACGTGACGTATTTAAAGCGGATTAAGGTAGGCGCACTTTGCTTAGACGAAAATTTAAAAGCAGGTATGTCAAGAAAATTAACAAGGTGTGAAATCAAAAAATGCTTTTGTTAATGTTGCATAAATATACAACAAGTTTCGAACTCTAAATTTACATTATATCTATTTTACCTAAAAAGGTTGTTGAATATTTAGTAAAAAAAATGGTGGTAATTCTTTTAGAAATATGATATATTATTATTCGTAAGGACAAAGCTGTATTTTATATGCGTTTTGCTTTGCTGTACGTTTCTATTTTGGAGGTTTTTAACTATGGCAAATGTTTCATTAAGACACATTTACAAAATTTACGACGGCGGCGTTACTGCCGTAACAGATTTCAACCTTGAAATCGCAGATAAAGAATTTATCATTCTTGTTGGTCCGTCAGGCTGCGGTAAATCTACTACTCTTAGAATGATCGCAGGTCTTGAAGATATCAGTAAGGGCGAGCTTTACATCGGCGACACTCTTGCAAACGACGTAGCACCAAAGGACAGAGATATAGCAATGGTATTCCAGAACTACGCTCTTTATCCTCATATGTCGGTTTATGACAATATGGCATTCGGCTTAAAGCTCAGAAAAACTCCTAAGGAAGAAATCAAGCGCCGTGTTGAAGAGGCTGCAAGAATCTTAGGCATTGAGCAGTATCTTGACAGAAAGCCGAAGGCTCTCTCAGGCGGTCAGCGTCAGCGTGTTGCTTTAGGTCGTGCTATCGTTCGTGATCCTAAGGTATTCTTACTTGACGAGCCTCTTTCAAACCTTGACGCTAAGCTCCGTGCTCAGATGAGAACAGAGATTTCTAAGCTCTATCAGCGCCTCGGCACAACATTCATTTACGTAACTCACGACCAGACTGAGGCTATGACAATGGGTACAAGAATCGTTGTTATGAAGGACGGCTTCATTCAGCAGGTTGACACACCTCAGCACCTTTATGATATGCCTTGCAACGAGTTTGTAGCAGGCTTTATCGGTTCACCTCAGATGAACTTCATTGACGCTAAGCTTGTTAAGAACGGTTCTACATTCGGTCTGCAGTTTGACAAATACACAATCAACCTGCCTGCTTCAAAGAACAGCAACGGCTGTCTTGAGTCTTATGTCGGCAAAGAGGTTAGATTCGGTATCCGTCCTGAGCATGTTCACGACGAGCCTGAGTTCCTTGCTAAATGCGAGAACGGCAACGGCATTGTTACTGCTAACGTTGACGTTACAGAGCTTATGGGTGCAGAGATTTACCTGTATGTAAACATCGGCGGTGTTCCGATTACAGCACGTGTTGAGCCTACATCAACAGCTAAGCCGAGCGACAACATTCAGATTGCATTTGACGTTAACAAGATTCATATCTTTGATAAAGAAACAGAAAAGACAATCACAAACTGATTTTAACTTAATATATTCTAAGCGGCAGATTTTTCTGCCGCTTTTTGTTTGACTAAAACAGCGAAAAGCACTATAATGTTACTGTTAAAACGTCAATAATTATGACCTTCTATTAACCGATAACATAAAGAGGTAGCTATGAACAAAATCGAGATTTTAGCACCGGCAGGCGGCTTTGACAGCGTTGTTGCTGCTGTTCGCAGCAAGGCTGACGCGGTGTATCTGGGTGCAAAGCAGTTTTCTGCCCGAACCAGCGCTCATAATTTTGATTATGACGAGCTTGAGCAAGCGATAACCTATTGCCATATCCGAGGTGTAAAGGTGTATCTCACTGTCAATACGCTGATATTTGACAGCGAGATGAAGCAAGCACTTCAGCTTGTCAAAAAGGCATCAACACTCGGCATTGATGCAGTTATTGTTCAGGATATCGGCTTAGCATCACTTATTCACAAAATGATACCCGATTTACCGCTTCACGCATCAACACAGATGAGCATACATTCGCTAAGCGGTGCAAAGGCACTTTACGAGATGGGCTTTAAGCGTGTGGTTTTATCACGAGAAATGAGCGAAAGCGAAATTCGTGAAATAACAGAGAACTGCCCTATTGAAACAGAGGTTTTCGTTCACGGTGCGCTGTGTATGTGCGTGTCGGGACAATGCTATTTTTCTGCTATGCTCGGCTCACGAAGCGGAAACAGAGGTGCTTGCGCCCAGCCTTGCAGATTGCCTTTCAGCGTAAAAAACGGCAGTGACCACGCACTTAGCCTTAAAGACAACAGCATAATAGACCACATAAACAGATTACAGGAAATCGGCGTGACCTCGGCAAAAATCGAGGGCAGAATGAAACGTCCCGAATACGTCTGTGCCGCCGTTTCAGCCTGTGTCGAAAGCAGAGATTTTGGGGAAGCTTCTGAAAATACACAGCGACAGCTGACATCTGTCTTTGCACGTTCAGGCTTTACAGACGGCTACTTCACAGGCAAGCGTGACGGTGAGATGTTCGGCTTTCGCAAAAAAGAGGACGTGACATCAGCCACCGAAAAGCTCCTATCCGAAATCAGACAAAATTACAGAAATGAAAATCCGCTTGTTAAGGTGAGTATGAATTTCTCCGCAAAAATCGGCGAAATGCCTATGCTTACTGCGGCTGACGAGCGCGGCAACAGCGTTTCCGTTATCGGCAATACCGCCTGTGAGCAAGCGGTTAAAGCTGCGCTGACAACTGAAAAAGCGTCTGCACAGCTTACAAAAACAGGCGGCACACCGTACTACTGCACCGATTGTCGTTGTTCGATAGAGGACGGTCTGTCACTTCCGCTGTCTGCACTCAATGAGTTAAGACGAAACGCACTTGCAGAGCTTGACAAAAAAAGAGCAGAGTTTACATCCTGTAAAATTGTATGTGATGAAGATATTTTTGATAAAATGCTGCTTCAAAAGCCAAGCCGAAGTGATAAGCCGCTGAAAAGAGCAAGGTTTCTGTCAACCGACCTGCCAACAGGCTGTGAAAAGCTGGATATGGTATATCTGCCGATAAAAAGCGACATTCAAAAGGTGCAACAATTGCTAAGGAAAAGCGTAAATGTAGCTATAGAAATCCCCAGAGGACTTTTTTCAGCCGAAAAATTTGTCGAAAACAGATTGCTGGAATTTAAGAAAATCGGTGTAACTGATGTGCTTGCAAACAACATTGGTGCAGTTTACCTTGCAAAAAGGCTCGGCTTTGCCGTTCACGGCGGCTTTGGTCTGAACATAACGAACACTGCATCTCTTGAGTGGGCACAGGAGTACGGACTTGCCGACACAGAGCTTTCTATTGAAATGAAAATCGAGCAGATAGAGCAGTTAGGCGGTACAATAAAAAGAGGACTTATCGGCTACGGCTATCTGCCCTTGATGCTTGTGCGCAACTGCCCCGGAAGAAGCGGAGGAAAAGGCTGTGAAGCCTGCAAAAAAGACTTAAAATTGCAGGACAGGAAAAACATACTCTTTCCCATTGTCTGTGATGGAATTTGCAGTGAAATACTCAACAGCGTACCGCTTTTAATGCCCGAAAGGATTTATAACAAAAATGCAATAGATTTTGAGGTTTTCCGCTTTACTGTTGAAAACTATGTGGAAAACGTGGAAAACACCCTTGATTATTATAGGAAAACTCTGCAAAAAAAGGAATATACGGGCGGGTTATATTTAAGAGGTATCAATTAGGAAATTGTTTTTTAACCCTTTTGAAAGAATTATTTGTTGGAATTATTAAATTTGCCGAATTGGAATTAAAAAAATTCAAGTTTCTTTTTAGTAATTTTTATTTAGAATTATAAAAATTTTTTGCAAGATTATTTATATTTTTGCAGGATAGAGAGGTAATTATGGCTGTACTGAAAATTAAAAAGCTAAACGAAAAAGCAATTATTCCAAAACGAGGAACAAAAGGTGCGGCTGGTCTTGACCTGTTTGCGCTTATTGACCATCCTCTTACAATAAATCAGGGAGAGCTTGTCAGGGTTAACACAGGCATCGCAATACAGCTCCCCGATGAAAATTTCGCCGCCTTTATATATGCACGAAGCAGTCTTGGCGTAAAGCATGGCATTTGCCTTTCTAACGGCGTGGGAGTTATTGACAGCGACTACCGAGGTGAAATCTGCGTTGGTCTTTGTAACGTGTCGGACAAGCCGTACACCATTGAGCCGTTTGAACGCATAGCACAGCTCGTTGTCGCACCTGTCTGTCAGCTTGAGCCTGTCGAGGTTGAAGAGCTTGACGATACCGAGCGAGGACAGGGCGGTTTTGGCTCAACAGGCAAAATGTAATTTTGACAAAAGTGTGTTTTTTATTAAATCAAGAATTTTATCAAAATAATTTTTTCAAAGTGTAAAAAATCGCACTGTTCAGTTGTATTATGAATGAAAACGCTTAAAAAGCTATATATAAGGAGATGCAAGCTATGAAAAAGTATACTGCTAAAATTCTATGTACTGTTCTTTCGGCGGTGTTGGCAACGTCTGCAATGCCCTTGTTCAGCGTATCAGCAAAAGAGAACGTTGCAGAAAGCTACACCTGCAAAATAGGCGACAGTACGCTCGACGGCAAAATCAACATCACCGATGCAACGCATATTCAGAGAATATCGGCAGAATTAGTCAAGCCAAAAGACGGTTTGGATATTGATTATTATTTGTCTGCCTTTTTTGCAGATGTAAACGGTGATAAGCAGGTAAATGTAAAGGACGCTACAGAAATTCAGAAGTATTGTGCAGGCTATGATGCTACAGACAGCAGAATTGATACTGAAATCACTGTTACAAAAAATGAGCTTTTGCCGAATGTTTCAACAGATGATGAGATTTCAACGGGTGACGAAATCTCCACAAAGGATGAGGTAATTTTTGACGGAGAAAAATCTGTCGGCACTTTTTCGTTTGACCTTTTTAAAACAGCCTATAAAAATGAAAACAATACGGGTAAAAACAACCTTATCTCTCCGCTTTCGGCGATTTATGCGCTTGCTATGGTGACAAACGGTGCAGACGGCAATACATACAAACAGCTTGCCGATAAAATTACAAACAACGGCGAAATCGGCGACCTCAACGCTTATCTGCTTGAATATGCAAATACCCTCAAAAGCAACGAATACAGCAAGGTGTCAATGGCTAACTCTGTCTGGAACAACTCAAACGAAAAGCGCAACCACCCGATTATACCGCAGTTTAACGAAACGCTGGGCAAATACTACAGCACAGAGCTTTACTCACGTGATTTTGAGGACGAAAACACTCTTAATGAAATCAACAGCTGGTGCAGTGATAACACAGACGGTATGATTAAGGAAATCCTGTCAGAACTGCCTAAGGACGCTGTAATGGCACTTGTCAACGCTTTATTCTTTGAAGCAAAATGGATTGAGCAATACTGCGAATACGATGTAAATGCGGGCAATTTTGTCGGCTTTGACAAAACATCACAGGCAGAGTATCTGCACGGCTCAGATAACGGCGGCACTTATATTTCGGACGACAGTGTAACAGGCTTTTGCAAGCAGTATGAGGGCGGCTACAGCTTTGTTGCAATAATGCCGAACGAAAGCGGCGAAAAAGCGTTTAATGATATGATAATTACAATGGATTACAACCGCTTTTTAAGCCTGTATAAAAATCAAAAGGGCGGAGAAGGCTATCTTGTAACGACCTCTATGCCGAAATTCAAGGGCGAATATTCTTATGAAATGAAGGATATTCTGGAAGATATGGGCATTACAGACGCATTTGAGCCAGGTATTGCAGATTTTTCAAAAATATATGCAGACAATTTGCCGACCTTTATATCTACAGTTACTCACAAAACGGCTATTGAAAATACAGAGGTAGGAACAAAAGCCGCCGCTGTTACAGCTATAATACAAGCGCCTACGTGTGAGCCGTATGATAATATCGTAAGTATCAACCTTGACAGACCGTTTATGTATGCCATAGTCAACTCCTCGACAGGAACACCTTTATTCATCGGAACAATTACTTCTCTATAAAATCCCGAAGAACCCTCACAAATGACATTCATCAAATTCAAACAGAGCTATTATACACAAAAAACCGAATAAGGCTGTTCCAAAAGCTTGCCCCCGCCAAAACGGCGGGGGCATTACTTTGTACTTATTTATTTTAAATATAAATCCTTACGTGATGTCATACATTCTAAGAGCGTTTTCTCTTGTGATGTCTAAAAGCTGTTGAGTAGTTATTCCTCTTAAAGACGCAATTTTTTCGGCACAGTATATTATCATTGAGCTGTCACAACGCTTGCCACGAAACGGTACAGGTGCCATATACGGTGCGTCTGTTTCAAGCAAGAGCCTGTCAAGCGGAACTTCACCTGCAACCTCTACGCTCTGACGTGCATTTTTAAACGTCACAACACCGCCTAAGCTGATATACATACCAAGGCGCATTACCTCTTTCATAAGCTCCCGACTGCCCGAAAAGCAGTGAACAAGACCTTTCGGACGGTACTTGCGTAAAAGCTCCATTGTGTCGCCGTGCGCCTCTCTGTCGTGAACAACCACAGGCATATCCATATCCTTAGAAAACGCAAGCTGTCGCTCAAACTCACGCTTTTGCAAATCACGTGGAATATCCCAGTGATAGTCAAGGCCGATTTCGCCTATTGCAACTGCCTTTTTGTGCTGTAACAGTTTTTCCATTTCATCAAGGTAATCGGGTGTAATATCGGACAGATTTTCGGGATGGAAGCCGACTGTTGCGTAAAAATAATCGTATTTCTCTGCATATTCAATCGCTGTTTTGGCAGTTTGCAGATTTACCGCATTGTTGACAACACCGCAAACGCCCTTTTGGGGAAGTGCTGGCAGCACCTTATTTCTGTCGTCATCAAACCACTTGTCATCATAATGGGCGTGGCTGTCAAATATATTATTAAAATGCTCCACCGAAAATCACCGCCCTTGCTAAATTTTCTTAAAATCAGCTTATCTTTGCACCTGTTTCCATATCGTCAACAAAAATAACATTAACGCTGTCACCGCTGCTCGCCGCTAAAATCATTCCGGCACTCTCAACACCGCAAAGCACGGCAGGCTTGAGGTTTGCAACAAGAACAACCTTTCTGCCGACAAGCTCATCGGGAGTGTAGTATTTTGCAATACCGCTTGCAACGGTTCTCTCGCCCTCTCCGTCATCAAGAGTGAGCTTTAAGAGCTTTTTAGCCTTTTTAATCGGCTCGCAAGCCTTAATCTGCGCTACTCTAAGCTCTACCTTGCAGAAATCCTCAATGCCGATTTGTGCAATACCCTGCGGCTTTTCTTCTGCTTTTTCTGCTTTTTCTTCAGGCTTTGCAGTTTTTTCGTTATTGCAGATAATAGAGTTAAGCTCTTCAATTTCCTTTTCAACGTCAATTCTCGGGAAGAGTGCCTCGCCCTTTTTAACGGTAACATTGACACTCAGCACGTTGAATTTTGCCGCATTTTCATAGCTTACATCGCTTTCCGTTGCACCTATCTGCTCCCAAACATTCGGCATAGTTGACGGCATAAACGGACAAAGCAGTGAAGATACAATTCTGATTGTATCAAGCAGATTATATATAACAGTCGCAAGACGAGCTTTCTTATTCTCGTCCTTTGCTAAAATCCACGGCGTTGTTTCGTCAATATACTTATTTGCTCTTGAAACGACCTTAAAAATCTCTGCAAGCGCATTGTTAATCTGAGTTTTGTCGATAAACTCGTCAACCTTATCTCTTAAAGACAAGGCTAAATCAATAAGCTCGCTGTCAAACTCGCCCTCTTCACGCTCGCTTGGCAGTGTACCGCCAAAGTATTTTTCAGCCATCGCAACAGTTCTTGAAACAAGGTTGCCAAGTCCGTTTGCAAGGTCGGAGTTTATTCTGTTTATCATTATTTCGTTAGAGAATGAGCTGTCAGCGCCTAATGCCATCTCTCTTAAAATGTGGTATCTGATAGCGTCTGCGCCGTATCTTTCGCTTAATACAAACGGGTCAACCACGTTGCCGAGCGACTTGCTCATTTTCTGTCCGTTAAAGGTAATCCAGCCGTGAACAGCTAAATGCTTAGGCAACGGCTGGTCAAGCGCCATAAGCATAGCAGGCCATATTATAGCGTGAAAACGCATAATATCCTTTGCTACCATATGAACATCGGCAGGCCAGAATTTATCGTAATCATTATAGGCGTCGTTGTAAAAGCCGAGCGCAGAAATATAGTTAGACAAGGCGTCAATCCATACATACACCACGTGCTTTTCATCAAACGTTACGGGAACACCCCATTTAAAGGTAGTTCTTGACACGCACACGTCCTCAAGACCCGGTTTTATGAAATTGTTTACAAGCTCTGTGGCACGTGTTTTCGGCTGCAAATAGTCTGTTTCTGTCAGCAGCTTTTCAATTCTGTCGGCAAAGGGAGCCATCTTGAAGAAATACGCTTCCTCCTTAGCCTCTGTTACCTCTCTGCCGCATTCGGGACATTTGCCGTCAACAAGCTGAGAATCTGTCCAGAAGCTCTCGCAGGGAGTACAGTATTTACCCGAGTATTCACCCTTGTAGATGTAACCCTTGTCGTAAAGCTCCTTAAAAATTTTCTGAACCGTTTCAACGTGATAATCGTCCGTTGTGCGTATATATCTGTCGTAGCTGATGTTCATACAGCTCCACAGCTTTTTGAAAATTTCTACAATCTCATCAACATAAGCCTTTGGCGTAATTCCCTTTTCTGCCGCCTTTTGCTCGATTTTCAGTCCGTGCTCATCTGTTCCCGTTAAGAAAATAACGTCATAGCCCTGCATACGTCTGTAGCGTGCTATACTGTCACACGCAACAGTTGTATAACAATGACCTATATGCGGATTGCCCGACGGATAGTAAATCGGCGTTGTAATATAGTAAGGCTTCTTACACATATTTATCACTCCCTGACACAATTACTGTTTAATTTAAACTTTCTTTTTATTATAGCAAGTATTGGGATAAAATGCAAATAATTATTTAAACATACGAAAACATTTTCCGATACATATTTTTGATGCTTATATGCGTTATGTATATAAGACCTTGTACCCAAAAAGGATATCCTTTATTGTGCAAAATACAGAAATTTATATATTTTTCAAAAAAACAGTGGAAAACAGAAGCTTTATTTGTTATAATTAAAAAATAAGCAGATAATTATAATTTTTATATTTCGGAGGCTAAGCTGATATGAAAAATATGATCAAAAGGTATGTTCCTTATGCTGTGATTCTGGCGGCGCTTTATTTGCTTTTACCGCTTATGTTTGTGTCCGGAGGTCAGATCAATAATTATACCCCCATAGTATATTATTTTGTTTTTCCTGCCGCCGCTGTTGTGTGCGCTGTTCATTATTCGTGGAAAAACGGACTTGATTTTATTTTTGCAGTTATAGCGCCCGTTATGTATCTGCCCAGTATGCTCATTTACAAAAACAATAACGAAATTCTTATTTTGCTCATTTATTTGGTGTGCGGTATTCTTGGTTCTTTTATAGGCGATATGGTTTATGCCGACGAAGTAAAGAAGAAAGAAAAAACAGAGAAAAAGGCTGTTGCAATCCGTATGGATAAGGATACGGAATCAAAAAGTACAAATGCTCTGAAGGGTGAGCAGATAGAGATTGACGAGGACGAGCAGTTTTACAAAAAATATGAAAAAGAAAACTACTCTTTCAGACCTGTAACCGATGACGAGGTTTCAGAGGACGAGATCGACAAAATCCTGAACGAAACAAGAAATAACGAGTTATAAAAACTTAGGCTGTATAAAGACCAAAACGGTTTTTATACAGCCTTTTAGTATGCGATTAAAATTTACAGAATATTGCCTATCAGATCAGCCAGCGGGCATATTGCTATCGGCAGAAAGACAGCAGGAACGTAGTTCATTACCTTGAGCTTTGTAATGCCTATCATATTAAGTGCGAGTGCAATAATCAGTATGTAGCCTGCACAGGACATTTCGTCAATTACGGCAGTGCTTAAAACAGGCGAGAGCCACTGTGCAAAAAGCGTTATTGCACCCTGATACACAAGCACAAACACCGCAGAAAATAAAACTCCTATGCCCAGTGTGCTTGCAAAAATGATTGCGGCTACGAAGTCAAGCGTTGATTTTGTAAAAATAGTCGAGTGGTCGCCTGTCAGACCGCTTTGCAGTGAGCCGACTATCGTCATAGCTCCCACGCAGAAAAGCAGGCTTGAGGTGACAAACCCCTCTGCTATAGAAACCTTTTTACCGCCGCCCTTGTTGAACCGCTTTTCAATAAGCTCGCCAAGGCTGTTTATCCGCTTGTCAAGGTCAATGCCTTCGCCGATTATTGCTCCCAAGACTATTGAGATAATGACAATAATCACGTTTTTGCCGCACAGCGAGCCGGAAATACCGATAAACAGCGTACACAGTCCTAAGCCCTTGAACACAGTGTCGGAAATTCTTTCGGGTATTCCCTTTTTAAATAAAATGCCTATAATACCGCCTGCTATAACAGCGGCGGCATTTACAAGTGTCGCTATCATTTTACCATTCCTTTGCTTTTACTCTGCTTATTATATAATTCTCTGCCTCTGTTTGCAATAGTCAGGCTTTCTGATTATACATTTCTAAGTTTTGAGATAATTATGGCGTATTAGAATTATTCGCTTTAAAAATAATAGTATAATTACCTGTAGTATTGCTTTTTAGAAAAAACTCTTAAAAGGTGGTTATTTTATGTGCGGTATATGCGGTTTTACAGGACAGATTATAGACAGAGAAAACACGATCAAAAGAATGACAGAGGTCATTACTCACAGAGGACCCGACTCTGACGGCTTTTATTCTGATGATAACATAGCTATGGGCTTTCGCCGTCTTAGCATTATTGACCTTGACGCAGGACATCAGCCGATTTACAACGAGGACAAAACGCTGGTGCTGACGTTTAACGGCGAGATTTATAACTATTCACAGCTCAGAATTGAGCTTATCAAGTTAGGACATAAATTTTACACCGAAACTGACAGCGAGGTGCTTGTTCACGGCTTTGAGGAGTGGAAAGAGGATTTACTGCCAAGGCTTAGAGGTATGTTCGGCTTTGCGATTTATAACACTGTTGACAAGTCGATTTTTATTGCACGTGACTTTTTCGGCATCAAGCCTATGCACTACACAAAAATCGGCGACAGCTTTGTGTATGCCTCTGAAATAAAGAGTATTTTAGAGCATCCGAATTTTGAAAAACGCTTTAACGAAAAGGCGCTTGATACGTACCTTTCATTCCAGTATGCTGTACCGCCCGAAACGTTTTTTGAGGACGTTTACTGCCTGATGCCCGGACATTTTCTCTGGTACAAAAACGGCGAAATCACAACAGAGCGTTACTTTGAGCCTAAATTCAATCCCGACGAGGATATGACAGAGGAAGAGGCGGTTGATAAAATTGCCGAGGTTTTTGAAAACTCGGTCAATGCACATAAGATAGCCGATGTTGAGGTTGGCTGTTTCCTGTCAAGCGGAGTTGATTCAAGCTACGTTTCAACATATTTTGCCGATCAGAAAACGTTTACAGTAGGCTTTGACTTCGGACAGAAGTATAACGAAATCAGCTGGGCAGAGCGACTGAGCGAAAAAATCGGCGTTGAGCATCACACAAAGATAATTTCAAGTGAGGAATTCTGGGGTGCTGTGCCTACAGTTCAGTATCATATGGACCAGCCGCTTGCCGACCCGTCCTGTATTGCGCTTTACTTTGTTTCAAAGCTTGCAAGCGAATATGTAAAGGTAGTGCTGTCGGGCGAGGGCGCAGACGAGCTTTTCGGCGGCTACACCTGCTACAACGATCCGAGAGTATTTAAAATTTATCAGAAGATTGTGCCGTATTGCATCAGAAAGGCGATTTGTAAGCTGATGAACAAGCTCCCCGACATCAAGGGCAGAGATTACCTCATACGTGCAACTCATCCGCTTGAGGAAAGATTTATCGGCAACGCCTTTATGTATGACTGCAAGCAGAAACAGGAGCTTCTTAAAAATCCCGAAATTGCAACACGTCCTCAGGACATCACAAAGAAGTACTACCGCCGTGCAAGAAAGTATGACGACGTTACAAAGATGCAGTACCTCGACATAAACCTGTGGATGGTGGGCGACATTCTGTTAAAGGCTGACAGAATGAGTATGGCAAATTCTCTTGAGCTTCGTGTACCGTTCCTTGACAAGGAGGTATTCAAGGTTGCGTCAAGTCTGCCGACAAGACTGCGTGTAAACAAGCACAACACAAAGTACGCTATGCGAAAGGCGGCTCTTCGCCGTATGCCCGAGGAAACGGCAGAAAAGGAAAAGCTCGGTTTCCCTGTTCCTACACGTGTATGGCTTCGTGACGAAAAGTATTACAACGTAGTAAAAGAGAAATTCAACGGAGAAACAGCCAATAAATTCTTTAACACGCAGGTGCTTGTTGCGTGGCTTGACGAGCATTTCAGCGGTAAAGAGGACAACAGCCGTAAGGTGTGGACAATCTATGTGTTCCTTGTATGGTATGATATTTACTTTGCAGACGAAAAAACGGTAAAAAAGCCTGAGCTTAAGGATATGAAGCTGACAGACGAGGATATAAAGGAAAGCACAGAGAGATTATTTGACGCTGTAGCCGATGCAAATGAGGTTACAGAAGAGCCTGCACCAAACGAGCAGGATTCAGAGCAGACTGCACAGGAAGAGCTTATAATTGACGATAAGCCTGTGACAGATGAAGATATAGACAAAATCATAGCCGAGCTTGACAAGGAAAGACAGGACTGAATTTAAACCTCCCTTGACAAAGGGAGGTTTAAATTCATCACATAATCGCTAAAAGGCAGAGCATTTCAAGGATTTGCCCGTATTCGCTGTCGAGCATAGAAACAGGCAGAGGATTTGTACCCAGACCGATTTCAACGGTAAAGGCGGGACGCTCAAAATTTTCTATAAACCAGTCCTTAAACCCTCCGCCTACGGCAAGACCCTGCGGTCGTGACATTTTATATCCGCTGACCTGTGACATTAGTCTTGCCATTTTATAGCTTTTTTGCGGAGTGCTTTTGCCAAAGTCATAGTAGATTTCACGTCCCTGACTGTGAAAGGCAGCAGCGTGGCGGAAACGGCTTTTTTCGCAAAGCTCTGCAAGGCAGATTGTTTCAGGCTCGCTAAACGGCTTTTCTCCGCCGTAGCGTGTGGGCGAGGGAGAGGTAATACCGCTTTTGATTTCTGCTTTTTTAAGCTCCTGCCAGCCTGCGTCAAAGTTGTGATTTAAGTCAACGCCTCTTGCATTTGCTTGCCATTTGGCGGTATTTTTGCAGACGGAGCTTACAAGGCTATTGTATTTGCCTGACGACAGACTTCCGCAAAGCGAAATTTCAACTCCGTCAGGATTAACGCAGGGGATAAGAGCTATGCCCCTTCGCCTTAAAAAATTAAACATAGAATATCCTTTTATTTTAGTTTTGTTTTTCACGCTGTCACAGCAGTCGTTAAAAAACCTTAACAGCAAAAGCGTTGTAAGCCATTCCATACCGTGAAAGGCACAGGCAAAAAGCACAGGACTTTGCTGATTTCCAAGCTGCAGCAGATCTATCGGTCTTTCACAAAGGCTGTGACCGATAATTTTGTGACGTACAAAAGGATATTCCTTGCATATATCCTCTACAGCCTTAGTGCGGTTTTTACAGTTTGGAAAAAAGCTGAAATTCATATAATAACCCTTTCATAATAAATTTGGAGGTAAAAATGGAGCTAACAGAAAAAACTCTCAGCAGTCAGACTATATATGACGGAAAAATTATGAAAATTACCGTTGACGAGGTAGAGCTGCCAAACGGCAGAACAAGCAAGCGAGAGGTGCTTTCGCATCAGGGCGGAGTGGCGATTGCCGCCCTTACAGAGGACAACTGCCTGCTTTTTGTCAGACAGTTCCGCTACCCTTATAAGGAGGTAGTCTTGGAGCTTCCTGCCGGCAAGCTGGAAAAAGGACAAACTCCGCTTGAAAACGGCAAGCGTGAGCTTATGGAGGAAACGGGAGCTGTCGGCTACAGCTTTGCGTCCTTAGGTCAGCTTTACCCCTCGCCGGGATACACAGACGAGATTATCCATCTTTATTTTTGCCGTGTGAAGGACGTTGCAGAAGCTCACCTTGACGAGGACGAGTTCTTAAACACCTTGAAAATTCCACTTGAAAAGGCGGTTGAAATGGTGCTTAACAATCAGATACCCGACGCAAAATCACAGGTTGCAATTCTAAAGACTGCTATGCTGATAAATAATAAGTCAGTGTAAAAAGTATTATAATATATATTTTAACAAATTCGGTTTAATACATTATAAGGGACTAATTATGAAAATATTTAATTCACTTATACCGTCAGAGCGCAAAAGCGCCGTTGCCTTGGGGTATTTTGACGGAGTTCATTTGGGACATCAAAGGGTAATAAGGGGTGCGGCTGACGAAAAAAAGAACGGACTTTGCACCGTTGTTTTTACGTTTGAGCAAAGACCGTTGTCGGTAATCGACGGCAGACAGCAGGAGAATATCACACAGAAGAAAGAAAAGCACCGCCTGATAGAGCAAAGCGGTGCAGATATTTTATATTCTGTTGACTTCAATTTAATAAAGGATATTTCGCCAAAGGAATTTGTAAAGGCTGTTTTGTGCGACACCTTTAACGCAAAAAAGGTTTTCTGCGGCTTTAATTATCACTTCGGCAAAAACGGCGAGGGTGACAGCGATATGCTTAAATCACTCTGTAAGGAACAGGGGATAGAGGTTTTTACCGTTGCTCCTGTACTGTATGACGGCTTTGTTGTATCGTCAACACGAATCCGTAAGCTTATAAAGGACGGCAATATAAACGAAGCTAACAGGCTGTTAGGTCACAGATACGGCTACAGTGCGCAGATTACGCAGGGAAATCATATCGGCAGAAAAATTGAAACGCCGACTATAAATCAGCAGTTTGAAGAGGGATTTATTCTGCCGAGGTTCGGCGTGTATGCAACGGTTGTTACGATAAACGGCAAGGAGTACTGCGGAGTTACAAATATCGGAGTAAAGCCGACAATCGGCACTTACTCTCCGCTTTCCGAAACGTGGCTGCCCGAATACAGCGGAGAAAGCTTATACGGAAAAACCGTTGACGTGCGGTTGCTTGAATTTATCAGACCCGAGAAAAAATTTGACAGCCTGCACGATTTGCAGACTGCCATAATAGATAACGGTAAAACAGCGGCTGAAATTTTTGATAGGTATAAGGAAAGCGAAAAGGCTTGATTTACAGGCCGAGCTTTTGAAGCTGTTTTGCTCTTTTGTGTCTGTAGAGCAGGTTTGATGCCCACTCACGGTCGATTTTTAAAAAGCCCTCAAGCTGTTTGTCCTTGCCGGCAAGCTCCTCGACAATTCTCATCGCCTTTGAGTACACCTCAAGTCTAACGCTTTGCACGTACGGCGCATTGCTTTCTCCTGTGAAAAAGGTAAAGCCCATAGTGTTGGTTTCTCTGTTATACATAGAAAGATAACCCTCTTCTACCTTTTGCAGACCGAGCTTTTTTGCTACAATGTCGCTTAACGTCAGCTTTGTAAGCTCTATCGCCATATCGTCAAGACCTGATTCGAGCATAAAGATTTTTTCCTTGAAGGTGTTAAAGTCGGGGGCAAGCCGCTTTGTCACGTCCTCTACATTAGAAAAGCGAGCCTCAAGCTCAACGTCGCAAAGCTGAAAGCGTTCTATCTGCGGAATGAGGTACACCATAAAGCGGTGCTTCATATCGTTGTATAATACAGGGTAGGCAAGCTGTGCGCTGTGACCGCAGGAGCTGCATTGCCATTTAAAAAGCTGACCGCTGAGAGCTGAGTTTCTCAGCTTTGGCTCGTTTGTTGCGTTTATGCTGATGTATAGGTTTGCCTGCGTTGCTTCTGAGCATTTAGGGCAAACGATATCTTTTACGGTAATGTTAGGCATAAAAATCACCTTTGAAATAAATTTGCTTTAGTTGTTCAACCATTATATCACAAATTTGCGTTTTATTAAAGTTATTTTAAAATTTTTATTGATTTTATTTCTGTTTTCTGTCATAATACTATTATAATATTGTTTTGTAAGGAGTGTCATTTATGGCTTTTATAGACAATGTAAGGGTTGGAGTATCTGTTGCGGCACAGACAATTTCGGGTGTTGCACAAAATATCGTTGAAAAAAACAGGCTCAATGCCCAGCTTAACAGGCTTCGCATCATTATGAGAAATGAAAGTGAGCTTATCAACCGTGCGTATATCGCGCTCGGCAAACAGCTTTATGCCGAGGTTAAGGAGCAAGGCGGAGATTTCTCTGACAGAGAACAGATTATTGCCGCTATAGACAGCTCAAAGCAGAGAATAAAAAAGGCTCAGCAGCGTTACCGTCAGCTCTTAGAGGTTCAGCAGGTAGATATGGTTCAGCAGACCTTTGACAAGAGCGACCTTGAGGATATTACGCTTGCCTGCTCAAATGAACACGAATACGAAAGCTCTCCGTTTGAAACTGAGGAGAAAAAGGCGCAGGACGCAGCTCAGGCAAACGAGAAGATAAGCGATATATTAAAGAACCGCACTCCCAAAAAGAATGACGAGCAGTCAGATGAGGCTATAGTCGAGGCTGAACAGGATTTGACTGTGGCTGATGACGAGATTGCGACTACTGACGATGTATTTTAAGGAGCGTTGATTTTTGCTTCTCTTAAACGCAACGTCTTGTCCGGTGCGTATAATTATTCATCATTCATTTTTCATCATTCATTATTCATTAAACAAAGGCTGTATCAAACCTTGGAAAGTTTGATACAGCCTTAAATTTTTTAATTACAGCTCCATACCTATTTTTACAGCCGCTAAGTTTTTGTCTATCAGCTGGGCTTTGCTTTTCGGTACGCATTTGTTGATTGCCTTTTCTATTGTTTCAAAGGAGCAGAAGTTAAGCTCCTTGAACAGCTTTCCTGTAAGGATAATGTTTGAAAGTCCGCGTAAATTGTTTTTAACCGCTAACTCCGAAGCAGGAATATAAAATGCGTTTATATCGTCACGCTCCGACTTTTTCGGAATAAGCGTACTGTCAACGATAACGGTACCGCCCGGCGCTACGTGGTCAATGAACTTGTCAAAGGACGGTAGATTCATAGCTACAAGCACGTTCGGTGTAGATATATTCGGTGCGCCTATCGGCTTGTCTGAAATACTGACGCTGCAGTTTGCCGTACCGCCTCGCATTTCTGGACCGTAAGAGGGCAGCCACGTGATTTCTTTATCTTCAATAAGTCCTGCATACGTTACAACCTTGCCGGCAAAAAGTACGCCCTGACCACCGAAGCCTGCAAAAATCATCTTTAAATCTAAGCTCATTTTAATCTGTCCCCTTTCTCTCCGTCCTTATATACTCCAAGCGGATAGTAGGGCATCATATTATCACGAAGCCACTGCAAAGCTTCAACAGGCGACATTCCCCAGTTTGTAGGACAGGTTGAAAGCACCTCTACAATAGAAAAGCCTTTTTTGTCAATCTGGTTCTGAAAAGCCTTTTTGATTGCCTGCTTTGCGATATTTACATTCTTTACGCAGTCAACGGCTACACGCTGTGCAAGCGCAACACCGTCAACGTTTGACAACAGCTCGCATACTCTTATCGGATAGCCTGCCGTATTTACATCTCTGCCGTAGGGTGTAGTCTGCGTTACCTGATTAGGCAGAGAGGTCGGCGCCATCTGACCGCCTGTCATACCGTAAATTGTGTTGTTGATAAATATAACGGTGATGTTTTCGCCTCTTGTAGCACTGTGCACCGTTTCGGCTGTGCCGATAGCGGCGAGGTCGCCGTCACCCTGATATGTGAAAACTACGTTGTCGGGCAGCGCTCTTTTGATGCCTGTTGCAACAGCAGGCGCTCTGCCGTGCGGAGCCTCGATAACGTCGCAGTTGAAATAATCATAGCACATTACGGCACAGCCGACAGGTGAAACGCCGACGGTTTTGCCCTCTATGCCAAGCTCGTCAATAACCTCTGCCACAAGCCTGTGCACAATACCGTGCGTACAGCCTGCGCAGTAGTGAAACGGCACGTCTGTAAGTGCGTGCGGCTTTTTAAAAATTACTTCCATCAGTTGCCGCCTCCTAAGTTTTTAATTGCACCGAATACCTCGTCAACGGTGGGGATAACTCCGCCTGTTCTGCCGAAGAACTCAACAGGACGTCTGCACTCTACGGCAAGCTTTACGTCGTCTATCATCTGTCCCATAGACATCTCAACGCAAAGGTACTTTTTGGTGCTTTCTACAGTAGCTTTCAGTGCTTTTTCGGGGAACGGCCACAGCGTAACAGGTCTGAAAAGTCCGACCTTAATGCCCTGCTCTCTTGCCATATCTACTGCACTGTGCGCAACTCTTGCCGAAGCACCGAAGGCTACAACGATGTATTCTGCGTCATCAGTCATATATTCAACTGATTTCTGCTCGTTTTCAATTACTCTTTTGTACTTTTCAAAACGCTTGATGTTTAAATCTTCAAGCTCGTGGGGGTCAAGGTAAAGTGAGTTTATAATGTTGTGCGGTCTTTTGTTTTTGTGACCGTTTACTGCCCAAGGCTTTTCGATGGGTGCTTTTTGCTCTCTTTCCTTAAATTCAACAGGCTCCATCATCTGACCGAGCATACCGTCTGCTAAAATCATCGCAGGCATTCTGTACTCGTCGCCCTTGTCAAATGCAAGAAAAACAAGGTCTACCATTTCCTGAACGGTTGACGGTGCGTAAACAAGGAGATGAAAGTCGCCGTGACCTGCGGCTCTTGTTGCCTGCCAGTAGTCTGACTGTGACGGCTGAATACCGCCTAGGCCGGGACCTCCTCGCTGAACGTTTATGATAAGCGCCGGAACGTCTGAGCCGGCAATATAAGAAATGCCCTCTGTTTTAAGACTGATACCGGGTGAGGACGATGAGGTCATAGCTCTCACACCTGCCGAGGCAGCACCGAGCACCATATTTATTGCGGCGATTTCAGACTCTGCCTGCAGATATGTTCCGCCGATTTTCGGCATTTTCTTTGACATATAGGCGGCAAGCTCTGTCTGGGGAGTGATAGGGTAGCCGAAAAAGTGGCGGCAGCCGGCCTGAATAGCAGCCTCGCCCAAGGCTTCGTTACCCTTCATCAAAATTTTTTCTGACATTTTATGAACAATCCTTTCTCGTTCAAAAAATCGCATTCGTTTTAAACTGTTATTTCAATACCGTGATTGCGACATCGGGGCACATAACAGCGCACGACTTACAGCCGATGCACTCGTCAGGCTTTACAAGCTCTGCCGGATGATAACCCTTGCTGTTAAACTTTTGCTCTGAAAGAGCGATGATTTTTTTAGGGCACGAATTTACACACAATCCACAGCCCTTGCATCTTTCTTCGTTAATAGTAATTTTAGCCATTTTTGTAAAAATCACTTCCTTTTTGCTGTCACAGTGACTTTAATTTGCCCAGGGAGGCTTTACGATAATTTTTACCGGATACAAATTATTGACTTTGTCTTTAAGCTCCTGCTCCAAAAAATCGGGAACAACTGTTGCTTCTATCGGCAGAGCTGTAAGTGCCGATACATTGTCGGCATATTCAAGCGAGGACAGTATGTCTTCGCTCGTTGTAATACCCTGCAAATGTGAGTTGTTTACAATCGCCGTAGCCTTTAGCCTTGCAGCCGCTTCGATTTCCTTTAATATTTCGTCAGCCTCTGCGCCGGTCTGCGTCAGCGGGCGGTATTTGTTGATAACATAAAGCAGGGAGTAATCGTCTATGCTCTTAATCCTTGCAGAAAAGCACCCAAGCACAGTAGCGCCGGCATCATCACCGCCGACATCAACAATTACGTACCTGTCGTTTTTGAGAAAAATCGAATTGATTTCGGGCGGCAGTGACGGAATATCAAGATTAGTTGCCGCAAACTGCGGGGCGATAAGCTCTATATCGTACTCGCTCAAAAGCGATTTATATTCGGCTGTTCTGAAATACGGGTTTACCGTATCAAGGTCAACAACGGTTACCTTTTTACCTTCCAAAGCTCCCCTGAGCGCCATATTAAGGGCAAGATTTGTCTTGCCGCTGCCGTAGTGACCGCAAATAATATTAAATCGTCTTAGCTTTAACATACATCACCTCGACGTTTTTGGTAAAAATATCGGATTTATTTATAGTTATCCGTACCTGAAATTATACTCTGCATTGTCTGTAATGTCAATAGCGATTATTTTTTGTTAATCTTTTTTATTACTTCTGACAAATCCTGACAAAGTGCGTACAGCATCGGCAAAATCTCCTCTGTGGGACTTAGCATATCAGGTACCATTATCGGCAGCATTTTGGCGGTATATGCTGATTTTATTCCGTTTATGCTGTCCTCTAAGGCTATGCAGGACTGCGGCGGTAAAGAAAGCTTTTCTGCGGCTGTCAGAAAAACCTCGGGGTGAGGCTTGCCGTTTTTTACCATATTGCCGCAGACAAAGGCGTCAAAGTATTCTTCTACGCCTGCCGATTTTATCATACGCATTGCGCTTTCCTCTGATGTTGAGGTTGCAAGTGAGATTTTAATGTGATTAGCCTTTAAATAATCAAGAAGCTCAAACAGTCCTTTTTTAATCGGCATACCGTTTTTTTCGATGTAATCCCAGAAAACTGCGTTAGCCTTCTGCCGCATTGAGCTGTAATCAAAGCCGTCGCCGTACAGACCTTCGTAATATGCTTTTGTTTCAACAGTGCGCTTGCCCACCGTCTGCTTATATATGTCGAAGGTGTAGCGGTAGCCGTTATCGTTTAAGACCTTGTACCAAGCGTCAAACGTCAGCCTTTCGCTGTCAAACATAAGACCGTCCATATCAAAAACTGCACCCTTAATCATACTGCACCGCCTTTGCATTTTATATGGATATTATATCATAAAGCGGAGTTGTTTTCAATTTGATATCTTTTAAATGTGCGTAGTTGACAAAACTCGTATATTATATTGACGATATGCACGTATTGTGTTACAATATGAATATAATAAGAATGGGGGTTTGATTATGGAAAGTACTAATCTGAATATCCGTACCGACAAGGCTGTAAAGACAAGGGCAGAAGAAATTTTTGCAGAGCTTGGGTTAAATATGACAACAGCCGTCAATATGTTTTTAAGACAAACTATACGTGAAAACGGAATTCCGTTTGAACTGAAGCTGAATGTCCCCAACAGCACAACTGCGGCGGCAATTGAAGAGGGCAGGCGGATTGCCGCTGACAAATCAGAAAAAGGCTATACAAATATGGACGATTTGAGGGCGGCACTTGATGTATGAAATACGAGATAAGATTTACTAATCAGTTTAAAAAGGATTTAAAGCTTGCTAAAAAGCAAGGAAAAAATATTGATAAGTTGTTTTATGTAGTTGAAAGAATTGCAAACGGCGAAGAGCTTGATGTAAAATATCGTGACCACAGTCTGACAGGTAATTATGCCAGTTGCAGAGAATGTCATATTGAACCGGATTGGTTATTGATTTATGAAGTGATAGACAAGGTTCTTGTTTTGATGATTTACAGAACAGGAAGTCACTCGGATTTATTTTAAAAAATTCCAAAAAATTAAGGGAGAGCATAAAACTCTCCCTTAAAACTTTATATTATGATTACTTATTCAAGCCTTCATAAACTGCAACTGCACAAGCTACTGTTGCGCCTACCATCGGGTTGTTGCCCATACCGATAAGACCCATCATCTCTACGTGAGCAGGAACTGAAGAAGAGCCTGCAAACTGAGCGTCGCCGTGCATACGTCCCATAGAGTCTGTCAGACCGTAGGAAGCAGGACCTGCGCCCATATTATCAGGGTGAAGTGTACGTCCTGTACCGCCGCCTGAAGCAACCGAGAAGTACTGCTTGCCGTTTTCGATAGCCCACTTCTTGTATGTGCCTGCAACCAAGTGCTGGAAGCGTGTCGGGTTAGTAGAGTTACCTGTGATAGATACACCTACGTTCTCATACTGCATAATAGCAACGCCCTCGCGAACGTCGTTAGCACCGTAGCAGCGAACAGCGGCTCTTTCACCGTCAGAGAAAGCAACCTCTCTTACAATCTTTAACTCGCTTGTAAAGAAGTCGAAATCTGTTTCAACATATGTAAAGCCGTTGATTCTTGAAATGATGTAAGCTGCGTCCTTGCCAAGACCGTTTAAGATAACTCTTAAAGGCTCTTTTCTTGCCTTGTTAGCGTTTCTTGCAATACCGATAGCGCCCTCGGCAGCGGCAAAGCTCTCGTGACCTGCCAAGAATGCAAAGCACTTTGTTTCATCTCTTAAAAGCATTGCGCCTAAGTTACCGTGGCCTAAGCCTACGTTTCTCTGCTCTGCAACAGAACCCGGAATACAGAAAGCCTCAAGACCGATACCGATAGCTTCGGCAGCGTCAGCGGCGTTAGTAACCTTTTTCTTGATAGCAACGGCACAGCCTAATGTGTATGCCCATGAAGCGTTCTCAAATGCGATAGGCTGAACGCCCTTTACGATTTTGTCGGGGTCAAAGCCTGCGTTTAAGCAAAGCTCTCTTGCCTCTTCAAGACTTGCAATACCGTACTCGGCAAGGCACTTCTCAATTTTAGGCATTCTTCTGTCTTTACTCTCAAAATTAACAGCCATAATTAAGTTTCCTCCTTACCAATTATTCTTCACGTGGGTCAATGTACTTAGCAGCGCCGTCAAAGCGACCGTACTGACCGATGTTGTTCTTGTATGCTTCGTCGGGGCTTACACCGTGACGGATATCCTCCATCATCTTACCGAGCTTTACAAACTGATAGCCAATAACCTCGTTGTTTTCGTCAAGAGCTGTCTTTAAAACATAGCCCTCTGCCATTTCCATAAAACGAACGCCCTTAGCCTTTGTGCTGAACATTGTACCAACCTGTGAGCGTAAGCCTTTACCTAAATCCTCAAGACCTGCGCCGATTGGCAGACCGCCCTCTGAGAAAGCTGTCTGGCTTCTGCCGTAAACGAGCTGCTCAAAGATGTTTTTCATAGCAGTGTTGATAGCGTC
>JBJEQF010000021.1:0-2156 GCA_051881615.1 Acutalibacteraceae bacterium | reverse complement strand
GAGCAGGCTGTTCTTTGCGGCGGCGTTACAGCTTTGATGAAGGCTGGCTTTGAAACACTTGTTGAGGCTGGCTACGCTCCCGAGAACGCTTACTTTGAGTGTATTCACGAAATGAAGCTTATCGTTGACCTTATCTACAGCGGCGGCTTCAGCAAGATGAGATATTCAATCTCTGATACAGCAGAATTCGGTGACTACGAAACAGGCAAGCGTCTTATCACTGAAGAAACTAAGAAGGAGATGAAGAAGGTTCTGACAGAAATTCAGGACGGTACATTTGCTTCAAAGTGGATTGCAGAGAACAAGAACGGCAGAGCACACTTCAACTCAACAAGACGCATCGAGGCTTCACATCAGCTTGAGGCTGTAGGCGCAGAGCTCAGAAAGATGTACTCTTGGGGCGATACAGATAAATACGCAGACTAATTTTTATTCTGCTATTGACATTTTGTCGCTTTATGCTATAATGTACTCAAAGCGTTACAAATCGCTTTATGTACATAAAATTTAATATACCACTTATCAAGAGCGACTGAGGGACAGGCCCTGTGAAGTCCGGCAACCTGCATAAGCAAGGTGCCAAATCCTGCGGTATAACCGAAAGATGAGTTTAACGCCACCTCTCGGGAAACCGGGCGGTGGCTTTTCTTATTCTTTAATGAATAATGAATGATGAAAAATGAATAATGAATAATTTTTCGATGAGTGGGTTAATTTGGAAAGGAGTATCATTTTATGGCAAAGCATTTTTTTACATCTGAATCAGTTACAGAGGGACATCCCGACAAGGTGTGCGACCAGATTTCTGACGCAATTCTTGACAAAATTTTAGAGCAGGACAAAAACGCTCACGTAGCCTGTGAAACTACCGCAACTACAGGTATGATTCACATTATGGGCGAGATTTCTGCAAACTGCTCTGTTGACTATGCCGCAGTTGCACGTGAGGTTGTAAATAGCATAGGCTATGACAACGCTGACTGTATGTTTGACGGCAACTCCTGTGCGGTGCTGACATCTGTTGACACTCAGTCACCCGACATCGCTATGGGTGTAAACGAGTCATATGAGCTGAAGGATGGCGAAAGCTGTGTAGATAATCAGCTCGGTGCAGGCGATCAGGGTATGATGTTCGGCTTTGCCTGTGATGAAACTAAGGAGCTTATGCCTATGCCGATTTCGCTTGCACATAAGCTTGCAAAACAGCTTACAAAGGTAAGAAAAGACGGCACTCTCCCCTATCTTCGTCCTGACGGAAAAACTCAGGTTACTGTTGAATATGACGATGACAAGGTGGTAAGAATTGACACAGTTGTTGTATCTACTCAGCACGATGAAAAGGTAACGCTTGAGCAGATAAGAGCTGACCTGACAGAATATGTAATCAAGCCGATTATCCCGACAGAGCTTTTTGACGAGAACACAAAGATTTTTGTAAACCCGACAGGCAGATTTGTTATCGGCGGCCCTGTAGGCGACTCGGGTCTTACAGGCAGAAAGATTATCGTAGACACCTACGGCGGATATTCACGTCACGGCGGCGGTGCTTTCTCTGGTAAAGACCCGACAAAGGTTGACAGAAGTGCGGCGTACTATTCTCGATATATTGCAAAGAATATTGTAGCCGCAGGTCTTGCCAAAAAGTGCGAAATTCAGCTTGCCTATGCTATCGGTGTTGCAAAGCCTGTTTCGATTATGGTTGACAGCTTCGGCACATCAAAGTACACAAACGAACAGCTCTCAAAGGCTGTAGAGAAGGTATTTGACTGCCGTCCGAGCGCAATTATCAAGAGCCTTAACCTGACAGATACTAAATACCTGCCTGTTGCCGCCTACGGTCATATGGGCAGAGAGGACTTAAACGTAAGCTGGGAAAAAACAGACAAGACAGAGGAGCTTTTAGCTGCAATTTCTGAATAATATCAAAGCATAAGCCTTGGCGAAAGTCAGGGCTTTTTTGTGTGCAATTATTCATTATTCATCATTCATTATTCATTATTCATTATAATTTTCTATTTATTTATATTGAAAAGCAATATATATCTTGATTATAGTATTTCCTTTTCTTTTCTTAAAAGAAAAGGAAGAAAAGAAAAGTTTTGGTTTCATCTGTTTTATAGATTATGTTTCCTTTTTGAACTTCATCTTAATCATAC
>JBJEQF010000020.1:38817-49384 GCA_051881615.1 Acutalibacteraceae bacterium | reverse complement strand
AACGAGCTTGAAAACAACAAGCGTGGAATTTACGGCGGAGCAATCGGATATATAGATTTAACAGGAAATGTTGACACCTGTATTGCAATACGAATTGCCTTTAAGAAAAAGGGTAAGGTTTATGTCCGTTCGGGCGCAGGAATAGTCGCAGACTCAATACCCGAAAGGGAGCATCAGGAATGTATCAACAAAGCAAAGGCTGTTGTCAGAGCGTTGGAAATCAGTCAGGAGGCTTGAAAATGATTTTACTAATTGATAATTACGACTCCTTTTCATACAACCTTTATCAGCTAATCGGAACAATTAACCCCGACATAAGGGTAATCAGAAATGACGAATTGACGGTTGACGAGATTAAGGAGCTTTCACCCGGCCATATAGTTTTATCACCCGGACCTAAAAGACCCGAGGACGCAGGCGTCTGCATTGACGTTGCAAAAAGCCTTGGCGACACATCAAAAATTTTAGGCGTATGCTTAGGTCATCAGTCAATATGCACAGCCTTCGGTGCAACGGTAAGCTATGCAAAACAGCTTATGCACGGCAAGCAAAGCATTTGCAGAATTGACAGCACATCAAGGCTCTTTAAAGGCTTAGGCGATGAAATTGCAGTGGCGAGGTACCATTCCCTTGCGGCAGTTGAAAGCACAATTCCCGACTGCTTAAAAATTACGGCAAAAACAGCTGACGGTGAAATTATGGCAGTTGAGCATAAAACACTGCCGATATACGGAGTACAGTTTCACCCCGAATCAATAATGACGCCAAACGGCATAGACATACTTAGAAATTTTTTGGAGGACTGACCTATGATAAACGAATTACTTGCAAAGGTGACGGCTAAAAAAGACCTTACCTTTGACGAAGCAAAGCAGGCTATAAACGAAATAATGGGCGGCGAGGTTTCACCTGTTGTAATATCGTCATTTTTAACGGCTCTTGCCGTAAAGGGCGAAACAGAGGACGAAATTGCAGGAGCCGCCGAGGGTATGCGCAGTAAGGCGATGCAGTTTGACATTGGTCGTCACGCACTCGACATTGTAGGCACAGGCGGTGACGGCTCAAACTCCTTTAACATCTCCACTACCTCGGGACTTGTTGCGGCGGCAGCAGGCGTTACTATTGCAAAGCACGGCAACCGTGCCGCATCATCAAAATGCGGAACGGCAGACTGCCTTGAAGCACTCGGAGTTAAAATTGACTGCGAGCCTGAAATAATGAAAAAATCACTTGAAGAAAACAACATTGTATTCTTCTTTGCACAGAAATACCACAGCGCAATGAAATACGTAGGGCCTGTGAGAAAAGAAATGGGAATACGCACAATTTTCAACATCTTAGGCCCACTTACAAACCCCGGCAAGGCTGACAGAATGCTGTTGGGTGTGTTCAGCGAGGAATATGTTGAGAAAATCGCAAAGGCACTTGTAAGGCTGAAAATAAGTGATGCAATGGTAGTTTACGGCACAGACAGGCTTGACGAAATCAGCGCCTGTGCAGAAACAAGGGTAGCCGAAATAAGAGGTGAAAGCATAACCTACTACACAATCAAGCCTGAGGATTTTGGCTATGAGCGTGTAACAAAGCAGGATCTTTTGGGCGGCACACCCGAAGAAAATGCAAAAATCACAGAAGCTATTTTAAATGGCGGCGGAACACAGGCACAGAAAAACGCAGTTGCACTGAATGCAGGTGCTTGTATTTATGTAGCCAAGGACGGCATAAGCCTAAAAGAAGCCGTTAAGGAAGCCGAGAATGTAATGAAATCGGGAAAAGGCTTTGAAACCCTGCAGGGCTTTATCAGAACAACAAATCAGTAATAAGCGGTGAGCATTATGTCCGATATTCTTAACACAATAGCAGAAAATACACGTCTGAGATACGAAAAAATCATAGCCGAAAAGCCATTTGATGAGATAAAGGAACAGGCGCTTGCACTTCCAAGGGGAGAATTTGAATTTGAAAAAGCCTTAAAGAGTGATAAGCTTTCATTTATCTGCGAAATAAAAAAGGCTTCGCCCTCAAAGGGAATTATCGCAGAGGATTTCCCCTATATTCAGATAGCAAAGGAATATGAGCAGGCAGGGGCAAGCTGTATAAGCTGTCTGACAGAGCCAAAATGGTTTTTGGGCAGTGATAAGTATTTAAAAGAAACGGCTCAAAGCGTTTCAATCCCTGTTCTTAGAAAGGACTTTACCGTAAACGAATATCAGATTTACGAAGCAAGGCTTTTGGGTGCAAAGGCTGTACTACTTATCTGCTCACTGCTTGACACAGAAACTATAAAAAGGTATATTGCCACAGCCGACAGCCTTGGAATATCTGCTCTTGTTGAGGCTCATAACGAAAACGAGGTTAAATCTGCTTTGTCGGCAGGCGCAAGAATAATCGGCGTGAATAACAGAAATTTAAGAGATTTTTCTGTTGACGTAAACAATTCCGCAAAATTCAGAAAAATGATACCGAGCGATATTATCTTTGTTTCAGAAAGCGGAATAAAATCTCACAGGGACATAAAGGTGCTGATTGAAAACGGCACCGACGCTGTTTTAATCGGCGAAACGCTTATGAAATCAAAGGATAAAAAGCAAAAGCTAAAGGAGCTTCTGTATGGCGAAAATTAAGATATGCGGTATCCGCCGCAAGGAGGATATTGATTATGTCAATAAGCTAAAGCCTGACTATATCGGCTTTATACTGACCTCGGGCTTTCGCAGGAGCATTGATTTTGATACGGCAAAGCGTTTAAAATCAATGCTTTCCGATGATATAAGGGCAGTCGGAGTTTTTGTAAACGACAGCTTAGAGAATATCAACCGTTTTTTAGACGAAAAAATTATAGACGCCGTTCAGCTTCACGGAAATGAAGAACCCGAATTTTGCAGTAAAATAAACAGCACCGTTATAAAGTACTTCAAGCCTGATGATTTTGATAAGATAAACAGCTACAGCACAGACTTTTATCTCTTTGATTCAGGCACAGGAACAGGCAAAGCCTTTGACTGGAGCAAAATACCTAAAACCGACAAGCCTTTTTTTCTTGCCGGAGGAATCAATAAGGATAATATTGGACTTGCAATAAAAAGCGTTAATCCCTATTGCATAGATTTGTCCTCCGCTGTTGAAACAGACGGCGTAAAGGATTATAATAAAATAAAAGAAATTATGGAGTGTACTGAAAATGAGTAAAGGAAGATACGGTGTTCACGGAGGACAGTATATCCCCGAAACACTGATGAACGAAATTATTAAGCTTGAAAACGCATACGAAAAGTATAAAAACGACCCCGAATTTAACGAAGAGCTTGACAGGCTTTTCAGGGAATATGCCGGCAGACCGTCACTTCTCTACTATGCAGAAAAAATGACAAAGGACTTAGGCGGCGCAAAAATATACTTAAAGCGTGAGGACTTAAACCACACAGGCAGTCACAAAATCAATAATGTTTTAGGTCAGTGTCTGCTTGCAAAGAAAATGGGCAAAACAAGAGTTATTGCAGAAACAGGCGCCGGTCAGCACGGAGTGGCAACTGCTACTGCGGCGGCTCTGATGGGTCTGGAATGTGAAATCTATATGGGCAAGGAGGACACAGACAGGCAGGCTCTTAATGTTTACAGAATGGAGCTTTTAGGTGCTAAGGTTCACCCTGTTACAACAGGAACAATGACGCTTAAGGATGCTGTAAACGAAGCAATGAGAGAATGGGTGTCACGTGTTGACGACACGCTGTATGTCTTAGGCTCAGTTATGGGGCCTCACCCGTACCCGATGATTGTGCGTGACTTTCAGTCTGTAATATCTAAAGAAGCAAGACAGCAGATTCTCGAGATTGAGGGCAAGCTACCCTCTGCCGTAATCGCCTGCGTAGGCGGCGGCTCAAACGCTATGGGAATGTTCTACAACTTCATAAACGATAAGGACGTTCGCCTTATCGGCTGTGAGGCGGCAGGCAGAGGTATTCACACAGGAGAAACAGCCGCAACTATTGCAACAGGTACTCTCGGAGTTTTTCACGGAATGAAATCGTATTTTTGCCAGAACGAATACGGTCAGATTGCTCCTGTTTATTCAATAAGCGCAGGACTTGACTATCCGGGCATAGGCCCTGAACACGCATATCTTCACGATATAGGCAGAGCAGAATATGTACCCATTACAGATGACGAGGCGGTAAATGCCTTTGAATACATAGCAAGAACAGAGGGCATAATCTGTGCCATTGAGTCGGCTCACGCAGTAGCACAGCTTATTAAAATAGCTCCCAATATGAGTAAGGACGATATAATCATCTGCAACCTGTCGGGACGAGGTGACAAGGACGTTGCGGCTATTGCAAGATACAAAGGAGTTGATTTGCATGAATAAAATATCAAAGGCATTTGAAAACGGCAAGGCGTTTATCGGCTTTGTAACAGCCGGTGATCCCGATTTGGAAACAAGCGAAAAAATTATGCTCAAAATGGCACAGGCAGGCTGTGACCTGATTGAAATCGGTATTCCCTTTTCTGACCCGATAGCAGAGGGACCTGTTATACAAGAGGCTAATCTGCGTTCACTTTCACAGGGTACGACAACCGACAAGGTTTTTGAATTGACAGAAAGAGTATCAAAGCAAATTGACATTCCGCTTGTTTATATGACTTATCTGAACGTGCTTTTCAAGTACGGCTATGACGATTTCCTTGAAAAAGCAGTCATGGCAGGAATAAGCGGCGTAATCATTCCCGACCTGCCTTATGAAGAAAAGGACGAGCTTCAGAGCGTTGCCGAAAAATACGGCGTTGAGGTTGTTTCACTTATTGCGCCCACCAGCAAGGACAGAATAAAGACGATAGCAAAGGATGCAAGGGGCTTTATTTACGCTGTTTCCTCTCTTGGTGTAACAGGCACAAGAAGCGAAATTACAACCGACCTTGACGCAACCACACAGCATATCAGAGCTGTGACAGATGTTCCTGTTGCAATCGGCTTCGGCATCAACACACCCGAGCAGGCAAAGAAATATTCAGAAATCGCAGACGGCGTGATAGTCGGCTCTGCAATAGTAAAAATAATCGCCAAATACGGCAAAAATGCGCCTGACGAGGTTTACAGGTACGTAAAATCAATGAAAGATGCGATAATGTAAGTCATTCTTCAGATTTTGAAAAAACACAAAAATAAAAAACCGCCTTGCTGACTTTTCGTAAGAAAGCCGTAGCAAGGCGGTTTAGTTTATTCCTGCTTATTATCCTGCTTATTTTCTTCTGCCTTTTTATCGTTTTCAAAGGTCTTTAACTTTTTCTCTTTGTATTTCATTCCTATATAAAACGCAAGTGCAAAAACTCCGAAAAGTACCGTTGCAACTCCGACGCCGGCTAAAAACATCATATAAGAGTTATCTCGGGGTAAGACTAATTCTTTGTTGTCAATATTTGAAGCTATGATGTTATTTGCAGCTGATTGTGACGTTGCTTCGCTGTTTGTTGCGTTCTCAAGGGAATTGTCAGATTTTTCAGGCTCATATGATGTATTACTGCCGCTTGAAATTTCAATATCAACACCGCTTATTGAACCGACAGCCAAATCGTTTGCGCTGTTGTCTATACATTGGTCTGCGCTTACGGTAATCGGTGCTGTACCGCTGTTTTCGGCTTTAAATGTAATTGCTGCAATACATTTCTTTTTAGTTATATCTATTCCGTTTTTACTCAGAAAAACAAGCGTTATTCTGCCGTCTTTTACTGTATGTTCAAGCTCGCTTTCGCTGTCTTCGATTGAAAGCTCTCTAAAGGCAATTTTGCTGTTGTCGTAATCAATAGTAATTCTACAGGCTGAAAAATCGGTACAGCCGCCCTGTGCGTTGAGCGAAACGGTGAATAATCTGCCCTCTTTTGCATCATAGCCTTCAAGCGAAAAGGTGACGGTGCTTTGAGCATTTACCCTTGTAATTTCAAGAGAAACACAGCTTATGAATACTGTAAAAATCAAAACAGATGAAAACAACCTTTTTACAAAGGAGCGACCCTTCATATTACCATACCGCCGTTTACAGAAAGCACCTGACCTGTTATAAACGACGCTTTGTCACTGCAAAGAAAGGCTATGGCGTCTGCTATATTTTTCGGTGTGCCGAGAGTGTTAAGCGGTGTGTCCTCCTTAAGCTCTTTTACCGTTTCATCATCAAAGCCGTTCATCATATCTGTCATAACTACTCCGGGAGCAACGCAGTTTACACGAATTCCCGACGGACCGACCTCTTTTGCAAGCGCCTTTGTAAGTCCGATAATTCCTGCTTTTGCGGCACTGTAATGAACCTCGCACGAGCCGCCCGTCTGTCCCCACATCGAGCTGATGTTTACTATCGCTCCGCTGTGATTTCTTATCATAACCGGCAGTACACTGCGACAGCAGTTGAATACACCTGTAAGGTTAATGTCGAGCATTCTTCTCCAGTCCTCGTCCGTTATATCCGTAAACAGCTTTTGCTGTGCAATACCTGCATTGTTTACAAGAATGTCGATACTGCCGAACTGCTCCAGTGCTTTTTCTGTCATTTCATTTACCTGTGCCGAGCTTGCAACATCGGCTTTTACCGCCAATACATCAACGCTATAGCTGTCACGTATTGTTTTTGCAAGAGCGAGAGCCTTTTCTTTGCTGTTGTTGTAGTTAAGCACAATGCTGTACCCTTGCTTTGCAAAGGCTATGGCGGCGGCACTGCCTATTCCTCGTGACGCTCCCGTAATAATTACTGTTTTCATATTCTCACCAATCGTTTTAGTATTTCATCAAGCTTTTTATTTCTCCGCAGGCTATCATTTTGCCTGAATTGCCTGACGGCTGTGTTGTAAAGTCATCAGGGCTGCTGTGAATTATAACCGTCCTGCCGACTATTTCTTTTACCGTAAATCTGTCTGTAAGAAATGCCGAGAAGGCTTTTCCGTCATTTTCAAAAAGCGGAGGTAAATCGCCCCTGTGATAAGGGTGCTTTTTGTTGTCGGGGTTGTAGTGTGATTTAGCATTTGCAAATTCATTTTCGCTGTTGCCCGTACAGCTTTCTCCACTGTGAATGTGAAAGGCAAATATTCTTTTGTATGTGTCTGATTTTGGCAGCTTATGAATATCTGCAACTACAAAAACTGAGCATTTTTGCTGATAAAAAAGAACAGTACCGCAAATATCTTCAAAGCCGTTGCCACCCTTTATTACAGCCTTTGCATCGGGCGTTTTGTGTCGGATTGCGTTTGCAAGGCTTATTGCATTTGACGGCGGAGTACTCACAAAATTACTGCCGCAAGATAAGTCTTTGCGGCAGTTTTCGTTTGAATGTCCGTTCATAAAATCACCCGATATATCTTATGCGCAAACAGGAAATTTGTCAATGATTTTTATCGGGTCAGATGGGTTCTGAAAAGATCTGTCTTGCAAGTGCCGAATTTCTGTAACGCTTATCGTCTGTGACTTCCTTTATTATGCTTATGCAGGGGGGTACGGGTATTTGTGTATCCTCACTTTGAACCTCCGCCTCCATAATTGCTCTGTCGCTCCAAAAGGGATATACGTCAATTTCGTACAAAAGACCGCTGTACTCAAAGCAGTGACGTTCCTTGTAAACTGTGTTAAAGCCTTTTTTCGCAGTTTTTAAAAGGCTTTCGTACTCGTCCTCTGAGATTTCTTTTTCTATCTCTATCCTTGTAACAGAGGTTAAATCTCCCTTGCACGTCAGCGTATATTTGTACTCGCCATTTATGCCGCGTTTTCTTATTCTGCCGGGCAAGCCGTCCTTTTCATACTCAATGTATGTCTGCGCAATTTCTGTTTTGTTGTATCCCTTCATTTGCTCCATTTGCTTGATGTCGGGATAGCGTATCAGGTATTTTCTTTCAATTTCTAAGGGGAGAGGGCTTTGCAAAATCTTTCTTCCTTTCTTATCCCTTGCTTGCAAATTCAGTTATAAGTCCGGCAACAAACTTCTGAATATTTGTTGCGTCATTGATTTTTACATTGCCGTCACCCGTAACATCGGCAGCCTTCATCTGAGCGTTGTCAAGACTGATAAGAGCTGCAAGCTGCATCTGTATACTTGTTGCGTCCTTGATGTTTATTTTACCGTCGCCGTTAATATCACCGAGAGAAAGTTCAGTATCATCAAGGCTTGTATCCGACTCATTTTTCTCTATTGTCGGTACTGTTTCAAAAACGGATGACTGATGTGAGGGCAGTGTATCTTCTGTCTGCACTTCAAAAAGCCTTACCGAGTTGTCGGTGCTGTTATAGTCAGACACATAAGAGGTATACATTACATTGTCAAGCTTTTTTGCAATACCGAAAAAATGCTCTGTGTCTGATGTGTTGGTATAAATAACCTGTGAATCCGAATTGTCCTGCAAATTTACCCTGTAAAGCTTGTCGGGGGTATTGTAGTACAAATAGCCGCCGTCGAGGACGGTCTGAACATATTTATTGGGAAATACTTTTGCCGTATTGCCCAGACTCCAATTATCTGTTACAGTAGCCAGAACCGTTTCCTGCATATTGCCGCTTGTGCCTTTATAAATATTGCCGTTCGTATCGGAGTAATACCAATAACCGTCGCTGTAATTAAAAGCACCTGAAACATTTTTCCAGAAATAATTGTCGAAATCTTTACTTGTGGCTTTGTAATCGGAAGAATAGCCGACGTGCTTAACAAATCCCTTTTCGCTGTTGTTCTGAATATATTCATCACTCAAAAGGAAATATTTATGGTCTGCTCTGCCGATTTTATCGTGAATAGGGTCATCCATTGTTAAATCTACGTGGTAAAAGCTGTCGCCTATTTTAACGATATTCCAAGCGTGTTTCATTATCTTGCTTGATACAATATGATTTTCAATTCCAATTTTGTCAAGCAGATATTTGTACGCATAAGCATAGCCCTGACAAACAGCCTTGCCGTCGCACAATACGCCGTAAGCGTTGTACGTATTGACGCCGATAGTATCAGCCTCGTCATATTCACAGTTTATCGCAACAGCGTCGTGAAGCACAAGCGCTTTTTCGTAATCGGTCATTTCATCACTTACAAGAGAAAGAAACCTTTGTGACGCTTCTTCAAAATCACTGCGCATTTTATTTAATGACTCATTATCTGCTGTGTAGGATACAGTGAGGCTCTTGATTACAGAATAGTTGTGCTTATAGCTGTACGACTTATTTATATAGAAAAACTGCGGGTTTTCGTCAATAACATCCTTGAAAATATAAGAAACAATTGATTTTTCGTTTGTGTTTTCAACAGGAATTCTTGCTTCTGTCAAATCAATTTCCGTTTCTAAGTTTTCAATTCCCCTGACTATTGCATCATATGCCTTTGGATATTGCTGTGAATAATTAGCGCCTGTCGGAGCTTCTGCAGCTTCCTTTGCAGAAACGCCTGCAACGGAGCAGGCAGATATAAGCAGAAAAGCAAGCAACAGTGCTGCCGCTTTTTTGATATAATAAGCTTTCATAATAACCCTCCTTTTACGAGGAAATTCAAAATCAAGAAAATATCGTGTACTAAATTCATAAAAGATGAATGTGAGTTGCTGAATTTTGAGTTCTATCCAACTATATATTAACTTAATTTTAACAAATTGTCAATATTATAAACAATATTACCCCCGATTTTAACTAAAAAAATATGGTATTAGTATATAATATGTTAAATAAATATGACATTTATGACTTTAGGTGAATAAATGAAGGCTATAAATATGTGCAAAAAAGCAAGGGCGGCTGTCTGCCGTCCTTGCCGAAAATTAAGCTTTAATTGAAAATAAAACACATTTATATGCCGATATCAAAGCCTGTGCCTATACCTGCAATATACTTCTGAATAGCTGTCGCATCATTTACGTTAACCCTGCCGTCCTTGTTTACATCGGCAGATATTGACTGTTCGTCTGAAAGTGTAACGATATAGGCGGCTGACCTCTGAATCATTGTGACATCGTTTATTTTGATTTTGCCGTCGCCGTCAACGTCACCGAGAATATTTGCAGGAGCTTCTGTGTTTACAACGGCACAGGTGCAGGTGTTGAAATTCTCTGCCTCAAGAACGAGCAAGCCGTCAACGAAAACTGCGTTCATATCGGTTTTACCGTCGCCGTCAATGAAGTACACCCTGCATTTGCCGCCGTCAATGTCAGCCGGTACGGGTAATTTAATTTTTACCTTTCCGTCAGGCTGTAAGTCAACTCCGTTCTTTTGCAGTGTAATGTCGTAAACAGCCACTGCGTTTTGCACAGCTGTTTCTGACCTTTTAACATAAAGCTGTACGCCCTGTGAAAAATCGCCCTCAACAGAAACGCTTGTATCCTTGTCGGTTAAAACTGTAGGCTGATGCTCCGTTGTCGGCTCTGTAGTCGGAACAGCCGTTGTCGGCTCTGTAGTCGGTACGTCTGTAGTCGGGTCTGTTGCAGGAGCAACTGTTGTGGGTTCTGTCGGTTTTGTAACAGGAACGGTCGTGGTAGGTTCGGTAGGTTTTATAACAGGAACGGTCGTGGTAGGTTCGGTTGGCTCTGTAACAGGTGCGGTCGTGGTAGGTTCGGTTGGCTCTGT
>JBJEQF010000020.1:16559-38717 GCA_051881615.1 Acutalibacteraceae bacterium | reverse complement strand
TAGGTTCGGTTGGCTCTGTAACAGGTGCGGTCGTGGTAGGTTCGGTTGGCTCTGTAACAGGTGCGGTCGTGGTAGGTTCGGTTGGCTCTGTTACAGGTGCGGTTGTAGTCGGTTCTGTAGGCTCTGTAACAGGAGCGGTCGTGGTAGGTTCGGTTGGCTCTGTAACAGGTGCGGTCGTGGTAGGTTCGGTTGGCTCTGTAACAGGTGCGGTCGTGGTAGGTTCGGTTGGCTCTGTAACAGGTGCGGTTGTAGTCGGTTCTGTCGGTTTTGTAACTGGAGCAGTTGTAGCAGGTTCTGTTGGCTCTGTAACAGGTGCGGTCGTGGTAGGTTCGGTTGGCTCTGTTACAGGAGCGGTCGTGGTCGGTTCTGTAGGCTCTGTAACAGGGGCAGTTGTTGTCGGCTCTTCGGGAGTAGCCTCAGGTACTGCTGTAGTCGGCTCGTCAGGGGTAGATGTAGGTTCTGAAGTTGCTTCCACAGACGGCTGCGGTTCTTCTTTTGATAAATCGTACAAGATTATCACATTATCATAGCCGTTGTAGTCCGACAAAAGAGATGTGTACATCACATCGTCAAGCTTTTTTGTTATTGCAAATAAATGAGCCGAATTATCGGTGTTTGTATATACAATTTGTACTTCCTGACTGTTTTGCAGACTTATCCTTTTCACATAATCGGGTGTGTTATAGTACAAATATCCGTTGTGCAGTGCAGTTTTTGTGAATTTATCTGTATAATATCTGCCTGAGCTTCCTACATACCATTTGTCGGTTACGGTCAGCAGAACGGTTTCCTGCATATTCTCGGTAGTGCCCTTATATATATTGCCGTACGTATCTGTGTAATACCAATCGCCGTTACTGTAATTAAACGCACTTGAAACGTTTTTCCAAAAATAGCTGTCAAATCTGTCGTTTGTGGCAGGGTGACTGCTGCCGTAGCCTGTGTGTGGCTTGTTGCCCGATTGTATCTCTTCGTCGCTCAGAAGAAAATAGGTGTGCTCAACTCTGCCCAGCTTATCGTGGACCGGATCGTCCCACGTTACGTCAACATGGTAATAGTCGTTGTCTATCTTAACTATGTTCCATGCGTGTTTCATTGATATGCTTGACACAATGTGACATTCAATGCCGAGCCTTTCAAGCAGATACTTGTACGCATAAGAATATCCCTGACACACTGCAACGCCGTTGCTGAAAACTCCGTAAGCGTTAAAAGCATTCTCAGCCTTGCCCAGCGTTTCATCATATTCGCAGTTTAAGACGATTGCGTCGTGAATAACAAGAGCTTTTTCGAAGTCGGTCATTTCGTCGCTTATAAGTGATAAATATTTTTGAGATAACGACTCGAATTCCCGCTTCATTTCGTCAATCGCAGCGTTGTCTGTTGTATATGACAGGTGCAGCTTTGTCACATTCTTATAGTTGACGCTGTAGGAGTAGCCCTGTGAGATATCAACATAAAAAAGCTGCGGATTTTCGTCGAGAACCTCCTGATAAATATAAGAAATCAGAGCTTGACCGTCTATGCTTTTATTCGGTACGTTTGCATTTGCTAAATTAATTTCTGTCTGCATATTTTCAATGCCCATTACTATAGCTTTGTAAGCGTCGGGGTATTGCTGTGAGTATATTGCACTCTCGGGAACTGTGATGCTTTCCTGTGCATAAGCTCCTGTGAGGGTACAGGATAACAATATCAGAAAAGACAGTAAAAGGGCGGCTGATTTTTTTATATGCCGGATATTCATAATAAAACCTCCGTACTGAAATGTATTTAATATCGGAAAAACATTCTTACCTCTACTCTGAAAATATTAACATTGAATGGACAAAAAGTCAATATGATGAACAATATTCTCTTTGTATTCAGCAAAAAATTATGAGATTTATACAAATTACAAAAAGTGCCTGTAATCACCGTTGTCGGGACTTCTGCCGATAGTTTGCACTGTTCTTTCAAAGCTGTTGAATACTGACCGACCAAGCGGCATATAGATTTACAAACAGCTATGGAGGGGTTATTGTGAAAGGCATAGTCGAAGAACGTGCAATAGAGCTTGGCGAATACATAATAGAAAATAAAGAAACAGTCAGAGGTACAGCCAAAAAATTCGGCATAAGCAAAAGCACTGTGCATAAGGACGTGAGCCAGCGGCTCAAAAGCGTCAATCCCGTCTTATACAGAGAGGTTAAAAAGATACTTGAAATAAACAAGGCACAGCGCCACATAAGGGGCGGAATAGCGACAAAAAACAAATATATTATGAAAAGAAAGAGCGAGAATAAATAAAAACTATCCGCACGATTGAGTTTTGCAAATTGTGCGGTTGATTTATTTTTTCGGTGATTTTTCAGCAATTTTTATCAAAAATATATCAAACGCTTTACATTATCAGCGTAAGGTAGTATAATAAATTGATATGTTAAAAAATTACAGCAACTATTACCGTAAGGAAGTGCTAAGTAATGGAAGAAAAAAGAAAAATTCCGTTTTCTCCGCCGGATATTACACAGGCAGAAATCGACTCGGTTGTTGAGGTTTTAAGGTCAGGCTGGATTACGACAGGACCGAAAACAAAGCTGTTAGAGCAAAAAATCAAAGACTTCTGCAACTGCGGCGGTGCCGCCTGTCTTTCTTCACAGACGACAAGCGCAGAAATGACGCTGCGTATTTTAGGTGTGGGCGAGGGCGACGAGGTTATTGTTCCGTCCTACACATATACGGCGACTGCCTCTGTTGTCTGTCACGTGGGAGCAACTCCTGTTATCATTGATTGTGCCAAGGACAGCTTTGAAATGGACTATGACAAAATGGAAGCTGCAATAACAGAAAAGACAAAGGTTATTATCCCTGTTGATATAGCAGGAATAATCTGCGACTATGACAGAGTTTATGGGGCTGTTGAAAATAAAAAACAGCTGTTCAGACCGACAAACGAAATTCAGGAACGCTTTGGCAGAATAATCGTTATGGCTGACGGCGCACATTCGCTCGGTGCTGTCAGAAACGGCAAAAAATCGGGCGAAATTGCCGACTTTACCTGCTTTAGCTTTCATGCTGTAAAGAATTTAACAACTGCCGAGGGCGGTGCGGCTGTGTGGAAAAAAGCAGATTTCATAGATAATGACGATTTGTATAAGCAGTATATGCTGTACTCACTGCACGGTCAGACTAAGGACGCACTTGCAAAGAATAATGGCTCATCGTGGGAGTACGATATAGTTGATACAAATTACAAGTGTAATATGCCCGATGTTTTAGCAGCACTCGGAGTATCTCAGCTTGACAGATATGAAAAGATAATTGACAGACGTCACGAGATTATCGGCAAATATAATAATGCTCTTAAAGATTACCCCGTAGAGGTGTTAAGCCACGCTGACGAAAATCACCGCAGCAGCGGCCATCTGTATTTTGTCCGCTTTATAGGTAAGGACGCAGAGTACAGAAATCAATTCTACAGCCTTATGGCAGAAAACGGCGTAGCCTGCAACGTGCATTATAAGCCGCTTCCGATGCTCACAGCATACAAAAAGCTCGGCTTTGATATAGCAGATTACCCCAACGCTTACGATATGCACAAAAATCAGCTTACGCTGCCGCTTAACACAACGCTTAGCGATGATGATGTGGATTACGTAATCGAAGTGTTCAAAAAATGCTTTGAGCAGATGAAATAAATTTTGACAAAGAGTGATTGACGTGAAGATTAAAAGAATTATAAACTGCACACTCTGCATAGCCTTGTCGGCGGTGATTGCATTTTCATCAAGTGCGTTTGCCGTTGAAAATCAGGACGAAGAAACGGCAGATCAGACGGCTGTCAATGAGGATTTAGAGTCACTGCGTGAAAAGGGTGACGAGCTGACAGCGGCACAGATAGAGATAAATCAGGCGCTTGACAAAGCAAGACAGGACACTGCACAGCAGGAAGAATTGAGGATCGCACTGCAGGCGAAAATAGATTCAATTCAGGAGCAGATTGACGTAAAGAATAAAACTATTGAGCTTTACACTGATGAAATTGAAAAGCTGTCTGACGAGGTTAAAAGGCTTGAAGCGCAGATAGAAGAGGACTACGAGCTGTTAAGAACAAGAATCAAAACAATCTATATGGCAGGACAAGCCTCTACGCTTGAGCTTTTGCTTTGTGCAAAGGATTTTACAGACTTTATCGACAAGGCAAATCTGATAAAGTCACTCAGCCGACAGGACAAAAAGCTTATAGATGAGCTGAAAGCTTCGCTTGCGGATATTAACAAAAAGCGTGATAAGGTAAAGTCTGACAGGGCAGAGGTAGAAAAAGCAAAGGAAACGCTGAGCAAGCAAAGAGATGAGCTTGCGGTGCTTCAGAAGGAATGTGACAGCACAATAGCAAAGCTCAAGGGCGAAACCGAAAGGCTTGAAAAGCAAAAGCAAGAGGCAGAAAAAGAGCAAAGCGCATTGTCAGAAAAGCTGTCGCAGTGGCACTCACAGTACGTTGCACAAAACGGCACAACGGTTTCATCTGCGTCGGGCGATGCTTCCAAATACACGTGGCCTGCTCCCGAATGTCATATAATCACCTCATACTGGGGCGATTCAAGAGGACACAAGGGACTTGATATTGCCTGCAACGGCAGTGCCTACGGCAGTCCCATCGTAGCGGCGGCTGACGGCACGGTTCAGATTGCAAACAGTTATGACAGCTGGGGCGGCGGCTGGGGCTACTATATTATGATAGACCACGGCAACGGCTTTGCTACACTTTATGCACATTGCAGTCTTGTAGCGGTAAGTGAGGGAGAAGCTGTTAAGGCCGGCGAAATTATAGGCTATATCGGTAATTCGGGTAATTCCTTCGGCGCACATCTGCACTTTGAATGTTGGTTTGACGGCACACAGTATGACCCTGCAATAAGGTTTAATATATAGCCTGTCGCTTTTAGCCGATAATGACCAAAGATGTAAAATACCGAACAATAAAAAACAAGCAAAACTAAAGTCAGGTCGAAAAGTTTTTTATAAAGCTTTTCGGCTTGATTTTTTCATTATGGACAAGTAAAAAATTTAATATATTTATTGCATTTTAATATTTAATGTGATAGAATAAATTTGTGAAAAAATTGTAAATTTATCACCGTATTTAGCGAGCACTTTATTACGGAATAAATCGCCTCTGTTAAAATATGCTTTTATAGTGATTAATATTTATTTCACAGCAATCAAAGCTATGCGTATTTTGCGTGGCTTTGGGTATGGATTTTTTATTATAGGAGGAAACAGACAATGAGAACGAAATTTAAAAAGGCAATATCAACCTGTCTTGCAGCGGTTATGCTGTTAAGCACAGCGGTGATAGCCCCGATTACGGCTTCGGCGGCACAAACACAGGCTGTCAGCACAGGTGAAACAAGCGGCGAGTTTGAGTACTATGACTATGGTGACGGCACTGCTGTAATTACAGGCTACACAGGCAGTGCGACAGAGCTTACAATTCCGTCAGAGCTTGACGGGAAAAAGGTTACAAGCATTGGCGATGATGCATTTTATGGCTGCACAAGCCTAACAAGCATAACAATCCCCGACAGCGTCACAAGCATTGGCTTTGCTGCATTTGACGGCTGCACCAGCCTTGCAAGCATAACAATCCCCGACAGCGTTACAAGCATTGGCGATTATGCATTTGATGACTGCACAAGCCTTACAAGTGTCACAATCCCCGACAGCGTTACAAGCATTGGCGATTATGCATTTTCCGACTGCACAAACCTAACAAGCATAACAATCCCCGACAGCGTTACAGAAATTGGCTATGGTGCATTTGGAAATACGGAATGGTATGATAATCAGCCTGACGGTGTTGTATATGTCGGAAAGGTGTTGTACGAATACAAAGGCGAAATGCCGCAGAATACTACTATCACAGTAAAAGATGGTACAAAAAGTATTAGTGATGCTGCATTTATCTACTGCACAAGCCTTACAAGCATAACAATCCCCGACAGCGTTACAAGAATTTGCTATGGTGCATTTGAATACTGCACAAGCCTAACAAGCATAACAATCCCTGACAGTGTTACAGAAATTGGCTATTGGGCATTTTCCGGCTGCACAAGCCTTGCTAATATTTATGTTGACAGCAAAAATGAGAGTTATACAGAAATAGACGGAGTTTTGTTTGACAAAGAGGTAAAAACACTTGTTTGTTACCCGGCAGGTAAAAATTCTTCTTCATATTCAATCCCCGACAGCGTTACAAGCATTGGCTATGCTGCATTTTCCGACTGCACAAGCCTTACAAGTGTCACAATCCCCGACAGTGTTACAAGCATTGGCAATAGTGCATTTTACGACTGCACCAGCCTTGCAAGCATAACAATCCCCGACAGCGTTACAGAAATTTGCTATAGTGCATTTTACAACTGCACAAGCCTTACAAGCATAACAATCCCCAAGAGTGTTACAGAAATTGGCAATTACGCATTTCAAGACTGCACAAGCCTTGAAAGCATAACAATCCCAGCAAGTGTTAAATATATTGGCGTCAATGCATTTGGTTACTACTATGATGATGAACACAATGAGGTCAAAATTGACGGCTTCACAATTACCGGCTACTTAGGCTCAGCGGCTGAAACCTATGCTAACGACAACGGCTTTGAATTTATCAGCTTAGGTGATTTGCCTGTAGAATTTTGTCTTGAATATAAGCTAACCGATAACGGCGAAATTAAAATCACAGACTACACAGGCAGTGCGACAGAGCTTACTATTCCGTCAGAGCTTGACGGCAAAAAGGTAACAAGCATTGGCAATTCTGCATTTTTCGGCTGTACAAGCCTTGCAAGCATAACAATCCCCGACAGTGTTACAAGCATTGGCGGTGGTGCGTTTCACGGCTGCACAAGCCTTACAAGCATAACAATCCCCGACAGCGTTACAGAGATTGGCTATGGTGCATTTGAAAATACGGCATGGTATGATAATCAGCCTGACGGTGTTGTATATGCCGGAAAGGTGTTGTACACATACAAAGGTGAAATGCCGCAGAATACTAACATCACAGTAAAAGACGGTACAAAAGGTATTAGTAATAGTGCATTTTCCGACTGCACAGGCCTTACAAGCATAACAATCCCCGACAGCGTTACAAGCATTGGCTATTATGCATTTTACGGCTGCACAAGCCTTGCAAGCATAAAAATCCCTGACAGCGTAACAGAAATTGGCGTTTGTGCATTTTACGGCTGCACAAGCCTTACAAGTGTAACAATCCCCGACAGCGTTACAAGTATTGGCATGGATGCATTTAGTGGCTGCACAAGCCTTACAAGCATAACAATCCCCGACAGCGTTACAAGCATTGACGGGTATGCATTTTTAGGTTGCACAAGCCTTACAAGCGTGACAATCCCCGACAGCGTTACAAGCATTGGTGATGCAGCATTTTATGGTTGCACAAGCCTTGAAAGCATAACAATCCCCGACAGCGTTACAAGTGTTGGTAGTTATGCATTTTACGGCTGCACAAGCCTTACAGATGTAGATATTCCTTCTTCTGTTACAGAAATAGTTTATAAGGCGTTTTTTAACTGCACATCACTTTTAGAAGTTGAGATTCCTTCTACTGTTAAGTCAATTGATGAGTTCGCCTTAGGTTTTGAAACGAGCGAGGAGGCTGATGATTCTGGCAGATTTGCTACCCTAAAAATTGATGGTTTTACAATAAAAGGCTATGAAGATACTGCGGCTGAAGATTACGCTACTGAAAATGGGTTTAAATTTATCAACATAAACTCAAGCAATTTACCGACAGAGCCTAACCCAACAGAGCCTAACCCAACAGAGCCGTCCGGCGAACAGCAAAGCGGTGATGTCAGCGGCGACGGCAAAATCAATATCAAAGACGCAACAATAATTCAAAAATCAGCCGCATCACTCGTTACACTCACAGACGAGCAGAAAAAAGCAGCTGATGTAAACAAAGACGGCAAGGTAAATGTAAACGACGTAACGGCTATTCAGAAGTACACAGCAGGCATTGACACAGGACTTGACATCGGTAAGTAAAAATAATTAGAACAACAAACACTCCGCTATACTCGGCGGAGTGTTTTGGTGAGATTTATATAATTTAATATTTAGCTTGGTTTATAGGTTATAAAGGGGTGTTCTCTATTTTCAGCAAATTAGATAGTAAGCTTAAGAATATTGGTTTTCTTGAATGTTTTTTCGTGTTTTCACTTTTTGCAACAGGACTTTTTTATGAGTGGCTATCCTGTGTTTCGTCCGTTGCATTGTGTGTGTATCTTGTTTATTTGTATAATAAAAACAAAAAGCTGTCTGTCTTTCTCTCAATAGAAAGCTTAGCCGTGCTTTGCATAGTGCTGTTTTATGCCTTAACCTTTTTGTGGGCTGTGGACAAGGGTATGGCTGTTTTCGGATTTTTTAAATTTTTACCGCTGTTGCTTTTTGTGATGTGCATAATGCAATTTGATGACAATAAAAAGAAATCGTTGTTATCTGCCATACCTTATGCTTCAGCGGTTATGGCGGTGCTTTCGTTTGCATTGTCTTTTATACCTGCTTTTACTGATTACTTTACTGTTTCGAGCAGATTAGCAGGATTTTTTCAATATCCAAATACCTTTGCGCTGCTCTTATTGCTTGGCATCATAATTACACTTACAAAGGACAAGCTGTCAAATATTGATACTGTTTTGTTTGTGGTTCTTATGCTGGGATTGCTTGCAACAGGCTCACGAACTGCGTTTGTACTTTGCGTAGCAGCCTTGATTGTAATTGCTGTTATCAACAAATCAAAAAAAGTCAGAATTTCAATTATATCGGTTTTGCTCCTCTTGGTAGGCGCAGCTGTAGCCTATGTGCTTGTTACAGGTGACATGTCAACATTCGGACGATTTCTTACATTATCATTTACAGAAAGTACGCTTGTAGGACGTCTGCTGTATTATCAAGATTCATTACCGCTTATTTTGCAAAATCCGTTTGGCTTAGGTTATGACGGTTATTACTTTATGCAAAGTCAAATTCAGACAGGTGTTTATTCCGTTAAATTTATTCATAACGATGTACTGCAGCTATTGCTTGACATCGGTTGGTTGCCGACAGCGTTGCTTTTGACGGCAGTATTTCGCACAATCTTTTCAAAATCAACCTCAATGACAAACAGGCTGATAATTGCTTGTATTCTAATTCACGGTCTTTTTGATTTTAACCTGCAGTTTCTGTCTATGTTTTTTATTCTTCTATTATCAATGAACACAAATGTCGGCAAAAGAATAGTGCTAAACAAAAAGCAAAAACCGATTTTTGCAACAGTGTTGGTTGTAATTTCGGCACTTTGCATTTATTTTTCTGTAGCATTATTTGCTGACGCATATTTTTCACCACAGATTGCATTAAGTATTTACAACGGAAATACTATGGCAAAGGTTAATCTTTTACCTCAACAGGATAGTGTTGACAAGCTGAATGTAATTGCCGATGATATATTATCAAGCAACAAAAACGTGTCGCTTGCCTACAGCGCAAAGGCGCTAAAGGCTTATCAGGAGGGCGACTTTGAAGCGTTTATAAACTACAAGCTTGAAGCAATAAGCAAAGCGCCATATTCTATAGATGAATACAACGATTATTGCAAAAAACTTATAATCGGTATTTCGCTTTATGAAAAAGCCGGCGATAGTAAAAGCGCCGATTATTGCAGGCAAAAGCTTAAGGCTGTTCCCGATTTGCTCGCAAGGTTAAAAGAAAAAACAAGTCCTTTGGCTTATATGATTGATGATAAACCAAACTTTGAACTAAATCCCGAGTATCTTTTGTACGCAAGACAATGATTTAGTGCGATTAACTGCAATATCTTGTGTGAATTTTTGAAAAGCTTAGCTGTTCCGGAAATCACGCTTAACAGCAATTTACATAATATTAACTTAATAAAAACGTAAATTCTCAGACTGAATGCAAATTTAAATTCCACTGTGGAATTTACTTTGGGAATTTGCTTTTTTGCTTTGCACCGCAAAAAAATGTTGACAAAACAGTGCGATTTGTGTTATGATTAACACTTGACGGAGAGTGGCAAAATCTGTTGTTAAAAGTGCTCTACGCACTGAATTTTACTACTCTTTTTATGTATATTTTTAATAAATATATTTTGCTGTTAAAAGGGTAAACTAAATTTATCCTTTAACATAAATTCAATTTCTTATATTTCGGGAAAGGAGGAAAAATATGCCAACCTTTAACCAATTAGTACGTAAAGGCAGAGATGTTTCCGAGAAAAAGGCTAAGGCTCCTGCTCTTTTGGTAGGCTGGAACTCAAAGAAAAACTGTTCTATTGAGCAAAGCTCACCGCAGAAGAGAGGCGTTTGCACAGCAGTTAAAACTGCTACACCTAAGAAGCCTAACTCAGCTCTCAGAAAAATTGCCAGAGTAAGACTTTCAAACGGTATCGAGGTTAGTTCTTATATACCGGGCGTTGGTCACAATCTGCAGGAGCACAGCGTTGTTCTTATCAGAGGCGGCCGTGTTAAAGACTTACCTGGTGTACGTTACCACATCATCAGAGGCACATTAGATGCTCAGGGTGTTGCTAAGCGTATGCAGGCTCGTTCAAAGTACGGCGCAAAGCGTCCAAAGGCAGGTAAATAAGAAATTGACTGACTACCCTAAGTTAATTAAGTAATTTAATGTAACTGTAATGCAATACAGATGCTTTTATATATTTATATATATTGTATGAGCCTCTGTGTCGGCATACGGGAGTTTGTCGCTTTCGAGTACCTATGATATCTCAAATATTGTGAAGGAGGGAAGTAAAGTGCCAAGAAGAGGTTCAATCGCAAAACGTGATGTTTTGCCGGATCCGGTTTACAACTCAAAGTTAGTTACCCGTCTTATCAACAACATTATGTATGACGGAAAGAAGGGCGTTGCCCAGAAAATCGTTTATGGTGCTTTTGACATCATTTCAGAAAAGACAGGTAAAGACCCGCTTGAGGTTTTTGAGCAGGCTATGGAAAACGTAATGCCTGTTTTAGAGGTTAAGGCTCGCCGTGTGGGCGGTGCTACCTATCAGGTTCCTATGGAGGTTAGACCTGAAAGAAGACAGACCTTAGGCTTACGTTGGATTTCAAACTACTCAAGACTTCGTAGTGAAAGAACAATGAAGGAAAGACTTGCAGGTGAAATTCTCGACGCTGTCAACGGTGCAGGCGGCGCAGCTAAAAAGCGTGACGATACACACAAGATGGCAGAAGCAAACAAGGCTTTCGCACATTACAGATGGTAATTATATTATTATCGTGTCAAGTCTATTAAGGAGGATTTTATGCCAAGACAGGTATCTCTTGAACAAACAAGAAACATCGGTATCATGGCTCACATCGATGCCGGTAAAACTACTACAACAGAGCGTATCCTGTTCTACACAGGTATCAACCATAAAATAGGCGAAACCCACGAGGGCGGCGCTACTATGGACTGGATGGTACAGGAGCAGGAGAGAGGTATTACAATTACCTCTGCTGCTACAACTTGTTTCTGGAAGGACAGCAACAACAAGAATGTCAGAATCAACATCATCGATACTCCGGGTCACGTTGACTTTACAGTAGAGGTTGAGCGTTCACTTCGTGTACTTGACGGTTCTGTAACAGTTCTTTGCGCTAAGGGCGGCGTTGAGCCACAGTCAGAAACAGTTTGGCGTCAGGCTGACAATTACGGCGTTCCGAGAATGGTTTATGTAAACAAGATGGACATTATGGGCGCTGACTTCTACAGAGTTGTTCAGATGATGAAGGACAGATTAAAATGTAACGCTGTTCCGATTCAGCTGCCAATCGGTAGTGAAGACACATTTAAGGGAATTGTTGACCTTGTATCAATGAAGGCTGAGGTTTACTATGACGACCTCGGTAAGGATATGAGAGAAGAAGAAATCCCTGCAGATATGATTGAAATCGCTAACAAGTATCACGATGAGCTTATCGAGGCTGTTGCAGAGCAGGACGAGGAGCTTATGGAAAAGTACTTCGGCGGCGAGGAATTGACAATCGAAGAAATTAAGAGAACAATCCGTAAGGCAACTATCTCTAACGATATGGTGCCTGTAACCTGCGGTACATCCTACCGTAACAAGGGTGTTCAGAAGCTTCTGGATGCAATCGTTGACTATATGCCTGCTCCGACAGACATTCCTGCTATCAAGGGTATTAACCCTGATACAGAAGAGGAAACCTGCAGACACGCTTCTGACGAAGAGCCGTTCTCTGCTTTAGCATTCAAGATTGCTACTGACCCATTCGTTGGTAAGCTCTGCTTTTTCAGAGTTTACTCAGGTATAGTTAATGCAGGACAAACTGTATATAACTCTACCAAGGACAACAACGAGCGTATGGGCCGTATCCTTCAGATGCACGCTAACGACAGAAAGGATATCGACACTTGCTATGCAGGTGATATTGCTGCTGCCGTTGGTCTTAAAAATACAACAACAGGCGACACTCTCTGTGACGAGAAGCACCCTGTTATCCTTGAATCAATGGAATTCCCTGAGCCTGTTATCCGTGTAGCTATCGAGCCAAAGACAAAGGCAGGTCAGGAGAAGATGGGTATTGCTCTTGCAAAGCTTGCTGAGGAAGACCCGACCTTCAAGGCTTATACAGATGAAGAAACAGGCCAGACAATTATCGCCGGTATGGGTGAGCTTCACCTTGAGATTATCGTTGACAGACTTCTGCGTGAATTTAAGGTAGAGGCTAACATCGGTAAGCCACAGGTTGCTTATAAAGAAACAATCCGTGCAAAGGCTTCTGTTGATCAGAAGTATGCAAGACAGTCAGGCGGTAAGGGTCAGTACGGTCACGTTAAGATTAACGTAGAGCCTAACCCGACAAAGGGCTACGAGTTTGTAAACTCTGTAGTCGGCGGTGCTATTCCAAAGGAATACATCCCTGCTGTTGACGCAGGTATTCAGGGCGCAATGCTCAACGGCGTACTTGCAGGCTACAATGTAGTTGACGTTAAGGTAGAGCTTTATGACGGTTCTTACCACGAGGTTGACTCATCAGAAATGGCATTTAAAATTGCCGGTTCAATGGCCTTCAAAGAGGCTATGAAAAAGGCTGATCCTGTACTTTTAGAGCCTATTATGAAGGTTTCTGTTATCGTTCCTGAGGAGTATATGGGCGACGTTATCGGCGACCTTAACTCCAGACGTGGTATGATTCAGGGTATGGAGGCCGACAACGGCGCACAGAGAATCACAGCTCACGTTCCGCTTTCAGAAATGTTCGGTTATGCTACCGATATGCGTTCAAAGACACAGGGACGCGGTCAGTATGTTATGGAGCCAAGCCATTATGCTGAGGTACCAAGAAATATTGCCGAAAAAATTATGAGCGCAAGAGCTAAGAAAGACTGATAAAATTTCAAAAATGTATTGCATTTGCGGAATTTATTTGGTAAAATAATTACAAAATAGTAAAAGTTTCTTTTACAAATAAAAGGAGGAAATTTCCAATGGCAAGAGAAAAGTTCGAAAGAAATAAGCCACACGTAAACATTGGTACAATCGGTCACGTTGACCACGGTAAAACAACTCTTACAGCTGCTATCACAAAGGTTCTCAACTTAAACGGCGAAGCTGATTTCGTTGATTACGCTAACATTGATAAGGCTCCTGAAGAGAGAGAGCGTGGTATCACAATCAACACAGCTCACGTTGAGTATCAGACAGAAACACGTCACTATGCACACGTTGACTGCCCGGGACACGCTGACTATGTAAAGAACATGATCACAGGTGCTGCTCAGATGGACGGCGCTATCCTCGTAGTTTCTGCTGCTGACGGTCCTATGCCTCAGACAAGAGAGCACATCCTGCTTTCACGTCAGGTAGGTGTACCTTACATCGTAGTATTTATGAACAAAACTGACCAAGTTGACGACGAAGAGCTTCTTGAGTTAGTAGAGATGGAAATCCGTGAGCTTCTTAACGAGTACGAGTTCCCGGGCGACGATACACCAATCATTAAGGGTTCTGCTTACCTCGCATTAACAAGCACATCAACAGATCCTGCTGCTCCTGAGTATGCTTGCATCCACGAGCTTATGAAGGCTGTTGACGAGTTCATCCCAACTCCTGAGAGAAAGGCTGACCAGCCATTCCTTATGCCTGTTGAGGACGTATTCACAATCACAGGTCGTGGTACAGTTGCTACAGGTAGAGTTGAAAGAGGTCAGGTTAAGACTTCTGAAGAAGTTGAAATCGTTGGTCTTACAGAAGAGAAGAGAAAAGTTGTTATCACAGGTCTTGAAATGTTCAGAAAGAGCCTTGATTACGCTGAAGCAGGCGACAACGTTGGTGCACTTCTCCGTGGTGTTCAGAGAGATGAGATCGAGCGTGGCCAGGTACTTGCTAAGCCGGGTACAATTCACCCACACACAAAGTTCCGTGGTCAGGTTTACGTATTAACAAAGGACGAAGGCGGCCGTCACACACCGTTCTTCAACAACTACCGTCCACAGTTCTATTTCAGAACAACAGACGTTACAGGTACAATTTCTCTCCCAGAGGGTACAGAAATGTGTATGCCTGGCGATAACGTAGAGATGGATGTTGAGCTTATCACTCCTATCGCTATCGAGGTTGGTCTGCGTTTTGCTATCCGTGAAGGCGGCAGAACAGTAGGTTCAGGTGCAGTTATCGCTATCAACGAGTAATTTATAATTATCTGTTGAAAGTAACTAATAAAATTACGGCACAGTCGAAAGGCTGTGCCGTTTTTGGTTGAAATATAGAATTTCACAGTCGTTTAAATATTCCCGTATTCCCTTGACTTATTGAACAATGTTCAGTATAATAAAGATGAACAATGTTCAATAGGAGCTTTAATATGGATAACAAAGAAAAAATAATACAGTCAACAATTAAACTTATCGAGGAAAACGGTGAGCATTTGGAAGAAATCACAGTTCGTGAAATATGTAAAAGAGCAGATGTTGGGTTAGGGCTTGTCAATTATCATTTTAGAAATAAGGATAACCTCATTGAAATATGTGTTGAGCGTATGATAAACGAGGTTGTAGAAAATTTTCAGCATATACGGGAGAAAACAGAGGGACTGACACCTTTTGAAAAATTGGAGTATCTCGGCAATATAACGCTTGATTTTCTGTTTGAACATTATGCTGTATCAAGAATTTCTGTTCTTACCGATATGCAGATGCCGAAGGATGATGACAATACAAACAGAGCTTATGCGGCATATCTGCCGCTGGTTGCAGCCTGCCGTCCTGACCTTGATGAACAGAGTGTCCGAAGAAAAACTTTTTGTCTGATTACTGTAATGCAGCAGACGTTTCTGCGAAATGACACAGTATCAAAGCTGATGGGTATTGATTTGAGAAAAAAAGAAAACCGCAAAGTGTGGAATACGCAAATTCTCCACGATATTTTGGAGGCGTAGAGAATGAATATTAGTGTAATAAACGGAACAGAAAAGCACGGTGTAACATTCCGTTTGAAAGAGATGTTTTTAGCAGAGTTTAAAGATAAAGCAAATATTACGGAATATTATCTTCCAAAGGATTGTCCGAATTTCTGCAAAGGCTGCACAAACTGTATACTAAAAGGCGAAAATACCTGCAAAGACGCAGAATACATTATGAAAATTGATAAATCGCTTTTAGAAGCGGATTTGATTGTTATGACCTCTCCGTCCTATGTATTTCACTGCACAGGTGCAATGAAAACATTGCTCGACCATTTCGCATACCGCTGGATGCCCCACCGTCCTGCCCCTGAGATGTTTGGAAAGCGGGCGGTGATTATTACGCAATGCTTGGGTTCGGGAGCAAAATCTGCGGCAAAGGATATCAAGCACAGTTTATCTTGGTGGGGAATTTCAAAAATCGAAATATTCACCGGAGCATTGATGGGCGATATTGTTTGGGAAAAACTTTCTGAAAAGAAGCAGGCAGAACTGACAAGAAAATTGAAAAAGCTATCTCATAAGTTTGCACAGATCGATTATACAAAACCGGCACATACAAATTTGATTACTAAAATAAAATTTAACTTTTGTCGTATGATGCAGAGTTCACTACATAAAAATGACCACGAATATCTTGACGGAAAATACTGGGCAGAACAGGGCTGGCTCGGCAAAATCAGACCGTGGAAATAGATTATAGCCTATTCAAATCATATAACCGCAGCATTTTTTTGGAAAAGACAGTGCAAATATCGTAGGAGTAGAAACGAGGAAGCTGTATTGACAATTTCCGAAAACAAGAAAACGGCGTAACCCATTTTACTGAGTTACGCCGTTTTCTACATTATAGCTTACTTATTCGGTGTTGCAAAAGTGCGAGCCTTGTTTTTTATGGTGCACAGGCAGTGGCTGATACAAAATAAAATGCCTACCTAGCTTGATGCGGCTTGTTCATAGTAAGAAAGTCATCAACGCTCTCGCTAAAAACGCTATACAATGGCGTTTTCTTAACGCTCGCCTTCAAGTCCTGCCTTATAATGCAAAACAAAAAAGGGACACCAAAACAGTGTCCCTTTTTCCTTGGTTGCGGAGGCAGGACTTGAACCTGCGACCTTCGGGTTATGAGCCCGACGAGCTACCAAACTGCTCTACCCCGCGATATTTACTTTCGCTCTCTTCAAAGCTTAGTCATTATACCACCTATACAATGCTTTGTCAAGCTTTTTTAGCAATTTTATTTGGTAATCAAATAGAAATTCTATTTGGTAATCTTTGTAAATTAACGAAAAGTTTTCGTGTGCGTTTTTCGACTGATAATTTATCGGGAATCCGCTGATAATATAATAGCTCATTCATTTATGAAGCTTACTTTAATACATTATATGCACACCACGGCAAAAATATACACAGCAAAAAATCTTTTGATTATAACGCATAATTGTTGACATCACCCGTGTTTTGAGATAAACTAATATTGCAGAGCCTTTGGCTTTTGCATTTATTTTCACAAAAAAGCGAGGCGAAAATAATGGACACAGGAAGCGGGCCCGCCACAAATGGGGGGCGATACGGCATAGCTAAGCAGAGAAACGCATTTCTGCGTCTGTTTTTTTGTGCCGTAAAATAAAGATTTCCCCATATGTGCTTACCCCTTTTCTAAAAAAGAAAAAAGGAGGAAAGATGATATGGAAAAAAATTCTGCAACGCTCCTTGAAACTATCAAGGTGCTGCTTGCCGAAAAAAAGTACAAAACTCTGCGTGACATTCTGACAACGCTCAACCCTTACGACATAGCCGTGATTTTTGAGGAGCTTATGGACGAAAAAACGGCTCTGCTGTTTAGAATGTTACCCAAGGAGCTTGCCGCCGAAACATTTGTAGAAATGGACGAGGACACGCAGGAAATGCTTATCCACGGCTTTTCGGACAGCGAGCTTAAAGAAATTGTTGATGAGCTTTACCTTGACGACGCCGTTGACATTATTGAGGAAATGCCGGCAAACGTGGTAAGGCGAATACTGAAACAGGCTGACCCTGTTACAAGAAAAACCATCAACGAGCTTTTAAATTACCCCGAGGACAGCGCAGGCTCTATTATGACGACAGAGTACGTAACGCTGCGTCCCGAAATGACGGTTGAAGAAGCTATCAAAAGAATCCGCCGTACAGGTATTGATAAGGAAACAATCTACACCTGCTATGTTACCGACAGCAACAGACAGCTTATCGGTATGATTTCAATAAAAACTCTTTTGCTTGCAAAGGATGACGAGGAAACTGTTTCTGAATTGATGGAAACAAACGTGCTTTCTGTCAATACCCTTGACGACCAGGAACTTGTTGCACATACCTTTAACAACTACAACTTCCTTGCTTTGCCTGTAGTAGATAAGGAAAACAGACTTGTCGGTATTGTCACCATTGACGACGCTATGGACGTTATGGAGGAGGAAACAACCGAGGATATTCAGAAGATGGCGGCTATTACTCCTAACGACAAGCCGTATATGAAGCTCGGTGTTTTTGAGCTTTTCAAAAGCCGTATTCCGTGGCTTTTCCTTTTGATGATAAGCGCAACCTTTACGGGTATGATAATCACCTCGTTTGAGGATGCGCTGGCGTCTATGGTAGTGCTTTCGTCATTCTTCCCGATGCTGATGGATACAGGCGGTAACTCGGGCAGTCAGGCGTCGGTTACGGTAATACGTGCGCTTTCGCTTGACGAGATTGAGTTCAAGGATATTTTCAGAGTAATCTGGAAGGAAATTCGTGTATCGGTACTTTGCGGTGTAACGCTTGCGACGGCTAACTTTGCAAAGATTATGCTTGTTGACAAAATGCTGCTTGGCAACACGTCAATAACTATCCCCGTAGCCTTTGTTGTATGTCTGACTATGGTAGTAACCGTATTTTTTGCAAAGATAATCGGCTGTTCTCTGCCTATGGTGGCAAAAAAACTCGGCTTTGACCCTGCTGTAATGGCAAGTCCGTTTATCACAACTATAGTTGACGCAATTTCGCTTGCCGTCTACTTCTGGTTTGCAACCGTTATGCTCGGCCTGTGATAACGCTTTTGCTTTTTGACAGGCTGAATCAAAATTGAATAATGTTTATTGAATTACCCCTGCTTTTTAGTTCATACTAAGGCAGGGTGATTTTTTTGATAAGAATTATAAACGGCAGTACACCTACCGATACTATGATAAATTTTGTAAGCGATCAGTTTTATGAGGACGGCTCTGATGTTTTAAGCTGTACCGTAAAATGGGGACTTACTCTCGTTAATGACAAGCCTCAGCAATTTAACCTTGACCTTGCCACAGCCTGCTGTGCGCTGTGCTGTGCTTCATATGACGAAAACGCAGTTACTACAGCACTAAAACGGTTCGGCTTTTCGGGCACAACAACATCAGGCTACAAAGCATATACGGATGTTTGCGCCGCCGCCTTTGGCTATCAGAAAACAAAGCAGACAGAAATAGTCATTTGCGTTATCAGAGGAACAGCCGCCGGTCAGTGGCAAAGCAACTTTGAGCTTGGAAACGGAGAATATCACAACGGCTTTGAGCATTCATCAGCGTGTATTGAACAACAGCTTTTGCGCTACCTTAAATCTGTCAAGGCGGATAAAAGGCGGTGCAAAATCCTTATCTGCGGTCACAGCAGGGGAGGTGCGTGTGCAAACATAATCGGCGCAAGACTTGCGGTGAGCTTTGGCAGCGACAAAATTTACTGCTACACGTTTGCCTGCCCGAACACTGTGCGTACAGCAAAGCTGTCAAGCTCGTTTTACGGCGGAATTTTTAACCTTGTAAACAGCCTTGACTTTATCCCCTTTGTTCCGCTTGAAAGGTGGGGCTTCGGCAAATTCGGTACGACAATAGACCTTCTGTCGGACGGTGCAATCAAAGACAACCCGGATCTTACAGAAAAAACAAAAGCCGCCTTTCATAAGCTTACAAAAGGCGGAAAATTAAAAATATTTGATACCTTTGAAATGCCGTCAAAGGAATTTTTGCAAAGCGTGTACTCAATAGCAAATACAGACAATGACTACTACACAAAACGTTTCAGAATAAACGACGCTGATTACTCACTGTACGACTATTTTTCTGTAGTATGTCAGGTGCTTGAGGCAGGCGACACAGATTTTGAGCATATCCTGTTTTTTATGTCAACTCTCTGCACAGAGCTTGCACCGCTTTCGCAGTTTCTTATGCAAGGCTCTGAAAAGGGGATAGCTCACTCACCGCTTATGGCCGCCCACGCCTGCGAAACGTATTTTTCGATACTTTCATCATACGGAAAGGGCAGAATTCTTATTTCCTGAAAAAGTCTTTTCCGAGGATTTCCTCAAATTTCGGCTTTAAACCCGACTTATTGTCGCCGATGTGGTAGTAATTCTGACACATATCGTAGCCGGGCATCTCGTTGCCCTCGATAAACACAGGGCCGTTTTCTGTCATCGCAACGTCCCAGCCCACATATCCCATTTCGGGAATGCTGAGTGCCGCTTCCTTGCAGATTTGAACTGCCTTGTCAAACATAGGCACCTTAAAGCCTACAATGCTTGCCCTTGTGTCAGGGTGTATCTCGTATAGCTTGCCTGTCTTGTCGCAAAAGGCAGGCTTTGTTATAACTCCGTTTTTATCAACAGGCGCATACATTCCACCCGAGGAAATATTGTCAACACAGCTGTTGCCCTTGCCTATTCTTATAAGCGTATACATATGATGCACACAGCCGTCCTTGCAGATAGTCACAATTCTGAGCGTGTTTATTGAGGACGGATTAAGACGGCTAAGCTCGCTGTGCTGAACTACAGCCTCCTCTATATTATACTGACCCTTTCTGACGCACTCGTTATAAAACTTTGTTACATCAGCGATTTCTGATACATTAACCTTTTCAATGCCCTGACCGCCGAAGCTTGAAACTGCCTTGCAGAAAATAACGCTCTTATCCTGTAAAAAGTCTTTCAGATCATCAGCCGACGCATTATGCAAGTCGATAAAGGCTCTGCCGAGATATTTCTGAAATCTGTTGTTAAAATCGAGCTTATCGCTCAAAAAGTGGGTGTACTCGCTGTTATTAAGCTTTTTCACCATCAGCAGGTTGTCAGCCATCTTTATATATGTCTTGCGGATTTTACTGCCCCTTAAATAGCAAAAGCCGAATACTCTGTATTCAAGATAGCCTATGCCGTACCTTGCAATACACCACATCATATCGGCAAAGGTATAGAGCTTATTGTTTCCGCTTTCCTTTTTAATCTCGTCAATATACATAAACATTCTTTTAAAGCTGCCAGAGCAAACTCTGGCAAAAAGAACCTTTAGCTTTCCCATTTTATCAGTCCTTTAATTTAATTTATAAAATTATATCACAACATTTGCAAAATTGCCACAGCTTTGGTAATATTAAGATGATTATTTTTAAGCAGGTGAACAATATGATAAAGGGCGTTATTTTTGATATGGACGGACTTCTGCTCGACAGCGAAAGGCTGTATGTCAGATTCTGGATAGAAGCAGCACAAAGCCTCGGCTACCCAATGGAGCTTTCTCACGCATTGGGAATGAGAAGTCTGGGTAGGAGCTTTGCGATAAAGAGAATAAAGGAATACTTCGGCGAAAACGCAGATTATTACGCAATCAGAGCAAAGCGTATTGAGCTTATGGATAAATACATAGAGGCTAACGGAATAGAGAAAAAGAAGGGCGCAGATACTCTGCTTTGCTATCTTAAGGAAAACAACATAAAAACAGCGGTTGCCACCGCAACACCTGTAGAAAGAGCAAAGCAGTACCTTGAAAGGGTAAGGCTTTTGCAATATTTTGATGAAATCATAAGCGCACATATGGTGCAAAACGGCAAGCCTGCGCCCGACATCTATCTTTTAGCCGCACAGTCGCTGTCGCTTGAAACAAGTGATTGTCTGGCACTTGAGGACTCGCCAAACGGAGTGCAGTCAGCAAGCAGTGCAGGGTGCGTTACGGTAATGGTACCCGACCTTGATATGCCCGATGAAAAGACAAAATCTATGCTTTATGGCACAGCAGAGGATTTGGAAAAGGTGATTGATTTAGTAAAAGAGTTGACGTAAAAAACAGCATAATAAAGCAAAAAAATCGACGGCGGAGCTTTTAACACTCCGCCGTCTGACTTATATATTTAGAAATGTTCCATAGGGGAAATGGTGTAATATTTTTTACTGTTCATTCAGAGCAGGTAAAAGGCTTACGGGGATTTTTTCGCCGATTTTTTCAACCTTGTAATCTGCAACAAACTTCTGAATGAGCGTTGCGTCAAGCACATCGCACTTGCCGTCGCTGTTTACGTCACCTGCAACGCTCTGAACATCTGAAAGTGCTACTATTGAAGCGGCAGCTCGCTGTATTTCTGTAGCGTCCTTAACATTAACCTTGCCGTCACCGTTCACATCACCATAGATGTAATCAGAAAGCTCGCTTACAGGCTCTGTGGTTTCAGGTTCTGTGGTTTCAGGTTCTGTTGTTTCAGGCTCTGTGGTCACAGGTTCTGTTGTTTCAGGCTCTGTGGTTTCTACAGGCTCTGTGGTTTCAGGTTCTGTTGTTTCTACAGGCTCTGTGGTTTCAGGCTCTGTGGTTTCAGGCTCTGTGGTTTCAGGCTCTGT
>JBJEQF010000020.1:14340-16459 GCA_051881615.1 Acutalibacteraceae bacterium | reverse complement strand
CTGTGGTTTCAGGCTCTGTGGTTTCAGGCTCTGTGGTTTCAGGCTCTGTGGTTTCAGGCTCTGTGGTTTCTACAGGCTCTGTGGTTTCAGGTTCTGTTGTTTCTACAGGCTCTGTTGTTTCGGGTTCCGTTGTTTCAGGCTCTGTTGGTGTTACGGCTTTTGTTTTTGAGATTGTAAATGTATCAACGCTGTCTGTAGCCTCGTTGATTTCTGTTGTTGCAGGGTTATCGTATGTGCTGTAGGAGCTGAATGTCAGCTTGTCGTCTGTTACGCTGATAACTGTGTAGCCCGGGATTTTATCCTGCTGTGCTACTGCTGTTGAAAGCGGATATACGCCCTTTAAATATTCCTCTGAGCCTTTCAGACCGTTTGCAAGATACGGATAATCTGCGTTATCCTTTACATAGAGCTTTTCTGTGTCAAAGATGTTGTAGTATTTAAGACCTGAGCCTGTGTTGCAGGTAAGGTATATTGTACCCTGCGGGTTTTCGTAGCTGTTTGTAAGATCGCTTACTCTCTGACCGTCGTTCATAGCGTATGTTCTTGCATATACGTGGTCGTGACCTGCAAGTACTACGTCAACCTTGAACTCGTCCATTACCTTTTCAAAGCCTGCTTCCACATAGTACTGAATATCTCTGTCGGCTACGTGCTGTGCAACAGATTCAGTTGACTTGTGGTGCTGAACAAACAGCCACTTGTAATCAGGATATGCTTTTACTGCGTTGCTTAGCGTCTGTCTGAAAGCCTCGATGTACGGCTTTGCTTCCTCTGTGCTCGACGGGTATGATGAGTCGTTAAGCACTGCAAAGAGTGCGTTGTTGTAGCTGTAGAAGTAGTTGCCCTTAGCTGTTGTTACCTCCTGTGCAGCCGCTGTTGTTTCTGCGTTTACTATAGCTGAAACGTCCTGCTCATTCGGCAGATTGTAGTGATACAAAAATCCGTTGTGACGGTCGTGGTTGCCGACAGCTGCCGCAAACGGTACCTGCTGCATAACCTCAGGTGAAAACAGCTCTGAATACTGAACCTCGCTGCCGCCCTTTGTATCGTCTACCTGATCGCCTGCTGATGCGATAAGTGATACGTTTCTCTCTTTAAGTGCGTTAAGTGTATCTGTCCAGCCCTGCTTTGTTGTCTTGTCACTGCTGAATACTGCACTGTTTTTGTCCTCGTTGCCGTTGTTGAGCTGTGGGTCGCCTACAAAACCGAAGGTGAAGTCACCCTGTGCAGGAGTTTTGTATGTGTATTCCTTTGACCATGTATTACCGCCGTCAAGCGAAACGCTGTAGGTATATGCTGTGTCGGGTGTAAGACCCTTTACTGTTGCCTTGCAGGCTGTCTTGCCCTCGACTGCCGCTGATTCTTCTGCGTCCTCTGTTACCGTTGTTTCACCGCTTGTGAATTTTACCTTTGCGTCTGTAATTGTGCCGTCTGCATACCAGTTGAGGTTGATTTCTGTTGTGTTGCTGCCCGGCTGGAGCGTTAAGTCCTCTGCAGAAAAGCCTGCTGTTTCATTTGCGGCAAATGCTGTTTGCAATCCTGCTGTTGCCATCATAGAGGTGACTATTGCGGCTGCAAGGACTGACTTTGTAATCCTTTTTCTTTTCATAGTGTTACTCTCCTTAGTTTTTACTGTAATATTTTATTCTTTTCAGAACACTTTTGAGTATAGACCGACAATGTAAAAACTGCGAGGGTGTTGCTGCAAATTATATGTAAAACATTTTTCGCATAAAAAAGTAACCCCGACAGTGACTTTCATTCTCTGTCGGGGTGTAATATGCCGTTATTTAAACAAACAGACTGCAAACGTAATCTGTGTATTCTGACGGGTTCTCAATGGGCAAGCCTGCGATAAGAAGTGCCTGACTGTAGAGAAGGCTTGCGTACTTTTTAGCCTTTTCAATGTCTGTGTCGATTGCCGACTTCATAGCAATAACTGCCGGATGATCTTCGTTAAGCTCAAGCACACGCTCTGCCTTTGGTGCGCCGGGCTGTCCCATCTGACTGAAGTATTTCTCCATTTCAAACGAGATTCCTCCCTGTGCAGTAAGGCATACAGGGTGGCTCTTTAGCTTTGCTGAAACTACAACGTCCTTGACCTTGTCGCCTAACGTTT
>JBJEQF010000020.1:0-14240 GCA_051881615.1 Acutalibacteraceae bacterium | reverse complement strand
TGGCTCTTTAGCTTTGCTGAAACTACAACGTCCTTGACCTTGTCGCCTAACGTTTCCTTTACAAAGGTAATAAGTCCGTCATTGTCCTTTTTCTCTTCCTCTGTCTTTTCCTCAGAAACCTCTGAATCGCTGTCGTTTACAGAACGGATTTCCTTTTCCTCATACGTTCTGAGCGACTGCATAGCAAACTCGTCAATTTCATCTGTAAGATAAAGAATTTCATAGCCCTTTTCCTTAACAAGCTCAAGCTGCGGCAGCTTGTCGATAGCGTCTACGCTCTCGCCTGTTGCAAAGTAGATGTACTTCTGCTCCTCTTTCATATTCTTTACATACTCCGAGAGAGATACGAGCTTTTTCTGTGTTGAGGAATAGAACAGAAGTAAGTCCTTAAGCTCGTCCTTGTGCATACCGTAATCGCTGACAACGCCGTATTTAAGCTGTCTGCCAAAGCTTGTAAAGAACTTTTCGTAAGATTGTCTGTCGCTTTCCATAAGTGAAGCAAGCTCTTTTTTGATTTTCTTTTCAATATTCTGTGCAATAAGCTTTAGCTGTCTGTCGTGCTGTAAAAGCTCTCTTGAAATGTTGAGCGACAAATCCTGCGTATCGACAATACCCTTTACAAATCTGAAATGCTCGGGCAGAAGGTCGGGGCAGTTTTCCATAATCAGCACACCGCTCTGGTAAAGCTGTAAGCCTGCCTTGTACTCCTTTGTGTAATAGTCATACGGTGTTTTTGACGGAATGTAAAGCAGAGCTTTGTATGTAACAACGCCCTCAACAGAGGTTACTATTGTATGAACAGGAGGTGCCATATCAAAGAACTTTTCCTGATAGAACTTTTCGTACTCCTCCTTTGTAACGTCCTTTTTCGGTCTTTGCCAGATAGGAACCATACTGTTGAGCGTTTCGGTTTCTGTTACTGTTTCATACTCGGGGTTATCACTGTCCTGCGTACCCTCCTTAATGTGACTGTGAGAAACGTCCATAAGAATAGGATATCGGATATAGTCGGAATACTTTTTGATGAGCGAGGTAATTCTGTACTGCTGTAAAAAGTCGCTGTAGCTTTCGTTTTCTGTATCTTCCTTGATTTCAAGAATTACCTGCGTACCAACGCTGTCCTTGTCACATTCTGTTATTGTGTAGCCGTCAGCACCCTCGCTTTCCCACTTATAAGCCTGCTCTTCACCGTATTTCTTAGTGATAACTGTGATTTTCTTTGCAACCATAAAGGCGGAGTAAAAGCCTACGCCGAACTGACCGATGATGTCAACATCGTCCTTGTTTTCATCTGTAAGCTCCTGACGGAATTTGTAAGAGCCGCTTGAAGCGATAGTGCCTAAGTTGTTTTCGAGCTCGTCCTTGCTCATACCGATACCGTTGTCGGTAATTGTGAGCGTTCTGTTTTCGCTGTCGGCTTTAATCTGAATGTTAAAGTCACTGCGGGTCATTCCCACCTTGTCATCTGTCAGCGATATAAAGCAGAGCTTGTCGATAGCGTCTGACGCGTTGGAAATAAGCTCTCTTAAAAAAATCTCTTTATGAGTGTAGATTGAGTTGATCATTAAATCAAGAAGTCTTTTTGACTCTGACTTAAATTGTTTTTTAGCCATTTTACATTATCCTTTCCAAAAAATAACTAAGCTTTAAACGCTTTAAATTACATTATAGCAATTTTTTATATATTATGCAATTTATATTTTTGTCAGGATGTGCATACATATTTTTCGCAAAAATGAAGATAAGGATATAAGCTATAAACACCTTGTGCTTATTTTCAGATTTCGGAATATATTTCACGAATTTGGTTATTGTTTTCCGAAATCGGAATATTTTACGGGAATTTACTATAAATTTTCCGATTTCGGAATTTTTTGTTGACGTGATGCATATAATATAGTAAAATATTGTTATTAGAAATAGCCGTATGGGAGGTTATATAATGGTACAGCGTAAGGAATATCTTGAATTACTCAGGCAGTGGAAGGACGAACAGGTAATAAAGGTTATCACAGGCATCAGAAGATGCGGAAAATCCACCTTGCTTAAAATGTATCAGGAATATTTAAAAACACTTGATATAACAGACGACTGCATTATTTATATCAACTTTGAAGAGCTGGAAAACGAGGAGCTTTTAGATTACAAATCGCTCTACAGCTATGTCAAGGAAAGACTTAATGAAGAAAAAACAACATATATTTTTTTAGATGAAATACAGCGTGTAGAGAATTTTCAAAAAGCGGTTGACAGCCTGTATGTTAAAGATAAGGTTGACATTTATATTACAGGCTCAAATGCGTATTTGCTGTCAGGCGAGCTTGCAACGCTCCTTTCGGGCAGATACGTAGAAATAAATATGCTTCCGCTTTCCTTTGCTGAATTTTACGAGCTTAAAAACGGCGGCGACAAAGAATCGCTTTTTGCAGAATATATGAAAAACGGCGGTCTGCCCTACGTTGCTATGCTTGACAGCAATACAGAAAAAATAGATATGTATTTAGAGGGCATCTATAACACAATAATTGTAAAGGATATTGAGGAACGACAGAAACGCAGAGAAAGCGACCCTAACAAACGAAAAATAAATGATATTGCACTTCTTAAAAACATATCAAAATTTCTTGCCGGCTCTGTCGGCAGTCCTGTGTCTGTTAAAAGTATTGCAGACTATATCACATCAGGCGGCAGAAAGGTATCACAGAATACTGTAGACGATTACTTAGATGCCTTGATTGAGCCTTATATATTTTATCCGACAGAAAAATATGATGTTCTCGGCAAACAGCTTTTAAAAACTAAGCAAAAAATGTATATTGTGGATCTCGGCATACGCAGACATCTGCTTGCAAGAAAGAAATATGATTTAGGCTTTTCTCTTGAAAACATAGTTTTTCTGGAGCTGTTAAGGCGTGGCTATGATGTTAAAACAGGAAAAATCGACTCAAAAGAAATAGACTTTGTAGCAAGAAAAAACGACAATGTATATTATTATCAGGTTACAGCCTCTATGGTAGAGGAGTCTACCTTTGAACGTGAAATAGCACCATTGAAAAGTATAAGCGACAATTACCCTAAAATTGTGCTAACGCTTGACCGCTTCAGCCTTGGCAATTACGACGGCATTGAGGTTGTCAATGCTATTGACTGGCTGTTGCAAAAATAATTACCGCTGATAATTGGAGCCTTTGAGGGCATACTACCGTTGGGTGATAGTATGCTTAAAAGCTTTGGCAGAATTTTTGACAGCAAAATTAAGAACGCTGTTTTTGCACGTCTTGCAGTTTTATATCTTCTTAATTTTATCGACTACATTTGCACCGTCTTTTTGCTTAGTACCGAGAGGTTTTTTGAGGCAAACCCCGTTATGCAGTTTTTGTTTTCAGCTCCGCTTGCCGCCTTTGCCGTCAAGTGCTTATTGCCGATACCGCTTATGCTGTATATATCGGCACAGGCAAAAACAGCAGACAAAAGGCAGACAAAAATCTCGCTTGTTTTAATCGATATTGCAATTTTTCTTTATCTTGCAATAATTTTAAGCCATATTGTAAATTTTCTATTGCTCTTTTTCGCAGTTTAATGTAAAATAGCTTAGGACAATTCTTGACAGCAGGGAGGGCAACGCTTTGTCAGTGCTTAATGTTCATAATTTAACAATGACGTTTATTGAACGCACTCTGTTTGAGGACGTTACTTTCGATATAGAAGCGCACGACAAGGTCGGCTTTATCGGTGCAAACGGCACAGGCAAAACTACCCTCTTTAAGATACTCAACGGCAAGCTGTCACCGACAGGCGGCAACGTCTTTATATCTAAGGATACCGTTGTCGGCTATATGGAACAGCACGCCTGCGCAGATTCGGACAGAAGCGTTTATGACGAGCTTTTAACCGTTTACAGTGAGCTTATCGAGCAGGAAAAGCACCTTGAATATTTATCACAGCAAATAGAAAAGCAAAACGACGATTTAGACAGGCTCATTTTTGAACAGACAGAGCTTATGGAAAAATTCCAGCGAAACGGCGGTCTTGAGTACAAAAGCAGAGCAAAATCTGCTCTTAAGGGCTTAGGCTTTTCGGAAAACGAGCTTGATATGAAAACCGCCGCTTTAAGCGGAGGTCAGAAATCAAAGCTGAGCCTTGCAAAGCTTTTGCTGTCAAAGGCAAACCTTTTGCTTCTTGACGAGCCGACTAACCACCTTGACATTGAAGCCGTTTCGTGGCTTGAAGGTTTTATCAAGGATTTTACCGGCGCTGTCTTTATAATAAGCCACGACAGATATTTTCTTGATGCAGTTACAAACAAGACTATCGAGCTTGAGCATAAAAAGGTAATGTGCTACAAGGGCAACTACTCTGAATTTATCAGAAAAAAGGAACAGGTTCAGGAAGCCGTTATAAACAAGTACAAAAACGATTTGAAAGAAATCGACCGAATACAGGGCATTATCGACCAGCAGAAACGCTGGGGACGTGAGCATAACTTTATCACAGCCGAGAGCAAGCAAAAACAGCTTGACAAAATAAAGGAACAGCTTGTAACGCCCGACAGCGAGCTTGAAACGCTTAATTTCAGCTTTACGCCGAACAGAGTAAGCGGAAACGACGTGCTTATGTGCAGTAATCTGTCAAAAGCCTTCGGCGAAAAAAGACTTTTTGAAAACGTCAGCCTACATATCCGCAGGGGAGAAAGAATTTTTCTGATAGGTAGCAACGGCTGCGGAAAAACAACTCTTTTTAAAATTCTGACGGGTGAGTACTCCTCAGACAGCGGAGAGGTAAAGCTCGGCACGAATGTCGACGTTGGCTATTTCGACCAAATGCAGAGCAATTTAAGTCCTGACAAAACTATTCTTGACGAGGTATGGGACGCTTTTCCGACTATGACACAAACGCAGGTGCGAACAGCACTGGGCAGATTTCTGTTCAAGGGCGACGAGGTGTTTAAGCTCATCGGCAAAAGCAGCGGCGGCGAAAGAGCGAGGGTATCCTTATTAAAGCTTATGCTTGCCGGCGGAAATTTTCTGCTTCTTGACGAGCCGACTAACCACCTTGACACTTCATCAAGAGAACAGCTTGAAAAAACATTGCTTGACTATGACGGCACAATGCTGATAATCAGCCACGACCGATATTTTATAAATAAGCTGGCAACAGGCATAATTGCCCTGACTCCGCAGGGAGCGGAATTTTACAACGGCAATTTCGATTTTTATACAGAAAAGAAAAAGCAGATAAGCACAGCAGAAAGCACTGTGTCTGTCAGGGAAGAAAAGCCGGTTTTAAACGACTACAAGGCGCAAAAGCTTATGCAGTCGCTAGAGCGCAAGCGTAAAACACAGCTTAAAAAAGCAGAGGAAGAAATAGAGCGTCTTGACGGTGAGATTGAAAACATTCAAACACTTCTGCAAAGTGATGAAGCAGCCTCTGACTACGAAAGGCTTATGGAGCTTACCGGGCAGCTTGAAGCTTTACAGCAGCAACAGCAAAGGGTCTACGAGCAGTGGGAAGAGCTTATGGCTGACGAGTAAAAAACGGAGCTTTGAAATGTATCAAAGCTCCGAATAAGAATAAATATTTCCGCCTGTGGCGCAGTTGGATAACGCAGCAGATTCCGATTCTGAAGAACGGGGGTTCAAATCCCTTCAGGCGGGCCAAAACGAAAACCCTATCGGCTTAGGTCGGTGGGGTTTATAGTATAATTATTCATTTTTCATTTTTCATCATTCATTATTCATTCAAGTATCTTTTAAATGAATAATGAAAAATGAAGTCGCTTCGCTGATGAATAATGAATAATTGATTTTACTAATAGTATCTGCTATAATGAAACAGAAGGCGGTGTATAAAATGAAAGAGAATTTACTCATTGATAAATCCATCGTTTTTGCTTCACGAATCGTAAAAATATATCAATATTTAGCAAAGAATAAGAAAGGGACACTAATATCAAAGCAAATCGTTCGTAGCGGTACAAGTATCGGTGCTAATATTAACGAAGTAAACTACGGTCAAAGCAAAGCTGATTTCATTTCTAAAATGCATATTGCGTTGAAAGAAACCGCAGAAACTGAATATTGGATAAAACTGCTATTTATGTCAGAAATTATAGACAATAAAATGAGCAATTCATTATTGAGTGATTGTCTTGAAATCAAAAGACTTCTTATAGCCACTATCAACACCGCAAAGGAGAATGACAAATGATAGTTGAAGCACCAAACTATACCCCGAAATGAATGGACAAGGGTGGGGTTTATAGTATAATTATTCATTTTTCATTCTTCATCATTCATTATTCATTCAAGTATCTTTTAAATGAATAATGAAAAATGAAGTCGCTTCGCTGATGAATAATGAATAATTGAATTATAAACTTAAAGCTTCTGTTATAATAGTCGAAAGGATTTTTGCTTTTATCAACACCGCAAAGGAGAATGACAAATGATAGTTGAAGCACCCACCAAAGAGAAATTACATTACTGGTGTGAAATTCATAAGCAGTTTAAAAACAAACTGACTCCAAACCGAAAAAGCGGAAATGAAGTATTATCGTATTTATTAAACAGATACACGCTCGATGAGCTTTCCGATGAGAAATATAAAAACGTAATTTCAGAAAATGTCATATACAACGAGTTTTTAAAGAAAAAATTGCCAAAAGATAAATCTCCCGACCCTATGGCTTTTATTTTGCGAAGCGATGATAAAAGTAAAGTGATTTATGAAAATCAAGAGGACATATGGAACGACTGCCCCGTATTTATAGGTATAGATTTAGCATCTGGTTATGTTCATATCGAGGGCAGCTGTCTATTGTATGACGAGCTTTATGCGTTTCAGGGAATTGATGAATACGATTTAGAAAATTGCGTCAGAGTTGCAGAATATATAGAATGTATAAAGAAATTCAACAAGGAACTGTATAACTCACTTTGTGAAATTTAAAATATATGACTATATGACAAAAATCCCATCGACTAAACTCGGTGGGATTTTTTAAGGAGCTTATTGTAACAGCTCATAGATTTTATATTAACTCTGACTAAGAAAGGGCGTCAGACAAATTTAACATCGTATGTATAAACAATATTATCCTTTGATACCATTTTAATCGGTAAGTGTGGTGCAAGTGTGCTTACTGTATAAACAAAGTTGTTCGGCGAGCCGTCGCTCATACCTGTTACAAGCTGTTTTGCGTGAATTGATTTTGCATAGTCAACGGCAGTCTGAGCAGGGTTGTCGCTGAACATCAGCGTCATATCACTGCCAAGCTCCTTTGTAACACGGTAAAGGTACTCTGCCTCTGCACCTAAAAAGGCATAGTCGCTGATAGGCTTGTGAACCATAAGCACGTGAAGCTCAAGGTTTTGTTCAACCGCAGTGTTGTAACCTTCTCTGATAAGTCGGTCGCAGTCGTACTGACCTGTAACGCAGACTAACACTGACGGCTTTTTATCGGATTTCATCTTATCACCTCCATTGTGTCTGTCCGTTGATGACAGTTAATACTAATTCCTGATAGAAAGTAGACTGATATTTGCGAGGAAAATTTTTGCAAGACAAGGCGGAGGACGCCGCAAGGCTGACGCCTTGCAAGGACGACAACGCAGTATTGCGGAAATTAGACCGCAAAGATTGTCTGCTTTTTATTAGGTATTAGTACAATATCCCTTCCAACTATATAATAGCACGTTTTGGGATAATTACAAGCGAAATTTGGTGAAAAGAATGTGAAATCTTGGTGATAATACAGGCGCTTTCTTATCAGCTTAAAATAAACTTCTCGATAACATATGCAACGCCGTCATTATCGTTTGAAAGCGTGATAAAGTCAGCTGAATCCTTTACACACTGCTGGGCGTTTTCCATAGCTACTCCCAGTCCCGCGTACTGTATCATAGAAAGGTCGTTAAAGCCGTCGCCGCAGCAAATCATCTCGTCCTTAGTTAAGTTAAGGTGCTTTAAAAGGTGATTGAGCGAATTTGCCTTGTCTATACCCTGCGGCATAACCTCAAGAAAATAAGGCTCGCTGCGAAAAATTCTCAGTCTGTCGCCGTATTTTTCTTTCATCACAGGCTCAACCGCCGCAAGATAATCACCGTCGGCTGTCATAAGGCATTTGTTTACATCAAAATCAACGTAACGGACAAAGTTGTCAACCTCTTTTATCGGCAAGCCGTTAATTCCTGCTTCAAGCTCAATGTATTTGTCAACTCCGTTGCCCGATACTGCTCCGGCATTTTCGTATGTGACAATACCGAGCTTATGCTCTACGGCAAAATTATAAATCTCTGGCAAAAGCTCACGGGGCAGAACGCTGTTGTAAACAGCCTCGTTACTGCGGCAGTCTATTATTTTTGCTCCGTTATATGACAGCACAAATCCGCCGTAACGGCTAAGCTCAAGCTCGTCTGCAACAGCCTTAATGCCGGGAGTAGGTCTGCCTGACGCTAATGCAACCTTGATGCCCTGCTGTTGTATTTTTTTAAGTGATGATTTAGTTTTCTGCGTAATCATCTTTTCAGAATTTGTCAATGTTCCGTCAATATCCATTACTAAAAGCCTGTAGCTCAAAAAAATCACTCCGATCAAAATAGACAAAATACCCTTGAATTATACATTCTAACTGTTTTGGGTTGGTTAAGAATTTTTGAATTTTTCTTTGTTGTCTTATAAGCTCAATAAAAATTTTTCATAAAACATAATTTTAAAGCTATAAAAATATCGCATATCTGTTGCACAAAATGAATAAAGTGGTATAATTGTAAATAAATTAGGTGGTTGATTTATTTGAATATTTTTGAGCAGATTACGAGCATTGATTTTTCAATACTTATGTTTATTTATGAAAACCTTAGGTGTGATTTTTTAAACGCCGTTATGCCGATACTAAGTCATATAGGCGAATACGGCTTGATATGGCTTGCGATTTCTGTTGCCTGCCTGTTTTCTAAAAAGACGCGTGCCTGCGGCGTTGCGATGATTGTGTCTGTTGTGATGTCATTTTTACTCGGTGAGGTTGTTATCAAAAATCTGGTGTGCAGAGTACGACCCTGTAATTATCCCGAGTACAGCTTTATTGATATGCTTGTATCAAGACCGAACAGCTTCAGCTTCCCGTCAGGACATACAAGCTCTGCATTTGCGGCGGCTACTGCGTTGTTTTTCTATAACAAAAAATGGGGAACAGCGGCGTTTGCACTTGCTGCACTTGTAGGCTTCTCACGCCTTTACAACTTTGTGCATTTCCCGACGGACGTTTTGTGCGGTATGCTCTTCGGCATTTTGTGCGCAGTGCTTGTTTGCTGTGTTTTCAGAAAATACAAGGTTAATGACAGACTTGCAGGAATCAAGGAGTAAGGGTTGATTTTTATGAAAAAATATAAATATCTCGGCAAAAGCCAAAAGGACAGCTTTTGCATTAAGGGAGTCGATTTGTTTCTAAAGAAATGGCAGACAGTTGGCGACTGCGCAATAGTAGTTGATCCCGAAACAAAAAGCACATACGGCTTTTCTGTTTATAAGGTAGAAATGGGCGACAAAAGCATTCATTTTGCGGCAGGCAAAAACAGACAGGGCGAATGGCTGTTTTTTGACGCAGAGTAAACAAACAGTATTCGTAAATAACAAAACCGCCGAAAACGGCGGAGTAAAAATAAAGGGGAATATGTATGGAACAGCTGAAAGCGGTAAATCTTTTCGATTATAATCAGACAATAGCAAAGGAGCTTTTCGAGAGTATCGTTTATCCTTGGGAGGCTTTGCCTAAAATCAAGGATTTTATTCTGAAATTGGGCGCAACTCTCAGTGAGGACGAGTACGACAAAATAGGCGAGGACATCTGGATTGCAAAAACCGCCGTCGTTGCGCCGTCCGCATCACTTAACGGTCCTCTCATTATTTGCAAGGACGCTGAAATCCGCCACTGTGCATTTATCAGAGGAAGTGCCATTGTAGGCGAGGGTGCAGTTGTGGGCAATTCGACAGAGCTTAAAAACTCAATTCTCTTCAACAAGGTGCAGACTCCGCACTATAATTATATCGGCGACAGTATTTTAGGCTACAAGGCGCATACGGGCGCAGGAGTTATCACATCAAATTTAAAATCCGACAAATCGCTTGTAACTGTTGACGTTGACGGCAAAAGAAAAAAGACAAACGTTAAAAAGTTCGGAGCAATGATAGGCGATAACGTAGAGGTCGGCTGCAACAGCGTATTAAACCCCGGCACCGTTATCGGCAGAAACACAAATATATATCCGCTGTCAATGGTGCGCGGTTATGTTGCGCCTAACAGCATTTATAAAAAGCAGGGAGAAATTGCAATTAAATATTAAGACGTTACGGCTTTAAGCCGGTATTCCTGTCTTAATATTCAATGCCCTTTCTTGCATATATTCCCTTATCATACGGGTGCTTCTCCTTAACAATATGCGAAATGTAGTCGGCAAGGCTTATTATGCTTTCGGGCGGATTGTGGCCTGTCAGCACTATCTCCATATTGTTGGGAGCGTTTGCAAGAAAGGAGTAGACCTCGCTTTCCTTAAGCATATCCGTTTCAATGGCAGAAAAAATCTCGTCAAGCACGAGCATATCGTATTTTTCGGTGAGAGCCGTTTTTACGGCACTGTCGAAGATGCTTCTGAAGATTTTAGATGCTTGCAGCTTCTGGGTATCGTTCATATTAAAGGTGAAATCAAGCTCAAGAGGGCAGGGGGTAAGTGTGATATTGTCAAGCTGTGACAAGGCGGTGCGCTCTCCGGAATCCTCGCTTTTCAAAAACTGAACGAAAAGAACCCGAAAGCCCCGTCCGACAGCACGAACTGCAAGACCGACAGCGGCGGTAGTTTTGCCCTTTCCGTCACCGTAATATATGTGCATCATAAAAAACACTCCGTTTCAAATTGGTTATACATATATATTATATTTTATTTGCGGATAATGCAAGGCGAATTTTGACAAAAAAGGAAGTTATATATGAAAAAGAAAAACAGCTATGAAAAACGCAGAAAAATGCTTGTAAGGGTGGTTGCAATTATTTGCGCCGCACTTATTTTAGGCTCTGTTTTAGTAACGGCACTGTTCACGGCAGGCGCAGGGGCATAACGCAAGCCGAAGGCTTGCACTGCAAAGAATTTTCTTTTGCAGTTTTGCCTTTGCGGTGTTTGCAAGCAGCTTTGCGTATTCGGGCATAAAGAAAAAGTGACCGAAATTCTTTTCAGCCTTTTTGCCGCAGGCAAAAAGATTATGCCCCGAAGGTTTGGTGATGAAAAAAGTTGTTGTCAAAATGCACAAAAATTTAGTGTAATGTTTGTTAAAGTTCTATGTGCATATTTTGCCCGAAATGCTTGAAATTGCAGTGTTTATGCTTTATAATAACACTTGCGTGACTGCAATTAAGATATGCGATGAAGCGGGAGGTTGCGGCAATTTGCCGGTTTTTCCGTGGAGTATGTCCGATTTTAAACCGGGCGAAAGAATATTTGTTGAGTGATTCGGCACAGGGGTTGCTATGCCGTATTGCGCTCTAACGCTTTTCAAAACTACCCGGTTAACTGAAAAGTTAAACGGGTTTTATAATGCAAGGGTAGGAAACACCCGGCATTGTGTAAAGGTTTTGTTACACGCCCGCCAACTAAATTTTTAAGGAGGCGACGATAATGGCAGTCAAGGAAAAAATAAGGATAAGACTTAAGGGTTATGATCATCAGCTGGTTGATCAGTCAGCTGAAAGAATCGTTGCAACAGCTAAGCGTACAGGTGCCAGAGTATCAGGTCCTGTTCCGCTTCCTACAGAGAAGCAGGTTGTTACAATCCTTCGTGCTGTTCACAAGTACAAGGATAGCCGCGAGCAGTTCGAAATGAGAACTCACAAGCGTCTTATCGACATTTTAAGACCGTCAAACAAGACAGTCGAGGCTCTTATGAGCTTAGAGCTCCCTGCCGGCGTTGAAATCGAGATTAAATTATAATCACGTTTCCAACCTACAAGCAGACAGGGTCATGTTGGCAAAAGCCAACCAATAACCTAATAAGGAGGATATAAGATTATGCAAAAAGCAATAATCGGCAAGAAAATCGGTATGACACAGATTTTCGACGAAAAGGGAAATGTTGTTCCCGTAACTGTTGTTGAAGCAGGCCCTTGCGTTGTTTCAATGAAGAAAACAGTTGAAAACGATGGCTACAGCGCTGTTCAGCTTGGCTTCGGCGACTTAAAGCCACACAAGGTTACAAAGCCTATGAAGGGTCATTTTGACAAGGCTAACGTAGCACCAAAAAGAGTACTCAAAGAGTTCCGCTTTGATGACACAGACGCTTACAGCGTTGGCGACATCGTAAAGGCAGACGCTTTTGAGGCAGGCAACAAGGTTGACGTAACAGGCACAAGCAAAGGTAAAGGCTATGCCGGCGTAATCAAGCGCTGGAACTTCCAGAGACTTAAAGAAACTCACGGTTCAGGTCCTGTTGCACGTCACGGCGGTTCAATGGGCGCTTGCTCAAGTCCTTCAAGAGTTTGGAAGGGCAAGAAGATGGCAGGTCACTTGGGTGCCGAAAAGGTTACAGTACAGAATTTAACGGTTGTTAAGGTTGACGCCGAAAACAATCTTATTGCGATTAAAGGCGCAATCCCGGGTCCTAACGGCGGTACTGTAGTAATCAAAGATACAGTTAAGGCTTAAGGGAGGAGGATTTTAAATGCCAAATATTACAGTTGTTGATATGGCCGGCAAAAAGGTCGACACAATCGAGCTTTCAGAGGCTGTATTCGGAATTGAACCAAATGCCGCAGTAATGCATCAGATGGTAGTTAATTATCTGGCAAATCAGCGTCAGGGCACACAGTCTGCACTGACAAGAGCCGAGGTTTCAGGCGGCGGCAGAAAGCCTTGGAGACAAAAGGGCACAGGCCGTGCAAGACAGGGCTCAACAAGAGCTCCTCAGTGGACTCACGGCGGCATTGTGTTTGCTCCAAAGCCAAGAGATTACAGATTTTCTGTAAATAAAAAGGTTAGAAGACTTGCTATGAAGTCTGCTTTCTCTGCAAAGGCACAGGCTAACGAGATTATCGTTGTTGACGCTATCACACTTGACAGCTACAAGACAAAGACAATCGCTAATATGCTTACTGCAATCGGAGCAGATAAAAAGGCACTTATCGTTCTGCCTGAGGTAAACGATATGATTATCAAGTCTGCAAACAATATTCAGGGTGTTAAGACTGCTCAGGTAAACACACTTAACGTATATGATATGTTAAACGCTGACAAGCTCGTTATTGTAAAGGCTGCTGTCAGCAAGATTGAGGAGGTGTACGCATGATAGCTCAGGATATTATTATTCGTCCGATCATCACAGAAAAAAGTATGCTCGGTGCTACAGAAAAGAAGTACACTTTTGAAGTTGCCAAAACTGCCGGCAAGGTTGAAATTGCCAAGGCTGTAGAGGAGCTTTTCAAGGTTAATGTTAAAAAGGTTAATACATTAAACGTAAGAGGCAGACTCCGCCGTCAGGGCAGATACGAGGGTTACACAAAAAGCTGGAAAAAGGCTATTGTTACCTTAACAGAAGACAGTAAGACTATTGAATTTTTTGAAGGCATGATGTAAGCCTGTAAAAATCATTATAGGCAGAATGTATGGGGAACGCCATTTCCCCGCAAAGCCATCATGAGGAGAGTGAAACCAAATGGCTATAAAAGTATTTAAGCCGACTACAAACGCAAGACGTAATATGTCGGTTACTGATTATTCAGTTCTTTCAAAGGTTGAGCCGGAAAAAAGCTTGCTTGCTCCTATTAAGAAAAACTCAGGACGTAACAGCTACGGCAGAATCACCGTTCGTCACAGAGGCGGCGGCAACCGCAGAAAATATCGTATTATCGATTTTAAACGTCAGAAGTTTGACGTTCCTGCTAAGGTTTTAACCTTAGAGTATGACCCTAACCGTTCGGCATTTATTGCACTCATTCAGTATGAGGACGGCGAAAAGGCATACATCATCGCACCTCAGGGTCTTAAGGTTGGCGATACAGTAGTTGCTGGCGAGAACGCAGATATCAAGCCGGGCAACGCACTTCCGCTTTCTGCAATCCCTACAGGTACATTTATTCACAACGTAGAGCTTTATCCGGGCAGAGGCGCTCAGCTTGCAAGAGCTGCCGGCAATATGGCTCAGCTTATGGCTAAAGAAAACGGAATGGCTCTTTTAAGACTTCCTTCAGGCGAGCTTAGAAA
>JBJEQF010000019.1:0-11476 GCA_051881615.1 Acutalibacteraceae bacterium | reverse complement strand
TTGGAATCCTTTAGCCGCCTCGCTTCGCTTTGGCTGGGGCGGTGTGTTGGCTCCCCTTTCTAAGGGTAGCCTATACTATAAAAATTAACCTTGACTTGCTTTAATAATCATATTAAAATTACTGTAGTATTTATTTTATTCGGTGATAATATGAACGATAGATTTTCAAGGCTTGAGCTTCTTATAGGAGAAGCTGCTCTGCAAACGCTCAAAAACAGTAAGGTGCTTGTTTTCGGAGTAGGCGGAGTAGGCGGCTATGTGTGCGAAGCACTCGCACGCTGTGGCGTGGGAACGGTAGATATTGTCGATAACGATACAGTCGCGCTTTCCAATATAAACAGACAGATTATTGCGCTTAGCTCAACGCTCGGTCGCTTTAAGGTTGACGTTATGAAAGAGCGAATGCTTGACATCAACCCCGAAATGAGCGTTACTGCCTATAAGCTTTTCTATACCCCCGACAATACAGGCGATATTGCTTTTGCTAAATACGACTATATTGTAGACGCAATAGATACGGTGACGGCTAAAATCAGCATAATTGAACGTGCAAAATCACTTGATATTCCCGTTATCAGCGCAATGGGAGCAGGCAATAAATTAGATCCTACAAGGCTCGTTGTAACAGATATTTACAAAACCTCAATGTGTCCCCTTGCAAGGGTAATGCGCAGAGAGCTTAAAAGCAGAGGAATAAAAAGCCTAAAGGTGGTATATTCAACAGAAAAGGCATTAACGCCGAAAGCTGCCGTCACAGGTGAAAACAAAAAGCCGATACCGGGCAGTACAGCCTTTGTTCCGCCTGTGGCAGGACTTATTATTGCACGTGAGGTAGTAAACGATATTCTGAAAGCGGCGGAGTTATTATGAGCAAGCAAAGGTATTTAAAAATTAAAGATTGGGTGACAAAAAGCGAAAAACGGCTCAAAGCAGTAAAGCTTGTTTATGAGTATCTGCCGTATGCGATAGGCTATTTTTACTTAGCTGCCGCATTTTTTCTGTTTTTTACAGGCAACCTCAAAATCATTCGTTTTACAGCAGTTCCTGCTATGCTTTTTCTGCTGGTGACGGCTTTTCGGTGTATTGTAAGCACAAAAAGACCGTATGAGGTTTATAACATAACGCCGATTATGAAGAAGGACAAAACCGGTAAAAGTATGCCCAGCCGACACACAGCCTGTGCATTTGCCATAGCTATGGCTTTTATGCACCTGAATGTAATCGCCGGCTTATTGATGATGATACTCGCCGCCGCTGTCGGTGTATCAAGAGTTCTGTGCGGCGTTCATTTTATAAAGGACGTAATAGCAGGCACAATCGTTGCCGTTATCTTTGACTTTCTCGGAAATGCGTTTTTGAGCCTGCTTTACGATATGTTTGTAAAGGGCTTGGAGCATTCGCTTTCTGCACTTTTTTAATATAAAGAAATACAAATATTGACAAAAGACAGCTACACGATTACAATATTAAGGTATAATTTTAAAAACGGAGAAAAACGGAGTGAAACTAATGACTTTATATGACGAGCTTGTTGCAAGAGGCTTGATTGCACAGGTTACAAATGAAGAGGAAATAAAGAATTTAATCAACAACGGCAAGGCAACCTTTTATATCGGCTTTGACCCGACTGCCGATAGTCTGCACGTAGGACACTTTATGGCACTTTGCCTTATGAAAAGACTTCAGCAGGCAGGCAACAGACCTATTGCGTTAATCGGCGGCGGTACTGCTATGGTAGGCGACCCTTCGGGCAGAACAGATATGCGCCAGATGATGACAACAGAAACAATACAGCATAACTGCGAGTGCTTTAAAAAGCAGATGAGCCGTTTTATTGATTTTTCTGATGATAAGGCTATTATGGTGAACAACGCAGACTGGCTTTGCAACCTCAATTACATTGAGCTTTTGCGTGATGTCGGCAGTCATTTCAGCGTAAACAGAATGCTCACAGCCGAGTGCTACAAGCAGAGAATGGAAAAGGGACTTAGCTTTTTAGAGTTCAACTATATGATTATGCAAAGCTACGACTTCTATGTTCTTTATCAGAAATACGGCTGTAATATGCAGTTTGGCGGTGACGACCAGTGGAGCAATATGCTCGGCGGCACAGAGCTTATCAGAAGAAAGCTCGGCAAAGACGCTCACGCTATGACAATCACGCTGCTTTTAAATTCAGAGGGCAAAAAAATGGGCAAAACACAGTCGGGAGCTGTGTGGCTTGACCCCGAGAAAACATCACCGTTTGATTTTTACCAGTACTGGAGAAATGTGGCTGATGATGATGTTCTTAAATGCATCAGAATGTTAACGTTCTTGCCGCTTGAAGAAATCGACAAAATGGACTCGTGGCAGGGCAGTGAGCTTAATAAAGCTAAAGAGATATTGGCTTTCGAGCTTACAAAGCTTGTCCATGGAGAAGAGGAAGCTAAAAAAGCAGAAGCAGCGGCAAAGGCACTTTTCAGCGCAGGAAATGCCGAAAATATGCCGCAAGCACAGCTTTCTGACAGCGACTTCACAGACGGTGTTATCGACATTTTAACACTGCTCGCAAAATCAGGTCTTGTAGCGTCAAAAAGCGAGGCAAGACGTGCAGTAGAGCAGGGCGGAGTAAGCGTAAACGGCGAAAAGGTAACAGACATCAAAGCAACCTTTACACAACAGCAGCTCAAAGCAGAGGAAACAGTCCTCAAGCGTGGCAAAAAGAATTTCAGAAAGATAGTTTTTTGATTCGTTTTAATAGAAAAAATTAAACACTGCAAGAGATGATACGCTCATTTCTTGCGGTGTTTTGTATATTTAGTTCCATATTCGAATAATTGTGCTATAAATCACATTATTCCCATTTTCCGAGAGTAATTTTCGCTTTGTGACCTTTTATTTTTTATCTCAAAATGGTAGAATTATTACAGTGAATTCACAAAAGAATATCTGACTTAGAATAAGGAGAAAGCTATGGAAAAGAAAACTATGGGTTCTTTTATCGCTGTTTTGCGCAAGGCTCGGGGTATGACTCAAAGGGAGCTTGCAGAAAAGCTGAATGTGTCCGATAAATCCGTCAGCCGTTGGGAACGTGACGAAACGTATCCTGACCTGACCCTTATACCGATTATAGCAGAGCTTTTCGGTGTAACAGCCGATGAGCTGTTAAAGGGGCAGAGATTAAACACTGAAAAAAGTCAAAACGAAAATTCATCTGCCGCAGAAATTTCACGTAAAAACATAGAAAAGCTCTTAAAAATCGAGCTTTCAAGGCTGAAAAGTCGCACGATTATATCCTTCGGTCTTATACTTATTGCGGTTATTGCGTTTTTTGTCTGCACCTTAGCGTTTGATATGATAATTTTAGGCGCAGGTATCGGCTGTTGCTTTATTGTTTCGGCTGTATTGTGTCAGATTATTTTTTCAATGAACGCAAAAACTGCCGCAGCTGATACGGACTTTGAGTGTGAAACGATTTCTGATTTCAGATTTTCTGTTTTAAGGTATCTGTTTGCTGTTATTTACACTGTGATTTTTACAGTGCTGTGCAGTGTTGCGCTTGTCGCAGTCGGTATAATCTCTCTGCCGTTGACGCTCTTACTGTCATCAGTTATTTGTGTTATAATTTCGTTTGTTAAGGACGCATTTATCAAAAAAAGCTCTGAATACAATCTGAATGAAAACAGAAAATATAACCTTAAACTAAAAAGAAAGCTCACACTTATTGCGTCAATAGCTTTTGTATTGCTTATAATTGCAGAGTTTATCGTAAACAGCATTAACCCCTTGCAAACAGCCAAAAAAACACGCTTTGAAAATAAGGAGGAGTTCATTAACTGTATGCAGACAAATACAGGTGAATTTATTTGCAGTAAATTCACCTCGGGAATATTCAGTGCAAGAATGCTGCGCTTTGACATAAACGGTGATACAGATTATGATACGGAAAACCAAGCCGAAGAGTCGGACAGCTATTCTGTTGCAAGCGGCTTTTCTTCATACAACTATAATTATTTTGATATTCTGTTTAATCTGCCCTTTGACAGAAATGCTTTTAATCCGATTTACTCTCCTTTAGAAATATTCCGTCAGAATTTTTTTCAGGAAAACATTAGGTCGCTTACCTGCTATCTTGATAACAGCGCAACACGTTTTCGCATAAAAAACGGCACGTTTGGTTACATAAGCTTTGCGCATGACGAAAACGGCGAATACGACCTTTATGCAATTAAATGGGACGACCTTGCTTTTTCGTCAACTGCTTTGCTTTTGACTGCCGATATTATAATAATCCTACTTAATGCCGACATAGCAGTGTTTGTTGTTATTTATTGTATTAAAAGAAAAAAGCTGAAAATATAGTTTATTAGTTGTTTCCCTTTGCTTTTACATACAAAAAACTGCTCATTTTGTTCACAATAAGTTAATTGACTTTTTATTTTTTGGGATTATAATAGTATCACCTGCATATATGGCTGTTATGCCGGTAGTGCATAATAACGCTTTATAAACCATTGCTTTTGCTTTGTGTTTTATAATACTTAAATTTTAAAATTAAAAAGGAGCAGAACAAAATGAAAATGTGCAAAAAACCTGTCAGCATTATCCTTGCAGCTCTTATGATGATAAGCGTTTTGACCGTTATGCCAACGGTTGCAAACGCCGAGGAGCTTGTTTTCGGTGATTTCGGATATGATATTTCTTACAATATTTTTACCGAAACCGATTATGTCACGATTACAGCGTACAACGGCACCGATGACGTTGTAACCGTACCCGCCGAAATTGACGGTATCCCCGTTGAAGAAATTGTAGAATCCGCTTTTGCAGAAAACGAGGTTATCAAAAGCGTAAATCTACCTGAGGGACTTAAGAAGATCGATTCCTTTGCTTTCAGGGATTGTAAGTCGCTTACAGAGGCAATAATTCCCGACAGTGTAACAGTTATCAGCGGCTGTGCTTATATGGGCTGTGAAAACCTTGAAACAATTAAGCTCTCCGAAAATCTTGAGGAAATAGGCAACGCCGTATTCTACGGTACTAAATGGCAAAACGAATACCCCGAGGATATTTTGTGTTTACAGGGCTATGTTTTAGGCTTCAAGGGCGACAAACAGACTGTAAAAGAGCTTGAGGTTAAAGAGGGCGTAAAACATATTGCCGACTGGACCTTCTCTTCAATGAAAAAGCTTGAAACCATTAAGCTTCCGTCAAGTCTTGAGGTTATCGGCAGCTTTGTTTTTGACAGCTGTAATAGCCTTGACAACGTTGTTATTCCCGAGGGAGTAAAAAAAATAGACTCAAACTGCTTTGCAAAATGTACTTCTCTTAAAAACATCAGTCTGCCCGAATCGCTTGATGAGCTTTACTACAGTCTGTTTGACGGCTGTACTTCTCTTGAGCAGTTTACTGTTCCTGACAGTGTAACAGCGATTTATCAGGATTTATTTAGCAACTGCACATCGCTCAAAACCGTTACAATTGGTGCAAACGTATCATGGTATATGCCCGCCTTTGCAAATTGCACAAACCTTGAAAGAATTGAAGTAAGCAAGGATAACGAAAACTTTTATTCCTTAGACGGCGTTCTGGTTAATTCAAAAAACAAGTCTATTGTTGCTTACCCAAATAAAAAGGGCAGTACCTACACAATTCCGGACAACATTATAAGCATAGGAAAGCAGTCATTTATTGACTGTGTTGACCTTACAGAGGTAAAATTCCACGATGGCGTTACTCTTATCTCTGCCGAGGCATTCTTAGACTGCCCAAACCTGAAGAGTGTTACAATTCCTGCTTCTGTTAATTATATCTCTATGGCTGCTTTAGGCTTTACGGGCGAGTATTATCTGGCACAAAAAATGGAGGACTTTGTAATTTACGGCTATAACGATACAGGCGCCGAAAGATATGCAAAAGAGAACGGCTTTGAGTTTATCAGCTTAGGCGACGCACCGGCAACAGAGCCTTCAACAGAGCCGACAACTGAGCCTTCAACTGAGCCGACAACTGAGCCTTCAACATTACCGACAACACCGGACGAGCCGACAGAGGGCATAATGGGCGACGTTGACGGCGACGGCAAGGTAAAGGTTACGGACGTTACAACAATTCAGAGGTTTGCGGCAGGCATTATCGAGCTGATTGCAGAACAGATAAAGACAGCTGACGTAAACGCAGACAGCAAGGTAAACGTAAAGGACGCAACAATGATTCAGAAGTTCCTTGCAGGCATTGTTACAGGCTTTGTGACAGGTGAATAATTTAATATAAGCAATAAAAAACAGGTAGGCATTAACGCTTACCTGTTTTTGTTTTTGTGATGAATTTTGATTGAATATAAGGTGTTGTAGCAGTTGTGTAATGAATGATGAATATTGAATAATGAAAAATGAATAATTAATCCGCTCTCTTGCGAGAACGGATTTTCGTCTTGGTCCGAGTGACAGGAGTCGAACCTGCGGCCTCTTGAACCCCATTCAAGCGCGCTACCAAACTGCGCTACACCCGGATAATTATTCACAACGAAATGAATTATATCATATCTTTATCTTAAAATCAATACTTTTTTGCAAATTTAAGCCATTTTGTACTGCAAATAAATGTTGTTTTGAGCCAAATGTAAATTCTCACAGTAGTTTTGAAACAAAACGTTTTAAAAATCTGTGAGAATTTACGTTATTAAGAAATGCCGTATCTTTGATGAAACAAGCTCCTTGCCTAAATCCATACTCTGCTGTTCGGTGCCGCCACAAGGGCATTAGGGTCTTCTGTTATGCTGTGCATATACACACTTTGAACAAGACCTATACCTAAATACAGACACATAGCCGACGTACCGCCTGCGCTGAAAAACGGCAGTGTAATTCCTATAACAGGCAAAAAGCCGAGAACCATACCTATGTTTATAATCGACTGAACACTTACGATGGCAAACATTCCGTAGCAAATATATGCTCCTGCCCTGTCATTTGTTTTTTGTGCAGAGAATACTATCTTTATACTTAAAAGCAATAATATGGCAAGTACAAGCATACAGCCCACAAAGCCAAGCTCCTCACCGGCAACTGTCAGAATAAAGTCGTTTTCCTGCTCGGGTACAATATTCATTTCAACCCGCAGTCCGTTACCAAGTCCCTGACCGCTGAGCTGTCCCGAGGCTATCGACACCTTGCCCTGATACTGCTGCCACGCATAATCTGTAAGAGCGTTTCCGTCAAGGTCAAAAAGTGCCATTATCCTGTTTCTGTGCTCATCATTTAAAAACAAATTCCATATTATCGGCACACTTACAGCGGCTCCCGCAAGAGTTATTGCGTAATATCTCAGCTGAACACCTGCTGTAAAGGTCATAATTATAAACATAAAAATAAATACAAGCACAGCACCGTCATCGCCCTGCATATGAATTATCGCAACAGGTACAAGCACGTGCAGGGCAAGCGTTGCAACACCGAAAAATGTCGTGATTTTTTCTTTTTCTTCCAGATAAGAAAGGTGCTTTGCAAAGGTGATTATAAACAAAATCTTTATAAGCTCCGACGGCTGAAACGTAATGCCGAAGGGAAGCTTTATCCATGCTGTATCGTCAGTACCCTCAACCTGTATTCCGAACAAAAAAACAGAAATTGCAAGCGCTACAGCTAAACCGGCAGATATCCACCAGTATTTTAAAATTATTTTGTAATCTGTCACCGACAAAACAACTGCGCCTATATAGCCTAACACAACTGCTATAACCTGCGACTTCATAAAGCTGTGCTCACCGGCGCGCTGCATACTGTCAATCAAAACAAGACTGTAAATTGACGCTGCAATAGTAATCAGCCACAACAGCTTGTCGGTGTTTTTTATATAATTCCAGACTGAATTTAAAAATTTATTCAAAACAAACCTCCGAAATTTTCTCTGTCCTATAATTATATATAATTAAACTGTCCTAATCAAGAAAAATTTATATTTCTTAAAATATTATTTGCATTTTTTCTTGTGAAAGCTGTCATATTGTGATAGAATAATACTACTGATTATTTTAACGGAGGTGTCGCTTCAGTATGTTGACAGATATTGAAATAGCACAGCAGACTAAATTAAAACCGATTTCTGAGATAGCTTCAAATCTCGGTATAAAGGAAGAAGAGCTTGAACCCTACGGTCGTTATAAGGCAAAGCTCAACGAAGCTTTGTTTGAGCGTGTAAAGGATAATAAGGACGGCAAGCTCATTCTTGTAACGGCGATAAACCCCACTCCGGCAGGCGAGGGCAAAACTACCACAACGGCAGGCTTAGGACAAGCTATGGCGAAGATTGGCAAAAACGCAATTATTGCTCTCAGAGAGCCTTCGCTCGGTCCTGTATTCGGTATCAAGGGCGGTGCCGCAGGCGGCGGCTATGCACAGGTGCTTCCTATGGAGGACATCAACCTGCACTTCACAGGCGATATGCACGCAATAACAGCTGCAAACAATCTTCTTTGCGCAATGATAGACAATCATCTCCAGCAGGGCAACGAGCTTAAGATTGACCAGCGCAGAATTTTATTCAAGCGATGCCTTGATATGAACGACAGAGCTTTAAGAAACGTTGTAATCGGTCTTGGCTCAAAGGTAAACGGCGTACCTCGTGAGGACGGCTTCCAGATTACTGTAGCGTCCGAGGTTATGGCTATACTCTGCCTTGCAAGCGATATTATTGATTTAAGGCAAAGACTCGGCAATATTCTTGTTGCCTACACTTATGACGGCGCACCTGTTTATGCAAAGGATTTAAAGGCAGAGGGTGCTATGACTGCTCTTTTAAAAGACGCAATTATGCCGAATCTCGTTCAGACAATAGAGGGTACTCCTGCAATTATGCACGGCGGTCCTTTTGCAAATATTGCTCACGGCTGTAACTCAATCCGTGCTACAAAGCTTGCTTTAAAGCTTGCTGATTACTGCATTACAGAGGCAGGCTTCGGCTCTGACCTCGGCGCAGAAAAGTTTATGGACATCAAGTGCCGCTGTGCTGGCTTAACACCGTCAGCAGTTGTGCTCGTTGCAACCTGTCGTGCGCTTAAATATAACGGTGGTGTACCAAAGGCTGAGGTTTCAGCAGAAAATCTTGAAGCACTTAAAAAGGGTATAGTGAACTTAGGCGTTCACATTGACAATATGAGAAAATACGGCGTACCTGTAGTTGTTGCTATCAATCAGTTCGGCACAGATACACAGGCGGAGCTTGAGTTTATTGAAAGCTACTGTAAAGAAAAGGGCGCAGACTTTGCACTGTCAAACGTATTTTCAAAGGGCGGTGAAGGCGGCATAGAGCTTGCCAAGAAGGTTGTTGAAGCAGTAGAAAAGCCGTCGGAATTTGCACCTATTTATCCGCTTGATATTTCTCTTAAAGAAAAAATCAAAGCAGTCGCAACAAAAATCTACGGCGCTGACGATGTAATCTACACTGCTCAGGCTAACAAGGCTATTGCAGAGGTCGAAAAGCTCGGCGGCGGTGCTTTGCCGATTTGCGTTGCAAAAAATCAGTATTCGCTGTCTGATGACCCTACGCTTTTAGGCGCGCCCAAAAACTTCTCAATCACTGTTCGTGACGTCAGAATTTCTAACGGCGCAGGCTTTGTGGTAGTCTACACCGGCGACATTATGACAATGCCGGGACTTCCCAAGGCTCCTGCCGCACTCAGAATTGACGTTGACGAAAAAGGCGTTATAAGTGGATTGTTCTGATATGATTAAGCTGTATTCACACAACGTAACCGAAACGGAAAAAATAGGCGAGAGCCTTGCAAAAAAGCTAAAAGGCAACGAGGTTATAGCTTTTTTCGGTGGCTTGGGTATGGGCAAAACAGCCTTTACACGAGGACTTGCAAAGGGACTTGATGCCTTTGATTGCGTGAGCAGTCCGACCTTTGCCATTGTAAATCAATACAAGGGTAAGTTTGATATTTTCCATTTTGATATGTACCGCATAACAAGCTGGGAGGATTTATATTCAACAGGCTTTTTTGATTACCTCGACACAGGTGTTATCGTCATAGAATGGAGCGAAAATATCGAGGGCGCATTACCCGAGGAATATATAAAAATCACCGTTTCACAGGGAAAAAAGCAAGATGACAGAGTTTTTCTTATTGAAGGGATTGAAGCAATTTGATAATTCTCGCCGTTGACTGTTCTGCAAATCCGGCTTCAGCCGCACTTGTTCAGGACGAAAAAATCGTAGGAGATTTTTTTATAAACACTAAAATCACGCATAGCCAGACGCTTATGGTTATGATAGAAGCGTTGCTCAAGGCGACAAATACCGACATAAATGCTGTTGACGCTTTTGCAGTCACAGCAGGTCCCGGCTCGTTTACAGGGGTAAGAATCGGCGTTTCTGCCGTAAAGGGTATGTCGCTTGCACTTTCAAAGCCCTGTGTAAGCGTTTCAACACTTGAAGCTATGGCGTACAACATCACAAACAAAAGCTGTGTTGTGTGCGCTGTAATGGACGCCCGCTGTTCACAGGTTTACAATGCACTGTTTACGGTATCAAACGGCGAAATCAAGCGGCTTTGCGAGGACAGAGCATTGTCTATAGCCGACCTTACAAATGAGCTTAAAGGCTATAGCGAAAGCATTATCCTTGTCGGTGACGGTGCTTCAATTTGCTATAATGCAATGAAAGCTGAAATTAAAGACATAGAGCTTGCAGGTGAAGCTGTGCGTTATCAAAGAGCTTCGTCTGTTGGCTTATGTGCATACAAAAAATATCAAAACGGCGAAACAATATCATCAGAAGAGCTTATGCCGACATACCTGCGACTGCCGCAGGCAGAGCGTGAGCTTAAAAAGAAAAAGCAGGAGGAATTAAAATGATAGCTTTAGGCTGTGACCATGGCGGAATTAACATCAAAAATGCAATTATCAAGGATTTTGAGCAAAGGGGAATACCCTACAGAGATTTTGGTTGCTACACTAGTGAAAGCGTAGATTACCCGATTTATGCTTACAAGGTAGCAAAGGCTGTTGCAACAGATAACGAAATGGAGCTTGGCATCATCTGCTGCGGAACAGGCATCGGCGTTTCAATGGTTGCAAACAAGGTCGAGGGTATTCGTGCGGCGGCTGTATCTGAGGCTTTCTCGGCAGAAATGACAAGACGTCACAACAACGCAAATATCCTGTGCTTAGGCGGCAGAGTTGTTTCTGAAGAAAAGGCTGTTGAGCTTGCAAAGCTGTTTATCACAACACCGTACGAGGGCGGCAGACACGAAAGACGAGTACAGATGATTACAGAAATTGAAAACGGAACCTTTGAGGGTTGAGTATAAATTACAAAAAATGATATAAAAAGAGGAATGGTTTTTCGCCATTCCTCTTTTTATTAAAAATAAATTATTTTTGATTTAATGCTCTTTCAAGCCAGATGTCTGCAATATCCATAGCCAGATACAAGCCTTGCTTTTCGCTCGATTTAACAAGCTGTCTGCGAGGACTCAGATTAGGGTCTGTAG
>JBJEQF010000018.1:0-11604 GCA_051881615.1 Acutalibacteraceae bacterium | reverse complement strand
TTTCAACGCAATATGCATTTTAGAAATGAAATCAGCTTTGCTTTGACCGTAGTTTGCTTCGTTAATATTGGCACCGATACTTGTACCGCTACGAACGATTTGCTTTGATATTATTGTCCCTTTTTTATTCTTTGCTAAATATTGATATAGTTTTACGATTCGTGAAGCAAAAACAATGGATTTATCAATGAGTAAATTTTCTTTCATTCTATACATCGCCCTCTGTTTTATTATAGCAGAAACTATTAGTAAAATCAATTATTCATTATTCATCAGCGAAGCGACTTCATTATTCACTATTCATTTAAAAAATACTTGAATGAATAATGAATGATGAATAATGAATGATGAATAATGCCTGCTGTGAATTAAGCTTTTTTAAACACAGCAGGCTTTTGTTCTTGTAAAGGGCTTTACTGGGGTATTCTTATGATTTGCCCCGGATAAATCACATTCGGATTTTGCAAAGCGTTGTATTGCAGAAGCTTTTCCACAGTTGTGCCGTACCGCATTGATATACTCCACAGCGTATCTCCGGGGCGTACAACGTAAACGCTCGGTGTCACTCTGTATTCGGGTATTTTTAATACCTGCCCTGCATATATCATATTCGGGTCGTTAATTCCGTTGAGCATTTGCAGCTCCTGCACCGTTGTTCCGAAAAACTGCGCTATTGCAAATAATGTGTTGCCCGGTCTTACAGTATATAAAAATGTATCCACTTTAAATCCTCCTTACCGATATTACATAATATGCAGTCATTACCTTTTGTTGCCGATGAATAATCAAAAAACTCCTGTGCAAAATATTTACAAATAAAAAAACAGGAGGAAAAACAATGGATTGCAGTATTAAAAGGATAATCGGCAGAGAGGTTCTTGACTCAAGAGGAAACCCGACAGTCGAGGCACAGGTGATACTTGAATGCGGCATCAGCAGAGGTGCAAGCGTTCCGTCAGGCGCGTCAACAGGAGAGTTTGAGGCTGTGGAGCTTCGTGACGGTGGCTCGCGCTATATGGGCAAGGGCGTACAAAAGGCGGTACACAACATCAACACAGCAATCAACGAGCTTCTTACAGGCAGATGCGTGCTTAATCAATATGAGATTGATATGGCTATGATTGAAAAGGACGGCACAAGCAACAAGGGCAAGCTTGGTGCTAACGCAATTTTAGCTGTTTCTCTTGCCACAGCAAAGGCGGCTGCTGCTTACCTTTCCATTCCGCTTTACCGATATATCGGCGGTGCGTTTGCATCAAGGCTTCCTGTGCCGATGATGAATATTTTAAACGGCGGCGCTCACGCATCAAACAATGTCGATATTCAGGAATTTATGATAATGCCTGTCGGCGCAAAATCGTTTTCAGAGGGACTGAGGATTTGCTGTGAGATATACCACACGCTCGGTAAATTATTAAAATCGCAGAATAAATCAACGGCTGTCGGTGACGAGGGCGGCTTTGCACCCGACCTTTCGACTGACGAGGAGGCAATCGAGCTTATAATAACAGCAATTTCAAAGGCAGGCTATTCAACAGACGTTGTCAAAATCGCACTCGATATGGCTTCCTCAGAGTGGTACGAAAACGGCGAATATATACTCCCGAAGCGAAACGAAAAAATGACAAGCGCACAGCTTACCGATTATATTACACGTCTTGTAGAGAAGTATCCGATAGTATCTGTTGAGGACGGTCTGAGCGAACACGATTTTGAAGGCTGGTCATCAATGACAAAGAGAATAGGGGATAGAGTTCAGCTTGTCGGTGACGATTTATTTGTAACTAACAAGGAACGTCTGCAACAGGGGATTTCAAAGGGCGCAGGCAATTCAATTCTGATAAAATTAAATCAGATAGGCACCCTGACCGAAACTATGCAGGCGATAAAAACTGCGCATAACGCAGGCTACACAGCAGTGATTTCTCACCGAAGCGGAGAAACGGAGGATACGGTAATAGCCGATTTAGCGGTGGCTGTCTGCTCGGGACAAATCAAAACAGGCGCACCCAGCCGTTGTGACAGAACGGCTAAATACAACAGGCTTTTAAGAATAGAAGAGGAGCTTCGGGAAAGAGCAGAATACTCAAACCCATTTGAAAAATTATAGAAACAAAAACCGTCATTTTGACGGTTTATTTCTTTTACAGATAAATAAATGTGTATAATATGTTATAATATTAAAAATTGTATTATCTGCCTGCTTTTGCAGTTGTCAGAATACAAACTCAACTGATGCTTAGTCATCTCTTTTATGTATTGGAGGAAGCGCAGTGCATTTTAAAAAATTATTGGCAGGAGCGATGATTGCTATGATGTCACTTAATATGATGTGTTTTTCGGCAGATGCGGCAGAAAATAAAAATACCGTTGATTATCAGGCATTATCGGCAAAATACGATAAAACTGTTTATTCCGGTAATGATTTAGGCGCAACGTATTCAAAAAAATCTACAACCTTCAAGGTCTGGTCGCCGTCTGCAAAGCTTATCAGCGTTGCCTTGTATGCAACAGGCACAGACAACGAAAAGGGCGCAAAAAATATTTCAACTACGCCTATGGTGTATGACGAAAAAACAGGCGTATGGTCGGTTAAAATCAACGGCGACCTTAAAAACAAATATTACACCTACATTGTAAATGACGGCAAAAATCAGTATCAGACTGTTGATATCTACGCAAAGGCGGCGGGTGCCAACGGCAACAGAGGTATGATTGTAGACCTTAGCTCCACCAATCCCGAGGGCTGGCAGGACGATAAGCATGTGCTTGCCGAAAGTCAGACAGACGCTATAATCTGGGAGGTTCACGTCAAGGACTTCTCGTATTCCTCATCAAGCGGAGTAAGCGAAAAAAACAGGGGCAAGTACCTCGCCTTTACAGAAACAGGCACTACGCTTGACGGTGTAGAGGGCAATCCGTCAACAGGCATTGATTATCTCAAAAAGCTCGGCATAACCCACGTTCAGATTAACCCGTTCTACGATTTCGGCTCTGTTGACGAAACAGGCGTTGACACGCAGTATAACTGGGGCTATGACCCGAAAAACTACAACGTACCCGAGGGCAGTTATTCCTCAAACCCGTATGACGGCAACGTGCGCATAAAAGAGTGCAAGCAGATGATTAAGGCTTTGCACGATGCAGGCATCGGAGTTATTATGGACGTTGTGTATAATCACACCTACGAAAACGAAAATTCGTGGTTTTACAGAACAGTTCCAAATTACTACCACAGAATGAACAGCGACGGCACGTGGTCAAACGGCTCTGGCTGCGGCAACGATACAGCCTCAGAGCATAAGATGATGAGAAAATATATTGTTGATTCCGTTGTTTACTGGGCGACAGAATATCACATTGACGGCTTCCGCTTTGACCTTATGGGACTTCACGATGTCGACACAATGAACGCAGTCCGCACAGCACTCGACAAGCTCGAGGGCGGCGAAAAAATCCTGATGTACGGCGAAGCGTGGAATATGCCCACATCTGCCGACAAGGGAACAAAAATGGCAAATCAGAGCAATATGTCGCTTTTAAACGAGAGAATAGGCGCATTTAACGACACTATGCGTGACGCACTCAAGGGCAGTGTGTTCAATCCCACAGAAGGCGGCTTTTTGCAGAACGGCTCAAAAAAGTCAAGCCTTAAAATCGGCATTGAGGGACAGTCAAATCCGCTGTCAGGCTGGGCAAAAGCACCTACTCAGACGGTGACGTATTCCTCCTGCCACGATAACTACACGCTTTACGACAAGCTCGTTTCCTCCGTTTACGGCAAGGACAGCGACTACCGCAAGAGGTACGAAAACCTCGTTGCTATGAACAAGCTAAACGGTGCTGCTGTTATGACGTCACAGGGTATGGCGTTTATACTTGCAGGCGAGGAGCTTGCAAGAAGCAAGGACGGCGACGAAAACAGCTACAAGTCTGCACCCGAGCTTAATATGATTGACTGGAAAAACGTTTCGACCTACAGCGATGTTTTTGAATATTACAGAGGTCTTATCGAAATCAGAAAATCGTTTGCACCGTTTACAGACAGCACAAACGAGAGTGCGCAGAACATCAGATATTTTGAAAACGTACCAAGCGGCGTAGTAGCCTACACGCTTGCAGATACAAAAAGCTCTGACGGCATTAAGCAGATGGCTGTTATCTTAAACGGCTCGGACAATAAAGAAAGCGTGACAATCCAGGGCGAAAACCTTCCGTCAGGCTGGGTTATTGTTGCAAACGAGGACCTTGCTGGACTTCGCAGTCTTGGTGAGGTTGGCTCAAACGGCACTGTCGAGGTTGCACCTCACAGCGCAGTTATCCTTGCCGACAAGGACGGCTTCAACGCATTGAAAAATAAAAGCGAAGATGGCGTTGTGATTGCAAAGTTCTATGACAGCTCAACAAACGAGCTTGTAAATACACACGTTATCACAGGCAAAAGCGGCGACAGCTACTCGTTAAAGCCGAGCAATTCGTTCATTATGAATTACGACGTTCTGTCTGTCAACGGCGATGTAAACGGCAAATTTACAGACGGCGTTAAGAATATCACCTTCAAGTGCAAAAAGTACGAGGGCAATTTCTCGAGCGTTACATTCAAATTTGTAGACGCAGAAACAGAAAAAAGCCTTTGCGATGACATTACAATGACAAACCGTGAGGGACAGCAGTACTTCACGCCGTCGTTGCCGTCAATCAAAAACTACGCACTCGACCTTGATAATCTGCCCGAAAACGGCGCAGGAAAATTCAAGGCTGAAAATATCACGGTAACGTACAAATACAAAAAAGCAAAGCCTGCCGATGACAAAAGCTGTGCTGTTAATACTATCCATATGGACGATAACGGCAAAATCCTTGACAAGCAGACGATTTTCGGTGTAAAGGGCAAGGAATATACAGTAGGTCAGGGCTACTTTGACGGTCTTACCGTGGCAAATACACCGACTAATTCCTACGGTAAGTTTGACAATACAGAAACAAACATCATCTATTGCTATGCTTCGCCGACATTGTCGGGCAGTCAGCAGATTGAGGGCACCCCCGACAGCTCACGCATAGTAATCATCTCTCTTATTGCATTAGCCTGTTTTGCAACAGGCGGCGGCGTGCTGTTCTCGGTGCTTCACAGCCGTAAGAAAACACGACTCGACAGCCTTGATATAGAGGACTGATAACTTTGTAATATTTCCGTTTCGGAATTATTTATATTATTTTTATACAAGGAGGATTTTTATGAAATTTAAAAAACTAATTTCGGTTGCGCTTGCAGCGACTATGGTTTCATCTGCTTTCTGTTTTTCAGGAATGATTCAGACATCAGCCGCAACAAACGCATACGCAACAGCTGCCGCAGAGCTTGACAAAAACTATGCTTACTCCGGCAGTGACTTAGGCGCTGTCTATACTCCTACAGCTACTACCTTTAAGGTTTGGGCGCCTACTGCAACAGAGGTTAAGCTCAATCTTTACACAACAGGCAGCGACAAGGAAGAGAACGCTGATTCACTCGGTACATACGAAATGTCAAACGAGAACGGTACATGGGTTCTGAGCCTTGAGGGCGACTACAAGAATGTGTACTACACATACACAGTTAAAGCAAAGAGCATTGTAAAGTCAACTGTTACAACAAAAGAAACAGTCGATCCATATGCTAAGGCAGTAGGCGTTGACGGCGCAAGAGCCATGGTAGTTGACCTTGACTCCACAGACCCCGAAGGCTGGGAAAACGACAAGCACGTGCTTGTAGATGCTCAGACAGACGCTTCAGTCTGGGAGGTTCACGTTAAGGACTTCTCTTACAACGAAAATTCAGGCGTAAGCGAAGCAAACAGAGGCAAATACTTAGCCTTCACAGAGCTTGGCACAACACTAAACGGCGAGGGCAACGTTGCTACCTGCGTTGATTACCTCAAGGAATTAGGCATAAACTATGTTCAGATTAACCCGTTCTATGACTTCGGTTCAGTTAAGGAAACAGGCGCAGATACTCAGTTTAACTGGGGCTATGACCCTGTAAACTACAACGTACCCGAGGGTTCATATTCTTCAAACCCATATGACGGTAATGTTCGTATCAACGAGTGCAAGCAGATGATCAAGGCTCTGCACGATGCCGGCATCGGTGTAGTTATGGACGTTGTTTACAACCACGTTTATGACGTAAACAAATCCTGCCTGCAATACTGCGTACCTGACTATTATTTCAGAAAAACTGCGGCAGGCGCATTCTCTAACGGCTCAGGCTGCGGCAACGATACAGCCTCAGAACGTGCTATGTATAGAAAGTATATGATCGACTCTGTTAAATACTGGGCAGAGGAATATCACATTGACGGCTTCCGTTTTGACCTTATGGGCTTGCACGATGCCGAAACAATGAACCTCCTCCGTGAAGAGCTTGACAAGATTGACAAGAGAATCCTCACATACGGCGAGGGCTGGTCAATGACAACAACCTTTGACCCGACAACCTGTGCAGGCACAAAGACTGTACCGGCTTCTCAGGCAAACGCAGCCAAAAGCTTAAACGAAAGAGTAGCTTGCTTTAGCGACAGCGTTCGTGACGCTATCAAGGGCGGCGTATTTGAAAAGACAGGCTTGGGCTTCTTGCAGGGTGTTCCTACATATGCTTCAGACATCAGCTACGGTGTTCGTGCAAATACTGTAGGTAAGGGTGCAAAGTGGACAGCAAAGGCTCCTTCACAGTGCGTTACATACGCATCCTGCCACGATAACAACACTCTCTATGACAGACTTGTTCTCTCTACAATGGGCGAGGGCGTAGAGTTCAGACAGCGTTACTCAAACCTCGTCGCTATGAACAAATTAAGCGCAGCTATCATTTATTCTTCACAGGGTATTCCGTTTATCCTTGCCGGCGAAGAAATGGCAAGAAGTAAGGACGGCGACGAAAACAGCTACAAGTCAAAAGCAACACTCAATATGATTGACTGGAGCAACCTTGTAACATACGCTGACGTTGTTTCTTACTACAAGGGTATGATGGAGCTTAGAAAGTCCTTCTCACCGTTTACAGAGGCAACAGATAAATTCTCTAAAAACTATTCATTCTCTAACGGCTTGTCAGCAGCAGGAAATGTTGTTGCTTTCGTTGTAACAAACGACACTGAGGGCGAATGGAGCGAAATCGCCGTAGCATTCAACAACGCTAAAGAGCCTAAGGAGGTTACACTCAAGTCTGAAACAACAGATTGGGTAGTAGTAGCAAATGAGCAGACAGCAGGCATTACTTCATTAGGCGAGGTTAAGGGTAACACTGTAACAGTAGCTCCGACCTCAGCACTTATCCTTGTAAATAAGGATAGCTTCAACAAGGCTAACCTCAAGAGCGAGATGTCAAGAGTAACTGTTAAGAACGTTTACTCAAAGGATAACTCATTATTGTCAGAAACAACAATTATGGGTAAGATCGGCTCAGGCTACGTAACAACAGCAGACGATGCAGTAGGTCTTGAGTACATTCAGAGCAAAGTTGAGGGTAACGAAAAGGGCAAGTTCGCAGAAAAGGACACAACTGTAACATATTACTACGACACATATGTGCCTGATTCACTCTCTAACGAAAACGACATCACAGGCGACGGCAAAATCAGCATCAGCGATGCTACAAAGATTCAGAAGTTCGTAGCAACTATAGAAACACCTGACGAAGAAACAAGCAAAAAGGCTGACTATACCTGCGACGGCAAGGTTGACATCAAGGACGCAACTATGATTCAGAAGCACCTTGCTAACTACTCTGTAGGCGTAGGTACAGTTGAAACTAACTACATCTATGTAGACGAAAACGGCACAGAAACAAAGATTGCTCCGACAGTTACAACAAAGGCAAGAGTAGGCGAGACGTACAAGACAAAGCAGGAAACTATCAACACATACGAGCTTCTTGAAAAGCCTGCAAATGCAACAGGTACAGTAGCTCTCGGCAAGACTGTTGTAAACTATGTTTACAGCTACAACGGCAAGCCGATTACAGCTCACTTCAAGCACAACGGCAGCTTAACTTGGGCGCCGACACTGTGGATCTGGGACAGCAACGAAAACAACGTTTACAAGGCTTGGCCGGGCTACACAATAGAATCAGAGCCTGACGCAGAGGGCTGGTTCACAACTACCTTTGATATTGACAAGACGGCAGAATCCTACAACCTTATCGTTTCAAATGCAGGTAATCCGCAGACAACAGACTACAAGAATATTACAGCTTCTGAAATCTGGGTTGTAATTGACGATGCAAAGGCAACATCAAAGGGAAGCTGGATCAAGATTACAGACACAAAGCCTGAATGATTATTTGAATAATTATTGCATTTAATTTTGTCGGATTTTGCAGTACCGACAGATTAGATACACAATTTCAGCGTTTGGCGGCAGAGTTATCTGCCGCCATTCGTTTTATCAAGCAAAAAAATCTCCCCACCGCAGAAATCAAATCTGTGACGGGGAGGTTTGTTTTGATAGAGTACTTTAAATTATGACGTTAAAAGGAATGATTAACTAATTTCTGCTTATTTTCACAACACATTCTATGTGCGCCGTATGCGGGAACATATCCACCGGTTGGATTTTTTGCACCCTGTACTCGCTTTTGCGTACAAGGTAGTCAAGGTCACGTGCGAGCGTTTCGGGATTGCACGAGATGTATATAACCGTTTTCGGCGACATCTTTATAAGCGAGTCGAGAAATTTTTCACTGCTTCCGGCTCTGGGCGGATCCATAAAAACTACGTCAGGCTTTTCGCTGTCGTTTGCGGCTTCATACATAAAGTCGCCTGCATCACAGCAGAAAAAGCGGATATTTTTTAGCTCGTTAAGACGAGCGTTCACCCTTGCATCATTCACAGCGTCGGGGTTTAGCTCTGCGCCGATTACTCTGCCTGCACCTCTTTTGGCGGCAACAATGCCGATAGTGCCTATTCCGCAGTAGGTGTCAAGTACCGTTTCATCGCCCTTAAGGTCTGCAAGCTCCATCGCCTTGTTATACAGAACCTCTGTTTGAACAGGGTTTATCTGGTAAAAGCTCTTTGCGGAAATTCTGAATTTACAGCCGCACAGAATATCCTCAATATATCCCTTTCCGTAAAGCACCTTCTGATTTTTGCCGAGAACAAGGTTTGTCGGATAAGGGTTGATGTTGTGAATAACAGTCGTAATCTGCGGAAACTGCTTTACAAGTGCTTTTACAAAATTGTTTTTTGACGGAAAAACAGGCGTTCCCGTCACAAGCACAACCATAACCTGATTTGTCGCAAAGCCGCGCTTGACAAGCACGTGACGCAAAAATCCCTTTCCGGTATCCTCGTTGTAGGTCGTCAGCTTAAACGGTTTGAGCATTTTTCTGATTGCAACGATTATCTCATCTGCCGTTTTGTCCTCTGTCTGACAGCTGTCAATGCCAACCACGTGATGTGTACCCGACTGATAAACTCCCGAGATTATTTTACCCTGTCGGTTTGTGTAAAAAGCCGCCTGCACCTTGTTGCGGTAGTGATAGGGGAGAGCCATTCCGATAATCGGCTCAACGGTGCAGAATTTTTTTAACAGCCTGTTTACCTTGTTTTGCTTAAAAATAAGCTGCTGTTCATATGTCATATTCTGAAGCTGACAGCCGCCGCACTTTTTATATACGGGACAGCTTGAAGAGTATATATCTTTCATTTTAAAATTCCTTTATATCACAAAGGAGCGACAGTGTATCGCCCCTTTTCAGATTATCAGTGTAATTATTCCTTGCCGTTCCAGCAGTAGGTGCATAGCTTGCACGGAGAAATGCCGATAGACTCTATCATATCGTCAAGTCGGTGATAGCGAAGTGATGTAAAGTTTAGCTGCTTGCGGATTTCTTCTACCATCTCGCTGTAATTTGTGCTTGTCGGATCTGCATAATCCGAGAGCATATTGTCTGCATTTTCTCCCTCACGCTGTAAAATTACTCTGCGTGTGATAAGGTCAAGCTCCGAGGTTGAGCGAGAGAAGTTTAAATATTTACATCCGAACATAATCGGAGGACAGGCAGGTCTGATATGAACCTCCTTAGCACCGCTGTTGTATAAAAATTCAGTAGTTTCACGAAGTTGTGTACCTCGAACAATCGAGTCGTCAATAAGCAAAAGCTTTTTGTTTTCAATCAGCCGCTTAACAGGGATAAGCTTCATATGAGCAATCTTGTTTCTCTGCGACTGGTTTGTCGGCATAAATGAACGTGGCCACGTAGGAGTGTATTTGATAAACGGACGTGTGAACGGGATTTTTGTTTCGTTTGAATATCCTATAGCGTGTGCAACACCTGAATCGGGAACACCGGCTACTACGTCAGGCTTAGCGTCATCTCTTTTTGCAAGAAGTCTGCCGCAGTCATAGCGCATCTGCTCAACGTTTACACCCTCATAGCAAGAGGTAGGGTAGCCGTAGTAAACCCACAAAAAGGAGCAGATTTTCATTTCGTTACCGGCAGGGTTTACTGTTTCTACGCCGTCGGGAGTGATAAACACTATCTCGGCAGGGCCTAATTCCTTATAGTCCTCATAGCCTAAATTGAGGTATGCAAAGCTTTCAAACGAAGCGCAGTACGCACCGTCCTTTTTGCCGAGGATAATAGGAGTACGTCCGAGCCTGTCACGTGCGGCATATATACCCTTTGATGTGAGCAGTAAAATAGACATAGAGCCGTCAATTTTTTCCTGTGCAAAGCGCAGACCCTCAACTAACGAGGATTTCTGATTGATAAGCGCAGCGGTAATTTCTGTAGGATTTATTGTGCCGCCGCTCATCTCAAGAAAATGTGTGTGACCCGACTTGTAGCATTCCTTTACAAGCTCGTCTGTATTGTTTATTCTGCCTACAGTAGTAATCGCAAAGCTGCCAAGATGCGAGTGAACAAGAAGCGGCTGAGGTTCAAAGTCGGAAATACAGCCAATTCCTAAGTTACCCTCAAGCTCGTCCACATCACGCTCAAATTTTGTACGAAAAGGCGAGTTCTGAATATTATGAATAGCACGTGAAAAACCGTTCTCACCGTGAACAGCCATACCGCCTCTGCGGGTGCCTAAGTGAGAATGATAATCAGTACCGTAAAACAAATCTGTTACACAGCTTTCCTTTGAAGCAACAGCAAAAAATCCACCCATTGTTTACACCTCTATTATCAAAATTACAGTAATATTTTAATACATCGGCTGAAATTAGTCAATTACTTTAATGTGGAAAAATGGGAGAAACAGAATTTGTGTTTTATAATAATTTGATTTATAATATAATAAATAATGAATAATGAATGATGAATAATGAATAATTGCAGAGAAAAAGCCCTGACTATCGCCAAGGCTTGTGTTGGATCTATTGCAAATGCTGGGGTATAAATATATTATAGAAATCACTAAAAGCCTACCCTTGCTAAGGGGAGCCTACACAAAACCGCCGACGCGTTGTGTCGGCGGTTAAAGGATTCCAAAGGGTCACTGACCCTTTGGTCGTTTAGGGAAAGGGGATATTTAAGGGGAAAGGGGATCGAAACCCCTGTCCCCTTAAATCTGCTTTCTTTTGCAACTTTTCTTTTCAGATAAAAGAAAAGTTGAG
>JBJEQF010000017.1:0-11801 GCA_051881615.1 Acutalibacteraceae bacterium | reverse complement strand
CCTGTGACCCTCTGCTTGTAAGGCAGATGCTCTCCCAGCTGAGCTATGCTCCCACGTTGTCGCTCTGTGTATCAGCGACAGGTATTATAATACTACAGACCTTAAGAAAAGTCAATACTTTTTTTGAAACTTTTTTAAAAATTTTTTCAATGCTCCAATACGTTTCAAAAGTTGCGATGTTTACTGACTTTCTTAAATGCTCACGAAAGCTCGCCGAGCATCTTTTCAAGCTCTTCTTCAGAAAAATTATAGGTTTTATTGCAAAAGTGACAGTGTGCGCTTGCGCCCTTATCCTCTTTTATCATCGCAGAAATTTCTTCTTTGCCCATATTTTTTATAAGTCCTGCGATTTTTTCTTTACTGCACGTACATATATAATGGATAGGGTACTCGTCAAGCACCTCAACATCAAACCCGTCAAGTGCCTTCTTAGCCATATCAAGCGGCGTCATCCCATTTGCAAGCATAGTTGTCACAGGCTCAAGCCTTTTAACGTTTTCTTCAACCTTTTGGGCGATTGTATCATCTGCTCCGGGCAAGAGCTGAATTAAAAAGCCGCCGGCAAACAAAACCTCGCCGTCAGTCCTGTCAATTAACACGCCCAGTGCGCAGGCTGTCGGTATCTGTTCGCTTGTTGCGTAGTAATTTGTAATATCCTCGGCAATTTCACCGCTTACAAGCGGAACCTGACCTATGTACGGCTCGCCTGTGCCGTAGTCACGCATTACGTTTAATACTCCGTCAGTGCCTACCGCCTTTGCTACGTTGATTTTACCGTTACTGTAATGCTCCGTAGGACAGCTTGCGTTGCCTACATAGCCGCGAACATTGCCGTTGCTGTCGGCTACGGCTATGGCTACTCCCAACGGTCCGTCAGCCGCTATACGCAGATTTATTGACGCGTCCTTTTGCTTTAGCATTGCACCCATCATAGATGTACCTGTCAGAAGTCTGCCGAGTGCCGCTGTTGCCGCCGGTGTTGTCTTATGAATTTTCTTTGCAATATGAACAATATCGGAGCTGTCAATGGCAGATACCATTACAGCGCCGTCTGTTGTAATACATCTTAATATTTTATCCATTCTGTTTTTCCTCTGTATCCATTATATGAATCTTTTTAAATCGATATTACCGCTTTCTTGCAACGTAAATTATTCTTTGCTCGTTTTCCTTTGGCAAATCAAGCGTCATATCGCCGTACATACCCTCAATCGCAAAGCCAGCCTTTGTGAGCATTTCTGAAAGCTGTTTGTTGCTGTAGGCACGTTCACAAAAGCTTTCGCTTGTGCGGTGGTATGCTTTGCCGTCGTATTCAAAAAAGTCAAGGTCGATTTTTACAAGCGTATCATCGACGGGAGTATTCTGCCAGACGCAGTAAACATCATCTGTATCATACACAAACGTATTACCCGACAAAATCTCTTTGTGCTTATAAACGGTGTTGACATCAAAAACAAAAAGTCCGCCGGGATTCATAAACAGCGATACTCTGTCGAAGGTTTTCTGCACTAAGTCAGGCTCTGTCAGATGATTTATGCTGTCGAGCGTACACAGACAGGTATCTACCGTGCCGTATAAATCTATACTCTGCATTTTCTGGCACAAAAACAGTACAGAAAGCTCTTCATCATACGCCTTCATCTGTGCCTGTGACAGCATTTGTGACGAGCCGTCAATGCCGTAGATATCCACACCACGCTTTGCAAGCTCAATCGTGAGTGAGCCTGTTCCGCAGGCAAGGTCAACGCACAGACCGAAATCGTGCTTATGATGAGCAAGCAGTCGTTCAATATAGTCGGCACGGCTCTTGTAATCTACATTCGCAGTCAGTCCGTCATAAAAATCGGCAAAGGCAGTGTATGCTTTCATTGCTGATTTTCCTTTTCTGCCATCTTTTTAAAAGCAAGCATATATCCGTCGCAGTCATTCGAGAACGCTCTGTTTACACGGCTGATAGTAGTAGTTGACGCTCCTGTTTTTGCTACAATTTCACTGTAAACTCGCTTTTCAGAGAGCATTTTTGCCACAACAAGTCGCTGTGACATTGCCTTTATTTCGGGGAGCGTGCATAAGTCCTCAAAAAATCTGTAGCATTCCTCCTCTGTTTCAAGCGACAAAATAGCCTTGAATAAAAAATCGACATATTCATCCTTTAACTTTGGGTTCATTTTATAACCATACCTTTCACTTTTGCGTGACAGTGCCGAAAAGACTGCACTTTACCGCTTTAATAGTATAACGCACTAAAATTTTACCACACAAAAGCATAAAAGTAAATAGTCCTACAGTAACATATTATGGGTTTATGCTATAGTATATTCTTTCTGTTTTTCGGATTGCCCCCGACTATTGACAAACAGTCAAAAAGCAGTGACGATGCCGTCACTGCTTAACTTTTTCTTTTTTTAAATTTTCAGACTGCTGTAAAGGCTCTGTGCAATACTGCTCTGTTTTCAAAAAACATTCGGGATTTTTAATAGGGTAGGGGACGCCGCCGTCAACCAAAAACGGCTTTTTGCTGAAATATGCTCTGAAAATAGTTTTTGCCACAGCATTAAGGTTCTTGATTAGTCCTCTCGGTCTTTTTTCAGTAAAATGCATTGAAACCACCTTGTACCAGTTAGCGCAATACACAAAGCCGACTGTCTTTAAAAAGTTTGGTGTAAGCTTTCTGAGCAGACCTTTTTCTCTTGCAAAATCGTGACAAAAATAGTACGCCAGAGCATAATCATTGTATTTTTTAACGTTATGCGTTGTCATTATGCTGTTTGGCCTGATAGAGTAATTATACAGAGTGTCGGGGATAGCCGTAATTTTTTTGGAATAGTAGGCGGCTTGAAATACGGTAGGAATATCCTCAAAAAATACATTCGGGTCGGGAAAATACAGACCGTTATCCGTAAAAAGAGATCTTCTGTAAAGCTTGTTCCATACGTAGGAACGAACAGTCCAGTCGTTGAGCAGAAGCTTCATCATACGAATGTTTGTATAATCGCCCGGCTTTTGCTTTCTGAATTTAATCTCGTAATATTTATTGTCCTTGCTATAATATTTGTTATAGTTACAGCAGGCGATATCAGCGTCTGCGCTGACAGCGGCATTATAAAGCTTTTCAATAAAATACGGCGAAATGGTGTCGTCACTGTCGATAAATGCGAGAAATTCGCCCTGTGACAAATCTATGCCGTAATTTCTGGCTAAGCACAGACCTCTGTTTTCCGTTTCGTAATATCTGAAATTTGCATTTTTTTCAGTAAACTTCTTTGCAATCACTCCGGAAGAGTCGGTACTGCCGTCGTTAATAATAATAACCTCAAAATCCTTAAACGTCTGATTTTCAACAGATTCCAGACACGCTGTCAGATATTCCTCTACATTATAGCATGGTACAATCACGCTTACCTTTGGAGCGTTATTCAATTTATTTTCACCCCTTGAAAGAATCAAATCTTTTTACAAATTGTTTCTTTTTCTTCCGATTCGGTTGTTGTATTGCTTATTTTGTTTTCCTCATTTTCTAAGTCCTGCATAAGCTCTTCTGTGCTTTCCTGCATAGTTTCGGCAATTTTCGTAATCGACTTGCCGTGTCCCTTTGTAATAAGCGCAAAGGGAGCGCACACGAAAATCGTGCCGTAGTATGTAATACATCTCCACAGCAAAATTGCAGACTTCATAGTGGCAGCTGTAAAGAAGCAGCCGAAGAACAGCGAAAAGCTGTACTCTGCCGCACCCGAGGCACCGGGGAGAGGAATCATAGATGAAATCATCGTTACAAACGACTGCGAGCTTATCATCTGCAAAAGCGTTGCACCCTCAAGATTTAAGCTGCGGTAAATGCAGTACGGTACAGCAAAGCCGAAGGATATAAGAATAAACTGCTCAATAAAAGCCTTAACCATCAGCTTTGCGTCCTTGTTAAGGTTTTTGTTGTATTTGTGGAACAGCTTTACCTGTCCTCTTGCGGATTTCATTTTCTGATCTACATTTTTAAATTTAAGCTTTTTCATCAGCTTTTCAGTTAAAGCAATAAGCTTTTCGGTAGGCTTTGGGCAGTAGCAGACAATGACAAGCAGAGCCATTACAATAAGCTGTGACAAAAGACCGAGTATTACGAATACCCACACAGCTCCTGCGTTAATAGCAGTGAAGATAAAGTCCATATTTATCAGAAACGCAACAAGGCTGTAGAGCGTAGCCGTAACCTGATAAACAAGGAATTTCTGGAACATAATCGCCGTACCGTAGCCGACATCAATGTTCATTTTTGCCATTGAGTACACCTGCATAGGCTGTCCGCCGGAAGCACCGGGAGTAACGGCACTGAAAAAGTGACCGACCATAGCGACCTTCATAGCGTCAAAAAAGCGCACATTTTTGTATTTGTAACGAATAAACTGCCACGTGAGCAGTGAGTCCATAAGTGAGTTGCACATATGGCAAACGGCAGCCAGAAATAGCCAGAAAAGGTTGATGCCCTGTGAACTTGACAAAAGATCCCTTAGTCCGTCCTTTGAAAAAATAAAGTAAATGACAAGGCTTATGCAAACAATTAAAACTATGGCATTAAAAATAATGCTGCCTATATTTTTCTTTTTCATAATACCTCTTTTTTCATAATATGTAAATGAGATTCAGACATATTCAAACACTACGATTATAGCATTTGTAAAACTATAAATCAACAAAAAAACAAAAATAAATAAATATTGTCAAAAGTTACTGCAAAAAGCGAAAAAAGAGGTAAAAACAAGTGATAAAAACTAAATTTGATGTAAAAAACACGTGGTTTTCCTTTAAAAGTTGAAGTGCTGATTATTATACATTATCAAATAATAAAAACAAAGGAGCAGACTGTGCTGTCTGCTCCTGAAAATTTGCTTTACTTTAAGCTGCTGAGCTGTTTTGAATACTCCTCATAAAGGATATCAGACACAGCCATTTTTTTCAAAATATTTTTTACCGTCTTGTCAAGTCCGCTGTCCTGAGTGTAGTCGGCAGGGTAGATATAGTCAACTCTGCCTTTTCTTAATAATTCCTCAACCTTTTTGTCACGGTGCTGATAAACTGCTATTGCCTTACCGCCGTAGGATTTCATCATTTTCATACAGGGTACGTCAGAAAGACCGTCGCCTATATAAATCATATTGTTAAAGGGTATTCGCTTGCTGTCCTCGGGCATTGAACGGTTTAGGTCGCTGTCGTTTGATACGTCAAGCACACCCTTGTTTATTCTGTAAACAAACTGTGTTTTGTTTGTGTAGTTTACGGCAGTTTTGAGCCAGACTGCGTTGCCGTTTTCATCATACAAAAACTCACAGGCAAAAATCCTTGTAAAATTCTTGCTAATCGGCGTACCCTCTATAATTTCCTTAAGTCCCGAGGAGATTATGTAATGCTCAACCGCAACTCCCTGTTCTTTTCCGTATTCGTTTATTCTGTCAAACCACTCCATAACTCCGTCAAAAAATTCAACAGAGCTGCCCTGTTCAACAAGGTTTTGCCGTTTAATCGGAATATTTTTGTCCTTTGACAGCTTTACCATTGTATAAAGATACGCCAGAGTGCTGTCCATATTTTCCTGTTCGCCTATTCTGTTTGCCTCATCCCAGAACTCGCCTGCGTTCATACCGAGTCCCGGAATAAATCGGTAATCCTGCATTTCCTTTGTGCAGAGAGTTCTGTCAAAGTCATACATAATAGCGACAATAGGAGTGTGAGCCATAGCTAAAACCTCAATCGGATTAAATTATCCCTGATATGTTGTGATTTCTACCGTGTTTATTACAACGGGAGTTTTCGGCATATTGCTCTGGTCAACCTCAGTCTTTGCAATCTTATCCACAACGTCCATACCATCTATAACCTGTGCAAAAACGGTGTGTCCCTTGTCGGCTGCGTTGAATGCGCCGTCAAGATACGGGTTACCGCCGTTTTCCTCATAGAGCTTTTTAACATCATCGGGTACTATAGTCGGGTTGTAAAAGCTAAGACCGTTGATTTTTGCTATGTCGTCCTGCTTGTTCTGATTTACATACTGCGCAATAATGTTACGTGCAACCTTCCAGCTTTCCTCGTAAGAAGTAAAGCCTGAGAAGGATTCGGCTGTTGCCTGATTGATGAAGAACTGACTGCCGTTTGTGTCCTTGCCTGAGTTTGCCATAGCAACAGAGCCTCTTATGTTAAACAGCTTGTTGCAGAACTCGTCCTCAAACTGACCGCCGTTTGCAGCCTTGCCGCCTGTTCCGTTTGCGTTTTCGTAGTCGCCGCCCTGAATCATAAAGTTATTTATAACGCGGTGGAAAATTGAGTTGTCATATTTGCCTGCCTTTGCAAGGTCAATAAAGTTCTGAACTGTTTTCGGTGCGTTCTCGGGGAAAAATCTCCACGTGATGTCGCCCATATTTGTGTGCAGAATTGCGATAGTATCGCCTTTTTCGGGCATTTCAAGCTGATAGCCTGCCTGATGCTCTCCGTCTTCCTTAACAGCTGCGTCCTTGCCGAGGAAGGAAGTGTCAACAGTATCCATAGTAACCTCCTGATTACAGCCTGCAAAGCAAAGTGCAGCAGATGCAACGATTACGGAGGAAAGAATTATGCTAAAGAATTTTTTCATTTTTGTTATTCCTTTCAGATTATATAGTTTTATTTGCAGAATATGCAGATAAATACAGGCTAATTGTATAATAATTATTCACCTTTTGCAATATATTTCTTTAATTTTTAAAAAAATTTCACACAGCCGTCACCGCAGGTTATATTATCGCCTTCGGTTTCATAAAATTTTTCAGTACAATAAATGCAATTATTAAACTAATACCCAAAATACGGAGGCTTTAAAATGAATGAATTTTTACCCGAGGGATGGCTTATCAATACGACCGAAAATAAAAATGCAGTCAAATCGCTGACAATGCTTACAAATGCCTGCAAGGAGAATAAAATACTTGAGGCAAGAGCAACTGTCTGCGACTCACAGCACAATCTGATAGTTGACTTAGGCGGCATAAAGGGCATTATCCCAAGAGAAGAGGGTGCGCTCGGCATAAAAGAGGGAGTTGTCAGAGATATAGCGGTGATTTCACGTGTGAACAGACCTGTGTGCTTTGTAGTGACCGCCATAGAAAAGGACGAAAACGGAAATACGCTTGCAGTACTTTCTCGTGAAAAGGCGCAAAGAATGTGCAGAGAGTCGTACATAAACAAGCTTAAAATCGGCGATATTATAGACGCGCGTATAACGCACCTTGAAAATTTCGGAGCATTTGCCGATATAGGCTGCGGAATAGCGGCACTTATGCCCATTGACACCATATCCGTTTCAAGAATAGAGCATCCCCGAGAGCGTTTTGAAATAGGAATGGACATCAAGGCTGTTGTTAAATCAATAGAAAACGGCAGAATTAGCCTAAGTCACAAGGAGCTGTTAGGCACGTGGGAGCAAAACGCACAGAAATTCAGACAGGGCGAAACGGTTGCCGGCATAGTGCGTTCTGTTGAAAGCTACGGTGCTTTTGTGGAGCTTGCGCCGAACCTTGCAGGTCTTGCCGAGAGTAAGGACGGCGTAAGGCAGGGACAGCAGGCAAGCGTTTACATAAAAAGCATTATTCCCGAAAAAATGAAAATCAAGCTGATAATTATTGATACCTTTGATTATAAGTATAATCCGACAAGACCGCACTATTTTTTTAAGGGCAGTCATATAGATGAATTTGTATATTCCCCCGAAAAATGCGATAAATATGTTGCGACAAAATTTACAGACTGAGTACCGTTTATCGCCCTGTGCTTTTTTTACGCCTTGACGATTGATTTTTACGATGTTATTATTACATCAGACAAATAATCAATCGGAGGTAAAAATATGGAAACGGTTCTTTTGGCGGTTTTATCGGCGGTAACGGCTGTTATGCTTTGCTTAGTGATTTTTCTCGTTATCTCAAAAAAGAAAGAAAGCAATGATCAGACAGCCGCTTTTAAGGAGTTCGGCGACAGTCTGACTGAAAGAATAGAAAAAAATCAGAACGCACTCAGAAGCGAGCTGCTTTTATCAACACAGCAGTCTGTGAAAAATATGGGAGATATGATTTCTTCAAATCAGCAGACTTCCTCACAAAATCAGAACGAAAGACTGCAAACGCTTGAAAACAGGCTGAAAACCTTTTCGCTTGAAAACGAGCAGAAGCTCGAGCTTATTCGCAATACAATGGAACAGCGCCTTGCCTATTTGCAGGAGGAGAACAACAAAAAGCTGGAGCAGATGCGTGTAACGGTTGACGAAAAGATGCAGAAAACGCTTGACGATAAGCTGAATAAATCGTTCTCGCTTGTAAACGAGCGATTGGAGCAGGTTTACAAGGGACTCGGAGAAATGCAGAATCTCGCTGTCGGCGTGGGCGATCTGAAAAAGGTTTTGTCAAACGTCAAGACAAGAGGAATTATGGGCGAAATTCAGCTTTCGGCAATACTAAAGGAAATCTTAGCACCTGAGCAGTACGAAGAAAACGTGTCGACTAAAAAGGGCAGTAAAACGGTGGTAGAGTTTGCCGTAAAGCTCCCTGCCGAGGACGACGGCTTTATTTATCTGCCGATTGACTCAAAATTCCCCGGCGACAGCTACGGTGCACTGCGTGACGCATACGAAAGCGGTTCAAAGGAGCAGATAGAGCTTGCCGCCAAAACGCTTATAAACACAATAAAGAGCGAAGCAAAGGATATTCGTGATAAATACATAGACCCGCCCAACACAACAGAATTTGCAATTATGTTTTTGCCGTTTGAGGGCTTATACAGCGAGGTTGTAAACAGAGGAATGGTAGAGGTCCTACAGCGTGATTACAAGGTAAATATTGCAGGACCGAGTACAATGGCGGCACTCTTAAACAGCCTGCAAATGGGCTTTAAAACGCTTGCCGTACAAAAGCGAAGCGCAGAGGTGTGGGAGGTTTTAAGTCAGGTCAAGGCTGAATTTGACACCTTCGCAAAGGTGCTTGCGTCAACTCAGAACAGACTAAAGCAGGCAAACGACGAGCTTGATAAGCTGGTAGGTGTGCGAACAAGACAAATTCAGCGAAAGCTGAGCCGTGTGCAGACGACAGCATCACTGACAGACAGCATTGACGATGATATTGTTGATGTATAAAAAATAATCAAAAACTGAATTTGTTTAGTCCCCTTTGGCAATACTTGTAACAAAAGTATCAGCCAAGGGGGATTTTTGTTGCAGTACAGCAAGGTAGAAATATGCGGAGTGAACACATCACAGCTCAAGGTTTTAAAGGAGTCAGAGAAAAGAGAGCTGTTAAAAATCATCAAAAACGGCAGTGAAAGCGAAAAAAAGACGGCAAGAGAAAAAATGATAAACGGCAATTTGCGACTTGTTCTGTCGGTAGTCCAACGCTTTGCAGGCAGAGGAGAAAACCCCGACGATTTGTTTCAGGTCGGCGTAATCGGACTAATCAAGGCGATAGACAACTTCAACGCAGACCTTGACGTACGCTTTTCAACATACGGCGTACCTATGATTATAGGCGAAATCCGCCGTTATCTGCGTGACAACAACGCAATCAAGGTAACACGCTCAATGCGTGACACAGCATACCACGCAATGCAGATAAAGGAGGAGCTGACGGCAAAATACAACAAAGAGCCGACAGTGGAGCAAATAGCAGAGCTTATGAAAATCCCAAAGGAAAACGTGGTGCTGGCACTTGAATCAATAGTTGCGCCGATGTCGCTGTACGAGCCTGTTTTCAATGACGGGAACGATACAATATATGTAATGGATCAGGTGGGCGACGTCAGCGACGACAACGACTGGCTTGATGAAATAGCAATAAAGGAGGCGATGGCAAGCCTCGGCGACAGAGAAAAGAAAATACTCGGACTGCGATTTTTTATGGGCAAAACACAGATGGAGGTTGCGCAGGAAATAGGCATTTCTCAGGCACAGGTAAGCAGAATAGAAAAAACAGCTATTGAAAAGATAAAGAAAGAAATATAAGCCAAGTATGTTCAAGGTGTGTTCAAGAAAAAATGACAATATCGTGAGATAAATATAAAAAACGGGCGTGTATATCATACTAATATCTAATTAAATCCTAAAATATCCTTTCGGCATATTTTCGCCATACGTCGCAAGCTGTCTGTGGGCGGCGTCAGCCTTCCTGCGAAATCTCACAGGGCTTACAAAAAATCTGCTCAAAAATCTTATAAAGTTTTTAATTAGGTATAAGTATCAAAATGATATGACCCAATAAAAAAGAGAAGTTACTTCAAAATATGGTATAATGAAATCGCTGTAAAACATTAACCAAAGAAAGAAGTACTTCTCTTGATTATTTAATTCAAAACACAAGAAGCAAAGAAACGGCAAGCGGCAGCTAAAGACGCAAATAAAAACTGGCCAAAGCTTTTTACATTATTTGCAACGCAGAAATGAATTGCAGAAAAGAATCAGAAAAGAATTTTTAAAATTGTCGGAAAGCCCTTGACATCTCTATATGATAATGATATAATCATACAGTCGTAAGTGACATATATTTTAAATACAAGCTTTCGAGGTGTAACTCAGTTTGGTAGAGTGCTTGGTTTGGGACCAAGATGCCGCAGGTTCAAGTCCTGTCACCTCGACCAAAAACGGTGGTTTTTCAGCCACCGTTTATTTTTTTGCCAAATTTTCTTAAAGTGCTCTAAAATGGCTTAAACACTGGAGCTATGAGCTGTTGCTCAGTTAATTTGAGTTAATTTAAAAACACTTGAATTAAGATAAAGTGCTGTCAAAACCGCAGTCAGTAAGCGGCTTAATGAACACTCAAAACTTCAAAAATGCAGTCATTTTTAAAAATTGCACACAAAATACTAAAAAACAGCCTAAATTCGCTTATCGTTTGTCCGACTGAAAATATTTTTGGAGGATTATAAACAAAATATAAATTGCCATAATTTGAAATGTCATAAATTTATCGACTCAAATCACCTATATAAAAATCACGAAACATATTGATTTTTTATCCCAAAGATGGTATACTATTTATTCAGAACGAATGTCTTGAATAGAAGGAGCGATTAGATGGCTAATTACACAGAAGAGCAATGGAACGCTAAAAAGGTTGAGCTTATGAAAAAGTGCTTCAACGGCTTTGCCGATTTGGGACTGCACGGCACAGGTGTTCGTTCCTTGGCAAGGCATTGCGGGTACAACACATCTATGATTTATACATATTTCAAGGATTTAGATGATCTCATTATCCAATCCACCGAATACTGTATGAGTAAGGTTGAGGACGACTTTATGGCGAAAGCTCCCACCGATGTAGAGGATTTGTGGCGGTTTATCGACGAGATACCCTACTGGACGGCAAAAAAGCACGGCAAGAAATACCGCCTTATGTATCAGGTCTATACCCATCCGAAATACAGGGAATACGGTCAGAAGTTCTTTAAGGGCGTAGACGAGCGTTACACAGAATACGCAAAAAGCTTAGAGCCAAAGCTCGGTATTCCTTATCAAAAGCTGACGCCGCTTATTTTTATACTAATCAGAGCCTGCGTACACTACGCACTGTTTGAGGATGAGTTCTATCTGAAATCCCAGATAGAAGTACTGAAAGAAACCCTTGAACTCTTTGTTATGAAATATAACCCGAAAGCAAGGTCATTAAAAGAACTCAGACAGGCAGAATTTCAGACAGATGAACAAAATAAGGAGGGAAACGAATGAATAGTAAACACGCAAAAAGCGACAGTGTAGTTATCAAGAAAAATCATATCATAATTGCCGGTGTGATTGCACTGTTGCTGAT
>JBJEQF010000016.1:121891-138414 GCA_051881615.1 Acutalibacteraceae bacterium | reverse complement strand
CGCAGTCAAGCGGATGGTCGGCTACGTGAACAGGCATACCTGTCTGCTGTGAGATAAGCTGGTCAAGACCTCTTAAAAGTGCGCCGCCGCCTGTGAGCATAATGCCGTGGTCGATGATGTCGGCTGAAAGCTCGGGAGGGGTTTTTTCAAGCGTGGCAAGAACAGAGTCAACAATTACAGAAAGCGGATCTGCAAGGGCATCTCTTACCTGTGCGGCTGTGATTGTAATATCCTTTGGCAGACCGTCCATAAGATTTCTGCCCTTTACAACCATTTCCTTTTCGTCCTCATAGGGGAATGCCGAGCCGATTTTTATTTTAACGTCCTCTGCTGTTCTTTCACCGATTAAAAGGTTAAAGTTCTTTTTGATATATGTTATAATTGCTTCGTCAAATTTATCGCCTGCAACACGCACAGAGCTGAATGATACAATATCGCCCAGTGAAATCACTGCGATTTCAGACGTACCGCCGCCCACGTCAACAACCATACTGCCGGTAGGCTCAGATACAGGAAGTCCTGCGCCGATAGCTGCTGCCATTGGCTCCTCGATAAGCTCTACGTTTTTGCCGCCTGCCTGCTCGGCTGCGTCCTTAACGGCATTTTTTTCTACCTCTGTAACGCCTGACGGAATACAGATAACTATGCGCGGACGGCAGAACCAGTTTGACTTGACAGTTTTTCTGATAAAGTGCTTGAGCATAACGGCAGTAATTTCAAAATCTGCGATAACACCGTCCTTAAGAGGGCGTACAGCCTTGATAGAGCCGGGCGTTCTGCCTATCATTTCCTTAGCCTGAGCACCGACAGCCAGAACAGAGTTGTTTCTGATATCAACAGCGACAACAGACGGCTCACGCATAACAATACCCTTGCCCTTCATAAACACAAGCGTATTTGCAGTACCCAGATCTATACCTATATCCTTTTTGAATGAAAACATAATAAGCAACCCCTCTTCAGTTGTAGTTGTAATTCTAATTGATAAATCGCTATACATCTTAATTATAACCGATAACGGCTGTATTTTCAACTCAAAATTTTCGACAAATTACAGGCTGTATTCTCATAAATTATATCACTTTGTCCGACAAGCAAAGAGAAGAAAGAGCTGTTTATATTGATAAGTATTGACCTGCTGTGCTATACTGTTAATACTAATACTTTTGATAGGAGGTTTTTTAATGAGCAACGCCATAAAGCACTTTATTACAATAACCAAGCACCGCCATCAGGTTATAAAAAACTGCAAACGCTGCGGAATTCTGTTTCAGGGACTTCGGCACGATTTGTCTAAATACTCGCCGACAGAATTTTTAAGCGGAGCAAAATTTTATCAGGGCAACAAAAGTCCCAACGATGCCGAAAGACGTGCAAACGGCTATTCTGTTGCGTGGCTGCACCACAAGGGCAGAAACCGCCATCACTTTGAGTACTGGACAGACTACTGTCCGCCGACAGGAGTAATCTCTCCTGTTGAGATGCCGACAAAATATGTTGTCGAGATGTTCTGCGACAGGGTGGCGGCAAGCAAGATTTACCTAAAGGACAAATACACCGACAGCTCACCGCTTGAATACTTTATGCAGGCAAAAAACCGCAGAATAATTCACCCTAAAACATCGGATTTACTTGAAGGTATGCTTGTAATGCTGAGCGAAAAGGGCGAAAAAGAAACCTTTGAATATATAAAAAAGAACATCATCAAAAAGAAATAAAAAATTTTTTAAAAAATCAGGAGGTCGGTGTAAAAAACAGAGCGTGCTGATTGTATATACTGTGAAAGGGGGCAGGCTTTGATATGGATAATCAGCAAATTGAAAATGCCGTAAACACCTACAGCCAAAGCCTGCTTAAAATTGCCTATACATATATGAAATCAACAACAGATGCAGAGGATATCGTGCAGGACGCTTTTATTCAGTATTTAAGGTCTGCTCCCGAATTTGAAAACGGTGAGCACGAAAAGGCGTGGCTGATAAGAGTAACGATTAACCTGTGCAAAAACAGTCTTAAAAGCTCGTGGCGAACAAAAAGAGCCGAATTGGACGAAAATCTGATGTCATCGCTAAACGAGGACGAGGGCTTTCTGCTAAGCGAGGTTTTAAAGCTGCCCGAAAAATTCAGAACAGTTATTCATCTGCATTATTACGAGGGGTACGAAATCAAAGAAATAGCCGAGATAATCGGGCAAAATCCCTCAACAGTTGGTGTATGGCTAAAGCGTGGGCGAGAGCGTCTTAAAAAAGTATTGGAAGGGGATTTTTATGAATAACTATAAAAAAGCTGTTGATAAAATTGAATTTTCTTCCGATTTTGAAAAAAGACTTCTTGAAAAGCTGTTAGAAGAAAACAATCAACAAAAAGAAAAAATAATTAAATTAAACAGCGATGAAAAAAGGAAGAAAAGAAAAAAGATTATTTATACCGTCACTGCCGCCGCTGTCGCCTGCACCGTTTTAATAACGGGCGTTGCATTTGCATTCGGCAGAAATACGGATACAGATGTAAGCATAATAAAGGGAACTGTTCAGAGTGCAGTTGATGCCAAAAGCATTGACAATACGCAGATTATCCTGACAAAAAAAGCGCTTGCACAGCAAAAGGAGGATACAGAGCCGTCTGTCATAACGGCGGTAACTGACGAAAACGGCAGCTTTTGCGTAGAAGTCCCGACAGGAGAATATACTGCCCAGATTATAAAGGACGGCTTTATAGAAAGCACCGTTGACATAAGCTCACAGGACAAGAGCGACGATCAGTACAATACGCTCTTTTTAAGTCCTGTTATGGAAGAAAACACATACAGAGCTGTGCTGACGTGGGAAAAAGACGCTGACCTTGACCTATGCCTTTCACTGCCCGACGATAAGGGCGGCAGATACAAGCTGTTCTATTCACAGAGCGATTATGTTACTCAGTCGGGCGACAGCATAGCAAGCCTTGACATTGACAATATGCACGGTGACGGCCCAGAAACTATTACGTTTTGCCCTGTCGGAAATGGTGTGTACCGACTGAGCGTTGCCTGTTACTCTGCACTTGTCAAGGACAGCGACAGTCTGCTTTCAGACAGCAAGCCTACAGTTACCCTTTACAAGGGGAACAGCATTATAGGCAAATATACTCTGACACAGTCGCAGAAGGGTAATGTGTGGACGGTTTTTGAAATTCAGAATTACGGTGTTAAAGAGATAAACAAGGTAAGCACCGTCAAATCAATAGACGAGGCAGAATAAGAGTTTTTTGATGTATAAATATTTGTGAGGGAATTTAAGGTGAATAAAATGAAAAGAATATCAAAAATTACTGCGTGTCTTTCGCTTGTAATATCCGTTATTTTGTCTGTGTTAACACCTGCGGCTCAGGCACAGCAGGATTATAATTCGCTACAAGAGCTTATCGGCAACGGAAAACAGATAATAGACTATTACCTTTTGATTTATGCTGATGAGCTAATCGCCGGGTGTGAGCCGACAGAACCTGCAACAACAGAACCTACAGCAGAACCTACAACAGAACCTACAACAGAACCTACAACAACACCCGCAACAACAGCACCTTCAACAACAGAGCCTTCAAACGAAGAGCCGAACGAGCCTATGGCGACAGCTCCGACGATATCGGAAGCTACAGAGCCTACCGTATCGCCGACGTACCCTGTAACAGAACCCACCTTTCCGCAGCCGCCGACAGAACCCACAACGTCAGATCCTGTGGAGGAAACAACATCTGACGAACCGGGCTTTGAGGATAGCAAGGATATCCGTAAAGCCTTCAGCGAGCTGTCAGAAGCGATAAAAAACGCTGACAACGCCTTAAAAGACGGCGCAGATGAAGAAGAATTACAAAGAGTTTACACCGAATTGCAGATAGCAGTTGCAACGGCTGCACAGTTTCACTTTTCGGGCGATATAAACTTAGACGGCAAGCTAAACGTCAAGGACGTAACGCTTGTGCAGAAATACGTAGCAAGAACAGTGGCAACGCTGTCCGATCTGGCTTATAAACAGGGTGATGTAAATTATGACGGCAAGCTGACTGTCAAGGACGCAACAATAATTCAGAAAATGATAGCAGGCATATATTAACGTCATTAACCGTACCACACCAACGGTTAATATATAACGCTGTAATCCCTCACAGATATACAGCAGCACCGCAGAGAACACTCTGCGGTGTTTTTTATGGTAAAAGCTGACTGCACAAATGCCTTATATTGTTTTAATGTCGTTTTAAGCGTTACTTATTGAAATAAACAAAAAAATTAAGCAAATGCGATATATAATTTTATATTGTCTATGCAGGTATTCTTAGTTTTTCTGTATTGACAAATTGCAAATCTGTATTTACAATAAAACTGGATAATTGTATTATGAACGGCTGAAATTTCTAAGTCTGTCAGGTGTTTAGTATTTATAGTGTTGTTGCTTTGACAGCTTTTGTATTGTGATTGATTTTTTTAAGAAGCTCACCGAGGGAGGTAAAAAGATGAAAAGGACAAAAAGACTTATTTCTTTAGTTTTATCTTTTGTATTGATTATTTCAACATTCGGAATGGCAAAAATCAGTGCCTACACTACAGATCCTGACACGAAGTATTCGAAGAAGTATCTTCAAAACGGTACCTTTGAGGAAAATGCAGAAAAATATACCTTTTCCGCTAATTATACCCAGCCTATTAAGACCATTGTACCGTATTGGGATACCACTGCCTTTGAAGGAAAGTTTGAGTTTTTCAAAAGCACCAGTGCCCATTTTAATATAACAAAGAGATACTACCCAAATAATCCGGAGTATCTTAATGTCGCAGAAGGCAAGGTTGCCGCCGAGCTGAATGCTGATGAAGAAAGCTCAATTTACCAAAGAATAAATACGGTTGCAGGCTCAACCTATACCTGGGGACTTTACCACAGAGGAAGAGACAGAACAGACCGTATGGTGCTTATTATCGGTCCGGAACAATCAGTTGATCCGTCGAAGCCTTCAAAAGCCGGTAAAGACCAGTTTGTAAAAATCACAAACTGGCTCAAAAAACAATACGGTGTTGATTATCCAGAGGTCGGCTGTTCGCAAAAATACACGGTTTATTCAAGGCCTTTTGCCGCAAACGGACAATTTGAGGGCAATATCAGTGACGACGATCAAAACATCTCGTTAACTGCAACCAATGAAATCAATCAGGAGTGGAGCGTATGGGTTATCTCTTCTCCTTACTGCAATAAGAATGCCGAAAACACAAAAAACGGCTGGTCTGCATACGGAACAAACACAGAAAATGACATCAACGATATAATGAAGGGCGCAAACAGCAAGCTCGGCTATGACTGCACCTATACCGTTCCTAACGGACAGACAAAAACAATCTTTGCATTCTGCTCTTTCTCATCAGGCCAAGCAACTAAGGATGATATAACCTACGGCAATCTTCTCGACGGTATTGATTTTAAGCTTTATCAGCCTGTTTCTTCATCAATTACAGAGGGTGGCATAGGCGGTGCTTATCTTGACAATATTTCAATAAAAAGTGACATTCTCAGCAGCAACTCCTTATATACAATCGTCCCTGACGGAAAGTATTGTACCATATATACAACAAAGTACGATGACGCAGCTCTCAAGGAATGTGAATTTGTAGGCGCGTATGTAACGGTTAATAATGATGACGGCACATCTGTCACGAGGTTTTTAACACCGTATGAGGGTACTATAACCGAAGATGATGACGTGCAGGAGCTGGCAAAGAACTGGTTTATAAAAGATCCTTTCATTGATGAAAGCGGTAAAGAGTGGACGTATTATTTAAGAATTCCTGTCACCTCGCCTGTTTCTGTTCATCTGGTTTATACAAAGGCTCCGTTTGTTTTGTATGATTCAAACGGCGGTAAGGAGTATTATTTTTCTCCCGACAACACGATCGGCGGTAACCTGGTCGGATTTGCCGGTGACTTTCAACAGGTATTAGAAAAAGAGATTGACGGCGAAAAAAAATATGTAGATACGTCAGAGTATTACTATGATTATTCAGAAACCACAGATGCTGACGGTAATAAAGTAATAACTCCCGGTAAATATATTTCTCACGCCGCACTGCCTAACGACAACTGGGAGAAAAACAGTGACGGCACAAGTCCTCATAGATTCTGTGGCTGGAGCGTTTTAAACGCTGACGGAAATCAGGTTGTTCTTGACGGCAAACATACTGTAACATACAACCCTACCGAAGGCAACGGAGGTATTGTATCATTTACAGATTCTGACGGCACTGTTGCAAATCTGCTGTTGGACGCTACGCACGGCGTTACGCTTTCTGCTTTGTGGAAATTCGTACACAGAGCGCAGGCACAAACCTATGTAAGTACAGGTGTCGGCGAGGGTTATTATGAAAATTCGGCCGTAGGCGGAACCGTTACAGAAACACTGATTCCGAATGAATTGAGGGGCAGTGATATCAAGGAATATACAGAAACCGTCAACGGTAAGGAAAGAGTTGAATGTGTTGACGCCGCCGGTGAAATCGGCGACAAAATAATGTTTAAGGCGACGCCCGATTCTGAAAATGACTATGCCTTTGTGGGCTGGTATTACAGAGAAAAACAGGCTGACGGAACATATAAAGAAGTGCTGAGGAGTACGTCAACCTCAATAGCCGTTACTATTGAAGAGGGTAAGCTCAACACATATTACGCCAGATTCCAGAAAAAATCAGTGCCTGTATTATTCTACTATTCCCCGACAGGCAGTAATGCCGATTATGATTATTACGATAAATCAACTGAAAATAGATACGGAAAGCATTTTCAGGAGGTTATTTTCGGCGATAAGGCTGTAAAGCCGTCAGGCGATTCAAAATCTGTAAAGACATGGTTTACCTCTCCCACCGAAAGAGGTTCGGAGTATATCTTTGATTTTGAAAAGACCGTAATAACTCAAGAAACAAAACTGTATGCAGGACCGCCGTTTACTTACAATTATTATAATTTCTTTAAACTGCAAGAGCCTTGGTTTGTTGATGCATACGGCACATTAAAGTTTAACGGCGACTATATAGATTTAAAAAATGATCCTGACGTTACAGACTATAATGTATATATGCTTAAGGGAACTGCTCCGGGTGAAGCCGCACCGTCACCGTCAGAAATAAAAGGAAATATAAGTACAGAAAAAGTCGGTAAGTCGGTTAATAATGAAAAGCTGATCTTCAGCACTGTGACAAATAAAAATCAGAAATTCAACAGAGCAGGAGCCGCCTACAGTAATTTCTATCTGTTCAATATGAAAACGCCTGTCTGGGTTGTATTTGACTTTACATATAAGGGGGTCAAATACACAAGCACGGTTAAAGACAGATCGCTTTATAGCTGTATTACAACATTTATAGAAAAAACAGAAAGTCCGAACAACGAATTCTATATATCATATCCGCCTGAAACTCAGGCAGAGCTTCGCAAAGCACAGAGAGCTGTGCTCGACAGCATTACGGCTATGTATAATGAAGTATCAAAATTCGGAATTTCCGAGCCGACTTCATATGCCGATTCAAACAACGTCAGCGGTCTTACTTATGATCCGTCTACAGACGGCACTTACACCTTTGAGTCGACAACAGCGATAAGAAATATTGAGCCGTGGGGATTAAAGTATTCCTTTACGGTTGCAGATCCCACTGCTGAAACGACCACTGAAACGACCACCGAAGCCGCTACCGAAGCAACTGCCGAAACGACCACCGAAGCCGCCACCGAAGCAACTGACGAAACTTCTGCCGAAGAAGCGACTGAAGCAACTGACGCAACTTCTGCCGAAACAACCACTGAAACAACCACAGAAACAACCACAGAAACAACCACCGAACCGGTTACAAATAATATTGTAACAAGCTTTGCTGACTACGGCGCAGTTGTTCTGACGGATAAGGAAGGCACATTTGATGAAAATCCAATTACCGTCAATGATATGTTGGATAACGAAAATTCCGTGATGTATTCAAAGTCCGGCAATAATGTATATTCAGGTGAAAACGGAGCAGTTGATATTTTTTACATTAACAATATGCTTGCGTTGGATTTTGATAAAAATACCTATGCAGTATTCTTTGTCAAGGACAGCGAGGGTAAATATTATTATTCAAATATTGTAACTAACCGCTACAACGATATAGCCTCTCAGGATGTATCTGAATATCAGGCTGTCAGTGCGTCAATCGCTGATTATTCAGATAAATTGAAAGAATATTGCCGTCTTATGGAAGAGGCAAAAAATGCCAACTCGTAATTTACACTGTTAGGGATGATGAGGTATGAAAAGAGAATATTCTCCGCCGGAAGCAGAAATTGTTTCTTTCGATACATCTTCCTTTTGCTCACTTAGTAATATGGGAGAGGGCTTTGAAGAAGAGGATGATGAATGGTGATTACGCGGAATAGGATGATGACAATGAAGAAAAGTAATATTATACTGATTATCATAATCTCAATAGCAGTAATTGCGCTTGCTCTTGTTCTTATTCTGTTTGTAAATAAGGGTGATGCAGGTTCAAATGATGATGCAACTACTGCTCCTGTTACTCAAGAAAACGCCTATATAGCTCAGGGGTTTGAAGAGGATGAGGCATTAGAAGATAACAGCAAGCCTGATAACACCTCTGAGAATAAAACAAACAGCTCTGACGCAAACGCAGCAGATGAATTAGGCAATTCAGCAGAGCCGTCTTCTGCCCCGTCAGTTATCAATGTCAATCACGGCACAACAAATATAAACACAATTTCAGATAACAATCCCGTTGCACCAAGCACAGGAATATCCTCAAACAGCAAGCCGTCGGAATCTGTTGAGGTTACAACCTCAGGTGCAAAGCCGACAGAATTTGTTGAGGTTACAACCTCGCCTACAAAGCCGACAGAGCCTGTTGAGGTTACAACCTCGCCTACAAAGCCGACAGAGCCTGTTGAGGTTACAACTCCGGCAACAAAGCCGACAGAGCCAGTTGAAGATACAACCTCAGCCGCAAAGCCGACAGAGCCTGGCGAGGTTACAACCTCGCCTACAAAGCCGACAGAGCCTGTCGAGGTTACAACCTCAGCCGCAAAGCCGACAGAGCCTACAGAAGAAACAACCCCAATAACCGACCCGACCGAACCGGTTGAAGAAACAACCGCAACAACCGACCCGACAGAGCCTACAGAAGAAACGACTGCAACAACCGACCCGACCGAGCCTGTCGAAGAAACGACTTCAAACACAGATCCAATCGAGCCTGTTGAGGAAACGACTTCAACGACCGAGCCTACAGAAGAAACAACTTCAAACACCGAGCCGGGCGAACCTATAGAAGAAACGACTTCAAACACAGATCCAATCGAGCCTGTTGAAGAAACAACTTCAACAACCGAGCCGACAGAGCCTACAGAAGAAACGACTTCAACGACCGAGCCGACCGAGCCTGTCGAAGAAACAACCGCAACAACCGAGCCGACAGAGCCTACAGAAGAAACGACTTCAACGACCGAGCCGACCGAACCGGTTGAAGAAACTACTTCAAACACAGATCCAATCGAGCCTGTTGAAGAAACGACTGCTACAACCGACCCGACAGAGCCTACAGAAGAAACGACTTCAACAACCGACCCGACCGAGCCTGTCGAAGAAACAACCTCAACAACCGAGCCGACAGAACCTGTTGAGGAAACAATTTCAACAACCGAGCCGACAGAGCCTACAGAAGAAACAATAGATTTACCGCCGAAAGCACCCAATCAAAACGGCGAATGGGGAACAGCGGTAAAAAACCGATAATAAAACAAACAAGCGACAGCGAATAGGACTGTCGCATGTTTGCGTTTTGTTGCAGATGTCGGGTTATGTGTAGGCTCCCTTGTGTAAAGGGAGCTGTCGGCTTTGCCACCTTTCTCCGAAAGCGGGAACCCTTTTGTCAGCTTCGCTGACATTTCCCCTTACACAGTGGAGGCTTTCTGTATCACCAAAATAAATTGAAACACATCATTTATCATATAACCAATATTAAGAGCATAAATATGAACAAGTATTTAAAATAATAACAATATGACAGACAATAGTTAACAAACGGCTGTGAAATGTAAAAAACAAGCCTTGAAATCGTAATCATTTATTTAACGTGTTCACATTTTGTTAATGTTGTTAATAAAGTCTTAAAGCAAAAGCTGATTTTAAAAATAAGTTTTATTTATTATTACCAAATACAGCACAACTGAGTTTGGCATAAATAACAAAAATAAAAAATTTGATTATAAACTATTGTATAGAGTTTTTTGCAGTGTTATAATATAGGTGATTTAGGGCAAGTGCAACGGCTGTGTCAAATCAGCTGACATTGTCGTTGTTATCCCGCTTTAGGATCAATACAAAAATATTTTAAGAGAGGTAATTTGAAATGAACAAAATTCAGACAGTTAAGACAGAATTAACAAAAACAAGAAAAAGCAAAAAAGGCTTTACACTTGTTGAGCTTGTTGTAGTTATTGCAATTCTTGCAATCCTTGCAGCTATTGCTATTCCGATTATTTCCAACACAATCGCTTCTTCTAACAAAAGCTCAATGAAAACAGACTGCCAGACAATTGAGCTTGCTCTTAAAGAAGCACACGCTATGATTGAAGCAGGCGACACATCAGCAGGCTACAACAGTTCAACAGTAATTTCTAAGGTATTAGCAGATAAGAAAATCGACACAATTCCTACAACAAAGTCATTAGGCGGTACAACATACACACTGTCCTGGAGTACAGCAGATCAGAAGTGTAAGTATGTAGCAAGCAGTAAGGATATAGATGGCAATTCTGCTTCAGGCTACTCTACCTTGAATACATCATCGTCAGTTACTTCGCTGTTCCCGTCAACACCGGCAGGTACAGCACCGGCAGCTACAGCACCAACAACTTGATTTAATTATTTCGGTTTGCTGATAGCCGAAATTAAAACTAAAAGGCTCGCCTCGGGCGAGCCTTTTGGGGGTTTATTGATTTATTTTATTTTTTGGCAAATATTGAATTTTGTTGATTTAAAAAGTTTACCTAAATTGCAGAAATTTTGCCGCAGTGCATGGCGAGGCTGCGGCTGACATAAACAAAAACAATTATTTTCAGGTGGTGTAAATAAATTATGAAGAATGTATTAGTTCAGGTTGCGCAGAAATACCTGTGCATTACAGCCTGCGAAAGACTCCAGAATCAGACCGATAAGGATAATAAAGGCGGTGCCGGTGAAAAATCATCTTTTTCGTTTTCATCTCCTCTTATTATTCCTATTGATAAGGAGCTGTTAAAAGATAAAAGCTCTATATGGGAGGACCCGAAGCTCCTTGCTAATCTTGTAAAGGACGGCTTGGGCAAGCTTTCTCACAACGAGGTTACAGACGTAATTATGATGGTAGAAAGCTACGACCTCACATTCCAGGAGTATCAGCATAAAAAGGGTGCAAAAAAGGTACTCGACAATTTAGCTGTTGATAAAATCAGAGAATTTGTCGGTGATGATGTAGAAAGCTACGCAATACTTACAAAGGATTACGAAACAATCAAGAGCAAGGACCCCGACAGCAAGGAGGTAACAGCAAAGGTTTTTGCAATGCCTAAATCGCTTATAGAGGATTTGTCAAAGGCATTCGGCGAAAGACAATTAAACCTTATCAAGCTTGTACCTACAGAGTCGGCTATGCTCTACTGCGCACAGAATACAATCTACAGCTACGACAGAACAGTTGCCCTTATCAGTATGGACTATACCTCTGTCAGAGTAATGATTGCCAAAAACGGTATTCCGCTTTACTGCCACGACTTCAACACTCCTGTTGATGAAATTCTTAACGTTATACAAGAGGACAGAAGCATCAATTTAAGCGCCGCTGTTGAGTACCTCAGAATGACAGGCTACGGCTTGCGTGATGACTGCATTAACCCTGTGTCAGCCAGAAAGCTTGAAGAAATTACGGCTACTCTTATTGATGATATTGTTCGTGATATTCGTCTTGTAGCTATGTCGTTAAACGTTCAGATTGACCAGCTTTACATAAGTGACTTTATTGCATATATGCCGCATATGACAAGCTATTTTGTAGGTCTAAATCTCTCTAAAGAGGTTATTCTTATTTCCGAAACGTTCCGTCCGGGCAACCCTGCTCCCGAGCCGTCGCTTCAGGCAAGAGATGATTTCTACAAGTCAGGCGCATTCTTCTTTATGAATGAGCTTATGAACAGCGGCAACGTTTTTGAGGATAACTTCCTCTACAGCGTAAAGGCGATAGGTGTAAAAAATACTGATTTAATCAAAAGGCTCGGCAACATAGGCTGTGCTGTAATGGCAGGCTTGATTCTTATAGGCGGCGGTGTTTACGGCTTTTTTGAGGGCAGGCAGGCTATCGACAATTCAAACGTAAATAAGCCTGAATATGATTATGCAAAAGCTCTTATTCAGAAGGAGGAAGACATCAACAAGGCTATCAGCGACCAGACTGTTGACGCTGCTTTGCTCCCGAGAACAAGGCTCTACAGCGAGGATGTTATAAACGAGCTTAACAGACAGGTAGTGCAGAAGGTTTCTGAGTTTGACTATTATTCGCTTTCTCACAAAACTGATACAGGCGTAGAAACCTATGAGATACCGATCAGCGGAAAAACAAAGGACTTCAAAACGTTTATTGACCTTCAGAACAATATAAAGGCTGACGGCTTCTTTGTGATGAGCCCGTCCTTTACAATTAACGAAAATACCGAAAAAGCCGGCTATTCATTCTCGACAAATCTGACTGCAACAGAAAAGCCGACAGTCGAAGAAAATTCGGCTGAAAATAACGCAGACAGCACAAATTAAGGGGGAACTGAAAATGAAAAAGCAAAATATACCGAATTCGGTTTTGATATGTGTGGTACTGCTTGTTCTGTTTCTTGTGTTGGCAAACGTTTTGTTTTTCCCTGCTTTGTCAAGAATTGACCAGTACAACGCAAACCACGACGCGGCAGTTGCAGAGGTTGCAAAGTACGAGTACACACTTGAAAATCAGGCAAAAATAGATGAAAAGATCGCACAGCTCACAGAAAAATACAACGAGGAGCAGTCGTTGCTCTATGTTGACTCTAAATCATCTATCGAGGATTTACAGAGAATTTTCAATCAGCTCAAGATTACTATGACGAGCCTGAGCCGTGGTGCCGGCGTTCAGGACCCACAGGGCAGAACATCAACAACAGGTATTCCGCTTTATACTACATCACTTGAATTCTCTTTTAGAGAGTCAATGGAAAAAACACAGAAGCTCATTCACTATCTTGAGCAGGATTCAAAGGGTTGTTATTTTATAAACAGCATCAGTATGGCTCCTATTGACAAAACAGCTACCTATGACGTAAGATTAAGCGTAACGCTCTATTACTTTGACGCTACAAAGATGCCGTCGGCAGCAGTAACTGCAGAATGATAAAATTCCCGGTGAGGACAGTGTATAGATGATTACTTATCTTTCCCCTGATTTTTCAGAAATTACAGCATATATTCTGTCGGCAGTTATAGCGGCCGTATCAGTATTTACAGTGTTTTTTGCATACCGCCTGCTAAATGCGATACCTGCAAGGTGGCTGTGTGATTATGACGAAGAGCCGACAGAAGAAATGCTTGGCAAAAGATACGAATATAGGCAAAGCGGAATTTATGTTTCTGCTTTGCTTGTTGTCGTTACAATCCTGTGCTTTGCCACATTCGGCTATACGGTTTATACGCTGTTTTCGCTTATCATCTGCTATGCTATGCTTCTGATAATTATGTCAGACGCAAAGTATTCGATTATTCCCGACCAGTTTACCGCAGTGCTTGCAGTTATCTGCGTTGCTTTTTCGATGTATGATTTATTTTTGGGCGAAAAGCTGATGATAAAGAGCATTTGGGATATATTGCTCGGTGCTTTGTGCGGCGGCGGTACATTATTTCTTATAAATATTTTATCTATACTTGTTTTTAAAAAGGAAGGTATGGGCTTTGGCGATGTAAAGCTAATGTCGGCGGTCGGAGCAATGCTTGGCTTTCCTATGGTATATGCGTCGTTTTTTATCGCTGTAATGACAGCGGGAGTATATATTGTATTTCTGCTTGTTAAAAAGCTGTTTTCAAAATCAGAGGTATCAGCCTATTTTCCGTTCGGCCCGTTTCTTTGCATTGGAGCAATAAGCGCACTTTTATTTCAAAGTCAGATTGAGTATGCCGTACAATTGTACGTCGATATGCTTACTCTATAGCTTTAATATAGCATTCAGAATAACATCGGAGAGGATCCTTTTATGAAGCCGTCAATATTTAATCTTACAAATGACCTTGTAAAAAATGAAATAGTTCGCCTAAAGACTATCAAGCGTGTTCAGATGCAGTATTTAGACGACAATACAAAAACTATCGAAGAAGCACTTGTTACAGAGGGCGTTGTTACAGAGGAACAGATTTACAAAATTCTTGCTGACAAAATGCACCTTCCGCTTATTGATTTAAGTACATACATTATAAGTGACGGACTTATAGAGCTTCTTCCCGACACAATGGTTAAGGAATATAAGGCTATGCCGATTGAGTTAAACGGAAATTTCCTTACCGTTGCAATGACAAATCCGCTTGATTACAAAGCGGTGTACGCTATAAACAACTATACAAAAAAGAAGGTCAGAACTGCTGTCTGCACTCCTACACAGCTTGAAGAAAAGATAAGAGAGCTGTACGAGGGAAACGACCAGTCGTCTGTTTATGACGAGGCGCAGGAGTTTGTTCAGAGCCAGATGGCAAAAACAGAGGATACTCTGTCCACTGAGGATCAGGAGGACGTCGACAACCAGCCGATCATCAAATTTGTAAACAATATGATTGCCGACGCTGTAAACCAGCGCGCGTCTGATATTCACATTGAACCTCAGGAAGCAAAAATGATTATCCGCTTCCGTGTTGACGGTAAGCTTGTTAAATATATGGAAACAGGCAAGGAGCTTGCGCCCTCTGTAACGAGCCGTATTAAATTTATCAGCGGTATGAATATTGCAGAAAAGCGTATTCCGCAGGACGGACGTCTGCACTATACCGTGCAGAATCAGAAGATTGATATGCGTGTGTCCTCACTGCCGAGCGTTTACGGTGAAAAAATCGTAATCAGAATTACAACAGCTCTCGGACTAAAGCTTGACAAATCAAGCATCGGCTTTTTGCCCGAAAACCTTGAAAAATTCGACCAGCTTCTCACATCAAACAGAGGTATTATTCTGCTTTCGGGTGCTACGGGTAGCGGTAAGTCAACTACATTGTATGCGGCTCTTCAGGGCCTTAATAATGAATCGGTAAACATTGTAACCGTTGAAAACCCTGTAGAAATGGTAATCCCCGGCATCACACAGGTTGATATCAACGACAAGGCAGGCTTGTCCTTTGCAAGCGTTCTTCGTTCTATTCTGCGTCAGGACCCCGACGTTATTATGATCGGTGAAATCCGAGACCAAGAAACTGCCGATATCGCCGCACGTGCCGCTATCACAGGCCACTTGGTATTGTCGACAATCCATACCTACAATGCGGCAAGCTCGGTTGTCCGTCTTATCGATATGGGCGTTGAGCCGTATATGGTTTCGTCCTCAATGCTCGGCGTTATTGCACAGAAGCTTGTCAGAAGACTTTGCCCCGACTGCAAAATTCCATACACAGCGTCAGAGGATGAGCTTAGAGTAATCGGACTTCCGCTGACAGAAAAAGTTACGCTTTATAAGCCCGGCACCTGTCAGAACTGCAACAACTTAGGCTACAAGGGACGTATTGCAGTTCACGAGGTTATGCCTGTTACAAGCGCAATCAAAAACGCAATTCACGCAGGCAAGACAACAGATGAAATAGACGCTATCGCAAGAGGCGAGGGAATGATCTCATTGAGAGATAACCTGAAAAAGCTGCTTCTTGACGGTATTATTTCCTTTGAAACATATGTAGATACTGTTTCAGAGGTATATCAAGAGGATGGAGAGTGATAATATGAATTTTAAAGAAATGGTTCAATTTGCCATAAGCAAAAATGCGTCGGATATTCACCTTGCAAGCAATAACAAGCCCTCCTACAGAACAGACGGTACAATCTGCTCCTTTGAGGGTGCGCAGGTGCTTGATGAAGAAACTGTTCTCGGCTATATAAAAGAAGTGCTTGAGCCGGGACATTACGAAACCTTTTGCAAAACAGGTGATATTGACGCGTCATACCAGTTTGAAAATGCCGCACGTTTCCGTGTAAACGCATTCAGACAGCGTTTCGGCGTTACGCTTGTAATGCGTATTATCAAGCTTAAGCCGCCAAGACTTGAGGATTTAAATCTTCCGTCTGCCATATCAAAAATCCTGAACCTGAAAGAGGGACTTGTGCTTGTTACAGGTCCTACCGGCAGCGGTAAATCAACAACGCTTGCGGCGCTGATAAATGAAATTAACCACAGAGAGAATCTGCATATTATCACTATCGAGGACCCTGTAGAGTATGTGCATAC
>JBJEQF010000016.1:0-121791 GCA_051881615.1 Acutalibacteraceae bacterium | reverse complement strand
ACAGAGAGAATCTGCATATTATCACTATCGAGGACCCTGTAGAGTATGTGCATACGCCCGACAAATGTATCATCAACCAAAGAGAGGTCGGCGAGGACAGCGTTGACTACAATACAGCACTCAGGTCGGCACTTCGTGAGGACCCCGATATTATCCTGATGGGCGAAATCCGTGACCTTGAGTCAATGACGATTGCCTTAAGAGCTGCCGAAACAGGACATCTTGTGCTTTCTACATTGCATACGGAGAGTGCTGCAAAGACAATCGACCGCTTGATTGATATGTATCCGACGGAGCGACACAAGCAGGCGCTCGGCCAGCTTTCAACAACGCTGAAGGCTGTAGTATCGCAAAGACTTCTGCCAAAGGCAGACAACACAGGCAGAATAGGCGCGTTTGAGATTATGTTTGTCAATTCGGCTATTGCTAACCTTATTCGCGAGGATAAAATCCCGCAGATTGATCAGATGATAGCTCTTAACCAGTCGCTCGGTATGATTACAAAAAATCTCAGCATTGAAAATCTGTATAATAAAAGACTTATCACTAAAGAAACGGCAGAAAAATACAGCTATGACGTGGGCGAGGATTTTGATGTGCAGACTAAGCAGACATACACAGCTGCACTTAACAACAGCACGGCTGCATATATCAACAGAAACAGGAGGTGATAGCTGTGAAGTACAGTTATGTAGCGGTAAATGATAAAAACAGAAAATATAAATCAGAAATGGTTGCCAATTCAAAGGAAGAAGTAAGAAAAAACCTTGAAGCCAGAGGCTTAAAGCCTATTTCTGTTACCGAGGCAAAAAAGGATCCGCAGGAGGATATTCCGATCTGGCAAAGAGAAATCGGCGGCTCAAAGGACGTACACGACTTAAAAATCAAAAAAAAGCGTCTGCTTGCATTTATGCACCAGATGGCTATGATGATTCGTTCCGGCGTTTCGCTCTCAATAGCTATGGCTGTTTTGTGCGATACGGAAAAAGACAAGAAAATGCTCAGAATTTTGCAGGAAATATCTGCAAACCTGTATAACGGTATCACGCTTTCACAGTCAATCGGCTCGTTTAAGACCTTCCCTAAGGTTTACGTAAACATTATTCAGACAGGTGAGGCAAACGGACGTCTTGACGATGCATTTGATAAATGCGTAAATCTGCTGAAAAAAGAAATGACCTTAAAGGGCAAGCTCAAAAGCGCAATGATTTACCCCAGCTTTTTGCTTGTACTTGTAATTGCACTTATTGTTGTAATGAGCGTAGTTGTACTGCCGTCATTTAAGGATTTATTTGCAAGCTTCGGCGCAGAATTGCCTGTTATGACGCAGATGACAATGGGTATGTCTGATGTTATTATAAACTACGGCTTCTATATTCTGTTGGGTGTAGTAGTTCTTGTAGTCGGCTTAAGACTTTTATATCAGAAAAACTACAAATTCTGTATGTGGTGGTCAACATATCAGCTTAAAATCCCGATTATCGGTGAGGTTTTAAGACTTAACCAGATTACACGCTTTGCAAATATGATGGCTTCGCTTACAGACTCGGGTGTAAATATCTTAACGTCCTTGGAGCTTTCAAGAGATGTAGTAGGCAACAAATATGTATCTGACTGCTTAAATCAGGTAATTGAAGACGTAAGAATCGGTACGCCTATCAACGTATCGCTCGGCAGACACTCAAAGGTGTTTGATTCATTGTTTGTTTCTATGGTAAGAGTAGGTGAAGAGAGCGGTATGCTCGGCGAATCACTTAAAAAGATGGCAGATATGTATGAGGAACAGGCAAACGACGCAACACAACGTATGACAGACGCTATGACACCTGCGATGACAGTAGCAATTGCCTTTGTTGTAGGCTTTGTAGTAATATCTATCGTTCAGGCAATGTTTGGTATGTACGATGTTATCATTTAATAGAAAAGGGGTATGAAAATGCAAAAGCGCAGAATAAAGTTCAAAAGCAAAAAAGGCGTTTCAATGGTGCTTGCCATTGCGCTTGTTTTAGTTTTGTTTTTGACAACAGGCTCTTTTTTATCGATTGCTATGCTCCAGCAAAAAGAAACAGGCTCACAGCTCAATTCAAGACAGGCTTATGTTTCTGCAAAGAGCGCACTTGACCTTGCGCAGGAGCTTGTGCTTTCTAACAAGCTTACTGTACCAATCGACGAGGATGTATCACGCTATTATGTTTTGTATTACGATGCAAGCGGAGAAGTTCAGATAAGCGGACCGTTTGACACAGCGCAGGAAGCACTTGATGAAATAAACAGCTTAAAGGGCTTACACTATACTATAGTAGGTGATTCATACATCAAGGTTACAAGAAAGCCTGGCGGTACTGTAGATATGTCTGCCTTCAGCTCAGAGGGCAAATATACGTCAGACAGTGACGACAAGCGTGACAGCGATTTGTCTATCAGTTTTGATGTTACCAAAAAGCCTGTAACAGAAGAGAGAACAGAAACGCTGAAAATTAATGTAAAGGATATCGTAAGGCCGAAGACAGAAGTAACGGGCTCTCTCAGCGATTTCCTTATGGTAGGCGCTCAGACAAACTATTCAATGAGAATGTCAGAGGGAAACTATGCCGGCTGGCAGCAGCAATTACTTAAGCAGACCGATGATGAGGGCGGTCTGATATTCCAGATGAACAACAACGCTACCGAAGACGTAATCGAATCAAGATTCCCCCTTGTTTTTACAGAGGCAGTTAAAAACGATACTAACGACCACCGAAGCATATATAACGCATATAATCAGGGCGTTTACTTTTTAGGTAATTACAACGGAAAGCGTGTCACTAACGCTACCGGATACAAAGACGGTGCAAATCACAACGTAAGCTACTTTACAAACGATAACGTATACGGTGTTGAGCTTGAGTGTGAATTCCTAACTATTGCGCACAATATGCTCTCTCGTACAAGGGATAAAAGCCCATCCTTCGTTGTAAGATGCTCAAGCAAAGACAGAAACAGATATGGCGTTGTAGTCCGCTTTTTAAATGACGTTGACCTTGACTGCTACGACTCTGACGGTTACAGAATACCCGACAGAAGCCAGCATTACGAAGCGGGCTACTACTGGGTTGTTAACGGCGAGGATTTATTTAACCCTGTTTATGTGACGCCACTTAAAAATATGAACGTGCCCGGCACAGACCACTACGATAAATATCAGATGGTCAAGGACCTTGACGTATATGATGAGGCAATCGCAGGCAGAGATGTTCACAGTGCCTATGAAAGCATATCATATAAAACGCCGGTAAAAATTCTTAATGAAAACAGCGAGTTCCAAACAGACAACAACTCCTGGAGTGCGGTTGAAAGATTTGAAGCTCCTACAAATGACTGGAAAGATTACTCGATATACTGTGCGCCGAACAAGATGCCGGGTACAAACGGCTTTTACGATATGTATAGCAAAGAGTTCTTCTATTTGTGGTACAACGTAAATGAGATGGTTGTAAAAAACGATGTTAAAATGTCAATCAGAAGCGACGACGCAACTCTGATGATAAACCCAAAAACAGATGAGGCAAATTCGGGTGTTAAGACCACAATTAAAAACGAGGGCACAGGAGAGTTCTGGATTCGTCCCTACTGGGGCAAAAACGCCTGCTCCTTAATGGTTGGAAGCACCTTTTATGTTCAATACTCCGGTGGCACATATACCGTAAATAAGGGTATGTATTCAATTAAAAATAACGGCATCAACCTCTTCTCACCCGAGGGCGAGCAGTTCTTTTTAGATAACGACGGCAAAGTCGCAGCTGACGATATAGACTCAAGTGAGGCGGATATCGGCTGGGTTAACAGCAGCGGCGAAATCAATTCGAGTATTACAACGCAAAATCAGACAGGAAAATACATCGACTTTATCGCTAAGTCGGGACAGCTTGCTAACGTTCAGTATGAGGCAAAAACAATCGACTGTGATTTTTCGGCAGCTTCATCAATTTCAACAGGTGCTTCATCAGCATTAAGGGCAGAAAACATTATAATTAAAGCAAATGAATTTAAGGGTGATTACCTGAGAATAGACACATCAATGAACTCCACAACCTGCGAATTTACAGACATCAACGGAGTAAAGACCACAAAAACAGGTCAGGTTATTCTTATAAGTAGTAGACTTACTCTACGTAATTCTGCAGGCGATCTGCTCAAGGTGCTTGAGCCGGGTTATTACTTCTTTAATACCACGGCTCCTGTCAATCTGATGGATGTTGCAAGCTGGGAAAGCAATTATCATTATGTTACAGAGGCTCAAAAGAATACTGAGGTTTCAACAATAAAAACTGTCACAGTCGGATATAAGGATGAAGTTACAATCGGAGAAGGCAGGTACTACTGATGAGCATAAATTCAGCTTACTTTAAAAGTAAAAAAGGTATGTCCCTGCTGGAGCTTCTGTGTGCAGTTGTGATTATGGCTATAGCGGTATCGTGTACTGCGTCGGCTCTTGCAATAAGCCACACATCAATTATGAAGGGCAGCTCTCAGGATAAGGCGTCTGCAAAGGCACAGGAGTATTGCGACATTATAATGGCATATGTTGAAAATATCCCGTCAAACGAGCCGGAAGAAACCGGTGCTGACGCTACTAAAAACAAGCTTTTTGCAAGCGGTGCAACAACCAACGATTACAAGCTTGATGACGCTGTTATAAATAATCTCAAGAATGACATTCCCGATATTACACAGTGCGATACAAAAGCAGACGCTAAGAGCAAAACAGGCGTTTCGGGAAAAGTATTTTTTACCGTTGAAAAATCAGGTGAATATACAGCAAACAGTAAAAAGTTTATTTCCTACAACGTAACATCATATGTTTACTACAGCGACAAGGGCGAACATTCCTATTGCGAGGGCATTATTTCAAAGCCTGCGCTTGCTGAGTAAGGGGGAACGGCGATGAATAAAATAATTAAAAGACTTCGCAAACGCTCTCGCCCTGCAAGGTCAAAAAGGGGTTCAACTCTTGTTGAGCTTGTAGCCGTAATTGCAATTCTTGCAATCATTTCGTCAAGCTGTCTGAGCGGTATGTTTGCTATGACAAAGGTTGCCGCCCACGGCAATATGGTGTCGCAATCACAGCGAACCTGTGCCGTGCTTAATCAGCAGATATCGGTTTATGCCAACACGGCAACACAGCTTGAGGCTTATACTTCAAAGCCGACCTTCACAAAGTATGATTCAGGTACACACCCTGACGGCTTTATGAACGCAAAGCTCAGCTGCGGAGATAAGGTCGATATGTTTGTCTATGCCGATTCGTCACGTGACAACACTATCGTTTTTGCATCCTTTGATCCGACAAGTGCAAGCGTTAGTGGCTACAACGTAAAGGAAATAACAACTGTTGAGAACGTTAAGCAGGTTGATTTTAAACTCAAGAGGCTAAATATTGCACCGGGAACTGATAAGTATCTGCTTGAATTTACTATAACAACGATTTACGGCACACAGTCAAAGCCGTATAGCTACCAGATAGACAGCGGTGTAGTATTAAATAACTTTACAAGCTCTTCGAAATTTGACGGACTGTCGCTTAATAACGTGTTTTCTATTACAACAAAGAACGCCACTACAGCGGCTTCGACAAACCATCTCCGTCTACGCACGACAAACAGAGAAAGCGTAAACAGAGGATAATTTTACCAAGCACAGGCAAAGCTATGCCTGTGCTGTTTTTTTGCTGTAGAGCAGAGAACTTGTCTGTAATTGTTGAAACATTCAGTTTCGTGTGTTACAATTACAAAAAATGGGAGGTAATTCTATGAAAGTATTAGTATTAAACGGCAGTCCAAAGGCTAAAAGCGACACAATGCATATGACAAACGCATTTATTAAGGGCATTAAAGAAACAGGCGAGCATCAGATAGAAATTATCAATGTAATAGAAAAGGAAATTAAGCCTTGCACAGGCTGTTTTGCCTGCTGGAAAATGCAGAAAGGAAAATGCGTTCAGAATGATTTTCAGAATGAAATATTATCAAAAATCATTGAGTCGGACGTGGTAATCTGGAGCTTTCCGCTTTATTGCTACGGTATGCCGTCACATCTGAAGGCGGTAGTTGACAGGACTATTCCGCTTGCAAAAATGAATATGAAGGAGGAAAACGGTGTAGTAAGACACGAAACGCTCATTGACTTTACAGAAAAGCATTATGTAGTGTTGTGCGGCTGCGGCTTCCCGAACTGGAACGGCAACTTTGACGCTTTAAGAATGCAGTGCGCAAATATGTTCCCGATAAACCTGACAACAGTCTGCGTGCCCGAAACGCCTATGCTGAGCGTTCCCGAGGCAGAGCCGCTGACAAAGCCGCTGCTTGAAAAATTTGTAAAGGCAGGCAAGGAGTTTGCAGAAAAGCTCGCACTGTCAGATGAAACGATAGCGTCACTTGAAGTGCCGATGCTGCCGAATGATGTGTATATTCAAATTGTAAATCAGAATGCAGGACAGTAAAAATACGTAAAATATCTTAACCTGTTGAAAAACTGTTTTTGATGTGCTATAATTGCCTTGAAGTACGTATAAATCAATAATTTTATACTAATACACAACACCGCCGAACAGGCGGCAGAAAGGCGGAAGCATTATGAACAGTGAAAAAATTACAAAAGGAATAAATGCCGCCCCTCAGCGCACATTACTCCACGCTCTGGGACTGACAGACGAAGAAATCGGCAAGCCGCTTATCGGTATTGTAAGCTCACAGAATGACATAGTACCCGGTCATATGAACATCGACAAGGTTGTTCAGGCTGTAAAGCTCGGCGTTGCACAGGCAGGCGGTGTGCCTATCGTATTCCCTGCAATCGCAGTTTGCGACGGTATTGCAATGGGACACGAGGGTATGAAGTACTCGCTCGTTACACGTGAGCTTGTAGCAGACTCAACAGAGGCTATGACAAAGGCTCACGCCTTTGACGGTCTTGTTATGGTGCCTAACTGCGACAAAAACGTTCCCGGTATGCTTATGGCTGCCGCAAGACTTAATATCCCTGCAATTTTCGTAAGCGGCGGCCCAATGCTTGCAGGAACAGTTGACGGAAAGAAAATCAGCTACTCAACAGTTTCCGAAGCTGTTTCTCGCTACAAGGTAGGCGAAATTGACGAGGAAAAGCTCTCTGAATATGAAAACAAGGCTTGCCCGACCTGCGGCTCCTGTTCAGGTATGTTTACTGCAAACAGTATGAACTGCCTGACAGAGGTTTTAGGTATGGGACTTCGCGGCAACGGCACAATCCCTGCTGTTTACTCACAGCGTTTACAGCTTGCTAAGCACGCAGGTATGCAGATTATGGAGCTTGTTAAAAACAATATCCGCCCACGTGACATTATGACTGAAAAGGCATTTGAAAACGCTCTTACAGTTGATATGGCTCTAGGCTGCAGTACAAACAGTATGCTCCATCTGCCTGCTATCGCTCACGAATGCGGTATTGATCTGCACCTTGATATTGCAAATGAAATTTCTGCAAAAACTCCTAACCTCTGCCACTTAGCACCGGCAGGCGACCACTTTATTGAGCAGTTAAACGAGGCAGGCGGTGTTTACGCAGTTATGCACGAGCTTTCAAAGCTGTCGCTTCTTAACACCGATGTACTCACCTGCACAGGCAAGACAGTCGGCGAGAATATCGAGGGCTGTGAAATCAAGGATACGGAAATTATCAGAACAGTTGAAAACCCATACAGCAAAACAGGCGGTATTGCCGTTCTCAAGGGCAACCTTGCTCCCGACGGCTGTGTTGTAAAGAGAAGCGCAGTTGCTCCCGAGATGATGTGCCACAAGGGTAAGGCACGTGTGTTTGACTGTGAAGAGGACGCACTCAACGCAATTTATGACGGCAAAATCAACCCCGGCGAGGTTGTAGTTATCCGCTACGAAGGACCTAAGGGCGGCCCCGGTATGAGAGAAATGCTCAACCCTACCTCTGCAATTATGGGCAGCGGACTGGGCAGCAGTGTAGCACTTATCACTGACGGACGTTTCTCGGGCGCTACAAGAGGTGCTGCAATCGGTCACGTTTCACCTGAGGCGGCAGTCGGCGGTAACATTGCTCTTATCGAAGAGGGCGATATGATTGAAATTGACATCAACGCAAATACAATCAATATCCTTGTATCAGACGAAGTACTCGCAGAAAGAAGAGCTATGTGGAAGCCGCGTCAGCCACGCATTACAACAGGCTACCTTGCACGTTACGCAAAGCTTGTTACATCAGGCTCAACAGGTGCAGTGCTTGAATAATCGGTTTGTGCAAACATTACAAACCGCTTGTTAAACTGCACAAATATTAAAAGTGATTTTTGTAACATCAATGCTTTTGTTTTAAAACGATATACATTTTGCACAACTCGCTCCTTGATTTATTGGTCAAGGGGCGAATTTTTTTGGGGACAAATTTATCCCTATTGTCTTTTTTATACAAATGTGATATAATTATCAAGCGATTACTTAGGTAATTGTAAATATTGCCCTGTTTTTTGACGAATTATATACTATTATCTCGCAACAGGGTGAAAAGGAGTTTTTTGCTTTGAAACAGTATGACGCTAAAAAAATTATAAATATTGCCGTTGCAGGTCACAGCGGCAGCGGAAAAACATCTGTTGCAGAATCTATGCTTTATCTTGCAGGCGCATCTGACAGATTAGGTAAAATATCAGACGGCAACACTGTTCTTGACTACGATTCTGAGGAAATCAAAAGAAAAACCTCCGTTCTGTCGGCAGTAGCTCCGCTTGAATGGAAGAATACAAAAATCAACCTTATCGACACTCCCGGACTTTTTGACTTTGAGGGCGGTCTGTATGAGGGTATTCGTGCGGCAGACACTGCTTTGATTGTAGTATCGGGCAAGGACGGCGTTAATGTCGGCACAGAAAAGGCTGTAAAGGCAGCTACAAAGGCAGGTCTTACAAAGGTGTTCTTTGTAAACGGTCTGTGTGACGAGAGCGCCCGCTTCTACCGTGTATTTGAAACGCTAAAGGCTACCTTCGGCCCAGCCGTTTGTCCTGTTATCGTTCCCTACATTGTTGACGGTCAGGCTAATATCTATGTAAACCTGTTTGAATACAAGGCTTATAAATACGAAAACGGCAAGGTAATGCCTACCGATATGCCTGATATGGGCAACCGTCTTGAGGGTCTGCGTGTAGCTATCAAGGAGGCAGTTGCAGAAACATCGGAGGAGCTTCTTGATAAGTTCATTATGGGCGAGGAGTTCACACCCGAGGAAATCATCTTGGGCGTAAGTCAGGGTGTTAAGGACGGCACAATTTACCCTGTTTTCTGCGGTGACGCACAAAACACGTTTGCTATTGACCAGCTGTTAAACAGCCTTACATGGCTTGCACCGAAATCTGCCGACAAGGGCGGCGAAATAGGTGCAGACACAGACGGCGAGCCTGTTGAAATCTCTGTAAACGAAAACGGCGCAGCAGCCGCTGTAATATTCAAGACGGTTATGGATCCGTTTGTCGGCAAGCTGTCATATATAAAGGTAATATCGGGCAAGGTATCAGCCGATACTCCGCTTATCAATATGCGCACAGGCAATCAGGAGCGTATTACAAAGGTGCTGACCGTAAGGGGCAAAAAGCAGGAGGACGCAGCTTATATCGGCGCAGGCGACATAGGCGCAATACCGAAGCTTATGGGCGCAAAAACAGGCGACACGCTCTGCTCACCGCTCAGAAAGGTAGTGCTTGACGGCATTACATATCCGAATCCCTGCTATTCAATGGCAATCTTCCCAAAGACAAAGGGCGATGAAGAAAAGGTTGCACAGGGCGTTGCAAAGCTGATGGAGGAGGACCCGACAATCAAGCTTGTAACTAACAACGAAACACACGAAATGGTTATTTCGGGTATGGGCGAACAGCATCTTGACGTTGTTGTATCAAAGCTTAAAAACAAGTATAACATTGACGTTGTTCTGAAAACTCCGAAGGTTGCCTACAGAGAAACTATCCGTAAGTCGGTCGAGGTTCAGGGCAGACATAAAAAGCAGTCGGGCGGTCACGGACAGTTCGGCGATGTATGGATTAAATTTGAGCCCTGCGACTGTGACGGACTTGAATTTGCCGAAAAAATTGTCGGCGGTTCAGTTCCTAAGGGCTTCTTCCCGGCAGTTGAAAAGGGACTGCGTGAGTCAATCAAAAAAGGTCCTCTTGCAGGCTACCCCGTTGTAGGACTCAAGGCAACTCTTTATGACGGCTCATACCACCCTGTAGATTCATCAGAAATGTCGTTTAAAATGGCGGCTTCAATCGCATACAAAAACGGTATGCCACAGGCTTCACCGACGCTTTTAGAGCCTATCGGCTACCTAAAGGCAACAGTACCCGACAGCAATATGGGTGACGTAATGGGCGAGGTAAACAAGCGCCGCGGCAGAGTTATGGGTATGAACCCCGGCGAGGACGGTATGCAGGTTGTAGAGGCAGAGGTTCCTATGGCGCAGATGAGCGACTTTGCAATATATCTTCGTCAGGTAACGCAGGGCAGAGGAAGCTTTACCTTTGAATTTGAGCGTTACGAGGACGCTCCTGCAGTTGTTGCACAAAAGGTTATAGAGCAGGCAAAGGCAGAAAATGCAGAATAATTATTAAACAGATAAAAAAGTCAAAGACAGCCGTTCCGCTTATGGGACGGCTGTTCGGGTTTTTACCTTATTTTGTTTGAAACCGCCGAACAATTACGATATTTTGACAAACAAAGGCTTAAATTTTATTGACAAATAAAAAATATGTATATATAATTATGACAACCTGTCATATGACAACTTGTCATATAGGTGAACGCTTTGTTTTGAAAGGAATGGTATTATGATTAAGCAGACGTTTTACAATCTGCCAAAGGAAAAAAGAGAACGAATAATCAGGGCAATCAGGCTTGAATTTTCACGCTCGCCTGCCGAGAGAATTTCTATCAACCGCATTGTTCAGGAGGCGAATATCTCACGCGGAAGCTTTTATCAGTATTTTGACGATAAGGTGGACTTAATTCAGATTATAACAGAGGATTTCTCGTCCTTTATGAAGAACGCTACCAAAAAATCGCTCGAAAAATCAAACGGAGATATTTTCAAGGTTCCCTTCGATTTGTTTGACGCAATAATTCATTTTTGCGAAACAGAGAGCAACAGCAGAATTATTGAGTGTATAATAAGCAATTTTAAGATGAACAGCGACCTGATAAGCGACTATCTGAAAAACAGGCACATAGTTCCCTGCAAGTCGGCTGTTTTTCCACATATCAACCTCGAAATGCTGAGCATAAAAGACGAAGATGACCTTCATTCGTTATTTGATACGCTTATGACGGTGCTGTTCAAGGCGATATTTGATGTATTTGCCTGCGGTAAGGACAAAGCCGCCGTAAAGGATAATCTGGTACGAACAGAAAAGCTCCTCAGATACGGAGCGATGTCGGTTTCGGAATTGACTAAGGAGAGTGACAGCCTTGACTAAATTCAGTGTTAAAAAACCGCTTACAGTATTTGTGGCGATAATTCTTGTGCTTGTTTTCGGTGCGGTTTCGTTTTCTGATATGACTCCCGATTTATTCCCGAGCCTTGACCTGCCGTATGTACTTCTGATGACTACATACCCGGGTGCTACTCCCGAGGCAGTAGAAACGGCTGTTTCAAAGCCGCTTGAGCAGTCGATGGCGACTATTGAAAATATAAACGATATCCGTTCAAAATCTGCGGCAAACTACTCTATGCTGATACTTGAATTTGCCGACGGTACAAATATGGATACAGCAAGTATTGATATACGTGAAAAAATTGATATGGTGTCAGCCTATATGCCCGACGGCGTAGGCTCGACCGTTATTATGAAGATTAACCCCAACGTCTTGCCTGTTGCCTCCTATGCAGTCGATATAGACGGCAAAAATACGCAGGAAGTATCTGATTTCGTAAAGGAAAACGTAATAAACAGGCTTGAGGGCGTGTCGGGTATTGCGTCTGTAAACTCAATGGGCTTGCTTGAGCAGAGAATTAACGTGGTAATTTCTCAGGATAAGCTTGATAAGGTCAACAAAAAAATAGAGGACGCACTCAACAAGAAGTTCAAGGAAGCCGAGGATAAAATAACAGACGGCAAAAATCAGCTTCAGGAGGGCATAGACAAGGCGACAGACGGCAAAGCTCAGATAGAAAACGGCAAACAGCAGTTAAATGATAAAAGAGAGGAAATCGCAAATCAGCTTGCACAGGGCAAGGCGACTCTTGACAGCGAGCAGACAAAGCTCCTTGAAATGAAGCTGCAGCTTGTAAATAAGCAGTCAGAGCTTACAACGCAAAGAGAGCTTATGAAAAAAGCATACGACGCACTTCTGCTTTTGCAGAAGAGAATAACTGAGTTTAAAGAGTCTGAAAGCATCTTAATAGCAACAAAGGAAAAGTTAGAGCAGATAAAGACCGCATACGATAATGCTGCGGCACAGCTAAAAGACGCTGTCGAGGGCAGTGAGCTTTATCAGGCGGCAAAGGAAAAGCTTAGCGAGCTTGACAAGCAGCTTTCAGAGCTTAGCACAACGTATAACGAGATAAGCGAAAGAATTGACAAAATAAACGAAGCACTGAAAAAAACCAAGGAAGGCTATGAAAAAGCAAAAGAGGATATAGCCGCACTCGGAGCAAAAATCGAGGAGCTGCCGGAAGCCATCAAGGGTCTTGAGGACGTAATAGGACAGCTTGACAGCGGTATAGAAACAATAGCCACAGCGCTTACACAGCTTGAAGAGGGAAAGCTCAAAATTGACGAGGCAAAAAAACAGCTTGAAATTCAGAAATCCACAGCCGATTTTCAGATGAACAGCACATACGCTGAGCTTGTTTCAAAGGAAAGCGAGATCACTGCAACAATTTCACAGCTTGAAAAGACAAAAGCAGAGCTTGAAAAATCAGTCGATGAGCTTGCAGAGAAAAAGCAAGAGGCGCTCGACAACGCAAATGCCGAGAAAGTCATCACAATGGATATGGTGTCAAACATTTTAAAGGCACAGAACTTTTCTATGCCGGCAGGCTACATAACAGACGATAACGTTGATTACCTTGTCAGAGTAGGCGATAAGGTAGCAGATGTAGTCGAGCTTTCAAATATGATGCTTTTTGATATGAACATTGACGGTCTTTCTCCGATTTTTCTAAGCGACGTCGCAGATGTGTTTGAAACAGACAATTCCGATGAGGTCTTTGCAAAAATCAACGGCAACAACGGCGTTATGCTGTCGTTTACAAAGCAGTCAAACTATGCAACGGCAGAAGCGTCAAACAATTTGCAATCAGAGCTTAAAGAGCTGTCGGAAGAAAACGAGGGTCTGCATTTTACATCACTTATGGATCAGGGCGACTACATATATCTCGTTATTAACAACGTACTGCAAAACCTTTTGCTCGGTGCCGCTCTGGCTGTTATAATTTTGTTTATCTTTTTAAGAGATATAAAGCCGACAATTATAATTGCATTTTCTATTCCTATTAGCCTTATCGCCGCAATTATTCTTATGTATTTCAGCGGTATTACATTAAACGTTATCTCGCTGTCTGGACTTGCGGTTGGCGTAGGTATGCTTGTAGATAACTCGGTAGTAGTTATCGAAAACATATTCAGATTACGCAGTAAGGGTGTGCCGGCGCTTCAGGCGGCGGCAAGCGGTGCAAAGCAGGTGGCAGGCGCTATCGCATCATCAACACTGACAACCGTCTGCGTATTTTTGCCTATAGTTTTTGTAAAGGGACTTACAAGGCAGATTTTCACCGATATGGCGCTCACGATAACATTCTCACTGCTTGCAAGCCTTGTAATTGCGCTGTCGCTTGTGCCGGCTATGAGCAGTAAAATGTTTGTAAATCATAAGGAGAAGCAGCACAAAATTTTTGACAAATTAGTTGCCGTCTATGAAAAAGCACTGCGCTTTGTATTAGGTCACAGGGCAATCGCCTTGATTACGGCAGTTATATTGCTTGCAGGCAGTGCGTTAGGCGCAACGTCAAGGGGTTTTAGCTTTATGCCCGATGTAGCCGGTACTGAACTTACCATAACGGCTGAAATGCCAAAGGAAAACACCTTTGAAGAAACAACACAGACTGCCGACAAGATACTTGAAAGACTGTATAAATTTAAAGAGTTTGAAACAGTGGGCGGTATGATAGGCTCGCAGACTGCGCTTATAGGCTTAGGCGGAGTTTCCTCAGATACAAGCGAGGTGTCGTTTTACGCAGTGCTTGACAAGAGCAAGACGGTAAACAATAATGAGCTTGTCAGCAGAGTTGAAGACGCACTCAAGGATATAGACGCAGAAATCACCGTATCAGGCGGCGGAGCTATGGACTCTATGTCAATACTTACGGGCAGCGGTATAGCGCTGAAGGTTTATTGTGACGATTTGAAGCAGCTGCAGAAATCGGCACAGGATATAGCCGATATAATCTCTAAGGTTGACGGTGTGCAGAATGTAGAAAGCGGAATTGAGGACACAACTTCCGAAATTTCAATATCCGTTGACAAGCAAAAGGCGATGAAAAAGGGACTGACGGTAGCGCAGGTTTATCAGCAGATAAGTGCCGAAATAGCAAGCGAAAAAACAGCCACCTCGCTTACAAACAGCGACAGCTCAGAGCTTGACGTAGTTGTAGTAAGCGGCAAGAACGAGGACTACAACGTTGACAGAATCAAGAACATACAGCTTACCTACACAGAAAAGGACGGAGAAACGTCACAGGAGAAAAAGGTAGCATTATCGGAAATCGCACAGATAAACGAGGGTGCAACGCTAAGCTCCATAGACAGATATAATCAGAACAGGTATTTGTCGGTTTCTGCCGAGGTTGCAGACGGCTACATAACAACAAACGTAGCAAACGAGGTGCAAAAGGCAGTTGAAGGCTACGACAAGCCGTCAGGCGTAACGCTTGAATTCAGCGGCGAGAACGAAAACACAATGCAGGCTGTTTTTGAAATGGTAAAAATGCTCGGACTTGCAGTTGTGTTTATCTACCTTATTATGGTGGCGCAGTTCCAGAGCCTTAAATCTCCGTTTATCGTAATGTTTACGATTCCGCTTGCGTTCACCGGCGGATTTTTAGGCTTGTTCATAACAGGCTTTAACATAAGCATCGTGTCGCTGGTCGGCTTTATTATGCTGTGCGGCGTTATAGTAAACAACGGTATCGTGCTTGTTGACTATATAAATCAGCTTCGTCTTGACGGCTCGACTAAAAGGGCGGCTATCATAGAAGCAGGCAAAACACGTATCCGTCCTATACTTATGACCTCGCTTACAACGATACTGGGACTTTCAACAATGGCCTTAGGCATAGGCAGCGGCTCACAGCTTATGCAGCCGCTTGCAATAGTGTGCATAGGCGGTCTTTTGTACGCAACTGTTATGACGCTGTTCATAGTTCCTGTTCTGTACGATTTGTTCAACAGAAAAGAAATGAAGAAAATATCTGACAGCGACGTAGCTGATATAGATGAGTAACAAAAAACCGAGGCGATTTGCCTCGGTTTTTTAAGAGTCGACTGACGTTTATCTAACTGTCTAACAGCATCTAACAGCTTCTAACAACGCCCAACCGTTAGATAAATTATTGTCAAGTATTTTGTGTTTATTCAACTTAGCAAAAATAAAAAAATCGGCATTTTATCTGACTTTTCAGCGGTTTTACAGCTAAACGATGCTCTTGCGGCTATCGAATAATCCAACAGCTGTCTAACGGCTTCTAACACCCTCTAACAGTGTCTGACTGTTAGACAGCTTATAGTGAAATACTTTCTATTTACTGAAAAATCCGCTTGAATGATAATACGGCAAAGAACGTTTGCAAACGCTTGCAAGCGTTCGCTATCGGTCGCCTGCGACGGCAGCCAAGAAAAAGAAAAAGACAAAGAAAAAGACAAAGAAAAAGACAAAGACAAAGAAAAAGATAAAGATAAAGACAAAGAAAAAGAAGAATACATTTCTTTTCTTTGTCAGCTTACGCTGACGCGCGCAGCTCCATATAGAGATTTACTTTATTTATGAAGCACACAGCTTTCTGTTATCACCAAAAGCATTATGATATTTAACCGTATATGCAAAAAAGCAGGGCATCTGCCCTGCTTTTTGAAATTAAACTGTAGCTGCTTAAAATCAGCAGAAGAAAACGTCCATTTCCTTTTCTTCGCCGTCTGCTACGAAGTAAGCCTTGCTGTCTTCCGGCTTAACGTAGATTGTGTATTCCTTAGCTGCTTTGCCGTTTGTGAGCTTTACGTTGTTTACGATATCGTCAACTGATACCTTAACGCCGCCGAACTCAACGTAAACAGTAACCTTTTCAGCTGCTTTTCTTGTGCATCTCTTTGCAGGAGCTTTAGCCTCTGTTTCTTTTTTAGTAGTCTTTTTTGTTGTTTTTGTTTCTGCCTCTGCAGTAGTTTTCTTTGTTGCTGCCATTTTGAAATTCCTTCTTTCATATTACTAACAGTCGAAAAACGGCATAGCAAAGCCGTTTTTGACCGTTTTCCGACAGTAATTATATAACCGTTATGCTTTTATGTCAAACAAATCGGCAAATTTCAGCGTTTGCAATATAAATACCTTATACGAAAATTTATTTTAAGTAATTGTAACAACAAAATTGCAGCTTTTTTATCATAAACAAGCGTGGCTTTTACGTTTTTTAATCAGAAAATTCCATAGCTGTCTGCAAAAATAAACATATTTGAAGTCAAAAACGCAGATAATAGCTTGTAAATTTCGGCGGCGGTGGTATAATTACACAGGCAATATATTTATTTTCAGAGGGGTAAAAATGACAGACAGCTTTTTAATTGTGGCACAGCAGGTGCTTATTTTGTTTATTTTAATCGGCGCAGGCTTTGTCTGCGGAAAAAAGAGGCTTATCACCGACAGCTCTGCAAAGCATATGACAGACATTGTGCTTTATCTTGTAACGCCGTGCGTTATTATAAGAGCGTTTCAGCGTGAGCTTGATGTTAATATGCTCGGCAATCTGGGTATTTCGTGCCTTGCCGCTTTATTTATTCATCTGGGTACGATTTTGCTGTGCAGACTTGTTATCCGTGATAAAAACGAAGGCTCGAAGAAGGTTTTGCAGTTCGGCGCAGTGTTTTCAAACTGTGCGTTTATGTCAATTCCTCTTCAGCAAGCACTTCTCGGCAACGACGGAGTATTTTATGCCGGCGCATTTATAGCAGTATTCAACATATTCGTGTGGACATACGGGCTGTTTTCAATGAGCGGCGACAAAAGCGTGCTGTCTGTTAAAAAGCTGATACTAAACCCCGGAATTATCGGCGTTGTTATCGGACTTACACTCTACCTTTCACAGCTTTTACTGCCTGAAATTATAATCACACCGATAAGCTATCTTGCTGACCTTAACACTCCGCTTCCGATGCTTATTATAGGCTTTTACCTGTCACAGTCTGATTTGCGCAGAGCCTTTACCGATATTAACAGCTACATTACGATGGCGATAAGGCTTGTAGTAGTTCCGCTTACGGCACTTTTTGTAATGCTTATGCTCGGCATAAGAGGAGCTGTGCTGGTTTCGTGCATTATATCCTGCGCCGCTCCTATTGCGGCTATAACCACAATGTTTTCTGCAAAATATGACAGAGATACAGAGCTTTCCGTCAGCATAGTGTCTGCTACAACGCTGTTATCAATAGTGACAATGCCTCTCATAGTAGGACTTGCGCAGAGCTTTTCATAAATCGGAGGGAATATTTAATGGCAAAGGAATCAAGACAAAAGCAAAAGCTTTTGTACGTTCAGAAAATTCTGCTTGAAAGAACAGACGATACTCACGGAATAACTGTCGGCGAGATTATCGACATACTGTCGCAGTACGGCATATCGGCAGAGAGAAAAAGCATTTATGACGATATCCACACGCTCGAAGGCTTCGGACTTGACATCTGCACAAAAAAGTCAAAGACGGTGACCTACTACATAGGCAACCGTGACTTTGAAATGCCCGAGCTAAAGCTCCTTGTTGACGCTGTGCAAAGCTCAAAGTTCATCACTCGCAAAAAGAGTATGGAGCTTATTAAAAAGGTGGAAAGCCTTGCAAGCGTTCACGACGGAGCGCTTCTTCAAAGACAGGTTTATGTAACTAACAGAGTAAAGACAGATAATGAGAAAATATATTATAACGTAGATAAAATTCACAACGCAATTAACTGCGACAGTCAGATTACGTTTTTATACAGCGAGTGGACGGTTGACTTCGGCGGTGCAAAAAAGGTGACTAAAAAATACCGCAAAAACGGCGAAAGCTACGAGGTATCTCCGCTTGCTCTTGTGTGGGACGATGAAAATTACTACCTTGTAGCAAATGAGCAGAAAAGCGGCGAGGTAAAGCATTACCGTGTTGACAAAATGGAAAAAATCGAAATCTCACAGCAAAAGAGAAGCGAAGCACAGTATAGCTTTGACACAGCACTTTATTCAAAATCGGTTTTCGGAATGTTCGGCGGCGAAGTTGTCGACATTAAGCTAAAGGTTGCAAATTCGCTTATCGGTGTGCTTGCAGACCGCTTTGGTGCTGATATATTTGTATCAAAAGCAGACAACGACAGCTTTTTCGTAACACTTGAGGTAGTGCCGAGCAAGCAGTTTTACGGCTGGCTGTGCGGCTTAGGCTCAAAGGTAGAGATAATCGAGCCGAAAAGAGAAAGAGAGTCCTTTGAAAGGTACATAGCAGAGATTGCCGATTTGTATAAAAGGCAAGACTGAAATCACAGTCCGTAATAACGGACAGATTATACAGACCTATAAAGTCAAAGTCCGTATTAACGGACAGCATATCCTGTAAAATATAAGTATAGAGTTAATTCTAAATTTATTTTACAGGTGATTTTATGTTTAATTTTTGTGTTTTTGTTTTTATTTCCTACGCTGTTTGCGCCGCCGTAAAGATGATTGACAGCGCAGACCGCAGTCAGAAAAGAGCAGAAAGAAAGGGAAAACGCTGTTTTCCGAATAAATAACCGAGAGGAGCTTTCCTATGAACAGCCTTAGTGCGTCAGATACAATAATCCTTGCTTCAGCCTCACCAAGACGGCAGGAGCTGCTGCGGCTTATTACAGACAATTTTGAGTGTATTCCGGCAGATGTTGAAGAAATCGTGCCTGACGGTATTGACATATTAAAAAGAGCCGAATACCTTGCAGAAATAAAATGCAAGGCGGTAGCAAAAGCGCACAGGGAAAGTATAGTAATAGGCAGCGACACAGTCGTTATTGCAGATGATACAATGCTCGGCAAGCCGAAAAACGTAGAGGACGCCTTTGAAATGCTGAGATTATTGCAGGGCAGAGAGCATATTGTCGTAACGGGCTGTTGTATCTGCAAGGGCGAAAAAACCGTCAGCTTCAGCGACAAAACATCGGTTGAGTTTTATCCGCTGACAGAGGGCGAAATCCTTGAATATATAAAAACAAACGAGCCGTTTGACAAGGCGGGCGCATACGGCATACAGGGCAAGGGAGCACTGCTTGTAAAGGGTATAAGGGGCGACTATTACAACGTAATGGGACTGCCTGTTGCGTTGCTTCACCGCAGACTCAGGGAGCTCGGCATCGGCTGATTATGGCTGTCAGAGGCGTTTATGCCTATATTTTCAAGCAGACAAAGCATTTTAGAGTATATTATTACCGAGGTGTTAAAAATGAAGCCGTTAAAGCAAAAGGTAAGTATTACACTTGACGAGGATATAATAAACAGCGTAAAAATACTTGCAGAGGAATGCGACCGTTCTTTTTCGCAATATATAAATCTCGTTTTAAAGGAGCATTTGAAGGATAAGAATGTGAGCGAGTAGAAAGACGAAAAATGTATAAAAAATACCGCACGTTTACATCGTCTACATTGTCTAAATTATGCCGTCATATTTTTCTTGACATAAAAGCCTTGCTTGAGTATAATAATAGTAAAGGTAGATGTAATCTACTGTTGTTAAGTGCCTTGCCACTTTGAGCGCAAGTGATTTATGCTAAGTGCCTTGCCACTTTGAGCGCAAGTGATTTATGCTGAGTGCCCTGCCGCTCTGAGTGCAGGCGATAATGTTAAGCAAAGGGAGCGAGTAATCGTTCCCTTTTACTTTAGAGGAGAAGTATGGATAATCTGAATTTTTATATTGTTGATCAAAAATATGTAAAATATTTGCAAAATGCTGAAATTGAGCATCGAGGTTTCTCTCGTGTACCGAATATGGATTACGGAAAAAACAGAAAGCAAAAATTTTTGTGCGGAATAGTTCTTGAAATAAACAACTTGAATTATTTTGTTCCGGTGTCATCTTATAAAGAGAAGAAAGCAGACAATTTCATAATTTGTGACAAAAACAATAATGCGGTAGCTTCCTTACGATTTAATTATATGTTTCCGATACCTTTAGGAATTGTGAAAGAAAGAAGAATTGATACGGAGCCAGACAAAGCTTATAAAACACTTTTAGCACAGGAGCTTAAGTTCTGTATTAAAAATCAGGAATACATAAGACGATTAGCACAAAGAACGTATAAAAGGGTTATGATGGGCAAGAGTCCTTCACTTTTGAGGAATAGCTGTGATTTTTCATTGTTGGAGAAAAAGTGCAATGAATATAGAAATTTATCAGAGGTAAGGCTATGAATGACTTTGGTGAAAAGGTTGAAAATCTGTTTTCAGAATTGGGCGAAAGCAGAAATATGGTGCTGTCCACTTGCCTTGATAAAACAGTCACGTCAAGAATGATGAGCGTTATCATTTTAGACAGAGCCTTTTATTTTCAGACAGATATTTCTTTCAGAAAGTATAATCAAATCATCGGCAATCCAAATGTTGCACTGTGCTTTGATAATACATCGATTGAGGGAGTATGTTCAGAAATAGGCAAGCCGAGTGATAACGAAAGGTTCATAAGGCTATATGAGCAGCACTACAACTGGTCATACCAAAAGTATTCTTTGCTGAATAACGAAAGACTTTTCAGGGTTGTTCCAAAATACATTCAGAGATGGATATACGAAAGCTCAGAGCCATATGTTGAAGCTTTTGATTTTCAAAAAGAGGGTTACACCAAGACGCATTATGATGTATAAGCTCAGAACAAAAATTTACTCCCGACAGAATAAATGTCGGGAGCTTTTTATTAAGATTTTTTATTTTTTCCTCCGCTTGACTACGGCAACTATTATTGTAAATAGCAGAACAGCTCCGACAATTCCTCTGAACACCCAGCCTAAGCTGCCGTGCATCATATCTATGTCGGTGTAGATTATATCTGCAAGGTACCAGCCAGTCATAAACAAAAAGAACACGCTGTAAACAAAGCAGATTTTATTTACCTTTAACCCCTGCACAAACAGGTAAACAGCCATAAACGCCCACAAAAGCACAAAGAGGTATTGTGTAAAATTTTCCATACATCAGTACTCCTCGCCGTTTTGCTGTTTTTTCTTTTTGTGTTTTGACTTGCGTGACGTCATAAGCAAAATGAAAATGTAGTAAAGCAAAAGGACTATTGTTGCAATAAAGCTGATGTAAAGCATTATTTCATTACCGGGTGAAAGCTGTGAAACAAGGTAAGCCACAAGCTGCCAGCAACCCTGAAAAATAAAATAAACTGCGCAGGGACGTAGAAGCGTAACCTTGCGAAAATACGGTGTGAACATTATAACAGCCGCTATAAAGCAGATTAAAGATGATAAAATTGCAAGAATCATTTTGTTTCCTCCTTTAAAATAGGGGTATGGTATAATTATATAATTTTAAGGGTGATTGTCAATGCTTTCATTCGTTTAACGGGATTTTTATTTAAACTCATTTTAAGCGACAATAAGCAGAATAAAATAATGCAAAATTCGGACTGTATTTCAGTTTGAGCTTGAAAATAAAAATATATGACTTATAATAATTACAGAATAAAATGTCGAAATTCAAGTATTTGGTTATCTATACAGGAGGGACTATGAAAAAGCTGTCACGTTACCTGATTGCCGCCTGTTCGTTTGCTGTGGTGTTGTTTTTGGCTGTTTTTTTATTTTCACAGAATAACAGCACCAAACAGTCAATAACAAAAACGGTGCAGGAAAACAGCGTATATTTAGAGGAAATCGCAGAAAAGATTATTGAAAATAAAAAGGTTGACGATATATCCTTTAAAAATTGCGAAATAAATTATTGGCAGACATCAGATATGGTTGAATTTATTGTAAACAAGGGCGGTATCGGCTCGTCCTCTGAATACTCAGGCTTTTATTATTCGCCTGATGATAAGCCGCTTGGTTTTCAGGGAACAGACGTTGTTTTTACCGAATATGAAAACGGCTGGAAATGGAATGAAAGCGGCGGCGATAATTGGGAATATACAGAAAAAATTGCGGATAAATGGTACTATTTTGAAATGCACTTTTAACCGCTGATTAAATGCTCAACAAGGATTTTTACACCGATAAGCACAAGTATAATTCCGCCTGCAAGCTCTGCACGGCTTTTGTATTTTGCGCCGAAGTTGTTGCCTATTATAATGCCGATAAACGACAGCAAAAGCGTAATAATGCCGATACACGACACAGACAGCCATATATTCACATCTAAAAACGCAAAGGTCACGCCTACAGCAAGTGCGTCAATGCTCGTTGCCACCGACAGCACAAGAAGCTCCTTTATGTCAAGCGAGCCGTCAGAGGAAGCACCCTCATCACCGTCACCCTTTATTGATTCGTAAATCATCTTGCCGCCGATAAAGCCTAAGAGAACAAAGGCTATCCAATGGTCAAACTCGTTGATATACTGCTGAAACTGCACACCGAGCAGCCAGCCTATAACGGGCATACCTGCCTGAAATATGCCGAAGAAAAGCGCTATAATAAAGCCGTGGCGGTAGTTTATTTTTTTCATATTCAGACCCTTGCACACAGAAACGGCAAAGGCGTCCATGGCAAGTCCTACGCTTAAAAGCAAAAGCTCAGCAAAACCCATAGCAATCCTCACACTTTAAATTATTGCATTTATTTTACCATAAGTATGCAGTTTTATCAATGAAAATTATGACATATTAGTAATTGTATTAAATTATATCGCATTTAAGCTTTGAATTTATGTAAAAAATGAAAAAAATACAAAAAATTACTCGAAGTACTTGATTTACTGCCTTAAAAATGTTATTATAATATGCACGTGACTATATCAATTGTTAGGAGGTGGGACAATGCCAAACATTAAGTCAGCTAAAAAGCGTGTTAAGGTTATTGCTACTAAAACTGCACAGAACAAGGCTATCAAATCTAACTTAAGAACTACTGTAAAGAAAGCGTACATCGCTATTGATACCAATGCAGCTAACAAGGCTGAGGCAGTTAGTCTTGCTATGAAGAAGATAGATCAAGCAGCAGCTAAGGGCATTATGCACAAGAACACAGCTGCAAGAAGCAAATCTGCACTTGCAAAAAGACTTAACGCTTCTGCGTAATTAAAATTTAAGATTTTAGCTAAAACCTTAAAAGCAGGGCATTTGCCTTGCTTTTTTGTTTTACAAAAATGTTCTATTTCATATGTTGTGTATAAATTAATTTTGCCGATACAGAAAGCCTCCACTGTGTAAAGTGAGGCTTTTTGTGGAAAATTTCTTTAAATGAATAATGAATGATGAATGATGAAAAATGAATAATTATGGCGATAAAGATGAATTTAATCAAGAAAACAAAAATATAATACAGCACATAAAAGCCTCACCTTTTACACAAGGGAGCCTACGGATACCCCAACATTTGCATTAGAACCTGCAAAAAATATTTGATTGATATAAAATTTTATGGTACAATAGCAGTGATATTACAAAAATACACAGCGGAGGTGCATAAAATGATTTTTCCGCAAGATAAAATCAGAAATTTCAGCATAATTGCTCACATAGACCACGGTAAATCAACGCTTGCCGACAGAATATTAGAGCAGACGGAGTCTGTTGCAAAAAGGGATATGGAGGATCAGCTGCTTGACGATATGGAGCTTGAGCGTGAGCGTGGCATTACAATCAAGGCACACGCAGTAACGCTTGAGTACAAGGCAGATGACGGCGAAACATACCTGTTTAACCTTATTGACACACCGGGACACGTTGACTTTAACTATGAGGTGTCAAGAAGCCTTGCCGCCTGCGAGGGTGCAATCCTCGTTGTTGACGCAAGTCAGGGAATAGAAGCGCAGACGCTTGCAAACACATACCTTGCCGTTGACGGCGGTCTTGAGGTAGTGCCTGTTGTCAACAAGATTGATTTACCGTCTGCCGACCCCGACAGGGTTATCAATGAAATTGAGGACATAATCGGTATTCCTGCACAGGACGCACCGAGAGTTTCGGCAAAAACGGGCGTGAATATCCGCAGTGTTCTTGAAAAGGTTGTAACAGATATTCCCGCCCCGACAGGCGATATAAACGCTCCGCTTCGTGCGCTTATTTTTGACAGCTACTACGACTCCTACAAGGGAGTTATCATATACGTAAGAGTAAAGGACGGACAGATTCACCCCGGCGACGAGTTCAGGCTTATGGCTACAGGCTCTGTTTTCTCTGTTGTCGAGTGCGGCTATCTTCGTGCGACAAGCCTTGACCCCTGTGACGGTCTGTACGCAGGCGAGGTAGGCTATATAGCCGCCTCTATCAAGTCGCTGTCTGACGCTCAGGTGGGCGACACCGTAACGCTTACAAAAAATCCTGCGCCCGAGCCGCTGCCGGGCTACCGAGAGGCACAGCCGATGGTGTTCTGCGGTATTTATCCTGTTGACGGCGCAAAGTACGGCGATTTGCGTGATGCGCTCGATAAGCTCAAATTAAATGACGCTTCGCTTTCCTATGAGCCTGAAACGTCTGTTGCTTTAGGCTTTGGCTACAGATGCGGATTTTTAGGACTTTTGCATATGGAAATTATTCAGGAGCGACTTGAAAGAGAATATAACCTTGACCTTATCACGACTGCGCCGAGCGTTAGCTACAGAATCACAAAGACTGACGGCACTGTCGAGATGATAGACAACCCCACAAGCTACCCCGATCCGGCTCTTATCGCAAAGGCAGAGGAGCCTATGACGAATGCGCACATTTTCGCTCCGTCCGAATATGTAGGCAACATTATGGAGCTTTGTCAGGACAGGCGAGGAGTGTTTATCGGAATGGAGTACATCGACTCTGACAGAGTTGATATTCACTACGAGCTTCCGCTTGCAGAGATTATCTACGATTTCTTTGACACGCTCAAATCACGCACAAGGGGCTATGCGTCCTTTGACTATGAGCTTAAGGACTACGCCGAGAGCAAGCTCGTAAAGCTTGATATAATGCTAAACGGTGACGTTGTTGACGCACTGTCGTTTATCATTCACGCAGACAAGGCTTACGGCAGAGCAAGAAAAATGGCAGAAAAGCTGAAAGAGAAAATCCCGCGCCAGCTTTTTGAGGTTCCTATTCAGGCTTGTATCGGCGGTAAGATAATCGCAAGAGAAACGGTAAAGGCTATGCGCAAGGACGTTCTTGCAAAGTGCTACGGCGGCGATATTACACGAAAGAAAAAGCTCCTTGAAAAGCAAAAGGAGGGCAAAAAGCGTATGCGCCAGCTCGGCACTGTTGAAGTACCGCAGGAGGCGTTTATGGCGGTGCTTAAGCTTGATACAGACTAAAACAGAAGATATCAGACACCCGAACGGCATACTGTGCAGTTCGGGTGTTTTTTAAAAAATTTTCAGCAGGTGTAAAATTTTGACAGGCTGAGTTGTATATATGGTGAAAGCGTAAAAATACTCATTAAATGCAAGGAGAGGTTGATATGATGATAAAATCAAAACGCTTAGCTTCAGTTTTACTTTCTGCACTTATGCTGTTAAGCACGGCGGTATCGGTGCCGCTGACAGCCTCGGCAAATGAGGTATCAAATTTTGGCAGTGCACAGACGGGTTCCAGAGGAGAACCTTTTTCGAGCGGCGACTTTCTTTATCAAATACTTAAGGACGGTACTATAGAAATCATAGGCTACACAGGAAATGCGGCTGAGCTTACAATTCCGTCAGAGCTTGACGGCAAAACGGTTAAAATGATCAGTAGTTTTGCTTTTTTCGGTCACACAGAACTTACGAGCGTAACAATCCCCGACAGCGTTACAAGTGTAGATGAATATGCTTTTAAAGGATGTTCAAATCTTAAAAGCATAAATGTAATCAATAACGATAATTATACTTCAGAGGGCGGCGTGCTTTTTAACAAGCAAAAGGATACAATCGTAATGCTTCCTAAGGCATACGCATCATATTCTATCCCTAACGGCATTACAGAGATTGGCGACTGTGCTTTTGATGACTGCAAAAATCTTGTAAGCGTAGAAATCCCCGACAGCGTTGTAAGCATTGGTACGGCTGCGTTTTCAGACTGCGAAAATCTCGAAAGCATAAACATACCCGACAGCGTTACACGTATCGACGGTGCCGCTTTTTACAATACGAAGTGGTATAACAATCAGCCTGACGGTGTAGTTTATGCCGGAGGGTTTGCTTACAAATACAAGGGGGAAATGCCTGAGAATTCAGAGATAACAATTAAGGACGGTACCAAGAGCATTGTTGAGTTAGCCTTTGCAGATTGCAAAACGCTTGTTAGCGTTGTAATTCCCGACAGCGCCGTAAGCATTGGTAGGTTTGCATTTTCAAACTGCGAAAACCTCGAAAGCATAAACATACCCGACAGCGTTACAAGCATCGGCTACCTTGCATTTGAAAACTGTATAAACCTTAAGGCTGTTACAATGCCAAAGTATATTACAAATATCGCATATGGTGCATTTTCCGGATGTATAAAACTTACAGACGCAGTTATCCCTGACGGCGTTAAAAAGATTGGCGACTATGCATTTTTTTGGTGTAGCAGTCTTTCACGCATTAAAATCCCCGACAGTGTTACAGATATTGGCGAAAGTGCGTTTTGCAGTTGCAAAAGTTTAGAAAGCATAAAGCTCCCCAACGGCGTAACAAAAATCAGCGACGGAACATTTGGTGACTGTGAAGATCTAAAGAATGTGGAAATGGGCGACGGTGTTACAGTAATTGGCGAATATGCGTTTTCAGGCTGCAAAAGCCTTGAAAGAATAATAATCCCTTCTGCCGTTACGGTAGTAGGCAGATATGCCTTTGAAGAGTGTGAAAGCCTTAAAAGCATAACAATCCCTGACAGCGTTATAAGCATCGGCAGCCTTGCGTTTGAAAACTGTATAAGCCTTGAGGCTGTTACAATGCCAAAGCAGATTACAAATATCGCCGATGGCGTATTTTACGGATGTATAAAACTTACAGACGCAGTTATCCCTGACGGCGTTAAAAAGATTGGCGACTATGCATTTTTTAGGTGTCGAAGTCTTTCACGCATTAAAATCCCCGACAGCGTTACAGATATTGGCGAAAGTGCGTTTTGCGACTGCAAAAGTCTTGAAAGCATAAAGCTCCCCAACGGCGTAACAAAAATCAGCTATGGAGCATTTTGTGTCTGTGAAAGTCTAAAGAATGTGGAAATGGGCGACGGTGTTACAGACATTGGCGGATTTGCGTTTTCAGGCTGCAAAAGTCTTGAAAGTATAAAAATCCCCTCTGCCGTTACGGTAATCGACAGATATGCGTTCTCTGATTGCCAAAGGCTGTCGGACGTTACAATTCCCGAGGGAGTTGAACAAATCGGCAGTTATGCCTTTGACGAGTGTGAAAGCCTTAAAAGAGTAACAATCCCCGACAGTGTTACTGCTATCGGTGATCTTGCATTTGGGTATACAAAATTCCCTTCACGAAGGAGGATTGACGGCTTTACAATCAGGGGAACCTCAGGCACAGCGGCTGAAAAATATGCAAACAGCAACGGATTTATATTTATCGATACGGCAGAAAAGCCTGCAACTGATGCTTTGGGCGACGTCAACGGTGACGGTAAAATCAATATAAATGATGTTACGGTAATACAAAAGTCTGTTGCATCACTTGTTACACTTACAGAAGAGCAGTGTAAATCAGCCGATGTAAATTCTGACGGCGAGGTCAACATAAAAGACGCAACGGCAATTCAGATGTATCTGGCAGAAAAATAAGTATTTAGAACTAAAGGCGGTGCCGCACAGCACCGCCCTGTTTTTTATTTTAATTAAAAATATTGTGTAATACTTAATTTAATGAATAATGAATGATGAAGAATGAATAATGAATAATTACGGCGGCTTTACACAAGAAAGCCTGCATATTCCGCCGATTATTTTGACAAACCCATTTTTACAATTACATATCAAGCACAATATCTCTTGCCGGCTTTCCGGGGGGAATCATCGGCAGTACGTTTTCGTCGGGACTTATTGCACAGTCAACTACAACGGGAGCGTTTAAGTCGTATGCCTTTTTCAGCACGTCATAAACCTCGTCTGGCTTTGTAATTCTCATACCCTCTATGCCGAAGGCATTGGCAAGCGCAACAAAATCTGTTGCTCTGTGAGGGTCTGTCTGTGAAAATCTTGCGCCGTAGAAGAGCTTTTGCCACTGGCGAACCATACCTAAAACAGTATTGTTCATAACAACTACCATAACAGGCAGATTGTAGGATTTAAGCGTTACAAGCTCGTTTAAATTCATATGGAAGCTGCCGTCGCCCGTTATAAGAATTGTTCTGCCGTCAGGCTTAGCAAGCTGTCCGCCTATAGCTGCGCCCATACCGTAGCCCATAGTACCCATACCGCCCGAGGTGAGCAGTGTGCGAGGCTGTTCGATATTTGCATACTGTGCAACCCACATCTGGTGCTGGCCTACGTCTGTTGCAACTATGTCGCTGTCTGACTTGATTTTGTTTACAGCCTGTAAAATCTCATACGGTGTAACAAAGCCGTCACTGCTTTCTGTTTTTGCAGGCACTTCGCTTTTCCACTTATCTATCTGACTGAGCCACTGCGAATGATTCTGCTGTGCAAGTCGGCTGTTAATCTCTTTGAGCGTTTCTTTTATATCGCCCAGAACCCAGTTGTTTACCTTAACGTTTTTGTGTATCTCGTTTTTATCGATATCAAACTGAATAACTGTTGCGTTTTCGCCGAATTTTTCTCTGTCGCCTGCTACTCTGTCAGAAAATCTTGCGCCGCAGGCGATTATTAAATCTGCATTTTCTGTAGCCTGTGCCGTTTCGTAGCTGCCGTGCATACCCAAGTTGCCGTATGAAAGTCTGTGACTTGCAGGAATACAGCCAAGTCCCATTAAAGATGAGCAAACGGGAGCGTCAAGAAGCTCTGCAAACTTTACAAATTCGTCTGATGCGTCAGCGCTGATTACACCGCCGCCTGCATAGATAAACGGTTTTCTGCTCTCTGTCAGAAGTCTTACCGTTTCTTCAATTATATTCTCTGCTACATCAAAATCATTTTTCGGCACTACGGGAGCAGCCTTTTCATATTCGCACAGAGTAGCCGTAATATCCTTTGGCACGTCAACAAGAACTACGCCCTTTCTGCCTGTTTGAGCGATTTCAAACGCTTTTCTCAAGGTCGGCGCTAAGTCCTCAGGCTTTTCTATAAGAAAGCTTGCCTTTGTAATCGGCTTTACTGTGTCAACAATGTTGACCTCCTGAAAGCTGTCACGTCCGAGCAAATCTCTTGAAACGTTGCCTGTGATTGCAACAACAGGTATGCTGTCGATGTTTGCTGTTGCAATACCTGTTACAAGGTTAGTTGCTCCCGGTCCCGAGGTTGAAAATACAACGCCCACCTTGCCTGTTGCACGTGCGTAGCCGTCAGCGGCGTGTGCCGCACCCTGCTCGTGAGCTGTCATAACGTGGTTTATTCTGTCGGAATATTTGTAAAGAGCGTCATATGTATTGAGCGCCGCACCGCCCGGATAGCCGAAAACGGTGTCTACACCCTGTTCTAACAGACATTCACAGATTATATCTGCACCTGTAAGCTTCATAAAAATTACTTCCTTTCGTTTTTCGACAAAATTCTTTGCCAAATATATCAAAACAGTTGCTTTAAATTACTGAATTTTCCTATGGCTAATTAGACTTATTTTACAAAAAATAAACCTTGTTGTCAAGTGCGGTAATCCTGTATTTTGTAGGGGTGTGGATATGTCGGATGATAAAAAATTTATTTTGCTGTGGCAAATCAGATGTGCAATTTTGTCAGCCTTAGTATTTGTTTTACTGCTGTGCTTTTGCAAAAGATTTTTATTTTTTGCTGTAGCTTTTCTGACGGTTGCTTTTGTGTTTTTCTTTTTTATCTATATTCCGCTTTATTTTAAAAAGCTGAATGTCAGAACTACAGATAACAAGGTAACAATAGAAAAAGGAGTTTTTTTAAAAAGCAAAACGGTAATGCAAAAAAGCAGAATAATCGCAGTCGCTCATTTTGCCTCACCGCTTCAAAGGCTTTTTAAGGTTCAGACAATTTCACTTAAAACGTCAGCCAAGGCAGTGCGGATATTATCATCAGAAAAGTCGGTCGGCTATGAAAAATAACAGCTTTATTCGTGTTCACGCCTTTACCGTCTATGAATATCTGTCCAAGGCTGTGTGGCTTCTGATTATTCCGCTTATACGCACTCTCTTAATCAAGCCACAGACGATAGCTCAAGTAATCGCAGACTACAGCCTTAATATTCTGCTGACAGTCGCTGTTGTTGCAGGAGCATTGTATTTATACAGAACATCGCTTTACCGATTTGACGGTGATATATTGACTGTAAAAAGACGTTTTATGTTTAAGACGTCAGATACGCTTTTTATTAAAAATAACTGCTTTTTGCTTGCCGGTCAGTCGGTGTTACAGCGGATTTTTTCTGCCGTTAAGGTAACGGTTATTTCTCCTGCCTGTTCTGTAGGGAGAGAAGGTGTTTTGTGCCTGTCAAAAAGAGCTTACTGTGAATTTGAAAGAGTTTTTGCAGATGCTGAGAATGAAAAGCGGTTTTTGTATGAGAAAAGGTCGAGCTTTTTGCGGATACTCATCACCTGTGTTTTTCAGTCGGATTTTTTGACGGGCATACCGATTGTGTCGCTTATTCTGAAAAGAGCAGGAACACTTTTTGGCAGGGAGTACGAGCAATTTCTGCTTGGGCAGATAGACATCAGCCGTTATATTTTTGCAGTCAGCATACCGCCTATATTGGGGATAGTCGGCGGCTTGCTGATTTTTGCGTGGCTTTCTGCCGTTTTGGTCAGGGTTTTCAGGCTGTCGTCCTTTTGTGTTAAGGGTGACGGCAGAAATATATTTCTTAGCTGCGGAATATTGCAAAGGCTATTCTTTACAGCGAAAAAAGATAGTATCTACAGTGTGACAGTCAGACAGAGCATTGCGTTGCTTTTGATGAAAACTGCCGCAGTATATGTAAATCTGCCGAAAAACAAGGCTGAAAAAGAGCTTTTGCTATTGCCTGCCGTAAGGTCGAAAAAAGCCTTGAGCTGTGCTGAAAGGCTCACAGGCTTTGATACGGAAAACTGCTTTTGTGCAAGACCGCAAAATGCGCTGTTCGGCTATACCGCACTGCCGTTTATCTGCATTTTATTGTCAGCTGTTGTAAACGCTTATTTGCACTTAGTCGCTGTTGAGATTTTGTCTGTTGTTTTTCTTATCGTCTGTGTAGTATGGCTTATTTTCAGAATTTTTGCATACAAAAAAGCCGTCCTTGCAATAGGCGGCAGGACGGCTGTAATCTGTTTTTACAAAAGACTGCATATAACGTACAGCTTTATCAAAAAGGAATATATAGAGTACGTCACAATTAAGCAAAGCTTAATTCAAGAATTTAGCGGCAAATGCAGTCTTTACCTTTACACGCACAGAGGGTGCGTTTTAAAAATCAAGCATATCAGATATTCTAAGGCATTAAAGGCTGTCAAAAAGCTCTGCGATAACCCTGATTGAATTATCGGCGGCTAACTCTCTGAACTGCATAAAGTCCATAGCTGTGTTTTCATCTATGCTGTCCGATATTGAGCGTAAGATTGCAAACGGCACTTCATTTCTGTAGCAGACCTGACCGACAGCGCCGCCCTCCATCTCGCAGGCGTGAGCGTTAAATGTATTGCCGACAGCAAGTCTTTTCTCCTTTGCCGATACAAAAACATCGCCCGTTGCAATTCTGCCCTGTAACGCTCTTGTGTTTTCAAGAACAGCGCAAGCACTTCTGAGCTTTTCGGAAAGCTCTGCATCACAGGGAATGTCAATTCTCTTTTCGTCATTGAACTGGATTTGTCCGAGCGGATCGCCTAATTCCGTACCGTCCATATCGTGCTGAACAACGTCTTTTGCAATTACAATGTCGCCGACAGTAAGCTCTTTTGACAACGCACCAGCTATACCGCTGTTGATAATTGCACTTGGTGAAAACCTGTCTATCATAATCTGTGCGCACATAGCGGCATTTACCTTGCCTATACCGCACTCTGCAACTACTGCCTTGTTACCGTTTATCACACCGCTTGTATAGACAATCTTGCCGTAGGTGCTTTCCTGCCTGTCTGTCATCATATTTTTAATTCCGTCTGCTTCAATGCTTAAAGCGCAAATAATACCAATCATTTTATTTTCCTTTCACAATGCGTAATATTACATATTTCCTGTTTCGTACATAAGTATGGCAATAGCTGCAAGCGGAGCTGTTTCTGCTCTTAAAATTCTTTTGCCGAGTGTTGCCGCCTTGCCGCCTGAGGATATGATTTTTTCGACCTCTTTCTCGTCAAAGCCGCCCTCACTGCCAATAAATACGGCTATTGATTTTTCTGTGCCGTCTATAATTTTGCTCACACGCTCGCCGCCGCCCTCGTAAAATATTACAAGGCGGTCGCTTTTTTTGCCCTCTTCCACAGCCGATGTAAAATCCACCGTATCACAGACAGTCGGAATTATCCCTCTGCGTGACTGCTCGGCGGCAGATTTTGCGATTTTCTGCCAGCGCTGTGTTTTCTTTTCAAGCGATTTTTTGTCGGGACGTGAAATACATCTTGACGAAATAAACGGTACAATCCGTGTTACACCAAGCTCTACGGCTTTTTGAATAATATATTCCATTTTGTCGCCCTTAGGCAGTGCCTGAAACAGAGTGATTTTTACATCAGGCTCTTGCTCACAGCGACAGCTTTCAAGGATTTTTACAGTTACTGCGCCGGACTGTATGCTTTCAATCACACAGTGATGCTCAGTACCGTCAGCACTGCAAAGCGTGAGCTGTTCCGAGCATTTCATTCTTAGTGATTTTGAAATATGATTTGCTGTTTCACCCGTAATTATATAATTTTCTCCCGACACAATATCATCGGTAAAAAACCAAGCCATACAAACACTTCCTTTAATCATAATATATCAAAAAAAATAATATATTGCAATACGGCGAAGAATTTAATATTATTGTAGCAGAGGGAAAAGGTCTGAAACAAAATAAAAGGGTGATAAGATGAATATAAGCGAATTTGAAAAAATAAAGACGAAAGAACAAATTGATACCGACAATCTGCAAACAGCAGTTGTAAACGCATTACTTGCAAAGGGTCTGCACATAGCAACGGCTGAAAGCTGTACGGGGGGACTTATCTCGCAGAAAATCACGCAGGTAAGCGGAGCGTCACGTGTTTTTGAATGCTCTGTCTGCTCCTATTCTAACGAGATAAAAACAGCTCTGCTCGGCGTAAAAAGAGAAACGCTCATAAAATACGGCGCAGTTTCACGTCAGACAGCAGAGCAGATGGCAAGGGGCATACGGCGTATATCAAAGGCAGATATTGCAGTATCGGTTACGGGAATTGCAGGCCCTACGGGCGGTACGGACAAAAAGCCTGTCGGGCTTGTCTATATAGGTATTGCAACTAAGGACATCTGCTTTGCGATTAAGTGTATGTTCAACGACAAAGCACCCCTGCCAAGCAGAGAAGAAATAAGAGAGTACTCTGCAAAAACTGCACTTTACTACGCACTTAAAATGACAGAAAAAATGTAAATTCATAATCGTTATAATAAATTTGTGCGGAATTTACTAAAAATTTTCATTTGTTACAGAAAAATATACAAATTATCAGCAAATAGGCTATAAAACTATTGCTTATATCAGAATTATGTGTTAAAATACTTTTGTCGATTTGTGGGCAGTTTTATTTGCCTGCAAAAAATTGACAGATATTATAAGCGAAATTTACAAAACGAAATAAATTATATTATTGAACGGAGTTGATTTCTATGTCAAGAGCAGCCGGTATTTTGATGCCGATTACGTCTTTGCCGTCACCCTACGGTATAGGTACAATCGGTAAAGAGGCACGTGAGTTTGCTGACTTTTTGAAGGCTTCGGGACAAAAAATCTGGCAGATTCTGCCGGTAGGTCCTACAAGCTACGGCGATTCGCCCTATCAGTCATTCTCAACATATGCAGGTAACCCTTATATGATTGACCTTGACACGTTATGCGAAGAGGGACTGCTTTCAAAAAGCGACCTTGAGCGTGACTGGGGCGCAGATGCAGGAAAGGTAGATTACGAAAAAATCTACAACAACCGATTTGAAGTGTTAAGAATTGCCTATAATAACTTCAAAGAGAAGGATCAGACGGCTTTTCGCTCATTTTGCAGAAAGAACTGCACATGGCTTAAAAACTACGCCTTGTATATGGCTGTAAAGAGCAGCTTTAATATGGTTGCGTGGACTCAGTGGCCTGATGAGGAAATCAGAAAGCGTGACGAAAAGGCAGTTGCAAAGTACGAAAGAAAGTATCGTGACGATGTAAACTTCTGGAAGTTCTTACAGTTCAAGTTCTATGAGCAGTGGGAAGCCTTCAGAGCATATGTAAATTCTCTTGGCATCAAGATTATGGGCGATATGCCTATTTACGTTGCTATGGATAGTGCAGACACATGGGCAAACCCCGATGTGTTCTGGCTTACAGAGGAGCGTGAGCCTGTATGCGTAGCAGGCTGTCCGCCGGACTATTTCTCGGCTACCGGCCAGCTTTGGGGAAATCCTCTTTATAATTGGGATTATTTAAAGCAGACTAATTACAAGTGGTGGTTTGACCGCATCAAAGCAGCCGACGCTTTGTTTGACATCACAAGAATTGACCACTTCAGAGCATTCGACAGCTACTATGCAATTCCTTATCCTGCCGAAAATGCAATTAACGGCGAGTGGAAGGAAGGCCCCGGCATCGAATTCTTTAACCTGATGAGAGAAAAAATCGGCGATATTGAAATCGTAGCCGAGGACTTAGGTCTTATGACTCCGGGCGTAAAGCAGCTTTTGGCTGACAGCGGTTATCCGGGTATGAAGGTTCTTGAATTTGCCTTTGACAGCGGCGAGGCTAACGATTATCTGCCTCATCACTATACAGAAAACAGCGTTGTTTACACAGGCACACACGATAACGACACTCTTATGGGCTGGCTTGCTGAAGCTAAGCAGAGCGATATTGACTATGCCTACAGCTATTGCCATATCACACAGGAGGAAGGCTTTAACTGGGGACTTATCCGCACAGCCTATGAAAGTGTAAGTAACTATGCTATCGTTCAGATGCAGGATATTTTAGGTCTTGGCACCGAGGCAAGAATGAACATTCCGTCAACTCTCGGCGGCAACTGGACCTGGAGAATAAACAAGGAAGCTCTGACTGACGAGCTTGCACAGAAATTAAAAGAAATGTCCGTAAGAAGCGGACGAATGGAGGAATAATCAGATGGGTACTATTATGGAGAATCTGGCTGTCGAGGCACAGTCTATGTACTGCAAAAAACCTCAGGATTTAACTGTTGAACAGCTTCATTATGCACTTGGTAAGGCTATGATGGGCGCTGTTGCAGAAAACTGGGAAAAGAGCAAGAAAAAACACGCAAATTCAAGACGTGCCTACTACCTGTCAGCCGAGTTCCTTATGGGACGTATGATGTATAACAACCTTTACTGTATGGGCGCTTTGGACGAAACAAAGAAGCTCTTAAAGAAAAAGGGCATTGACATCAACGAGTTTGAGGACATCGACGACGCAGCTCTCGGTAACGGCGGCTTAGGCAGACTTGCAGCCTGTTTCTTAGACAGCGCCGCTACACAGGAGGTTCCGCTTGACGGCTACGGCATTCGCTATAAGTATGGCTTATTCAAGCAGCTTATCAAGGACGGCTATCAGGTTGAGGTTGCCGACGATTGGCAGCGCTTTGAAGACCCATGGTGCATCCGCCGTGCAGACGAGGCTGTAACAGTTAAGTTTAACGGTCAGACAGTTAAGGCTGTTCCTTACGATATGGCTGTTATCGGCTACGGCACAAAGAATGTAAACACACTTCGTCTTTGGCAGGCAGAGCCTGTTGACGGCTTCGACTTCATCGCATTTAACAACAGCCGTTATGATGACGCTGTAAAGGTTAAAAACGACGCCGAGAACATCTCTATGGTACTTTATCCTAACGATAATTCACACGAGGGTAAGGTTCTGCGCTTAAAGCAGCAGTATTTCTTCTGCAGTGCTTCACTTCAGGATATTATCAAAAGATACAAGGCAAAATACGGCGATGATTACAGCCATTTCTCAGAACACGCTGCTATTCAGCTTAATGATACTCACCCTGTATGCGCTATCCCCGAGCTTGTAAGACTTCTTCAGAATGACGGCATTTCATTTGAAGAGGCTCTCTCTATCGCACAAAAGACCTTTGCTTACACTAACCACACAGTAATGTCAGAGGCTCTTGAAAAGTGGGATATGAACCTTATGCGTGAGGTTATCCCTGAGATTCTTTCAATCATCGAGAGAATTAACGAATACGAGCATAACGATCTGCGTTCAAAGGGCGTTGACGAGGGCAGAATTCACAATATGTCAATCATTGAAGGCAACCGTGTTCATATGGCAAGACTTGCTTGCTATGCTTCAAGCTATACAAACGGCGTTGCTTGGATTCACACAGAAATCCTCAAGAACGACGTATTGAACGACTGGTACACAGTATATCCCGAGCGTTTCCAGAACAAGACAAACGGTATTACACAGCGCCGCTGGCTCGGTCTGTGCAACCCTGAGCTTTCTAAGTTCATCACCGACAGAATCGGCGACGGCTGGTTAAAGGATCTTTCACAGCTTTCAAAGCTCAACGATATGATCGATACAAAGGCTGTTCGTGAGTTCAACAAGATTAAGGACAAAAAGAAGGCTCAGCTTGCAGAGTATATCGAGAAGATGGACGGCGTTACTATCAATCCGAAGTCAATCTACGACATTCAGGTTAAGCGTCTGCACGAGTACAAAAGACAGCTTTTAAACGCTTTCTCTATTCTTACAATTTACTTCAGAATTAAAAACGGCGAGCTTCCGAACTGGAACCCGACAACATTTATCTTCGGTGCAAAGGCAGCTCCCGGCTATGCAAGAGCTAAGGCTATCATCAAGTTTATCAACGAGATCGGCAACCTTGTAAACAACGATCCCGATACTAAGGACAAGCTTCAGGTAGTATTTGTTTCTAACTACAACGTATCTTATGCTGAAAAGATTGTTACAGCCGCTGACTTCTCTGAGCAGATTTCAACAGCAGGTACAGAGGCATCAGGTACAGGTAATATGAAGTTTATGCTCAACGGCGCAGTAACTCTTGGCACATATGACGGTGCTAACGTAGAAATCACTCAGCAGGCAGGCGAAGAGAACGAGTACATCTTCGGCGGCAGAGTTGAGGATATCGATAGATTAAAGCGTGAGGGTTACAGCCCAAGATATATTTACGATACTAACCCTGAAATCAAGAGAGTTATTGATACTCTTGTTGACGGCACCTTCAACGACAACGGCGCACAGGGCGAGGGCAGCTTCAGAGAGCTTTACCACGCACTTCTTGACGGTACACACTGGCATCAGGCAGACCATTACTTCCTGCTGTTTGACCTTCCGTCTTATGTTGAAACAAAGATCAGAGCAAACGCTGACTATTCAGACAGAATTGCATTTGGTACAAAGTGCCTGAAAAACACAGCAAACGCAGGAATGTTCTCATCAGACAGAACAATCCTCCAGTACGCTAAAGAGCTGTGGAAGGTTAAATAATTTTTTCGGGACATTTTTAGTTTCCTAAATATATGATAAGCAACGGCAGTCAGAACGACTGCCGTTGTTTTTTGAGGATATACTGTTTGTTATGACATAATAGTTAATACTTCCTTAATATTTAATTCATAATATGTGTTAAGTACACAAATACTATGGTCTATATTTGTTTACACTGTAAATGGAATTAACTTGTTTTATGGGTTATACTTTATTTATTGAAAAATTATTAGGAGGAAATTAACGTGAAAAAAATCAGAACAAAAAAGCTGTTTGCATTTTTGCTTTCAGCGGCAATGGTTATCTCAATGCTGTGCATAGCACCTGTGTCTGTAAGCGCAGAAACAAGCGGCGACTATGAGTACACAGTCTTAGATGACGGTACGGCTGAAATCACAAAGTACAGCGGCACAGAATCAACCCTTACAATCCCGACAGAGCTTGACGGCAAAAAGGTATCGAGCATAGGTAAATTTTCATTTGAAAAGAATACTTCTATCACAAGCCTTACAATTCCGGCAGGTATTTCAATCGGCAACAATGCTTTCAGATATTGCAAGCTGAGCAGTCTTAAGCTGTCTGACGGTGTAACAACAATAGGCAACGGCGCATTTTCTTTCTGTGAAGGCCTTACGGAGCTTGTTTTGCCTGACAGCGTAACAACCCTCGGCGACTATGCCTTTCAAGGCTGTAGAAAGCTTAAAAGCGTAAAGCTGCCAAACAAGCTTGAAAAAATAAACGACTTTGCCTTTGCAACCTGTGAAGCACTTACAAGCATTGAATTTCCATCATCAGTTAAAGAAATAGGTCAAAGCTCATTTACTCATTGCTACGGTCTGACAAGCGTTGTAATCCCCGGAACAGTAAAGCTTATAAACACCGGTGCACTCAGCTACTGCGAAAACCTGACAAGCGTTACTCTTAACGAGGGAATTGAAACCGTAAGTGCGTTTGCTTTTTCTAACTGTTTGAAGCTTATGGAAATAACCGTTCCCGATTCGGTAACCGAAATCAACCGTCTTGCATTTGGTTACTGGTTTGATCAATCCGTTTGGAACGACGTGCCGGTAAAGGGCTTTGTACTCAAGGGTCACACAGGCTCGGCGGCAGAAGCCTATGCAAAGGAATCCGGCGTTACATTTGAAAGCATAGGTATAACACAGCAGCCGACTACAGAGGCAACAACGGCAGCACCTACAGAACCGCCTGAACCCGGCACTGTGGTAACAGTATACTTTAAAAACACAAGCAATTTCAGCGCACCGTATGCTTATTACTGGCCAAATGGCGGCAAAGGTCCTATCAGCTGGCCCGGAGTTGCTATGACAAAGGTGACAGACGACGTTTACAAGGTAGATGTGCCTGCTGAAAATAATATGATTATCTTCAGCGACAACGGCAATAATAAGATAGGCGACCTTGAAATGGGTGCAGACAATCAGATTTATGACGGCGGTTGGAAGGACTACGAGGACGCTCCTACAGAACCTACACCAGGGGTTACAGAGCCGACAACAGATGCTACAGAGCCGACTACAAATACAACAGAGCCTACTACAGAAGCAACAGAACCTACAACAGAGGTTACAGAGCCAACTACGGAAGCTACAGAGCCGACAACAAACGCAACAGAGCCTACTACAGAAGCAACAGAGCCTACAACAGAAGCAACTGAACCCACAACAGAGGTAACAGAGCCGACAACAGGTGCTACAGAACCGACAACACAGGCAACAGAGCCTACAACAGAACCGGAAAGCGAGTTATCAGACAAGCTGTACGGTGATGTAAACGGCGACGGCAAGGTAAACGTTAAGGACGTAACAGAAATTCAGAGAGCCGCCGCTTCGATTATCACACTCAGCGACCTGCAAAAGGCTGTTGCAGATGTAAACGGGGACGGCAATGTGAACATCAAGGACGCAACCGATATTCAGAAGTTTGCGGCAAGCCTTACTGTAGCAAACGTTGGCGAAAAGGTGCCAACAGCACTTCTGCCCAAAGAAGCTTAAAATGTGTTAAGCTGAAATTAAAAAACAGAGCTTTTTAAATAGTCGGGGCAACAGAAAAATCAAAATAAAAACCACCCATTAACGGGTGGTTTTTATTATACCGTTGGATCTTAATGAGAAAGAATTGAATACCCTTGGGCAGGCACAGCATAAAATCTTAGCCGTTATTTTTGCAACGCCATCTTAAATAAGTCCTGCCGTTATTCTCTGAATTTGCGTTGAGTCTTTTATTGTTATCTTGCCGTCACTGTCAGCATCTGCAAGTGTAAGCTGCCTGTCGGTGAAGCTGATGATTGACGCTATGTGTTTCTGAATTTCTGTTGCGTCAAGAACATTTACTTTGCCGTCAAGATTTACGTCACCTGTTTTGTATTCATTGAGCCGCAGAATAAAGCTGTAACCGTCAAATATGATTGTAACGTCCATATCCTTAGTCGGTGTAATCGTTGCGTTATTGTTCTCGCTATCACAGCTTATATACTTAGCTGTTGTTTCATCGCTTAAATCGGCGGAATAGTAATTGCTTGCCTGACCGTCAAAGATTTTAAAGCTGTATTCTGTGTCCTTTAAAAGCGTTACGTCTATTGTATAGTTGCCGTCAGCCGACTTTGAAAGCTCATAATCCTTTGCTCCCCAGCCGCCGAAGCCGATACCTGTTAAGTAAAAGCTGATAGCCGGAACGTATGGAGTGTCGTTAATCATCTTTGTCATCCATTTTTCACGACCTACAGTCCAGTCGTACATATAATTTATCTGTCCGTCAAGGTCGCTTGTATAGCTGCCGCCGAGACTCTCGTAATACGGGAACCACTGGAATTTCCACATATAGTAGTTCAGCTTTGACGCTGTCGGCGCAATATTTCTGTACTCGTCAACGCTTCTAAGCCTTGTTCCGCTTGCTTTTGCTTCACCCTTCAGCACTGAAATTGCAGGGATAAAATCTTCATTCCACAGTCTTTTTACAACCTGCTCAAAGGTTTCGCCGTTTTCTGTTACACCCTCAACCTTGAAAGCCTGACCGAGTATATTTGTCATTTTTGTTCTATCATACTGCGCCGTTTTGATTGCCCAGCCCTCGGTGTAGGCTGTGTTTGTTGCGTTCTTTCTTGTGCAGTTTACGTTACCCAGTACGCTGTCGCAGTCCCATATCGGATCGGCAATAAATCTTCCGTCCTTAGCGACATATGTAAAGAAACAGCTTGTCATACCGCCGTCACAGTTCTTTGAAAATTCCTGCAAAAGGTACGCCCTTGCAAATGAGTCAACGTCACAGATTGCTTCAAGGTCTGACATATTGCCCGAATACAGTGCGTTTTCAAGCTGCTGATATTTGCTTTTTATATAGTTGTACTGAGCGTTGAGCATTTCGTCCACACCGTCATAGCCATCAAGGTCGGGTGACTTGCAGACCACGTGAATTCCTCTGTCACTCTTGAAATAAACATCGCCTGCGTAGTTCCAGATGTCAACCTCAATAAGGAAATTGAAGTTCTCTGTCAGCTCGTCTGACTCGTCTTTAAGAGAAACGAGCGAATTTTTGCCAAGCTCTACCTTTTGTGTAATCTGATATGCGCCCTTGTATGCACCGTTGATGTATAAATCAACGCTTCGTGAATCTGATGAATAAAGCGAGCCTACCTCATCTGCAAAATCATACATAATTCTGTTACGCAAGAGTGTGCCGTCCTTTGCGTTTGCAAGCAGACAGAACTTCTTGCCCGATATACCGCCTATGCTTGTTTTGTCGCTAAAGTTAATGTTAAACGGCTTTTTGTTTGAGTCCCTCCACGTGGAGTTGCCTCTGCCCTTAATCTTTTTCAGCGTTGTTTCGTTAATTCCGCTGTCGTCAATAATTGTGCATTGTGAGCCGTTTACGGCGTTTTCCTTATTGGCAGTAATGAAAGAATAAAAGTCGGTATTGACTGTATTTCCGTTACTGTCGGTGTATTTGCCCGTTGTGTCATTTATGAACAGCGACACCTCGCTGTCTGATTTGTAAAATTCAACGTAGGACGAAATTTCAGTATTTTCTACTAATGCAGTAGTTTTTTCGCCGATAGTGTAGTTTACTATTGCAGATGTGTTCGGCTTTATCTCAACCTCGTTTATAATCACGCTATTGTCAAAGGAATTGTATAGCTCAACCTCATCATCGCTTGCGGTGGGAGGTAAAAAGAAGTATTTTACACCTGTTTTGGAATCAGGCCCCGACATAGCCTCCCACTCCTGCCAAGCCTGCGTACTGTCAGAGCCTGTTTTAGCGTGAGCATAAAGACTGTCCGACTGCGCAAAGGACGGAACGGCTGTAGACTCAACAGTGCTTTCTGTTGTGATAATTTTGTTATATACAAACTCAGCCTCGCTCTTGCCGTAGGAATTTTCTGAGTAAACCTTTACTGTGTATTCCTTAGGCGCATCTGTTTCACTGCCGATAGAAAACTCGGCTGTGTCGGTAAAGTCTACACGCTCTGAATCGTTGATTGTGTAGTAAGACGTTTCGCCCGTAAGAGTAGATATTGTAACGCTCAGCGTATTTTTAAACTGACAGCCGTTTACTATACTGCTTGAAATTCTCGGTGCGTTGTTGAATACCTGCCATTCATTTGTTACACCGTCATACATATATCCGTCACCGGGGAGGATTAAATTCTCCGTCTGATTGCCCTCGCCGAAGCCGCCGTTGCCGAAGATGATGTTTTGCTCATTACCCTTTATGATATATTTCCACACGCCGCTGTCAAGCTGCTCCATTTTTTCGCCCGGCCAGTCGGCATTTGCGCCGCTTTTGCTCCACATAAAGCAATAAACCTCATTCCAGCCGACGCTGTTATTGAAGTAAACTGTTTTGTACTCCTGCGCATAGGCAGAAAAATCCGCAAAGCCAAAGCAGGAAACAATCATAACAAGTGAAATTATGATGCTGACAGTTGATTTTATCTTTTTCACGATTAACTCACACTCCTGAAATTTTATAATTGAGTACCACAATTTGATTATATCACCATTAAAAACGGTATTCAACAATTATCGGATAAGCAAAGAATTTTTGGTGATTTGCATAATGGATAAATCGTATTTTTGTGCAGAATGTTTTATACAAAATCAGAATGAAATTACAAAACGGCTGAGTTTTAAAGCTCAGCCGTTTTTATGAACATATTTTTATCTGTCCGAAAGCGGAGTATATTCACGCTCTGAGCATACGCTCTTATATGCCGGACGAATGATTTTGCCTGCGTTTATAAGCTCCTCCATACGGTGTGCGCTCCAGCCGGCAATTCTTGCTATTGCGAAAATCGGCGTGAAAAGCTCCTGCGGAAGTCCGAGCATATTGTAAATAAAGCCGCTGTAGAAATCTACGTTTGCGCTGACGCCCTTGTAGATTTTCTTTTCCTTTGCTATTACCTGCGGTGCAAGTCTTTCTACACGTGAGTAAAGCTCAAATTCATCGTCAAGGTGCTTTTCCTCTGCGAGCTTGTGAACAAAGCCCTTGAGCGCCTTTGCACGAGGGTCGGAAATTGAGTAAACTGCGTGTCCCATACCGTAGATAAGTCCTGCCTTGTCGAATGCGTCCTTGTGCAGAAGTCTGAACAGGTAGCTTTCTATCTCTTCATCATCGTACCAATCCTTGACTTCCTTTTTCATCTCTTCAAACATACCGGCAACCTTGAGGTTTGCGCCGCCGTGCTTAGGACCTTTTAATGACGCTAAAGCCGCCGCAACTGCCGAATATGTGTCTGTTCCCGAGGACGTTACAACGTGCGTTGTAAAGGTCGAGTTATTGCCGCCGCCATGCTCTGCGTGAAGCACAAGCGCAAGGTCAAGCACCCTTGCTTCAAGCTCTGTGTACTTCTGGTCGGGGCGGAGCATTACAAGAATATTCTCTGCCGTTGACAGATTTTTGTGTGGAGAATGAATGTAGAGGCTGTTGCCGAGCTGATAGTGGTTATAAGCCTGATAACCGTAAACAGAGAGAAGCGGAAAAACAGAAATCAGCTGAATACACTGCCTTAACACATTGTTAAGCGAGGTGTCGTTAGGGTTTTTGTCGTAGCAGTAAAGCGTCAATACACTTCGTGCAAGCGTGTTCATCATATCGTTAGTAGGCGCTTTCATAACTACGTCACGCACAAAGTTTGTCGGGAGTGTTCTGTAGCCTGCCAATAGCTCGTTAAAGCCGTCAAGCTGTTCTCTGTTCGGCAGCTCACCGAACAAAAGCAGATAAACCGTTTCTTCAAAGCCGAAGCGCTTGTCGTCAATAAATCCCTTGATAAGATCGTTTATGTTTATTCCTCTGTAAAAGAGTTGTCCGTCTGTAGGTACTGTTTTGCCGTCAACAATCTTGTTCTGACGTATTTCTGATATTTCGGTAAGTCCTGTAAGTACTCCCTTGCCGTCAAGGTCACGCAGACCGCGCTTTACATCGTACTTTGTGTAAAGGCTCTGGTCAATAGAGCTGTTTTTAAGACAAATATCTGTCAGTGCGTCAATCTCGGGGATAATTGCCGAATAGTTTGTTTCGCTTTTTGTTTTCATATAATCCTTCCTTTCAAGCAACATATATACAAACAAGGCAATACCGCATAATCGTGCCTATAAATCGTGCGATATTGCCTTAGACTTTTACTATCATATAGTAATTATATAATATTTTTCAATCTTCTGTCAATATATTTTTAAGCAAAAATGTGTATTTAAAAATGTGTATTGCTTAATATTGCCGTAAAAAAGATTGCACCTATTTTTGTTGTAAATGCTTTACAAAATCCTGCATTTCCTGCTTTGAATTTATGCTGTGGCACTGATTTACAATCTGCTGCTCATTTTCTGAAAGGCTTGCAAAATAGCTCATAGAACGAGGGTATTTGGGAAGCGCCATACCAAGTCCCAGCGGCAGCTCTGCAAGCGGATTTTGCTCATAATCATTATCAAAATTCAAAAAAATCACCCTTTTTATGTTGTGTAAAAAAGGGCGATTTATTCAGACGAATATCTGAACAATGTAAAAATTAACACTGAAAAAACATCTGCAATAATTGACACAAACTAATCACAGGGGTATAATTATGATAATCGGATTTATCCTAAACTAAAAGCAAAGGAAAGTTTTTATGTATAACGTTATGTCGCCGAAGGCTGAGGAATTTATCAGCCACGAGGAAATAGAAGAAACATTGAAATATGCCTATGAAAACAGAAAAAATGCAGAGCTTATCGACAAAATTCTGAAAAAGGCTTCGCTTAAAAAGGGTCTGTCACACAGAGAGGCTATGGTACTGCTCGACTGTGAGTTAGAGGACAAAAACGAGCTTATTTTTCAGCTTGCCAAAGAGATTAAGCAGGAGTTCTACGGCAACAGAATAGTAATGTTTGCGCCGCTTTATCTGTCGAATTACTGCGTAAACGGCTGTACCTACTGTCCGTATCACTACAAGAACAAGCACATACCAAGGAGAAAGCTCACACAGGAGGAAATCAGAAACGAGGTTATCGCCTTGCAGGATATGGGACACAAGCGTCTTGCAATCGAGTCGGGCGAGGACCCTGTCAATAACCCTATAGAGTACATACTCGACAGCATAAACACTATTTACAGCATAAAGCACAAAAACGGTGCAATCCGCAGAGTAAACGTAAATATCGCCGCAACTACTGTTGAAAACTACAAAAAGCTCAAGGACGCAGGCATCGGCACGTATATCCTGTTTCAGGAAACGTATCATAAGGAAAATTACGAAATGCTCCATCCGACAGGCCCTAAGCACAACTACGCATATCATACAGAGGCTATGGACAGAGCTATGGACGGCGGTATTGACGATGTGGGCATCGGCGTTTTGTTCGGTCTTAACCTTTACCGCTATGACTTTACAGGACTTTTAATGCACGCAGAGCATTTAGAGGCTTACAAGGGAGTAGGACCGCACACCATAAGCGTACCCAGACTAAGACGTGCAGACGATATTGACCCCGATGCGTTTGACAACGGAATTGATGACGATACCTTTGCAAAAATTGTCGCTTGTATTCGCATAGCCGTACCTTATACAGGAATGATTATCTCTACACGTGAAAGTCAGAAGTGCAGAGAAAGAGTTTTAGAGCTTGGTGTTTCGCAGATTAGCGGCGGCTCAAAGACAAGCGTAGGAGGATATGCCGAGGACAGTCAGGAAAAGTCGCTCTCTGACAGCTCGGAGCAGTTTGAAGTCAGCGACACAAGAACGCTTGACGAGGTTGTAAACTGGCTTATGAAGAAAGGCCATATCCCGAGCTTCTGCACAGCCTGCTATCGTGAGGGCAGAACAGGCGACAGGTTTATGACGCTTTTAAAAAACGGACAGATAGCAAACTGCTGTCAGCCTAACGCACTTATGACGTTAAAGGAGTACCTTGAGGACTACGCCGGGGAGGACACAAAGCAAACGGGCGAAGCTCTGATTTTAAAGGAAATTGAAAATATCCCGAGCGAAAAGGTAAAGGCGATAGTTATTGAACGTCTTGAAAAAATAGCGGCAGGGCAGAGGGATTTCAGGTTTTAATCAATATCAAAAAGATAAGTAACAGGACACTCACAAAAAGCGAGTGCCCTGTTTTTTTGAAACTTTTACATTATATTTTTTGAAGCCATTATCCGACGACACAATACGTCGGCTGAATTTGCATAAGCTGTCTGAAAACCGAGGGGAAACGTAATAACCTCAGCTAATGATAAACTAATTTTTCAAATTCTGAAAGCAGGTATTATACCTTATCTAATTCTGCCAACAGCCTGCTCTTCAGGCTCTTAAGTTCATCAACGCTCGGCTTGTTGTCATCGCTGTACATTTTTTCCATAGGATACCACCAGACGGGTCCTTTTCCTGCATTTCCGTAATTCTCTATATCGCCTGCAACTCGCGGAAACAGATGCCAATGCAGATGTGTTTCGCCGTTGCCTAAAAGCTCATAATTCATTTTTTCTGCATTAAAAGCCTTGCAAACCGCCTTAGCTACCATTGACATTTCATCGAGAAACTTCATCTTAAAATCGTATTCCAAATCAAACAGCTCAAATTTGTGCTGTTTACACAAAAAGATCGTATAGCCCTTGAAATGCTGATTGTCGCCTAAAACAACATAGCCTGTTTCAAGCTCCTTTACGAAATAAGGGTTTTCGTTATTTTTAATCATTTCTATTCTGTCGCAGATAAAGCACATAGCTTAACCTCCTTGCTGTCGGTTGTTATAAAATACACATTTCTATATTATGTGTCGTGTTTACTATTCAACATACGGCTTGCTGTCAACATAACAGCTGTCGGGGCATAGGTCAATTTTGTTGTTCCATACAACATTACTGTCAATGTCAGGGTCAATATCCCACGCAACACAGCTGCAATCATCAAGATAAACCCTGCTGAAGCAGTCATAATCCGATAGGGCTGTAAATACACCGCCTTTTTCAAGCAAGGGCTTAACGTCATAAATGCGTTTTTCATTGTTATCAAATGCAAGTAACAGTGTGAAATCAGGATTAGGCTTAACGTCAACAATTTTTTTTCTGCCTTTTGAATAATATTCTGCCATTTGTTTGTCAAATCCTTTTGATAAATAATACTCAACTGTGTTAGCCATAAATCCTCCTTAAATATTATCTTAATGGGTCAATAGCAAAAAGCTCCTGCTGATTTTCAGCAAGAACCCAGTTTTCCTTTAGTTCCTCCTGATGGAAAGCCGCCCAGCCAAGAAGCATCTTTAACTGTTTGTTAGGCAACGAACCCTCGATTACTTCTATGTCGTTTATAGATACTATAACCTCATCACTGCCGTATTTGGCGTGAAAATGCGGCGGCTGATGCTCTCTCCAGTTTATGTAAATCTTTATTCCTCTGAACATACATATTGTCGGCATTATTTCACCTCCCGTTTCTCTATTATTATATCACTGATTACAGATGTATTCTATATGCGATTTAGACATATATTAAATTTTCAATTTGTATAAAAATACCCACGCCAAGCACAAAACTTGCCGTGGGTTGAATTTGATAATATGATTATCTCTTACTAAACTGTGGTGCTCTACGTGCTGCTTTAAGACCGTACTTCTTACGCTCTTTCATACGTGGGTCACGTGTTAAGAAGCCTGCTTTCTTGAGGGCAGCTCTTAAGTTTTCGCTGTCGTACTGGAGCAATGCTCTTGAAATACCGTGACGGATAGCGCCTGCCTGACCTGTAACACCGCCGCCTGCAACTCTGCAAACGATGTCAAACTTTTCAGCTGTTTCTGTTAAAGCCAGCGGCTGTCTAACGATGAGCTTTAATGTTTCAAGACCGAAATAATCGTCGATATCTCTGTCGTTAATTGTGATTTTGCCTGTACCCTGATACAGTCTTACTCTTGCTACAGAGCTTTTTCTTCTGCCTGTGCCGTAAAAATAAGGTGTCTTATCGTACATTTATATGTTCCTCCTTCTCTTACATTTCCCAAGCTTCAGGTTTCTGAGCCTGATGTTTGTGTTCTGCACCTGCAAAAACTCTGAGTCTGAGCAGTGCATCTCTGCCGATAGAATTTGAAGGAATCATACCCTTAACAGCAAGCTCCATAGCCTTTTCGGGCTTTGTAGCCATAAGTGTGTCGTAACGTGTTTCCTTTAAGTGGCCGATATAGCCTGTGTGGCGCTGCCATTTTTTCTGTGTAAGCTTGTTACCTGTTAAAACAGCGTCCTTGCAGTTGATGATGATAACGTGGTCGCCGCAATCTACGTGCGGTGTGAATGTAGGCTTGTGCTTACCTCTGAGTAAAACTGCTGCCTGAGCTGCTACTCTGCCGAGGGGCTTGCCTGCTGCATCGATTACATACCACTTGCGCTCGATTTCGCCTTTTTTTGCCATATAAGTTGACATAAGCAAATCCTCCTGTTAATTCATTTCTTTTTCGCAAGAAAGATAATATCACAGTTTTTACGGCAAGTCAACACTTTTCTCAAAAATTTTAATTTACTGTTTGCAAATCTCTTTAAATCTCATTTATACTCATTTATTCTCTTTTATACTCTTGTGCCATTTTTAAAATAAAACGGACGGATAATAAAATCCGTCCGAAAATTTGCTGATTTATTTTACTCTGCCTTATTTACGGAAATGCCCAGAACACTGAGGCTCTCGTCGTCAACAGGGGAGGGGCAGGCTGACATAAGCTCGCTTGCGTTCTGCACCTTCGGGAAGGCTGTTACGTCACGCAGACTGTCAGCGCCGCTTAAAAGCATTGCAATTCTGTCAAGGCCTATGCCCATTCCGCCGTGAGGCGGTGCGCCGTATTTGTACGCTTCTACAAGGAAGCCAAATTTTGCATTGATTTCTTCGTCTGTCATCTTTAAGGCTCTGAACATTCTCTGCTGAAGCTCATAGTCTGTGATTCTGATTGAACCGCTTGAAAGCTCTGTGCCGTTTAGCGTAAGGTCAAATGCCTTTGCGATTACCTTTGAGGGGTCGCTGTCAAGGTACTGCAGGCAGTCCTCTCTCGGCATTGTGAACGGGTGGTGCATTGCAAGCCACTCGCCCGATTCCTCGTCATACTCAAAGAACGGGAAGTCAACTATCCACAGGAACTTGAACGTGTCGGGGATAATGTCGAGCTTTTTGGCAACGTTCAGTCGAAGTGCGCCGAGCGTTGACAGAACGACAGAATTTTTGTCGGCAACAAAGAGAACAACGTCGCCCTTTTCTGCGCCTGTACGCTCAATAATTGCTGAAAGCTCCTCGTCTGTCATAAACTTTGCAAACGAGCAGGCAGGCTTTTCGTCAACCCATCTGATAAATGCAAGACCTTTGGCACCAATTCCCTTTACGAAGTCTGTCAGCTTGTCAATTTCTTTTCTTGTCAGCGTTTGGGCGGCATTTTTTGCAACTATCGCTCTTACAGAGCCGCCGTTATCTACTGCGCCCTTGAACACGCCGAAGCCGCAATCGGCTACTAAATCCGAAACGTTGCAGATTTCCATACCAAAGCGAATGTCAGGCTTGTCAGAGCCGTATTTTTCCATAGCCTCTGTATAGGTCATTCTTTCAAACGGAGCTTCAAGCTCCTTGCCTAAAACGTCCTTGAAAATACGCTTGAAAAGTCCCTCGTTTATCTGCATAATGTCGTCTGCGTCAACGAATGAAAGCTCCATATCAATCTGCGTAAATTCAGGCTGACGGTCGGCACGAAGGTCCTCATCTCGAAAGCATCTTGCAAGCTGAATGTAGCGGTCAAAGCCTGAAAGCATCAAAAGCTGCTTGTAAATCTGCGGTGACTGGGGTAAAGCGTAAAAGCTGCCCTGATGAACTCTTGAGGGAACGAGGTAATCTCTTGCGCCCTCGGGAGTTGACTTTATCATCATCGGAGTTTCTATCTCGATAAAGCCGTTTTCGTAGAAATAATCTCTGGCTGTCTTTGCGATTTTTGAACGCATTATAATGTTATCCTGAAGCGGTTTTCTACGTAAATCAAGATAGCGGTACTTTAAGCGAAGCTCCTCGTTTGTACTTGAGTTGTCAACAATTTCAAACGGTGGTGTCTGTGCCTTTGACAGCACTCTGAGATCTGTTACCTCAATCTCTATATCGCCTGTTGCGATTTTGTCGCTCTTTGAGCTTCTTTCTCTTACAACGCCCTTAGCCGCAAGCACGTATTCGCTTCTTGCGTTAAATGCCTTTTCAAAAATTTCTTTGTCTGTGCTGTCGTCAAAGGCAAGCTGAACTATGCCTGTTCTGTCACGCAAATCTATAAAAATGAGCTGTCCTAAGTCACGCTGACGCTGTACCCAGCCGCAGACCGTAACCTCTTGACCTACGTTTTCTATTCTTAAATCTCCGCAGTAGCTTGTCCTTTTCAAGCCTGTCATAAACTCTGCCATCTGATTATTCTCCTTTATCCTCTGTCAAAAAATACGCTGTCGGCGACTGCTGACTTTCAACAAACAGATTGATGATTTCTACAATAAAATCCTTGCCGTCAAGTGAAATTTCAGTCTGCTCGCCTGTCTGCATATTCTTGACCTTAGCTTTTTTCTCTTGTATTTCGCTGTCGCCTAAGACAATACTGAATTTTGCGCCGATTTTGTCTGCGTACTTCATCTGCGCACGAAGTCCTCTGCCGACAACGTCACACTGCGCCTTTAGTGACGTCTGTCTTAACAGCTTTGTCAGCTTAAAGGCTTCAAGCTGTGCCGCATCTCCCATAGCGGCTATGTAGATGTCACATTCGTCGGGCTTTGGAATTTCAATATTCTGCGCCTGCATAAGCATCAATAGTCTTTCAAGACCCACCGCAAAGCCGAGTGACGGCAACGGCTTTCCTCCTAATTGCTCAATAAGTCCGTCATAGCGACCGCCGCCGCAGACTGTACCCTGTGCGCCGATAAAGTCTGTTACAAATTCAAAAACAGTCTTTGTGTAATAGTCAAGACCACGCACGATAGACGGATTTACCGTATATTCAATTTCTGCTGCGTCAAGATATTTCTTAACGCCGTCAAAATGCTCCTTACACTCATCACATAGAAAGTCAAGCACCTTCGGCGCATTTTCTGCGATTTTTGAGCAAATCGGACTTTTGCAGTCGAGTATTCTCATGGGATTTCTGTCAAGCCTTGAAAGGCACGTTTCGCAAAGCTCGTCCTTGTAGCCTTCAAAATATTCCCTTAATGCCTGATGATATTTCTTTCTGCATTCGGGACAGCCGATTGAGTTTATTTCAAGTCGAAGTCCTGTTATTTGCAGTCTTTCAAAAATTGCGGCTGCCGCACTTATAAGCTCGGCGTCTGCCGCCGGTGAGGATGTGCCGTACATCTCAAGACCGAACTGGTGAAATTCACGCTGTCTGCCTGCCTGCGGTTTTTCGTAGCGGTAGCAAGAAACAAAGTAGCTTGCTTTTACAGGCAAGCCGTCATTATACAGTGCGTGTTCAAGCAGCGCTCTTGCCGCACCTGCCGTACCCTCGGGACGAAGCGTTATAGCGTCTCCGCCCTTTGTTTCAAAGGAGTACATCTCCTTTTGCACAACGTCTGTTGTTTCGCCTACTCCCCTTGCAAAGAGCTTTGTCTGCTCAAAAACAGGAGTGCGGATTTCTCGAAAGCCGTATTTTTCGCTTTCTTCTCTCATAATATTTTCGACAAACTGCCATTTGTAGACGTCCTTTGGCAGAATGTCCTCTGTTCCTTTAATCTTCTTTGCAATTAAAGCCATAAGTCCTCCAAAAATACCTTAATAACACACTAAAGGGCAGCGGTGAGCTGCCCGTGCATTTTAAAAATTTTATTTTAAAATATTTCTCCAGTCGAGGTCGCCTCTTTCAAGACCGTGAATTAAAACCTCTGCCGTTGCGATGTTTGTTGCAACAGGAATATTGTGCATATCGCAAAGTCTTAACAAATTCATATCGTTAGGCTCGTGCGGCTTTGGATTTAACGGATCTCTGAAAAACAGGAGCATATCAATCTCGTTGCAGGCAATTCTTGCCGCAATCTGCTGGTCGCCGCCCTGAGAACCGCCTAAAAAGCGCTGAACCTCAAGACCTGTCGCCTCGCTCACCATTTTACCTGTAGTACCTGTAGCACACAGAGAATTTCTGCTTAAAATTCCGCAATAAGCAATGCAGAACTGCACCATAAGCTCTTTCTTTTCATCGTGTGCAATCAATGCTATATTCATATTTCTTCCTCCTTGGTTAATTTCAAAAGCTATAATTTATCCTAAATTGCTAAAATGATACTTTATTTAATTGCAGGCGGTATGTTCAAACCCTGAAGCCTTTTTGAAAGGCAGTCAAAAACTACGCCTGATTCTGACCATATACGTCCCTTGCTGCCCCTTTGCACGTTTGTCACAATTCTGTAGTCCTCGGGAACAACTGCTATTAGCTGTGTCTGTGAAGCGTCTATCACAGCGTCAAGGTCGTCATAGACTCCCATTCCGAAGAAGACGTCACGGTTAAATTTGTTGATAACAAGGCGAATATCACTTTTGCCCATTTCAATCAGCTTTTTGCGTATGTTAAGACAGCCTCTTACGCTTGTCGGCTCTGCGTTTACTACAACAAGTGCCGTCTGAGCAGGAGTAGCCGCCGTAACAAAGCCTGTGCCGACGCCTGCGGGCGAGTCGATGATTATGTAATCGTAATTATCCTTTATGCTGTCTATAAGCTGTGAAAAAACAGACGGGCTTATTTCGTCATCGCTGTCAAAGGGAGCAGGCATAAGGCAAAGTCCCTGTATATGAGTGCTGTGGTAAACTGCGCTCTCGCTGTCACAGCCGCCGCTTACTGCGTCTGACGCATCAAAGACAATGTCCTTTTCAACATCAAGCATAATGTCAAGACCACGCATACCGCAGTCGCAGTCAACGAGCAAGACCTTGTAATTTCTGTTTACAAAAGCGGTGGCAAGACCTACCGCAACAGTGGACTTACCTGTACCTCCCTTGCCGGAGGCAATTACAATTATATGGCACATAAAACTACCTCGAATACATTTTAGCATAAAGAAGACAAAAGAGCAATAAAAACGGAATGATTTATTGTAGAATATTAGGCTGATAATTTGGTAATAATCAATAAAAAACTATTACTTTACTATATATTCCTTGATTTTATAAACATCGCCGTCCATAATTGCCCACTTAGCCTTCAGCTCGCCCTGTATATCGGGAGAAATGCTCTGGTGAATATAAAGACTGTCAATACCTGCATTGTATGCACCCTGTATGTCGCTTATGTAGTCGTTGCCTATCATAACAGTCTGCGACTTGTCAAGACCGTATTCGTCAATGAGCATATCAAAATATTTTGTATCAGGCTTGCTGACAAGCTTGTCTGAGCTTATATAGATACCGTCAAAATATTTAACGATGTTAAGCATTACCATTTCATTGAGTGTAAAGCTCCTTTGAGCATTTGACAGCAGATATACTTTTTTGCCCTTTGCTTTCAGTGTTTCGAGCAAGTCAACAACTCCGTCATAAAGTCTTATGTATTTTGTAGAATAGCATCTGAAGGCGGCGGCTATGAACTCAATATCCTTTTTAGTCGCTCTTACCTTTTTCTGTGTGAACAGCTTTTTGAATACGTTGTCGATAAGAATGTCAATTTCTGTAAAGTCGCTGTGAGCCTTTCTTACGTTCTGCTTTTCAACCTGAACGAGCCTTACATACTCCTCGTGGATTTCCTTTCCGGTGTAGATTGCTCCCTTATATCCGTATAAAAGCGCAAGCTTTTCCCAAAGCTCTGGCGACTGCTCGTCTGTGTTAATATCAATAAGAGTTCCGTATAAATCAAACAAGTAATTCTGATACATAAAATCACTGCCTTTCTTATGATTATTTATATTTTATCACAAATAAATCAGTTTGCCAACAAAAAAATTATATGTTAAAATAAAAATATAACGACAAATTGTGAGGTGATTTGCTTGACAAAACAACAAATTGCGACTATGGCTGTAAATTCACTTGAAAAGGAATACCCCGATGCTGTATGCTCGCTTGTTTACAGCGACCCGTTACAGCTTTTGATTGCAACACGTCTGGCGGCACAATGCACAGACGCAAGGGTGAATATTGTTACTCCTGCTTTATTTGAAAGGTTTAAAAGTGTTGAAGATTTTGCAAATGCAGACGTTACAGAGGTTGAAGAATACATAAAGAGCTGCGGACTTTACAAGACAAAGGCAAGGGATATTGTAGCAATGGCTAAATTGCTGTGTGATGAATTTGACGGTGAAGTCCCCGATACTATAGAACAGCTGATAAAACTGCCCGGAATAGGCAGAAAAACGGCAAACCTTGTTGTAGGCGACATCTTCGGCAAGCCTGCCGTTGTTGTCGACACCCACTGCATACGCATAACAAAGCGATTAGGCTTGCACGACATTAAAGACGCAAAAAAGATTGAATTTATTTTAAGAGAGCTTTTGCCGCCCGACAAGAGCAACGATTTCTGCCACCGACTTGTACTGCACGGCAGAGCCGTATGTGACGCAAGAAAGCCTCTTTGCGAAAAATGCTGTATGAAGGACTTTTGCAAAAAAGCGATATAAAGCTCAAAGGTGAGGTTTACACAATTTTCAAAAAACAATCACATCTGTTTCCGTTTTTTAACAGAAAGGCTCTATATAATGTAATCAGTTAAACGCACAGGGGGAATTATTGTGAAACGAACAACAATAGTTAAGCTTTTGATTGACGTAACAATGACGGTGCTTTATCTGCTTTTGATGTTTGCAGGCGGCTTGGGCGGATTTTTTCACGAGATAGCAGGTATCGGCTTTTGTGTAATTTACATAGTACACATTCTGCTCAACCGTCCTATGACGAGAGGACTTTTTAAGGGTGCAAAAAGTGCAAACAGAAAGCCTGACAGGGTAATTTTGCTCATATCCGACATAGTTATGATGATTTGTATGCCGTTAGTTGTGCTTACAGGCGTTTTCATAGCACGTGAGCTTTTTGTAATTGACATCGGCTTGCCTTGGGATTTTATTTTTTCACTGCACAACGTTTTGTCATATGTCTGCCTTGGCACTATGGCTTTGCACCTGTTGCTCCACGCAAAGTATCTTATCGGCGTTTTCAAAAAGCTGCCTTCCGTAAACGGCAAGGAGGTGCGTTCAGCTTTTTACCGTTTTGGTGCCGGAGCAGCCGCTGCAATAACAATTTATCTTTCGGTTTATTCTGTGATAAACGGCAATATGACAAACGAGCCTTTAGCGTCAGTTGGCAAGAATAACAACACACCAAAGCCGACAGAGCCTACCGCAACAGCACCGACCACCGAGGTGCTTACACAGGAGCAGTCAATTTCAACAACTCTGCCGATAACAGAGGACTACTTTGCAAATACAGACAACGAAATCACAGACGAAACACAGCAGACAACCGACGAACAAATCGAAATGACAACACAACAGCCACAGGAGGAACAAACACAGATAGAGCCTGTGACAGAGGAAGAAACAGAGGAAATCCCGTCATTAGAGGAATTTTTAAGCGGAATGTACTGCACAGGCTGCGGTAAGCACTGTTCATTACTCAGTCCGAGATGCGGTAAGGGCGAAGCTCAGGCAGAACAGGCACAATATGAATACGAACAGCTTTATTATTCAAATTAAAAGTTAAAGATAAGAGTTATAAAAGCCTGAATTTTAATCGCAAAATTCAGGCTTTAAAAGTATATAATGGGGTATAATGTCGCAGTAGCTGCCGTCTTTACAGAGAAAGCCGTCAGGTATTGTGCCAAGCTGTGTAAAGCCGAGCTTTTTATAAAGGCTAAGTGCCGCCTTGTTACTGCTTACAACGGCGTTAAACTGCAATATTTTAAAGCCGCACATAACCGCCTGCTTCAGGCAGTCCTTTACAAGAGCTTCGCCGATGTGACAGCCTCTGTATTCTTTAGCAACAGCGTAGCTTGCGTTGCATATGTGACCGCATCTGCCAACGTTGTTCGGGTGCAGAATGTAAAGTCCTATAATCGTATCGCTTTCTGTATCAACTGCCACGGCTGTATATGTCTGATCGCCGAAAAAATCAAGTCCTGTTCTTTCGTCAAGCTTATCTGTCTGCGGAAATGCGTTACCGTCATTTACAATGTCGTTCCAAATCTGCACAGCCTGTCTGATATCCTTTTTCTCAAATTTTCTTACATATATATTCATTTTGTTTACCTCAAAAAAAGAAGCTGCGTCATAAGCGCAGCTTCTGCTGTTTCAGTGAAAATCTTAATCGAATGATTACTGAATTGAATCCTCTAAGTATGCTTCAAGCTCTTCGTCGTCCTTGCGTTTTTTCTCTTTTAATACAAAAAACGAGGTTAAAGCGGCAGTCAGTGCGGCAACGCCTGCAATAATAGAAACAATCCAGACCCATGTATGATTTTTGCGCATAAATAATTCCTCCAGTATACAAATGCAATATTAAAAATTCTGATTTCTCTTATGTTCAGTAGTATTTACTGCATATACCTTTCACATTTATATAATATCATTTTTTGTTAAAATGTCAATAAAAATTAAGAATTTTTACAAATAAGTTGTAAGTTTTATCACTGATTAGCTATGTGTAAATTTAAAAGTCTTGTTTAAAAGCAATACGTATGATATAATTTTGTAAAATATTCTTGAAAAAGGTGATAATATGTCAGATAAAGCACAGCTTGCCAAAAAATTATTCTTGGACGGCTATAATTGTTCTCAGGCTGTTTTCGGCGCATATGCAGAGGATTTCGGCATTGATTTTAGCACAGCTATGAAAATAAGCTCAGGCTTCGGCGGCGGCTTCGGCAGAATGAGAGAGGTGTGCGGAGCAGTAAGCGGTATGACTATGGTTTTAGGTCTTAAATACGGTTATGACGACCCAAAGGCAAACGAGTTTAAGGCACAGCTTTACAAAAAGGTTCAGGAGTACGCAGGAAAATATAAGGAAGAAAACGGCTCTATCGTATGCCGTGAGCTTTTAGGACTTTCAAAGACTGAAAAAAGCAGTCCTATACCGTCAGAGCGTACCAATCAGTATTACAAAAAGCGTCCCTGTGCAGAGCTTGTGGCGTTTGCGGCTGGACTGCTTGAGGATTTAGTTTAATGAATAATAACGGCGGCTTTTCGCAAAGCTAAGAGCAATTAAAAAGGCTGTATCAAAACCTTGACGGTTCTGATACAGCCTTTAGTTTTATTACGCTGTGATTTTTTCGTCCTTATCCCTTTCGTTGAGCAGGCATATTCACAGCTTATTACAATGTCTTAAAAACGGTCGCACTACTATACAAGTGATTGCGAAAAATCATATACAGACGCTGTTTCTATATCCCTGTATTCGTGCTTTTCATAATATCCTATCAGATTTTTATTCTCATCTCTTAATGCCACCATATATACATCTTTGTTTTCTTTCTTGTTACGATAGGTGTATATCATATTATTAGACGGACTTTCAGCAAACCAAGCCACGATTTTTTTAATAATCTCGCTTGATTTCTCATTATGACATTTCAGCAGGCTTGTTCCGACAAGCTCGTTGCCACCGCTTTTTTCGTACCTTTTTATCGCAGACGGATTCATATATACAATTATGTGATTAAGGTTACATAATACTACAGATGCCCTGTCTTGTTCAAGTACACTTTTAATCAGCTTGTTTATCATTTTTTGCTGTCACTCCGTTTCCGATATTCCGGCAATCGTTTGTGTTTGTATCAGAACCTTTGTTGTTCTGATACAGCCTTTAGTTTTATCACGCTGTGATTTTTTCGTCCTTTGCTACCTTTGCAGGGTAGGTCTTTATTTTATCTACAGTCGCCTTTGATACGTGACCTACTGATTTGCCGTTTAATACAGCTAAATACTCATCGACCTTGCCGTCGTTATAAATTGTTATAACGTCATTAGCTCTGTCTGTTGAGTAGCCGTATTCAAAGCTCATTATAACAGAGCCTGTCGGTGCGGCTGTTACAACGTCATTTCTTGTAAGCTCCGTAAGCGCCTGACACATAATCTCAAAATTAGAAAGCGTCAGGCTTTTACTGCCGTAAAAAGCTTTTTTGATAGTTTCGCTCGTTTCGTTGCCGTCATCGTCTGTTGTCTTTTTAGTTTCTGTCTTGACGGTAAAGCTGTAGGTGTTTGTGCCGTCATTTACTTTCAGAGTTTTAATAACATCTGACTTTGGATAAATAACATATTCGCTCATTAAAGCGTCATAGCTTGTCACTGCCCACGCAACCTTTTCTGAGCTTATCTTGTAAATCAGCTTACCGCCGCCTGTCATAAGGTAAACCATATCGTCGGAATCAGGCTTTGAAGCCATAAGATTTACAGTTGTGTCTGGGTATTCTGCCTTGATTTTTGCGTAAGGTGTTTTTAAGCCGTACTGTTCAAGCTGAGCGTCTGTCGGGTTTACGCAGACAACCTCCTCTGCGTACAGACCTCTTATTCCGCCTGTTATTTTACTGCCCTCGACAACATTCACAAACACATTCTCGGGAGCTGTCAGCTTATAATAAGCAGAAACAGTGTCGCTGTTGTTCTGCTCCATAACAATTTCATTCGGGAAATTGCTTCCGCTTATTGTGATTTTTGAAAATCTTGAGTTATTCTCGTTATCAGGGGCTTTGTTGATGTTGGGGTCGAAAAACTCCAGCAGATTTACAAGATAACCGTCAACCTCTCCTTCGTCAACAAGATATACGGTGTCGTTTGAACCGAAGGCTACATACACTCCCTTGGCTGACGGAGCAACACTGCCTACCTTTACAACAGCCTTTGAGCCGTCTGTGTACTGAATTGTGGCTGTAGCTCTTGGCTTGTCAAGTCCGTAATCGGAAAGGTTTTCGCCCTTTACGTTTGCAACCTTTGTAAATTCGAGCGTTGCGGCGTCATTTGCCACCATATCTGGTATTCCCGTTGCAAGGGTGAAATCCTCAAATCCTACAAGCGTGTAAACGGTAGTGTCTGTTTTTGTTTCTTCTTCGCCGTCCTCGTTCGTTTCGGTTATGGTAGGCGTGTATGATGTAACGGTAAAGCTTCCGTACTCGTTTTCAACGTCAACCTGCTTGATTTTCATAGGCATTGAGTCGATAAGCGTACCGTAGCTGTTGTTTTCAAGCTCGCCCTGAGGAGTTGTTTCAACTACAGCCTCAAGCATTCCCTCGTCACTTGTGGCTACAGAAATTTTTGTGCCCGGGTCAATATTATCTAACGGATTTTCTTCTTTCTCTTTTGGTAAAAACAGAAGCAAGAGCAGTGCCGCAACTGCGATTACAAGCGCACCGCCTATAATTAAAATCAGCTTTAAATTCTTTTTCATTACTTGTTCCTCCTTACAAGCCATACGCAAAGACCTGCAATCAAAATGCCTAACGGCAGAATAAATCTCAGGAAGATTGAAATTATTACAACAAACGGGTCGTTAATACTTGTCAGGCCAAGCTCCTTGTTTTCAACTGTTTTGCCCTCGATTGTAATGCCTAAGTCGTCACGCTCTGCAAGAGTGTTGAAAAGGTTAATTGTGTATGCTGAGTTGTTAAAGCTCGTTGACGCAAACACGCTGTCGCTTACCATAAAGTCTGAGCCGAATACTACTAAATGTGATGATGTCGTTTCGGATGACGTCTTTGCAACTGCCGCAACGTTTAACACCTCGTTTTTAAGTCCGTCCTCAGGCTTGAAGTCCTCGCCTGTGCCAAAAGGCATAATGCCTGCCTGCTCTGATGTTGTAAGAAGCGGTGCTGCCTTGTCGGTATCTGTGATTGTAATTGCACGTGGGAAGGCTGTTACAACAGGTACAGTCGGATTCTTAAGTCCGTTTACATAATTTTCTGAATAATCTGTGATAAAGTAGAAGTATCCGCTTTGCAATACCCTTGTGTAGTCTGTTTCATATACAAGACCGTCGCTCAGCTTCATTCCCCAGTTTTCAAGAAGGCTATCTACGTTTGGTGTTTCTACCTGATCTGATGACGGAATGTAGAGAAGTGATTTGCCGTAGTTGCCGTTATTGCTTAAAAAGTTCTCGATTTTCTTTACAGATTCCTTTGTAAGGTCAACTGTCGGTGCGAAAAGAACAGCTATTTTTGCTTCGCTGTCGATCTCCTGAGTTACTATTGAGGTTTTTGTAACCTCGTATGCGTTGTTTTCAAGCAGCTTTACAAGTGTGCTGTAATAGTCCTCGTTTTCGCCCACGCCTGTAATAAGAGAAACCTTAACCTTATCCTTGCTTGTGACATTTAAAATTGAAGTCGTTACAGCCTGCTCTACGTTAGAGCCTGACATATACTGCGAGGATGTGTTGCTGTCTGTTTCAACCTTGAACAGGTCAGATGCCTGAAGCACCTTGTACTGCGTCTGCTCCTTCTTTGTGCCGCTTTTTCCGCTTTCGATAATTACAAGGTTAGATGAAGCTGTTTTATCCATTCCGCTGTAATTGTCAAGATATGTGGGACTTGAAGCCGGATCTACGTACTTTAATTCAATTTTGTCAGAGTACTGTGCAAACTGCTTAAAAAGCTTGTATGCCTGTAAATAATACGGATTGCCCGAATTTGCAAGCGTGTTTTCCTCTGCAAGAACTGTGATTGTTACATCTGTATCAATACCCTTGATATAGTCTATTGTTTCCTGCTGCATTTCAAACACCTTGTTTGACGTAAGGTCTGCCGACAATGCAGGAAACCTGTCAACGAGCAGATTTGTAACAATATTAAGCACTACTACAACGGCGATAAACAACACTGTCATAAGAATTGACAGCCAGCCTCGCTTTGCCGCCCTTGATGTGAAAAACCTTTTGAGCGACAGCTTTTTTCTGCTTTTCTCTTTTTTCTGTTTTTCTGTTTTATTTTCTGTGTTTTCGGTATTTTCCGAAATTATGTCCTTATTGTCTAAGCTCATTTTTATTACCTCCCTTAGCTCCAGCGTTTCTTTTCAAAAACTCTGACTGTAAGGAATAAGAATATTCCTACAACGCTTGCAAAAAATACAATATCGGCAAGGCTGAAAATGCCGTTGGTAAAGTTAGTGTAATGCGGTAAAAACGATATTGATGAAATAATTGTTGAGATAAAATCAACTGTAACAAGAGAAGCAAGCGAATCAAGCATATAGATTACAAGACCAGCCGCAACACCGACAACAGCCGATATAACCTGACTTTCTGTCAGAGAAGAAATAAATATGTCAATAGCGATAAGCGCCGCACCTAAAAGCAATACACCGACAAAGTTGCCAATTACTACAGACCACTGCGGTGTGGTGAAAAAGCAGATTACAAGCGCAAATACAAGGAAGATTGCAATACAGATGCAGTACATTACAAAAGCACCTAAGAACTTGCCCATTACAATCTGAAAAATGCTCGCAGGCGACGTGAGCAGTGCCTGCTCTGTTTTCTGCTTGCGTTCCTCACTGAACGACTTCATCGTGATTATAGGCACAACAAACAGGATTATCAAAAACATATTGCCGAAAACATTAGTAAGGCTTGCGCTGTTTGAATACAGGCAGTAAAGATAAAAGAACAGTCCTGCAAAGGCATAGAACACAGCAAGAACTATGTAGCCGATTGCCGAGTGAAAGAAGGAGCCTAACTCCCTTTTTAATATAGCCGTCATTATTTTTTACCTCCCATCAAGGCAGAAGTATCGCCCGTTGTGAGCATAAGGAATGCTTCCTCAAGCGTTTTTTGTGAATTTTTCATTCCGAGTATCGGACAGTTAGCACCTGCAAGCGCAAAGAACAAGTCCTTTCTTACGTCAACGCCGAAATCGTATTCTACAAGATATTCGGCACTGCTTGCACCTGTGTCACGGCTTTTCTTTACGTTATTAACGCCGTTTACTGTTTTTATTGCGTTTATGATGTCTGACTGCGAGCCTTGTACCTCAACAAGGAGCTTTCTCTCGCCCTCGATAGCCGCCGAAAGCTCGTCTGTTTTTGCGTCAGCCACAAGCTTACCGTTTGCTATTACTACAATTCTGTCGCACGTTGCAGAGATTTCCGACAGCACGTGAGATGACAGGATAACGGTATGCTTTTTGCCGAGGCTTTTTATAAGATTTCTGATTTCTATAATCTGCTTAGGGTCAAGACCTACTGTCGGCTCGTCAAGAATAAGCACGGGAGGATTGCCGATAAGTGCCTGTGCAAAGCCTACACGCTGTTTGTAACCCTTTGACAGATTTTTGATAAGACGCTGTGCTACGTGGTCGATTTTGACCTGCTTCATAACGTCCATAATATGCTCTTTTTTGGGCAGACGCACCTTTTTAAGCTCAAAAATAAATTCAAGATACTTTTCTACCGTCATATCAACATAAAGAGGCGGTATCTCGGGCAGATAGCCGATTTGTGACTTAGCACCCTTAGGGTCGTCAAGAATATCCTTTCCGCCTATTGTTACCGTACCGCTTGTAGAGCTTAAGTACCCTGTAATAATATTCATAGTAGTTGATTTGCCGGCGCCGTTCGGTCCTAAAAAGCCCAGAACCTCGCCTGTTTCGACAGAAAAGCTGATGTTGTCGATAGCTTTGATGTCGCCGTAGCATTTAGTAAGGTTTTTAACCTCGACCATTATGTTCACTCCTTATACCTTTTTTGGCGGAAAAGTATATCCGCCGAATAAGCCAGTATGATTATACAACAAATTCACAGGAAAAAACATACTTTTGAGAAAATTTTAAATAATAGTCACAATTATTCATATAATTATCACATTTCAAAGGCTTTTCTTATTGCTGTGGGTGAATAAATACCGAAAAAATACACATAACATTGATAAATAACTGAAAAGGGTGGTAACGTGGAATATTTTAATGCCTTCTGGGTGGGAGGACTTATCTGTGTAATCGGTCAGATATTGATTGACAAAACAAAGCTTACTCCTGCCCGAATACTTGTAGCCTATGTTGTAATAGGTGTAGCCTTGGGCGCAATAGGAATATATGAGCCGATTGTGAATTTTGCCGGAGCAGGAGCAACCGTACCTTTGTCAGGCTTTGGCTATGCAATAGCCGAGGGAGTTAAGGAAGAGGTTATGTCAAGGGGACTGTTGGGCGTATTGACAGGCGGTCTGACAGCGGCGGCGGCAGGCATAACAGCGGCGATAATTTTCGGACTTATTGCGTCTGTCTTTTCAAAGCCGGGGGACAAGTCGTAAATATTATAGGATAAGAAATAATAACGTACAGATGACAGATAATAATTGCGGCGGCTTTTCGCCCTCAAAAGAAAAAACGGCTCCCAAAAACAGGGAGCCGGTGCTTTTATCTTCTGCAAGAGAATGAATAATGAATAATGAAAAATGAATAATGAAAAATGTGGTGGCCTTTCACGAAACGAAAAACTGAATAAAAACGTACCGAAGAAGTCAACGCATTGTGTCGATAAAGACTTTGTTAAAGATGTATTCTATAAAGAAAAAACAAATATAGAAAGAATTATATAATAGCGGAGTTTAAGCACTATTTATGAAACACTTTTATTTATGTGCTTCTGCCGCTGTTTTTGTTTCTGCTTTCGTTTGATTATCGGAGTTTTCTGTGCTTTCCAGCTGCTCCTTGGCAACTGCAAGCATCAGCTTAATTCTGTTTTCCTGATTTACTCTCGGTGCGCCCGGATCGTAGTCAATAACAACAATGTTTGCCTTTGGGTTAATGCTTTTAATTTTTCTGATTGCGCCCTTGCCGTTTATGTGATTCGGCAGACAGCCAAACGGCTGTGCGCAGACTATGTTTTCAAAGCCTGATTCGGCAAGCTCAAGCATTTCTGCTGTTAACAGCCAGCCCTCGCCCATTTTACTGCCGTAGCCGATAACTCCCTTGACAAGGCTTTTTGTGTGCTTGTAGGCCGACGGCGGTACAAAGCCGTGCTTTGCGGTATATTTGATCATCTTTTCTTCCATAGACTCCAAGTAGTCAAACAGAATTTTTATAACCTTGTACTTAAGCTTATTGCCGCCGTAGAGCTTTATGTCCTCTAAGCGGTTGTCAACCTTGAACAGCGCAAAGCCCATAATTCCCGGCAGACAAACCTCGCAGTCCTGCTGTGCCAGAAAATCCTCTAAATCGTTGTTGCCAAGACGAGCGTATTTTACGTAAATCTCGCCGACAATGCCGACCTTGATTTTGTTTGTTTTATTAAGCTTTATTTCAGAGAAGGATTTTGCGATTTCATCAAGATTTTTGTCCATTTCATTATTTGCAAAGCCCTCGCCCTTTGCAAATTGCTTTGAAAGGTCGTCTGTCCATTTCTGCACGAGCTTCATACTCTCGCCCTTATTTACCTCATACGGCTTTGTCTGATTGCTTAAAAGCATAAGCACGTCGCCGTAAACAAGACCTGCGATAATTCTTCTAATCATAGGTAACGTCAGCGAAAAGCCTTCGTTTTTTTCAAGTCCCGAAAGGTTAAGAGATACAACCGGCACCTGTTCAAGTCCTGCCTTTTTAAGAGCCTTTCTGAGCAGATGAATGTAGTTTGACGCACGACAGCCGCCGCCCGTCTGGGTAATCATCAGGGCTGTTTTGTTTACGTCATATTTTCCGCTTTCAAGCGCATTTATAAGCTGACCGATAACGAGCAGTGCAGGATAGCAGGTGTCGTTATGAACGTATTTAAGACCTGTCTGGGCAATTTCGGGGCCGTCTGTGTCGAGCAGTACAACCTTGTAGCCGTAGTGGGTGAAAACATTGCATATAAGCGTAAAGTGAATAGGCGCCATCATAGGAGCTAAAAGTGTGTACTCCTCTTTCATTTCCTTTGTAAAGATAAGGCGTCCTGTTTTGTCATATTTTAACTCAGCCATAAGTTTCACGCTCCTTTATTTTAGTCCTTGCCGATAGCCGAAAGCAGACTGCGCAGGCGGATTTTGACTGCGCCGAGGTTTGTTATTTCGTCAATTTTAATCTGTGTGTAAATCTTTCCGCTTTTTTCAAGAATTTCTCTTACCTCGTCTGTTGTGATTGCGTCAACTCCGCAGCCGAATGAAACAAGCTGAACGAGGTTCATATTGTCCTTGTCGCTTATGTACTTAGCGGCTGCATAAAGACGTGAATGATATGTCCACTGATTTAAAACAGTGGTTCTGAATTTTTCTACACGACAGGAAACAACGTCCTCCGACACAATAGCCACGTTAAAGCCTGCTATCAGCTTGTCAATGCCGTGGTTGATTTCGGGGTCAATATGGTACGGTCTGCCCGACAGTACGATAATCTGCATTCCTTTTTCTTCGGCTTGCTTAATGATTTCATCGCCCTGCTTGCGCACTCTTTCAAAGTATCTGTCATACTCGTCATATGCCTTGGCGGCGGCGTTTTTAACCTCGCCAAGCGTAATATCGTCAAAATATTTGCTGAGTGCTTCGTGCACCTTTTTAGGGAAGTCCTTTTTGCGGTGGATACCTAAGTAATCCTTTATAAACGTTACCTTTTCAATATCGCCCATATTGTTTTTGATAACCTCGGGGTAATATGCAACAACAGGGCAGTTATAGTGATTATCTCCCAGTCCCTCGTCAATGTTGTATGAAAGACAGGGGTAAAAGATAGTCTTAACGCCGTCGTTTATGAGCGACTGTATATGACCGTGCATAAGCTTTGCCGGGAAGCATACCGTGTCTGACGGTATAGTCTGTTGTCCTAAGGTGTAAAGCTTTCTGCTTGAATACGGCGAATGTACTACCTCAAAGCCAAGGCTTGTAAAGAACGTGTGCCAGAACGGCAGAAGCTCGTACATATTAAGACCGAGGGGCAGTCCGATTTTACCTCTTTTGCCCTTTACAGGCTTGTATTCCTCCAAGAGCCTTAGCTTGTAGCTATACATATTAAGGCTGTCGTCAGGTGCTTTTTTAGTAACAGGACGTTCACAGCGATTGCCTGCAATAAACTTCTTACCGCCCGAGAAGGAGTTTACCGTAAGTCGGCAGTTGTTGGGGCAAAGACCGCAGTTGACAACAGAAATTTTATGCTCAAAGCTGTCAAGCTCCTGCTTTGTGATAATTGTGCTTTTGCCGTCTGATTTGCTCATTGAGTAAAGCGCCGCACCGTATGCACCCATAAGTCCTGCAATATTCGGGCGGATAACCTCAACGCCCATCTCAAGCTCAAAGGCACGTAAAACAGCGTCGTTTAAGAACGTACCGCCCTGAACAACAATTCGTCTGCCAAGCTCCTCGGGACTTGACGCTCTTATTACCTTGTAAAGCGCATTTTTAACAACGCTAAGTGACAGACCTGCCGAAATATCCTCAATAGTTGCGCCGTCCTTTTGCGCCTGCTTAACCGAGGAATTCATAAATACGGTACAGCGTGAGCCTAAGTCAACAGGCTGCTTTGCAAAAAGTCCTAAATTTGCAAAGTCGGCAATAGAGTAGCCGAGAGCATTTGCAAACGTCTGCAAAAAGCTGCCGCAGCCTGACGAGCAAGCCTCGTTTAAGAAAATGTTGTCGATTGCACCGTTGCGTATTTTAAAGCATTTAATATCCTGACCGCCGATGTCGATAATAAATTCAACATCAGGCATAAAAAACTTAGCCGCCGTAAAGTGAGCTATAGTTTCTACAACTCCTATATCTACCGAGAAGGCGTTTTTTATAATATCCTCGCCGTAGCCTGTTACAGCCGAGCCTGCTATGTCAATGTCGGGGCAGATTGAGTAAATCTCTTCAAGACAGCCCTTGATAAGCTCAACGGGATTTCCCTTTGAGGGCATATATTTTGAATAGAGAAGCTCGCCGTTTTCTCCTAAAACTACAGTCTTAACAGTTGTAGAGCCTGCGTCCATTCCTATGTATGCTTTGCCCTTGTAGCCTTCAAGGCTTTTCTGCTCTACGGTTGCCCTGCTGTGGCGAAGCTTAAAGTCGTTGTATGACTTTTCGTCTGTAAATAACGGCTGATTAAATGCAAAGCTGCCGCTTGCGTGGTAGGTTTTTACCTTTTCTGTCGTTTTGTCAAAATCTATTTGCTGTGTTGCGCACAAAGCCGCACCGCAGGCTACATAGTAAAGCGAATTTTCGGGGCATATACCCTTTGTGTCAAGCACCTTGTCAAACCGCTTTCTCAGCTGTGACATAAACGTAAGCGGTCCGCCTAAATATACAACCTTGCCCTTTATCTCTCTGCCCTGTGCAAGTCCTGCCACCGTCTGATTTACAACGGCACAGAATATGCTTTCGGCAATATCGCTTTTTCTTGCGCCCTGATTTAACAACGGTTGAATATCTGTTTTTGCAAAAACACCGCAGCGTGAAGCTATTGTGTATGTTTTTTCGTGCTGTGAAGCAAGCTCGTCAAGGCTTTCAAGAGGAACATTTAAAAGAGTAGCCATCTGGTCGATAAACGCACCCGTACCTCCTGCGCACGTGCCGTTCATTCTGACCTCCATACCGTTTGTCAGAAAAAGTATTTTTGCGTCCTCGCCGCCAAGCTCGATTACTACATCTGTGCCGGGGATAAACGTGTTTGCCGCAACTCTTGTTGCGTAAACCTCCTGCACAAATTCAATACCGCAGCTTTGCGCAACGCCCATTCCTGCACTGCCTGACAGAGCGACAAGGGCATTTTCAACACCGTTTACCTTTTGCCTTACAGTGCCAAGGATTTCTGCAATTTTCTGCGTAATCTGTGAAAAGTGCCTTTCATATGTACTGTAAATCAGCTTATTGTCATCATCTAAAACAACGCACTTAATCGTTGTTGAACCAATATCCAAGCCTAATCTCACAATAACCCCTCCAAAAGGATATACATTCAAATAATTATACGACAAAACGAGTGAATTTTAATTCTTATTTAACAATATAGATATACACTTCAACTAATTTTATCACTATATCAGCAGGTTTTCAATATACAGATTTTGTTATGTGTATTTTTTGCAAAATATTGTAAATTCGGTAAAAGTATATTATAATTGTTTTGTTACAGGGATAGTAAGGCGGTTAGCACTCCCATAGAATGGGGGTGATGTTATGACTGAAACAGTTTTATTGATAATTTTATTGATAACGCTATGCGAAGTCATTAAACATATAAAAAAATAACCGTCCTTGCCGGCACAAGAACGGTTAAATTAAGTATAAGTACATTCTTGGGCTAACCGCTTTAATTGGTTATCCCTGTGACATTATTATATATGTTTTCTGTCGATATGTCAATACACCGCAAGCTGATTTAAACTCCTACGGTGTATTTCTTTTTTATCTGTTAATTATTGTAAAATAAGTAAATATATATTATAATTGTTTTGTTACAGGGATAGTAAGGCGGTTAGCACTCCCACAGAATGGGGGTGATATTGATGACTGAAACAGTTTTATTGATAATTTTATTGATACCACTTTGTGAAGTCATTAAACATATAAAGAAATAACCGCCCAACGGCACTTGGACGATTATTACAAATAAAATAAATCTCTAATGGCTAACCGCTTTTAACGGTTATCCCTGTGACATTATTATATACCTTTAAAACGCCTGTGTCAACGCATAAAAGCAGAAAATTATTATATACAGAGCGTTACAGGGTACAATAGATTTATATATAATAACCTTTTATTATAAAATACAAATTCTGAATATTTATCAAGGAGGCACACTGTATGAATAACAACAGCTATGTACTTATCACCGACTCAAACTGCGACATAACACCCGAGCTTGAAAAGGAGCTTGAGCTTTTTGTTATGCCTATGACCTTTGTTATGAATGATAAGGAGTACAAGGACTACCCTGACCACAGGGATATGGACATAAAACAGTTTTACGCTCATCAAAGAAACGGAGCTGCAAGCACAACGGCGGCGCTTAGTCCTGCCGATTTTTGCGATTATTTTGAGCCTTTCCTTAAAAACGGACAGGATATTTTTTATCTTGCGTTTTCATCAGGTTTAAGCTCTACCTGTAGAAACGGTGCGCTTGCCGCTGAGGAAATGATGGGAAGATACCCGGACAGAAAAATAGTAGTAGTTGATTCTCTCGCCGCTTCAATGGGTGAAAGTCTGCTTGCGTATTACTGCGTACAGAAAAAGCGTGAGGGTATGACTATTGACGAGCTTGAAAAGTGGGTGCTTGAAAACAGAGATCATCTCTGCCACTGGTTTACCGTTGACGATTTATTCCACTTAAAGCGTGGCGGCAGAGTATCGGCGGCTGCGGCTGTCCTTGGCAGTGCGCTCAATATAAAGCCTGTACTTCACGTTGACAACGAGGGCCATTTAATCCCTGTGTCAAAGGTAAGGGGCAGACGTCAGTCGCTTGACGCACTTGTAAAGAAAATGCAGGAAACAGCGATAAATCCTGAGCAGCAGACGGTATTCATAAGTCACGGCGATGCAGAGGCTGACGCACAATACGTTGCAAAGCAGGTAAAGGAAAAGCTGAATGTAAAAAATGTTGTGATAAACTTCATAGGTCCTACAATCGGCACTCACTCGGGACCGGGTACTATTGCGCTTTTCTTTATGGGTACAGAAAAATAAAGCATATCCGGATGGTTGTATATGATAAAGCTATTTAAAACCTTTTTAAAGGACTATAAGCTGCAGCTGATAATAGGGCCGCTTTGCAAGCTCCTTGAAGCGGTGTTTGAGCTTATAGTTCCGCTTGTAATGGCAAAGATTATAGACGTAGGCGTTAAAAACGGCGATACCGGCTACATCATCAGAATGGGTATAGTTATGGTGTTCTTGGGTGTTGTCGGACTATGCTCGGCGCTTGTTTGTCAGTACAGTGCGTCAATCGCCTCACAGGGTGCAGGCACAAAAATGCGCAGCGCACTCTTTGCGCATATAAACAGCCTTTCACACGCAGAGCTTGATAAATTCGGCACACCGTCGCTTATTACACGTATGACAAACGATATAAATCAGGTTCAGCAGGCGGTGGCGATGCTTATCCGCCTTGTAATCCGTGCGCCGTTTCTTGTAATCGGAGCTATGGTAATGGCTATGCTGATTGACTTTAAGCTCTCTCTTATTTTTATCGGTGCTGCCGTTTTAATCGGCATTACTCTGTATTTAATAATGAGCAGTAGTATTCCTTTCTTTACAAAAATTCAGAAACAGCTTGACAAAATTTCTTTAATTTCACGTGAAAATCTAACGGGCAACAGAGTAATAAGAGCCTTTTCAAAGCAAAAAGCAGAGCAAACCCGCTTTGACGAAAGCACAGAGCAGCTTGCAAAAACCTCTGTGATTGTCGGCAGATTATCGGCGCTTTTAAATCCGCTTACCTATGTTATTGCAAACCTTGCCATTGTGCTTATCGTATGGTTCGGCGCAAAGGGAGTAAACACAGGCGAGCTTCTCACAGGCGACATAATTGCGCTTGTAAACTATATGACGCAGATTTTGCTTGCTATGGTAGTCGTTGCAAACCTTGTTGTGCTTTTTACAAAGGCGTCGGCATCGGCAGGCAGAATAAACGAGGTGCTTGATACAGTGCCGTCAGTACAGGAAAAGACGGATAAAAATATAGAGATAAAAGCAGATAACAGCACACCGATTATCGAGTTTAAAAACGTCAGCTTTTCATACGGCGGCGGTGACGATGAGCTTGAAAATCTCAGCTTTAAAATAATGTCGGGTCAGACGGTGGGCATTATCGGCACAACAGGCTCGGGCAAAAGTACGCTTATAAATCTTATCCCACGCTTTTACAAATCAAAAAGCGGCGAGGTGTTAGTGGACGGTGTAAATGTAGACGAATACAGCTTTAATCAGCTTCGCAGTCAGATAGGCATAGTACCGCAGAATGCTGTGCTTTTCAGCGGAGATGTGCGTTCTAATCTGCGCTGGGGCAACGAAACGGCAACTGACGAGCAGATGTGGAAGGCACTTGAAATTGCACAGGCGGCTGACTTTATAAAACAGAAAAACGGACTCGACACAAGAGTGTCGCAGGGCGGCAAGAACTTTTCGGGCGGTCAAAGGCAAAGGCTTACAATCGCCCGTGCCATTGTAAGACAGCCGAGAATTTTAATTCTTGACGACAGCTTTTCGGCGCTCGACTACGCAACGGACGCAAAGCTGAGAAATGCAATAAAGCAAAACAGCGGTGATATGACGGTTATTATAGTTTCACAGCGCTGTTCAACTATTATGGAAAGCAATCTGATACTGTTTCTTGATGACGGCAGATTATCGGGTGCAGGCACTCACAACGAGCTTTTACAGAGCTGTCCTCAATATGCGGAAATTTGCAAAACGCAGTTAGGAACAGCTGGGGAAAAGTAAAGTCAGTAGCCGTAATCGGTCAAAATAAAATTCTCTTGCAAGGGAGGAAAAACCCTTTGAAAACTAAAAACACAGCTGTGATAAAACGAGTTCTGACGTATTCAAAGCAATATGCAAAATATATCGTTTTTGCCTTTTTATGCACTGTTATAAGCGTTACGCTCACGCTTTTAGCACCTGTGCTTGTCGGCAGAGCCATTGATAATATTATTGAAGAAGGCAACGTGCTTTTTGAGCAGATTTTTTATATTCTGTGCGTATTGGTCTGCGCCATAGCAGGCGGTGCGCTTTTTCAGTGGCTTTCGGGTCTTTGCACAAACAAGGTAAGCTATTATACGGTAAGAGATATGCGCCGTGATGTGTTTGATAAGCTCAGCGACGTTCCTCTTTCATATATCGACAGTCATTCTCACGGCGACTTAATCAGCAGAATTATAAATGATGTTGACGCAGTCGGTGAGGGACTTTTGCAGATGATAAATCAGCTTTTTTCGGGCGTTGTCACAATACTCGGCACTATCGTCTTTATGGTTGCAGTCGATTACAAAATTGCGCTTGTTGTAGTGCTTGTTACTCCGCTTTCGCTTTTTGTCGCTTCGTTTATCGGCAGACTGTCAAGCAAAAAATTCAGACAACAGCAGACGTTGCAGGGTGAGCTTGGCGGTTTTGTTGAGGAGCTTGTCGGCAATCAAAAAACGGTAAAAGCGTTCTCCTTTGAAGAGCGCAGTCAACAGGAGTTTGAACATCTGAATCAGGAGCTTTACACAGTAGGTCAGAAGGCGCAGTTTGCAGGCAGTCTTGCAAATCCGAGCACACGCTTTGTAAACGGAATAGTTTACGCAAGCGTAGGCATAATAGGTGCGTTTTCGGCAGTAAACGGCGGTCTTAGCATCGGTCAGATTTCGTGCTTTCTAACGTATGCAAACCAATACACAAAGCCGTTTAACGAGGTTACGGGAGTGCTTACACAGCTGCAAACAGCTTTAGCCTCTGCTGTGCGTGTTTTTGATGTGCTTGACGAAAAAAATCAAGCTCCCGACAGCGAAAATGCAATAGTTATGGACACCTGCAAGGGCAACGTAAAAATTGAAAACGTCAGCTTTTCGTATAAACCCGAGCAAAAGCTGATTAAAAACTTTTCGCTCAATGTAAAAAGCGGTCAGCGTATAGCAATAGTCGGCCCGACAGGGTGCGGAAAAACTACGTTTATCAATCTGCTTATGCGCTTTTACGAGGTGAACTCAGGTAACATCTATATTGACGGCGTGAGCATTTCAGACATTACACGAAACAGCCTGCGAGGTCTTTACGGTATGGTGCTTCAGGAAAGCTGGCTGTTTAACGGCACTGTAAAAGAAAATCTGCGTTACGGCAAGCCTGACGCTACAGATGAAGAGATAGAAAATGCCGCAAAGTCAGCCTATGCGCACAGCTTTATAAGAAAAATGCCGAACGGCTACGACAGTATGATTTCGCAGGACGGCGCAAATTTATCACAGGGACAGCGGCAGCTTATGTGCATAGCACGTGCAATGGTGACAAATCCGCCTATGCTCATACTTGACGAGGCGACAAGCTCAATAGACTCTTTGACCGAAATAAGGGTACAAAAGGCTTTTGCAAAAATGATGCAGGGCAAAACGAGCTTTGTAGTTGCGCACAGATTGTCAACTATTAAAGAGGCAGACGTTATACTTGTTATGAAGGACGGAGATATTATAGAACAGGGCAGTCACAGCGAGCTTTTGCAAAAAGGCGGCTTTTACAGCGAGCTTTACAGCAGTCAGTTTGCACATTAAGACAATATATGTTAAGCCTTTTACGCATTAAAAAGGAGTACCCCCGATTTTGTGAGGGGTACTCCTTGTTTTTTGGTTATTTGCCGATGTCAAGTCCTGTGTCGATTTTTGCGATATACTTTTGAATTGCTGTTGCATCCTTGATGTTTAAGGTGCTGTCGCCGTTTACGTCGGCGGCTTTCTGCTGTTTATCAGACAGCGTTTCTATAAGCGCGACAGCCTTCTGAATGAGCGTGACATCGTTTATTTTTATTACGCCGTCACCGTCTGTATCGCCCAAGATGAGATCTTTTTCAGGCTCTGTCGGTTCGGTCGGCTTTGTTGTATCGGGTGTTGTGGGTTCGGTCGGCTTTGTTGTATCGGGTGTTGGTGGTTCTGTGGGTTCTGTTGTGTCGGGTGTTGGGGGTTCTGTGGGTTCTGTTGTGTCGGGTGTTGAGGGCTTGGTTTCGTCAGGTGTTGACGGAAGCTTCGAATCGTCACGGTGATAAACGTTCGGTGCGATTTTTGCAATATCCTCAATAGTGAAATCGCTAAGCGGCTGTGAGAAATCTATTTTTTCGGCATTATCATAATATTGCTTTAGGTCTACACAGTACAGGTCTATTGTGTCATAAACAAGATAATCGCCCACTGCTACAGCCTCATATCTGCTGTCAGGGTTTTCGTAGCCGACTATTGCAAAGCCGTTTGCTAAACCGTAAATCTCTGCTGTCTGATAAGTTCCAAAAGAAATTTCGCTCAAACACGAACCAATTATTTCGGCTGTTTCTTTGTCGACACAGTTGTCTATAACTCGTGCTATCGGATAAGCACCGCCTAAATACATCATTTTTAACAGCTTTTCGTTTGAAAAATCAACGTTGCCGCTGTCATAAGCTTCTTCAAGTGTAAAAGCGTTACCGTCCTTAATGAAAAATACTCCCAATTCGTAGGGGCTCGGACATGCTGCGTTCAAAAACACTATATCGCCTATACGCCTTGTAATCACTTCGTCAAGATATATATCGGCAAATCTGCAAACGTCATACTCCTTATATTTTCCGATGTAAATGAGTGCAAACGAGATTCCGATAAGCATATCCTTATCCTCTGTGTTATATGCACTGCTGAAAATAGCGTCAACACATTCTCTGTATTTTTCGCCGAGGTCGCCGCCTAATTCGTCCTTGAACTGCTCATCGCCGTATGTTCCCCAGCAGATGTTTGGGTCGGCAATTTTGCAAACATAATCTGTGTTAGTTTCATATACAGTCAGCACTGCTTTATTGCTTTCCTGTGCGTTTGCGTTTATTGCAAATGAACAGCTGAAAATCAATGATAATGCCAAGATTAGCGACAGTCTTTTTTTCATAATGTTTTCTCCTTTCGAGCTGCTATACAAATAAATGATATACTGTTTATAAATAATTGTAAATATATTTTTAATAAAAAATATATTTTTGGCTGGTTTAACAAATAACAGAAAATAATATTGTATATATTGCTCCAAAAAAACTGCGATAAAACGAAAAATTCACACCGCTGTAATTGACAAATCACACGCAAAATGCGATAATAAAGGGTAACTAAATTAAGTAATACGGCACAGCGCCGTTTAAAGGAGAACACACTATGGCTAAGGAACTTGCAAAGTCCTATAACCCGAAAGAGGTTGAGGACAGAATTTACGACTTCTGGCTAAAAGGAAACTATTTTCACGCAGAGGTTGACAAGGATAAAAAACCGTATACTATCGTAATGCCGCCCCCAAACATCACAGGCCAGCTGCATATGGGACACGCACTTGACGAAACGCTGCAGGATATTCTTATCCGCTTCAGACGTATGCAGGGCTATTCTGCTCTGTGGCTGCCGGGTACGGACCACGCTTCAATCGCAACCGAGGCAAAAATTGTTGAGGCTATGCGCAAGGAGGGTGTTACAAAGGAAGAAATCGGCAGAGAAAAATTCCTTGAACGTGCCTGGGATTGGAAACGTGAGTACGGCGGACGTATCTGCGACCAGCTCAAAAAATTAGGCTCGTCCTGCGACTGGGAGCGTGAACGCTTTACAATGGACGAGGGCTGTTCAAAGGCTGTTAAGGAGGTTTTCGTAAAGCTTTACGAAAAGGGACTTATCTACAGAGGCGAGCGAATTATCAACTGGTGTCCTCACTGCAAGACGTCTATCTCTGACGCAGAGGTTAATTTTGAGGAACAGCAGGGCAGCTTCTGGCATCTGCGCTATCCGCTTTCCGACGGCAGCGGTTATGTAGAGCTTGCCACAACACGTCCCGAAACTCTCCCCGGCGATACGGCAGTTGCCGTTCACCCCGATGACAAAAGATACAAGGCTATTGTCGGCAAAACCGTAATACTGCCCTTGACAGGCAGAGAAATCCCCGTTGTAGCTGACAGCTACGTTGATATGGAGTTCGGTACAGGCGTTGTTAAAATCACACCTGCTCACGACCCTAACGACTTTGAGGTTGGTTTAAGACATAATCTGCCTGTTATAAACATTATGGACGATACCGCCCATATGAACGAAAAGGCAGGCGAAAAATATAAGGGAATGGACCGCTACGAATGCAGAAAGGCAATCGTTGAGGACTTAAAGGAGGGCGGCTTCCTTGTAGAGGTTGAGCCTCACGCACATAACGTAGGCACGTGCTACCGCTGTAAGACTACAGTTGAGCCGCGTGTTTCAAAGCAGTGGTTTGTAAAGATGGAGCCTTTGGCTAAGCCTGCCATTGAATGTGTTAAAAACGGTGAAACTAAGATTATCCCCGAACGTTTTGAAAAGGTATACTTCCACTGGATGGAGAACATAAAGGACTGGTGCATTTCACGTCAGCTCTGGTGGGGACACAGAATTCCTGCGTGGTACTGTGACGACTGCGGTGAAATTATTGTTTCAAAAGAAACACCGACAGTCTGCCCTAAGTGCGGTAAAAATCATTTGCATCAGGACGAGGACACTCTCGACACGTGGTTCAGCTCTGCTCTGTGGCCTTTCTCTACTCTCGGCTGGCCTGACAAAACACCTGAGCTTGAATACTTCTACCCGACAAATACACTTGTAACAGGCTACGATATCATCTTCTTCTGGGTAGCAAGAATGATTTTCTCTGCCTGCGAGCAGATGAACTGCCCGCCGTTTAACACAGTATTTATGCACGGAATTGTTCGTGACGAAAACGGCATCAAAATGTCAAAGTCGCTCGGCAACGGCATAGATCCGCTTGAGATTATTGACAAATACGGCGCAGACGCTCTTAGAATGTTCCTTGCAACAGGCAACACTCCGGGCAACGATATGCGTTTTTCTAACGAAAAGGTAGAAGCCTGCAGCGGCTTTGCCAACAAGCTGTGGAACGCAAGCCGTTTTGTGCATATGAACATTGACGGCTTTGATGTAGAAAACAAGCTCCCCGACACGCTGACAGCAGAGGACAAGTGGATTGTATCTACACTTAACTCTACCGCTAAGGAAATGACGGAAAATCTTGAAAAGTTCGAGTTAGGACTTGCGCTTAAAAAGATTTACGACTTCACGTGGGACTGCTACTGCGACTGGTACATTGAGCTTGCAAAGTCACGTCTGCAAAGCGAGGGCGAGGACGCACAGAACGCAAGACAGGTGCTTGTTTGGGTACTTGACAAGATACTTAAACTCCTCCACCCGTTTATGCCGTTTATCACAGAGGAAATTTACCAGACATTACCGGGCAGTGCAGAAACAATTATGCTTGAAAAATACCCCGAATATACAGCAGAAAACGACTATCCTAAGGCTACTGCCGAAATGGAGAAAATCATCGAGGCAATTACGGCAATCAGAAAGCGCCGTCAGGAGATGAACGTACCGCCGTCAAGAAAGGCTAAGGTTTACATCGCAACAAAGCTTTCAGATGTTTTTGAAAACGGCGTTAAATTTATCTGCAAATTAGCGTCTGCAAGCGAGGTAGAGGTAGGAGATGCCTTTGATATCGAGGGCGCAGTAACGGTAGTTACGGCTGACGCAAAGATTTACATTCCTATGGCTGAGCTTGTTGACAGAGAGGCAGAGCTTGCAAGGCTCAACAAGGAGCTTTTAGCAACAGAAAAGCTCCTTGCACAGTCAGAGGGTAAGCTGAACAATCAGGGCTTTATCGCAAAAGCACCGCAGGCTGTCGTTGACAAGGTAAAGGGACAGGCTGAAAAAGAGCGGGAGAAAATCGCAATGATAAAAGCCGCAATCGCCGCACTTTGATTTTTTGCCGAGTTCTGCTTAACAGCTGTGCTGTGAGTAATGCTCACGATGATGAGTGCATTTTCTCTGACAGAGCAGGCGTTTGGATCATCAAACAGCATATAAAAATATTTTCTAAGAACCCTTAGAGTATAACAAATGCTCACCTGATTAGTTTTCAGGTGAGCATTTACATTTTTGGCAGATTGCAATATCGCACGTATTAGTGTCAGCTTTTTCTATGACAATTCTTCGCTTTGCGAGTTATCATAATAATTATGGGTATCGTTTGCCAAATCATCTTCTATATCATACTTGTGATAAAGGTAGTTAAAGCCGAATACGCTGAATTTAAAGGACTCCCTTCTTGCTGTTATTGAAACCCGGGGAAGTGATAAATTTGAAAAATAATCAAGCAGTTGTTTGTAAACCGAGTGCATTATCTCGTAATAATCGTCCTCGGGTATATTAAGTCCGGAATAAAAGGCATCTTCGGATTCCTTTGTGTAAAATGTTTTTTCGTTGGCTGTTATTGTAAACTGATATACTTTGTTTGTATATCTGTCAACTAAAACAGTCGCGGCAGGAAAATTATCGCCGTAAAACTCTGCGTATAACAGCGGAACATACACAGGCTCGCCGTTTACAGGACCGCTTGCTATTGTCGATTCAAAATACGTGAGCGTGATATCTTCACTGTCAAGAAAGGTAGAAAGTACATTCTTTGTATATTCATCGCAAAGATAGTTGCCCATATTTCTGACTGCACGTAAAACAGTCGGCTTAACATCGTCCTGTTCGAGTGCTTCGTTTACCCATATAGCCTTTTCGGAGGTAATAAGCGCAATTTTCTCCTCTAAAGTTGATTTTTCGCCTGCTCTTTGCAGTGAAAATTCCTCGACCTGACTGTTTGCTAAAATCTTTGCGTCGCTTACGGCATAGTAAACATACGGCGTGAATATGACAGACACTGTCAATAAAACGGCAAGTGCGGCTACGCTTATGTATTTTACAGTTGATTTATTCATACGGCTCACCGTCCTTGTTAAGTGAAAGCTCCACGGTAAAAGATACCGACGTACCCTTATTTATCTCGCTTTTTATTTCAAGCTGTGAGCTGTGCAGTCTTGCAATTTCACTGCAAAGAGAAAGACCAAGTCCTGCGCCGCCCATACTGCGTGAGCGTGACTTGTCAACCATATAAAACGGTCGGGTGATTTTTTGCAGCTCGTCCTTTGGTATTCCGCACCCGTTGTCTGTTATTGTGAATCTGTAGCGTTCGCCCTCAGCAGTACCGCTAAGACTGAAGCTTTGTCCTGCTTTTGAGGCTTTGCAGCTGTTGTCAATCAGGTTATATATAAGAGTTTTCAGCAGTGACGGCTCAGCCTTGATTTCTGCTTTCTCAACAGCTGTTTCAAGCGTTACACCGTACTTTTTCAGCAGAAATTCAACGGCGGCGATAAGCTCTGCTGTCAGTGCCTGCGTATTTATCGCTGACAGCGATATGCTGTCGTTTTTAAGTACTATAATGCTTAAAAGGTTTGTTGACAGCGCTTCAAGACGTTTTGCTTCTTTATATATCAAATCTGCACACTTTCTGCGCTCTGTTGCGTCAAGGTCAAAGCTTTTGAGCATATCGGCATAGCCGATAACAGAAGTCAGCGGAGTTTTCAGCTCGTGGGTGAAGTCGGCTACAAAGTCATCTCTGCTTTGCGCCGAAATTTTGAGCTGTTCAATATATTCCTCTGCGTACTGTGCCATACTGTTAAAGCTCTGCGACAGCTCGCTGATTTCCTTAGTCTTTGCAGGCTCGGCTCGTTTAGAGAAGTCGCCGTCTGCTATTTCCTGTGCCGTGTAGGAAAGCTTTACAAGAGGACGTGTAATGTATCTTGAAAACAGCACAAGAACGGTTGATGCGAAAAGCGCAACAAACATAAGAATTATCTGATAAGTAAAAAAGTAATCGTCACGGCTTTTGTAGATATCTGTTATATCGGTGAGCGACTGAACGTAATAATCCTTTTTTGCAAGCTTTATCCGGCTTACAGCCTGAACAAACCGCTTGTCCTCCTTTTGCACTACACGCCACGCGCGTGTGTTGTTTCTTATATTTTTGGCGAAATCGCCGTCATCAAAATCTGTCACCGTCTGCAGATTGCCTATTCTCACCTTAGTGTCAGAGCCGCCCGAGGCTACCTGTGACGAAAAGCTGTTTACGATGAAATCCCTGTAATCCTCGTCATAGCCCATTGTCTGCGCATTTGTGAAAATAGCGTAAAGTGACACAGTGACGTAGCTGTTTGAGTCCGTGGCGTTCTGGATTTTATTTTCAAGTGTTGACGAAAACACTGAATTAAGCAGTAAAAATCCGCCTGCTCCGAATGATAGTATTGTAATGAGAAATGATACGAAAAATATTTTCCAAGCAAACTTCACGGTATCACCTCGCTGTTAATCGTTAAACCTGTAGCCGACCTTAAAAACAGACTGAATTTTATCCTTTAAATCAAGCTTTTTTCTGAGCCGCTGAATGTGCAAATCTACTGTTCGTGTATCGCCCATATACGGCTCCTTCCACACGTGCTCGTATATCATTTCACGATATAGTGCGATGTTTTTGTTGCGTACAAATAAAAGCAGGATTTCGTACTCCTTGAGCGTCAGGTCAACGGCTTTTCCGCCTTTTGTGACTATTCTTGACTCTGTGTTGATTTTTATGTCGTCTATTGTAATTATGGCTGACGTTTTGTTGTATCGGCGAAGTACGGCTTCTACTCTTGCCTGTAATTCTGCAATATCAAACGGCTTTGTGATGTAATCGTCTGCTCCGAGCCTTAGTCCTTTGACCTTGTCTTTTGTGTCGGATTTTGCGGTGATAAAAATTACGGGTATATCAAAGCTTTTTATATAGTCGATAAGCTCAAAGCCGTCGATTTTAGGGAGCATTACGTCAAGCAGAATAAGGTCGTAATGCCTGCTTTCTATCATATTTGCACCTGCTTCGCCGTCATATGCGCAGTCGCACAGACAGCCTGTCTGCGACAGTGCCATTTTTATGAGATTTGATATATTTTTTTCGTCCTCGACAATTAGAATTTCTGTCATATTAAAAACCTCTTTCGAGTTTGTCTATAAATAAAATACAAAAAGTCTGTATCATAATTGTATCAGTAATAGACAAAACAGTAAAGCCTTTCATTTGCTCGGTGAGAAATGAAAGGCTATAAAACTTCAGATATTTTTCGGCATATTTTAAAAACTACCTTGATATATATTACTGTTGGGTTTATTTTTGGAGCTTTTCAATACAATCCTTGCAAATAATTTTGCCCGAAAAGGTTGTAACATTATCTGCCTCACCGCAAAAAATACAGCAGGGCTTGTATTTTTTTAAGATAATTTTGTTGTCCTCTGTGAACACCTCAAGGCTGTCGCCCTCGCTTAAATCGAACTTATCACGGATAATTTTTGGCAGTACCATTCTGCCGAGCTTATCAATTTTGCATAAACATTCTGCTGCTTTCATATTTCCTTCTCCTTTTTCTGCAATAAAGCAGGTTATTACAATAAATGACACTTTTTGCCTTGCAAAATTATAATACCAAATCTTTCCTAAAATGTCAACAGAAAAATTTAAAAAATTGGTACATTCGGCAAAATTTTTTAAAATTCTAAAAATATGTGATATTATTCAACAAATTAGGTGGTTTTATGCTGAATTTCGTCTGGGGCGGTATGATAATCGTTAGTATCGTCTGTGCAATTTTTACCCAAAATACCAAACAGCTCGGTATTGACACGCTGGAGGGAGCAAAGGACGCTCTTGAGCTTTTGCTTGTTATTCTGCCGATGCTCGTTATGTGGTCGGGCATTATGGAGATTGCGCAAAAAAGCGGATTAAGCGACAAAATAGCAAAAATTTTTCGCCCAATCCTTAAACGCTTATTCCCGAATTTAGACGCTGACAGCGACGCCTTTAAGTACATATGCCTTAATGTCAGCGCAAATATTTTGGGACTGGGCAACGCCGCCACTCCGTTCGGACTAAAGGCGATGAAGGAGTTAAAACGCCTTAGTCCTCACAGTGATACGGCAACTGACGAGATGATGATTTTTGTGCTGATGAATACAGCATCAATTCAGCTTATACCCACCACTGTAGGAACGCTGAGGTACAACGCAGGCAGTCAGTCGCCGTTTGACATTTTGCCCTGTGTGTGGATAACCTCGGCGGCGGCGCTTACCTTTGGACTTACAGCCGTTTTGTGCTGTATTAAGACAACGAGAAGTGCTGTAATAGTCGGAGCGTGATAACTTGGAATTTACAGTTGCTTTATTTATAGGAATAGTAATAGTATTTGGATTTGTTAAGAAGGTTCCTGTGTTTGACACGTTTTTACAGGGAGCAAAGGGCGGATTTGAGATAGTATATAATATTGCGCCGACTATTATAGGAATTATTGTCGCCGTTACAATGCTTAGGTCAAGCGGAGCTATGGAGCTTTTGTGCAATTTAGTTTCGCCCTTGGCTCAGAAGCTCGGCTTTCCTGCCGAGATTGTACCGATGGCTGTTTTAAGACCTATTTCGGGCAGCGGCTCAACTGCGCTTTTAAATCAGGTTTACAGCGATTTCGGTCCTGACAGCATAGCGGGCAGAGTAGCCTCTGTTATGGCTGGCTCAACAGAAACTACGTTTTATGCGGTGTCGCTTTACTTTGGCAGTGTGGGAATAAAAAACATCCGCAACACACTTTATGCAGGCTTGTTTGCAGATTTTACGGCTCTTGTATTTGCCGTTCTGACGGTACGTTTAATGTACTGAAAACAAAAAAATATAAATAATTTTTCAAAAGTTGCATTTTAGAGTGCAACTTTTTTTGTTTTTAGCCTATGGGTGAAGGGCAGTTTTGCTTAGCGGCAATTTGCCTTTTGAAAACCTAAGAAAGGACAGATGTGATGGAGAATAAAAAAGGTAAGCTGACATCAAGAGAAAAGCTTTTTTGCAGCTGTTACATAAACAGCGGAGATATTGCGCAGTCTGCTCAAAAGGCAGGGTACAAGGGCGAGTTTCGGCAGGAGGGCGAAAAGCTGTTATGCAGGTCAGATATTCTCGATGAAATTGCAAGGCTGAGTGATTTGCAGAAAAGATCGCTAAGTCAGATGGCTATGGTCGGCTATCAGCGCCTTGCGTTCGGGAATATTGCAGATGCCGTCGAGCTTTTGTACCTTGACAAGCCTACGCAGGAGCAGTTAAATTCAATGGATTTGTTTTCGGTAGCAGAAATCAAACGTCCAAAGGACGGTGCTATGGAAATCAAGTTTTTTGACAGGCTTAAAGCGCTTGAAAAATTGGAGCTTGGTATGCCTGACGCAAATAACGAGCTTCCGTTTTACGAGGCGATAAGAGCAGGCGCAAGGGCAGTTTGCAGCGGTGAGGAAGTAAGCAAAAATGAAGTTTAAGCCATTCAGCGAAAAACAGCTTTTGACGCTTTCGTGGTGGTGTGACGGCTCAAGGTATAAAAGCTGTGACGCAATCATATGTGACGGAGCTGTCAGAAGCGGAAAAACCTTTTGTATGTCGGTTTCTTTTATTGCGTGGGCGTTCTATCGGTTTGAAAACTCTTCGTTTGCGCTTTGCGGAAAAACAATACGGTCGCTTCGCAGAAACGTTGTAACGCCGATTATACCTGTTCTCAAGGAGTTAGGCTTTGCGGTGAACGACAAGGTGTCGTCAAATATTTTAGAAATTACCTTTCGCAAAAGGACAAACAGATTTTACCTTTTCGGCGGAAAGGATGAGTCGTCAGCCGCATTGATTCAGGGTATGACATTGTCGGGAGTGCTGCTCGACGAGGTGGCTCTGATGCCCAGATCGTTTGTTGAACAATCGCTTGCCAGATGCTCCGTTGCAGGCTCTGTCTTTTGGTTTAACTGTAACCCCGAATATCCCCAGCATTGGTTTTACAGAGAGTGGATTTTAAAGACGAAAGAGAAAAACGCTCTTTATATTCACTTTACAATGCAGGACAACCCCTCGCTTTCTACGCAGATGATAAAGCGGTACGAGAGCCTTTACAGCGGTGCTTTTTACAAGCGGTTTGTAAAGGGTGAGTGGTCGGCGGTTTACGGTGCTGTTTATCCGTTTATGGATAAACAGAATATGTATTGTCCCGTACCCGAGGGAGGATTTACTGAATATGCGGTATCGTGCGACTACGGTACGGTAAACCCTGCCTCCTTTGGATTGTGGGGCAAAAGAACAGACGCGTGGTACAGAATTGACGAGTATTACTTTGACTCACGTGCAAAGGGCTTTCAGAAAACAGACGAGGAGCATTACAGTGAGCTTGAAAGGCTTGTCGGCAACAGGACTTTATCCTGTCTTACGGTTGACCCGTCAGCGGCAAGCTTTATTGAGGTAATACGCAGACACAACAGATTCAGCGTTGTTCCCGCCAACAATAATGTGATTGACGGAATACGAAGAGTGTCTGATGCGCTTAAGCAGGGGCAGATAAAAATCTGCAATAATTGTCTTGACAGTATGCGTGAATTTTCACTTTACAGGTGGGACAGCAGGGGCGGTAACGACTGCCCTGTAAAAGAGAACGACCACGCAATGGACGATATACGTTACTTTGTAACGACTATTCTTGACGGCGGCAGTGACGAGTTTTTTGCTATTGCCGCCGAGAGATAACAGGAGGAAGAAAAATGAATTTGTTTTCAAAGGTCAGAAAAAAAGATGCAGCTTCTGAGAGTAGCCGGACGGCAACAGTTTTTACTGCGCCGTCACGCTTTAGCGGTCATCCGTTTTCTGCGCTTAACAATTATGTTCCTCTGACAGACTGCGAGCTTTCGCTATACAGAGCACTCAGGGAGGCTGTGCCGATTATAGATGCGGCTATCTGCAAAACCGTCAGGCTTATCGGCGACTTTAAGGTGCAAAGCCTTGACACTTCGGCTCAAAAAACACTTGACGAATTTTTAGATAGTGTGGACTGCGGTACAGCCAAAGGAATTATGCCGTTTATTTACAGCTATCTTGACTGCTTGCTGACATACGGCACAGCGGTCGGTGAAATGGTGCTAAGTGCTGACGGTTCTTCACTTATGGCACTTTACAATGCAGCTTTAAGCGACATTACGCTTAAACAGGGCGACAGTCCTCTTGATATTATCGTGTGCAGACGTGACGTGCAGGCAGAGCAAATTCCGTATCAGCCGCTTGTGCTGAAAACGCTTTTAAACCCACAGCCGGGTACGTGCAAGGGTACGTCAGTTATGCAGGGGTTGCCGTTTGTAAGCTCTGTATTGCTCAAAATTTTTAACTCTGTCGGCACAAACTGGGACAGAGTGGGGAATGTCAGGTTTGCCGTTACATATAAGCCGGCGTCAGACACAAGCGGTGTGACGGCGCAGAAAAGAGCGACAGAAATTGCAGAACAATGGAGCAAGGCTATGCGCTCAAAGCAGGTATGCGATTTTGTGTCGGTGGGCGATGTTTCGATAAAGGTAATCGGTGCTGAAAATCAGATACCCGACTGCGACATACCGATAAAGCATCTGCTTGAACAGATTGTCGCAAAGCTGTCGATTCCGCCGTTTCTGCTGGGACTTAGCTGGTCAAGCACAGAGAGAATGAGCAGTCAGCAGGCAGATATTCTGACAAGTGAGCTTGAATATTACAGAACGCTGTTAAACCCTGTGATTAAGCAAATATGCTCAATGTGGCTAAGGCTAAACGGCTGCGGTGACGGTGTAAAAATCGAATGGAGCAACATCAATTTACAGGACGAAACAGAGCTTGCACGTGCAAGACTTTTAAATGCACAGGCACAGAGCCTTGAAGCAGAAAACAAAGCAAAAATGCAGAATTCGGAGGTGGACGTTTGAACAGGGATAAAACGGTTAAAAACAAAAATACAGCTTTGGCAGATACTAGAGTTTCAGAGCATACGGTGACAGCCGATGAGCTTGCGCTTATCAACAAATACACAAGGCGGCAGTTTACATCAGACGAGGTGTATGTTTTTTCTGTGGTGCTTTGCGACAACGACATTGACAGAGATTATGAACGCTTTACGGTAGAAGCTCTTTTTGAGCTTGAAAAGCTGTTTGTCGGCAAAACAGGAATACTTGACCATAATCCGTCTGCATCAAATCAGACGGCAAGAATTTTTGACTGTAAGGTTGAGGCGGTAGCCGGCAAAAAGACAAAGACAGGCGATGATTACTTCCGTCTGACGGCACGTGCCTATATGCCGAAAAGCGAGCAAAACAGCGAGCTTATTCTGTCGCTTGACAGCGGAATTACAAAGGAGGTAAGCGTTGGCTGTGCGGTGGGCAAAACGGTATGCTCAATATGCTCAGAGGATATGAGCTCACATTTGTGCTCGCATAAAAAGGGAGAGAGCTACAACGGCAATTTATGCTACGGTATGCTTTGCGAGCCGTATGACGCATATGAATGGAGCTTTGTGGCAGTTCCGGCACAGCCAAAGGCAGGCGTGATTAAAAGCTATAAAAAGAAAACAGAGGTGAAAACAGTGACAGACATTTTAAAATCACTTGAAACAGGACAATCGGTTACTCTTGACAGTCATCAGTCAGAAAAGCTGTGCGGATATATTGCACAGCTTAAAGAAAAGGCGGAGCAGGGAGAGGTGTACTGTCAGCAGCTCAGAAAGAGTATTTTAAGTATGACAGCGGTTGCAGAGCCAGACATTCCCTACAATGCTATGGCAGGAGTAGTCAAGAAAATGAGCATAGACGAGCTTGTGCTGTTTGAAAAATACTACAAGGGCAAGCTCAGCCGCAAAACATTATCACCACAGCTTTGCAGTGAAAAGAAAGCAGTGGCAGAATTTAAAAACAACGAATTTAAAATTTGATTTCGGAGGGATATAAATGAACGTAAATTTTAACGGATATAACGAAAACGTGATTACCTTTATTGCCGACAAGTCGCTGACAACAGCAGGAGTGCCTGTAAAAATCAGCGGTAACGGCACTGTAGCACCCTGTACGGCAGCAGACAGCAAGCTGTGCGGCGTATGTGTAAATGTAAGAGATGGCTATGCCACAGTTCAGCTTTCAGGCTATGTGCGTATGCCTTATACGGGAACAGGTGCTTTAGGCTACCAGAGCATTAAGCCTTCTGACGGCGGCAAGGTTACAATAGGTACGGGCGGCAGAGAATGTCTTGTGACAGACTTTGACAGTCAGTACATCGGCTTTATTCTTTGATAAATTTGAAAGGGTGATTATTTATGGCAAATTATGAAAACATTACTTTAGAAAAGGGTATGTACAGCGTTAAGGGTAAAAGTATGACAGACGTGCTTGAAGAGCTTGACCCATCGGAAAACTATGCAGGCACTTCACTTGCAGGACTTGACGCTTTTTCACGACAGCTTAAGCGCTTTGACATCAAGGTAAGCGGCAAAGGCTCTGACTGTGTTGAAAAGTTTTTCCAAAGCTCAGGCTCAGCCGCACTTTTCCCTGAATATGTAAGTCAGGCTGTCAGAGCAGGAATGGAGAGCGTCGACATTTTACCGAACATTGTTGCAACCGTTACAAATATTGACGGTATGGATTACCGCACAATCACTTCAACTCCCGAGGAGGACGATAAAACGCTTAAAATCGTAGGCGAGGGTGCGTATATTCCGCAGACAACTGTTAAAACGCAGGAAAACCTTGTAAAGCTCCACAAAAGAGGCAGAATGCTCGTGGCTTCATACGAGGCTGTAAGATTTCAGCGACTTGATTTATTCACCGTCACATTAAAGCAGATTGGCGCATACATCGCACGTGCCCAGCTTAAGGACGCAGTTGACGTTCTGTTAAACGGTGACGGCAACAATAACCCTTGCTCTGTCATTTCGGCAGAGGCTGTCGGCAAGCTTTCCTACAACGATTTAGTAAGCCTCTGGGCAGGGGTCAGCCCTTATGAGCTTAACACAATCTTAGCTCCGACAGACGCTATGAAAAAGCTCCTTGCACTTGACGAGATGAAGGACGCATCGGCAGGACTTAATTTTCAGGGTACAGGCAAAATGGTTACTCCTATGGGTGCAACACTTCTTCACGCTCAGTCAATGGAAAGCGGTAAGATTATCGGTCTTGATAAAAACTGTGCGCTTGAAATGGTGCAGGCAGGCGACATTGTGACAGATTACGACAAGCTCATTGACCGTCAGCTTGAACGTGCCTCAATCAGCTGTATTGCCGGCTTTGCAAAGATTTTCAAGGACAGCGCAAAAGCCTTGGAATATTGATTTGAAAAATTATTGCAGGAGGTGAGCTGTTGAACATTGACGATATTATTGTAAGAATTAAGCTCATTTCAAGCCTTGATGATGAGGAAATTTCAAGATGGCTTCCTGTGTGCCGAGATTGCATAAGGTATATTGAAAGCAAGGTTAAAGATAAATCGTACCTTGATATTTACAGCGAGAGATTATGCTTTGGTGCGGCGGTGCTGTTTTTCTACAACTACAGCATCTATAATCCCGACAACAGCATAGAAAGCTTTAAGGCAGGCGATATTCAGCTTTCTCTGCAAAGCACAGCAGATTATGCCAAAAACCTATGGAACAGCGAAAAGGAAAGGCTTAGCGATATTCTTGATTTTTCTGATGAAAAGGAAAAGGAGAGTATGTCTGAAAATGATAAGGACGTTTTCTTTTTTAAGGGAGTGATTGCGTGAATATAGTAAGAGCAATCGCTTCTTCAATAAAAAGGTACGGTAACGGCGTTACCGTAAAAAACGGTGAAAAAAGCGCAAGGCTTAAATGCTTTATCGAACCGCTCAGGTATAAAAACAAGATGTACCTAAACGGCGTTATGCTTGAACCCGGCTACTTTGACGGCGGTCATTACCTTTTTATCTCGGCAGACCACGCTGTTTTTGACGGCGGATATGACAAAGCGGTTATTTGTATGGGTGATGACAGCTTTATTATAAAAAGGCTTGAACGTTATAAGGCTTTTGACAAGACCTTGTATATATGGGCAGTCTTAACGCCGTATATCGGTATGATGGAGGATGATTATGACAGCGATTGAAAGGTACATACAGGAGCTTGTGACAAACATTAAAAAGGACAGCTTTTTTGGCTCGGCAAGATTTTTAAAAGAATACAGCGAGCATAAAATCGAAAGTCCCGTAGTTGATTTTTTAGTAGTTGTAACGCTTAAAAGCGAAAAAGAAAAACGCAGCTTCTTAGGCGGTACTGTTCAGCAAAGCGCAAAGCTTGCCTTTAATATTTATGCGCCCCCTGAAAAAGGGGGCAGGGGACTGCTTGAAATGTCGCTTAAATTAAGGGAGGCAATAAGAAAAGCCGATACGGAAAACGTTGTGACAAACACAGAGATTTCTCCGACAGCTTTTAATCAGAATATAAAGGCAATAGCAAGAGAAGTGTATGCAGAGCTTGTGTATTGCAGTGAGGGGGAGTAATGTGCTTTACAGCTTAGAAACAGGCGGCTGTGTTACCGTAACACAAAAATGTGTCGGCGGTGAATACATATTAAAAAACGTAACAAAAATTGAAACCGATAGAAAAAAGCACAGCTATGAAATAAAAGAAATTTTGTCCGATGATACAAAGGCTGAGGTTGTAGTTGATAACGAGTACCTGATAAAGGTTTTTAAGCTAAAGGACAGGCAAGGGTTTATATTTGATAACGGCGAGTTTGAGCTGATTATCAGATACGAAAACGATGTTGACGTTTACTCACGCTGTCAGCTTGTATCATTTCAAAACAAAATTACGGGTGACGACTGCATCGAAGAAATATACACGATAAAGGCAAAACGCTATGACCATATAGGCGGATACTAAAGAAAGGGTGAGTGATTTGGAAGATAATGTTATAAACGGCGGTGTTGCTCTGTCAATGGATAACACAATTTATGATGATATGCTTGCAGAGCAGATAAGCGAAATTTTTGAGCGTGACAGCCGCAGATACAGCCGAGCGCTCACAGATGAGCAGGAGGCAAAAATACTGTGATACTTGCAACAATGCGTTTTAGGGGCTACACGTGGCATCACAACCCGAAATACCTTGAAATAAATGACGAAAAAACAACAAACGAGATGAAAATTCCGTACTCAGCAGCGGTACTTCAGAGCCTTGGCAGAAAAAGCAGAACGGTAAAGGGCGTTGCAGAACTTTACGGCAGTGATTGCCTTAAACAGTATGACGAGCTTTACAAAATTTACTTAAAGGGCGGCGGCGGTATGCTGTCGCTGCCCGAATTATCTCCGTTTTATGCAGAGCTTGTAAGCCTTAAAATGAAAGCGCAGACAACGCCTGATGTAATTGAATACAGCTTTGTTTTCAAGGAGCGTATGCAGGACGGTGTAAAGCAGACAAAGGAAATGTTCTACACCGTTAAAGAGGACGGAGAAAACCTGTGGGATATTGCATACGATTTTGGAACAACCGTTGATGAGCTTGTACGACTGAACACACAGCTTAAATACCCCGACGAGCTTAAAAAGGGAGAAAGGATACGTCTGTATGATACTTAAAGCAACTGATACAAAGGACAATAAAATAACGCTTTTTAATCTTATGTCGGTAACGCTTAATCAGGATGTAGATGTTCCTGCCGATGAGCTTATTGTGGTAATACCCTACTGTGAGCAGCTGGGCGAGCTTGTAACCGCCCAGATGCTTACCGATGATAACAAGCTGATTTTCAGCGGTGTTGTTGATGAACAGCTGACGGTTATCAAGGATGACGGCTGTGTTATTAAAATTACAGCACGAAGTAAGGCTGCACTTTTGCTTGACAATGAAGCTATACCTGCAAATTACAGAATGCCTACAGATTATCTGATTTATTCAAAATACGTTTCCTCCTTTAACATAGAATGTGCAGATATTAAGGGCATTTCATACAGCGGTGATTTTACTGTTTCTAAGGGCGATACCCATTGGCAGGCATTAAACAGCTTTTGCAAAAATCTTTACGGCAAAAGTCCGAAAATTACGTCAAAGGGCGTGCTTTATATGGGCGGTTTAAAAAATGACGATGTGATATACTTTTCAAATTCTGACGAAAACAGCAGGCGGTATATGTACTTATCGGAAAACATAAAAAGGTGCAATATAATCTCAAACGTCCTTGTAAAAACAAGTCAAGAGGGTGGCTATGACGTAAATGTAGAGAGCAAAGAGGCTAAGCAGAGAAAAATAAACAGCCGCCGAATTGTAAACGGTACGCTTTATAATACTCCGATGTCCTGTGCAGACAGAATGCTTGAACGCTCAATACAGGACAGCTATCAGATTGTTTTAACCTGTGACGGCTGTCTTGCAGATGTGCTTGGAGCGACAGCTGTTATAAAGGATTTTGTTCCAAAGGTAAACCGCCCTTTATATATAAGCAGAATAAAATATACGCTCAGCGCAGGCAAGGAAACTACATTGCTTGTGCTGAGCAGAAAAAACAGCGAGGTGTGATAAATGTGGCTTTTAAATTATGTAACGCAAAATTCAATAAAAAAGTCAGACGCAGTAAGAGGCAGTGTTTCACAGACAGGCAACACGGCTGTATCTGTAAACGCATCGTCAGAGCATAGAGAAATCCCTGTTGCAGCACCGTTTGGTATTGCGTATGTCCCCCCTGTAGGAGAAGAGTCTGTTGTACTGCCTGTGGCAGACGGTGAAATATGTCTGGGAGTTATTGCACAGAACAAACAGCTCTCGCCGGGCGAGCTTATGCTTTACTCATCGGGCGGAGCGTATATTTACCTTAAAAATGACGGAACCGTTGAAATAAACGGAAAGCAGGCAGGTGTGTGATATGGACGCAGAGATAAAAAACGGCGATATTTCGCTGCTTTCTTTCGGCGATACGGTAAGGCTAATCGGCGATGATGAATTACTGCAAAGAGTAAAAATTGCAGGAACTGTCAGAAAGGGGAGCTTTGTGTATAACAGGGAGCTTGGAAACGAAGCGTACAAAATAGATAAATCAGACGAAAAAGCAGTTAAAACAGCGCAGATGCTGTTAAGCGAAGCCTTGGCACAAATCCCTGATGTGCAGATTAAGGCAACGGAAATTACGGTATATGAAAACAACAGTATTGCAATAAAAGCAGAGGTCAGCTGCAGCGGCAGTACAAAGGAAATTACTTTGGTGACGTAGGGTGAGAAAATGATAACGTATGATGAAATTTTGCAGAGAATGAAAACGGCATATAAGGAAAAATCAGGCTTTGATATTTCTGAGGAATCGGACATCGGTATTCGTATGCGTGTTTTGTCGGGCGAGCTTTACAAGATGGCTGTCAATATCGAGTGGCTGAAAAATCAGATGTTTCCGCAGACAGCCACAGGAGAACAGCTTGATAAACACGCACAGCTAAGGGGTATCACACGAAAGGCAGCGACAAAATCAGAGGGCTTTGTTATGTTCGGAATAAACGAGGCGGTTGGTGTGAATATCAGAATACCAAAGGGGACAGTTGTAGCAACAGCTGACGCTTCTCCCGTTCTGTTTGAAACGCTGTACGACGCAACGATTATATCGGGCAGGCTGACAGCAGGTGCTGATGTAATATGCCTTGAAGGCGGAGCAAAGGGAAATGTAAAGCAGGGCAAGGTTTGTGTTATGACAATGCCTCCTGCCGGAGTTGATTATGTTGTGAATGACGAGGAGTTTTCGGGCGGCACAGATGATGAAACAGACGAACAGCTAAGGCAGAGGATTATTTATTCCTTTAACAATATATCAAACGGAATAAACAGCGCGTTTTATACTCAGCAGGCAATGAAAACAGACGGCGTTTACAGCGTAGGTGTAATCGGCTGTAACAGAGGCTTAGGCACTGTTGATGTGTTTTTGTCGGGACAGGGCTGCGGTGTTACCGAGGACGTTGTAAAAAAGGTTCAGCAGGATATGAACACTCAAAAGGATATAAACACAGACGTGCTTGTAAAGGCGGCGACAGCAAAGCCGTTTACGGCATACTTTAATATGTGCGTAAAAGAGGGATATGATTTTAGCGAGGTAAAAAAGTCCGTTGTGAATGCCCTGCAAAAATATGTTAATTCGCTTGGTATAGGTAAGGGTATCTTTCTTGCCGATTTGGGAGATGTTATTTACCACACAGAGGGCGTTAAAAGGTATGAGTTTATAACAGAAAACTGCGGTGATACGGAAATCCCTCAAAACAAATATGCTTTCTGGGACAAGGCGACAGTAGGGGAGATGCAGTGATTTTATGGACAGCCTGAATTCAATGATAAAAAAGCTTCTGCCGCTTAATATTTATAAGCCTGATGAGAACTCAAATGTTTACAATGAGCTTTATGCCTACAGCGTGGGGATAAATATGATTTTTGACGAGCTTGACCTGCTCTTTCGCGAATGCTTTATAGAAACCTCAGAGAGCTTCGGACTGCTTACAAGAGAAAAAATATTCGACAGCGGTCACAAGGATTTTTCTGTCATTAAACGCAGACAGATGCTTACAGGCAGAATGTCAACAGGACAGGAACGGCACACGCTCAAAGGAATAAAAGACTATATAACAAGCCTTGGTGTGTCAGGCGTGATTTCTGAGCATCCGACATGGCGGCAGATTTTTGTGGAAATTACGTCCTTTTACCTTGGCGCAGACAGGCGAAGATACATAGAAAGCGAAATAAGAAAAATTATGCCGTCACATCAGGAGGTTTCTGTCACATTCGGCAATATCGACTGGTCGTATATCGACAGCAGTAATAAAGCCTTTGAAGCATTTGACAGCTGTGACTATACGTGGCAAAGCATAAACAATAAAGAAAAATAGATTTGTGCAATCGAAAGGAGTTTTTATGGCGTCAACAAATAAAACAGCGTATTTAGGTCTGTCACAATGGCTTGCAACAGACAGACCTAAGCGTGAGGATTTTGTGGCTGACAACAGAATAATTGACGAAAATGTAAAGGGACATTTTACAAATGCACAGCTTCATTTAACGGCAGACGAAAAGACAAAGCTTAGTTCGCCTGTAGAGCATAAGCTTGTTTCGGGTACGGGTGAAGCAAGTATTATACATACTTTTTCCTTTACGCCGTCATTTGTTATTGTCAGCAAGACAAGCAAGCCGTTCAGCGAATATAACGCAGGCGGATACACAGTAGTAAACGGCGGCTTTGCTGTAGGCAACAACGGCGGTTCAACAGCAGGCATACAGCTTGCCGACAACAGACTGCGTTTAGAGCAAAGCACTACAGCTCAAAACGGAGTGTTTAAAAACCTCAACGAGCAATACGGTCAGTATCTGATTGTGGCGTTCAGATAATATAATACCTATTGACTATATAACTTTACATCAAACATCATCATAATAAATAAGCTGTATCAGAGCTACTTAGAGTTCTGATACAGCTTTTTGTTTTGCTTTATACTAAATTACTTTTCTTCAGCCTTTTTTGCTGTTGATTTTTTAGCTGTTGTCTTTTTTGTTGTCGTCTTTTTAGCTGTCGTCTTTTTAGCCTTTGGCTTTTCTTCTGCGGAGTCGTCAGCCTTTTTTGTTGTCTTTTTAGCCTTAGCCGGTTTTTCTTCCTTTTCTTCGGCATTTTCTGCTGCTGCCTTTGGCTTTCTTGTTCTCTTTGCCTTTGGCTTTTCTTCGGCTACAGGTGCGGCTTCAGGAGCAGGCTCTGCAACAGGAGCAGGCTCTTCAACAGGTGCCGGTACAGGCTTTTCCATCTTTTCAATGCACTTGAAGAAGGTTACGCTTGTAGGCGGAACGTTGATTGTCATTGACTGCTGATAGCCGTGGTACGGCTCTGTGTTTGTCATAATGCGTTCTCTGTTCTTTGTATCAAAGCCGCCGTACTCTGCACTGTCAGAGTTGAATACCTCTGTATATACACCGTAATCAGGAACACCGATAGTGTAGTTCTGACGGTACATAGGCTGGAAGTTGCATACAACAACGATATCGTTGCCCTCTTTGTCAATTCTTCTGAATGCAAGAACGCTCTGCTGATAGTCATCGTGATGAATCCAGCTAAAGCCTTCCCAAGAGAAGTCGATTTCGTGAAGAGCAGGAGTGTTTTTGTAGAAGTGGTTGAGGTCCTTAAAGAACTTCTGTAGTCCTCTGTGCTTTTCAAAGTCAAGGAGATTCCACTGAAGCTCGCCCTCGGCGTTCCACTCGTCAAACTGACCGATTTCACTGCCCATAAACATAAGCTTTTTGCCCGGATGAGCAAACATATAAGATACAAAAGCACGAACACCGGCAAACTTGTTGTAGTAGTCGCCCGGCATTTTGTTGATTAAGGAGCCTTTGCCGTAAACTACCTCATCGTGAGAGATAGGAAGCATAAACTTTTCTGAGAAGCAGTAAACAAAGCTGAATGTGAGGTTGTCGTGGTGATACGGACGCCACAGCGGGTCAAGCTCCATATAACGGAGTGTATCGTTCATCCAACCCATATTCCACTTGTAGTCAAAGCCAAGACCGCCGTCATAAACGGGACTTGTAACCATAGGCCATGATGTGCTTTCCTCGGCAATCATCATAACCTCCGGGTGATACATATGAACGGCAATATTGAGGTTTTTGAGGAAGTCAACAGCCTCAAGATGCTCGTGACCGCCGAACATATTAGGACACCACTCGCCGTCCTTTCTGTTGTAGTCAAGATAAAGCATAGAAGCTACAGCGTCAACACGGATACCGTCAACGTGGTATTTGTCAATCCACATCATAGCACTTGATACAAGGAAGCTGTGAACCTCAAAGCGTGAATAGTTGAATACGTATGTACCCCATTCCTTATGCTCGCCCTTGCGCCAGTCCTCATATTCATAACAGCCTGTGCCGTCAAAACGGGCCAAGCCGTGAGCGTCCTTCGGGAAGTGAGCAGGAACCCAGTCAAGGATTACGCCGATGCCCTCAGCGTGGCAACGGTCAACAAAATACATCAAATCGTGCGGTGTGCCGTAACGTGATGTAGGAGCATAGTAGCCTGTTACCTGATAGCCCCAAGAGCCGTCAAACGGATATTCTGTGATAGGCATAAACTCAACGTGAGTGTAACCCATATCCTTAACATAAGGAATAAGTGAATCTGCAAGCTGACGGTAGCTGTATGGTGTGCCGTCGGGATTTTTTCTCCAGGAGCCTGCGTGTACCTCGTAAACGTTAATCGGCTTTTCTCTGTGAGTTTTTTCTTTCTTTTTCTCAAACCACTCGCCGTCTGTCCAGTTAAAGCCGTTGATGTCATAAACCATTGAAGCTGTTTCGGGACGTGTTTCTGCGTGAAAAGCATAAGGGTCAGCCTTGAGCTTTTTCTCAAACCAAGGTGTTTCAACACAGTACTTATACTTTGCGTACTGACCGATACCCTCTACAAAAACCTCCCATACGCCGCCGTCTGTAATTTTATACATAGGCGTAGCCATATTGTCCCAATTATTAAAATCACCGACAACAGATACCGTAAGAGCATTCGGCGCCCAAACACGGAAAACTACGCCCTGACGTCCGTCCCAATTTTCGATGTGTGCGCCCATTACCTCATAAGCACGAACAGCTTCACCGCTGTGGAACTTTTCAAGGGGGTATCTGTTATCATCAAATCTGTAGTACATAACACAGCACTCCTTAAAATAAATTTTAAAATCATAGGGTAAAACCGATAAAAACGGATATATTACCTCTTGTTAATATAATAGCAAAACTTTATGTCAATTTCAAGCAAAATTTGAAATTTTTTAAGTAAAAATTAGTGTATATCTAATAAAATGTATGTATTTTTAGTGAACTGCATTATTTCAGTGCAAAAATTTATGACAAATTACGCAGACAGAAAGAAAACAGAGCATTCCAAAAACAGAAATGCTCTGTAATTAAGCCTTTTTATTCTGATAAATTACTCAACTGTAACCGACTTTGCAAGGTTTCTCGGCTTGTCAACGTCATTACCTCTGTTTACCGATGTGTAGTAGGCTAAAAGCTGTAACGGAACTGCTGCCAATACAGGCATAACAAGCTCGTCAATCTGCGGTACCTTGATTATGTAATCCGCCACGTCCTTGTCGGCTGTGTATTTGTCGTCACATACAAGTATTACCATAGCGCCTCTTGAGCGAACCTCTTTGATGTTGCTTATTGTCTTTTCAAGCAGTGTGTTCTGTGTTGCTACGGCAATTACAGGCATACCCTTTGTGATAAGTGAAATTGTGCCGTGCTTTAGCTCGCCTGCTGCGTATGCTTCGGAGTGAATGTAGGAAATTTCTTTGAGCTTTAAGGAGCCTTCCATTGAAAGCGCATAGTCAAGACCTCTGCCGATGTAAAGCAGACTGTCGGCGGATATAAGCTTTGTTGAAATATATTGACAGTCGTCGTTAAGCTCGTTGATAACTTCCTCGATATATTCGGGAGTGCTTGCAAGCACCTGTGTGTAATATCTGCATTTTTCCTCGTCAATCATACCCTTGGCAAGAGCTAATTCAAACGCAAACAGATACATAACAGAAACCTGAACAATATATGCCTTTGTTGAAGCAACGGCAATTTCGGGGCCTGCGTGTGTGTAAATGAGCATATCAGCCTCACGTGCAATAGAGCTGCCCTTTGCATTTACTATGGCAAGCGTAGTTGCGCCGAGCTGCTTTGACAGACGCATAGCGGCTAAGCTGTCGGCTGTTTCGCCCGACTGTGAAATGATGATAACAAGATCGCCCTCGCCTACAAGCGGCTCTCTGTAGCGGAATTCCGATGCTATGTCAACAGTAACGGGAACTCTTGCGAGCTTTTCTATAACGTACTTGCCGACCATTCCTGCGTGCATAGCCGTACCGCAGGCTACAACGTGAATAGACCTGAAATTCTTGATTTTATCAAGTGTGATTCCACATTCCTCAAGACAGGGAAGACCGTCCTTGATTCTCGGTGTAATAGTTGTTTTTATTGCTGTCGGCTGTTCGTTGATTTCTTTAATCATAAAGTGCGGATAACCGCCCTTTTCGGCAGCGTCCATATCCCAGTCGGCAGTTTTAAGCTCCTTAGTAATAGGACGGCGGTGCTTGTCAAAAAATTCTACACCGTCTTTAGTGAGCTTTGCAATCTCGTTATGCTCAAGCAGATAGTAGTCCTTTGTGTATTTTAAAATTGCAGGCACGTCTGACGCAATAAAGCTTTCGTTTTCGGCAACACCTACGATAAGAGGACTTTCACGTCTTACGGCAAAAACAGTGTTCGGGAAATCTGCAAAAAGAATACCGAGCGCAAACGAGCCTGTCAGCTCCTTCATAGTGTCGGTGATAGCTCTGAGCGGATCGCCTGTGTAGTAGTAATCCAAAAGCTGAGCTACAACCTCCGAGTCTGTTTCGCTCAGAAATTCAACACCCTTGTCCTTTAAGAATTCCTTTAATTCGCTGTAGTTTTCGATAATTCCGTTGTGAACTATAGTTACACGTCTGCCGCTGTGAGGGTGAGAGTTGATGTCAGACGGCTCGCCGTGAGTTGCCCATCTTGTGTGGCCGATTCCCGCAAAGCCCTGCGGCTTGCCCTCAGTTGCCATTTTATCTTCTAAATCTTTTAGTCTGCCCTTTGATTTTGCTACCTTGATAACGTCATTTTCAAATACAGCTATACCTGCTGAATCGTAGCCTCTGTATTCAAGCTTTGTAAGTGCGCTTACAAGCACATCGCTGCAGTCACGGTAGCCTACATAGCCGACAATACCACACATATGTATTCGCTCCTTTGTAAAAATTTGTGTAATTTATTCGTTTGTTTTGTGATGAAACGTAGGAACAATTTCGCTTAGCATTTCTACTGTTTTCTCACTGTTGTTTTCTTTTGCATATTCCGAAAGCGTTTCAAGCTTTGACAGAAATACCTGCGGGTCAATCTGTAGCTGGTTGCCGATAAAAATCTTTTTGTTTGCAGTTGAACGCAAGCCTTCCTCGTTCATTAAAAGCTCCTCAAACAGCTTTTCGCCCGGACGAAGTCCCGTGAATTTGATTTCAACGTCCTTGTACGGAGTTTTGCCGTACATTCTGATGAGGTTTTCGGCAAGCGTAGTGATTTTAACAGGCTTACCCATATCAAGCACAAAAATCTCGCCGCCGTGAGCCATAGCTCCTGCCTGCAAAACAAGCGAAACAGCCTCAGGAATAGTCATAAAGTACCTGATGATATCGGGGTGAGTAACGGTTACAGGTTTACCGCTTTCAATCTGATGACGGAAAAGCGGAATAACACTGCCGTTAGAGCCTAAAACGTTGCCGAAGCGTGTTGTAACAAACTCTGTTTTCTGGCTGTACTGCGACTTGTACTGAACAATCATTTCACAGCACCGCTTTGTAGCTCCCATTACGTTTGTCGGATTTACAGCCTTGTCGGTTGAAATCATAATAAACTTCTCTGCCTCGTAAAACTCGGCGAGCGTTGCAACGTTGAGCGTGCCCATAATGTTGTTTTTAACTGCTTCCTCGGGTACAGTTTCCATAAGCGGAACGTGCTTGTGAGCAGCGGCGTGAAAAACAATATCGGGCTTATATTTTTTGAATACAGAGTCCATCTTTTTGTAGTCACGAACAGATGCAATTATCGTTTCGTGATTAAGAGTGCTTCCGTATTCCATAATAAGCTCTTGCTGGATATTATATGCGTTGTTTTCGTATATGTCAATTATGATAATCTGCTTTGGCCTGTACTTTGCAATCTGGCGAACAAGCTCAGAGCCTATTGAACCGCCGCCGCCTGTTACCATACAGACCTTGTTATTGATTAGCTTTCTGATGTCGCTTTTGTCAAAGGTGACAGGCTCACGTCCGAGCAGATCCTCGATTTTAATATCCTTAATCTGACGTGTAATCTGATTTTCACTGCCGTCAAGAAGCAGATTGCTAAGGTACGGCACAACCTTGATTTCGCATCTTGTTTTTGAGCAGATGTTGAGTATTCGCTTGTGGTCATCTGCCGTACAGGACGGAATTGAAAAGATGATAAGCTCAATGCCGAGCGTTCTGCAAAGCTCGGGTATATCGTCTGTAGTACCCATAACCTTTACGCCCTCAATGGCAAGGCTTTTCTTTGTCTTGTCATCGTCAATAAGGCAGACGGGAACTATATCACGCAACGGATTGTTAAAATCAGATTTTGCGTTTTTAAGCTCCGTCAGAATCATTATAGTTGCACAGCCTGCGCCTACTATCATAGTGCGTCTGCCACTTTGCATATTGTCAAATTCGAAATTGTCAAGAAAGGCGTTTTTGAAAATATATCTGAAAAGAATTATTCCGAAAACGGAAATAAAATAGTTAATGAACAAAAACAAAACTATTGTCTGCTTGCTGAAAAACGACTGCAAAACGGTACTTACCACCATACCGACAGTCATACCTGCAATACAGCTTAGGTAGTCCTTTTCGTTAAAGTGCCGCCACATTTTTGAGTACGCACCGCACAAGAACAATGACAAAAGACAGATAGCTACGTTTATCAGCAGTGAAATAGATAGCTTTCCTGCGCTTAAAGAAAAGTCCTCGCCTAAAAATATATCAATAGAAAAAAGCTGTAGTATAAAATTTGCGATTATGCCGCCTACTAAAATAAAGAACAGGTCGGCAAAAAACAAAACAATTCGTCTTACTTTAAATTGCTTCAACGACAATCCCTCGTTCCAATTTAAGTATATCCTAAGAAATTATACAACTAAACAGCTGTAAAGTCAATATTTTTAGTTGTTTTGTCAAATCGTGAAAGCTGTGATGTCAGCCGAGGAGCTTTTTGGCAACGTCTACACTTTCCTTTGCGTCCTTGCAGTAATAGTCGGCGTGTATTGTTTTTGCGTATTCGGGCGTGAGTACCGCACCGCCGACAAAGGTTACGCATTTGCACGTGTTCGGGATAATTTCGCCGTTTTCGTCAACGTCATTAAGCTCCTTAGTGCTGTGAATGAGGTCGATAGTGCTTTTCATACTTGCAAGCGTTGTGGTCATAAGAGCCGACAAGCCGATAAGTCTGATGTTCTGCTCAATGGCTGTGTTTACAATAACCTGCGGGTCAACGTCCTTGCCTAAGTCGACAACAGTATATCCGTAGTTTTCCAAAAGCACCTTAACGATATTTTTGCCGATGTCGTGAATGTCACCTTTTACTGTTGCAAGTATAATTTTGCCCTTGCTTACAGGCGGAGTATCCGACTGTGCAAGTCTTGCTTTTATTACCTCAAAGCAGCCCTGCGCCGCACCTGCGCTTTGTATAAGCTGGGGTAAAAAGGTTTTACCCTGTTCAAAGCTTGTACCTACCTTGTCAAGAGCCGGTATAAGGTAATTGTTTACAATATCCATTGGCTCTGTGCTGTCAAGCAGCTTTTCGGTAAGTTTTGCACATTCTGCCTTTAATCCCTTTTCAATAGCGTAGGGCAGGTCGTGTTCACTCTGACCTGTGACTTGGGCGGTCGGCTTTACTTCCTGCTGTGAGCTGTAGGCAGAAATAAAGTCGGTTGAGTTTTTGTCGATATTTGCAAGCACCTTGTATGCCCTTACTGCGCCTGTCATTGAGTCGATGTTAGGGTTAATAATCGGCAGATCAAGACCGTTCTGCAACGCCATTGTAAGGAATGTTCTGTTTACAAGCTCACGGTTCGGCAGACCGAAGGAAATGTTTGAAACGCCTAAAACAGTCTTGCAGTGAAGCTCCTCTTTAACTCGCTTTAAGGCAATAAGCGTCTGCATTACGCCCTCTTGCTCGGCAGAAGCCGTAAGGGTCAGGCAGTCAATGTAAACGTCCTTTGGGTTTATTCCGTATTCCTTTGCTTTTTCGACAATTTTCTTTGCAATTTCAAAACGTCCCTCGGCAGTTTTTGGAATACCGTTTTTGTCAAGGGTAAGACCTACAACAGACGCACCGTATTTTTTTACAAGCGGCAAAACTGTGTTTATGCTCTCGTCCTCGCCGTTTACGGAGTTTACAATAGGCTTGCCGTTGTAACAGCGCAGTCCTGCCTCAAGCACCTCAGGCTTTGTGGCGTCAATCTGCAAGGGTACATCGGTGATGCTCTGAATATTTTTAACGGCAGAAATCATCATCTTTTTTTCGTCAATTTCGGGCAGACCGACATTGACATCAAGAATTTCTGCACCGCCGTTTACCTGCGTTATCGCCTGATTCAAGATGTAGTCCATATTATTTTCAATCAGTGCCTGTTTAAACAGCTTTTTGCCTGTCGGGTTAATTCTTTCACCGATAATGCGTGGGCAATCAATAGTGACCACAGACGTTGCACTGCATACGGACGTGTCCTTTGTCGGAATATTTTTGTTGTATTTTTTACCGCTTAACTCTTTTACTGTGCAAGAAATGTACTCGTCAGTAGTACCGCAGCAGCCGCCGAAAAATTTTACTCCGTACTCGCAAAGTACAGAAAGCTCCTTTGCAAATTCCTCAGGTGATACGTCATAGGTATTGCTGTTCGGGTCGGGCAGTCCTGCGTTTGGCTTTGCGACAAGCGGTAAGGACGTCCATTGTGACAGCTCCTTTATGATAGAAGCAAATTCCTTTGGACCTAACGAGCAGTTTACGCCTATTGCGTCAGCGCCGAGTCCCTCAAGTGTCAAAGCCATAGCGGCGGCGCTAACTCCTGCAAAGGTTCTGCCGTTTTGCTCAAAAGACATTGTGCAGATTACTGGCTTGTCCGAGTTTTCCTTAGCGGCAAGAAGTCCTGCTTTAAGCTCGTACAAATCGGTCATAGTTTCAAATACTATAACATCGCAGTCAGAGCCTGCAATAACCTGTTCCTTGAAAATATCGTAAGCCTGTTCAAAGGTTAAACCGCCGGCAGGCTCTAACAGCTGACCGATAGGGCCTATGTCAAGTGCCACAAGAGTGCAGTCATTTGCGGCATCTTTTGCGTTTTTGACAGCCGCTTTGATAACCTCGTCAACGGTGTGACCGCTGTGTAAGAGCTTGTAGCCGTTTGCGCCGAAGGTGTTTGTATAAACAATCTGTGCGCCGGCTTTTATATATTTTTTATGAATATCTGTAATCAGCTCTGGGTTTGTAAGGTTTAAAAGCTCGGGCATTTCGCCTGTCTTTAATCCGCTTGCCTGAAGCATAGTTCCCATAGCTCCGTCAAGAATTACAAATTCGTTCTGATTTAAGAGTGTTTTAAAATCCACAGTGCGAACCAGCCTTTCTGAATTTACACGTTTTGTTAAGATTACAGCTTGCACAGCCGATTCTCTTTTGCTCCGGTTTTTTATGCGAGATACCCATTATTGCAGTAATTGATTTTGTAGGGGTAAGCAAAAAGCTGCTGTTTGTGCATAGTCCGATTTTCCTTTGAGCGTCAAGGTGATTTAAAAATACCGATTGCATTTCTATAGGATAATCGCCGTAGCCGGGAGAAAACCTGAATGTCAGGTACAATCCGTCATAATCTGATGCGATAATGCTGTCAAACTGTGAGCCGACCTGCTCAATGGCAACGCTTGCAAGAGCATCGGTAATCACAGCCTTTGCCATATCTGTTATTTGCAGTGTACGCAGAAGTCTGTCAACATCAGAACCGAGCGTTGCACACATAATAACAGCCTTGTGACAGCCTGACAGGTGAGCTTTTATATCGTTTCCCTTTAAAAAGGTATCGTTTGGCAAATCTATTTCTTTGTAAAGATATTTTGGATTTACTGTTTTTAAAAGCTCGTTTTCGCACAAGTCAATAAGTGCGCTTGTACTTTCGTCAATTTCTGCTTTGCCTCCGCCCATATAACGGACAGCCTCTTGTCTGTTTAGCTTTGAAAGGTTAATCATATATTTTTTCTCTTAAAGTAGTGAGCTGACAGCAGAAGATATTTTTTCTGCAACGTAAGCGTTGTTCATAGTGTAAAGATGTATGCCGTCAACATTGTTTGCAAGTAAATCTACAATCTGCTCAACGGCATAGGCGATGCCTGCGTCACGCAGAGCCTCGGGATTATGCTCATATTTTTGCATTATTTTAGTGAATTTAGCGGGCAGACTTGCACCGCACATAGAAACCATCTTTTCTATCTGATTTTTGTTTGTAACAGGCATAATTCCAGCTTCGATAGGTACGTTTATGCCGGCAATTCTTGTTCTCTCCAAAAAGCGGTAGAATACGCTGTTGTCAAAGAAAAGCTGTGACATAAGATGCTCTGCACCGCAATCCACCTTGTGCTTTAGGTTGAGAATGTCAGAAACCTCGTCATCTGATTCAAGATGAACTTCGGGATAGCAGGCACCGCTTATGCCAAAATTACCTGTTTCTTTAATAAAGGAGCAAAGCTCGCTTGCGTATTTAAAGTCGTTTTTCGGCTCAATATCGGGTGAGATGTCGCCACGAAGTGCGAGTATATTTTCTATATTATTCTCCTTAAAACGCTCTAAAATAAGAGCAACCTCCTGCTTTGTGCTGTTTACACAGGTAAGGTGAGCCACAGCCTCAATGTGCAGATCGTTTTTGATTTTTGACGCAATCTCGCAGGTATTATCGGTAGCCGTACCGCCCGCACCGTAGGTCACGCTGATAAAGTCGGGGTTAAGGCTTTTGAGCTTGTCAAGAGTATCATATATCGTATTTACGGAAGAGGTCTTTTTAGGCGGAAAAACCTCAAAGGAGAGAACAGCTCTGCCTTTGCCGAATTTTTCAGAAATTTTCATATTGCAATATCCCTTCAGATTATCATTATTATATTATATTCAAATTATTATACCACAAACACGTGAAATAAACAACAAAAAATTTGTGGATAAAAAAGGGATAATCTGTTGCCCAGTATATTGATGTGCAAAACAAGAAATACCCCGCCGCAAAGCAGATGGGTACAAAAAACAGGCGACAAAAAACTGTCGCCTGCAACTGTATGAAAAAAGGTTAAAGGAAGAACTCTTTAGGGAGTAAAAACGTGTACGGAGCAGTGATTATGGCAAATATCAATGATGATACTATCCTTTGCTTTTTAGTGATACTAAAATCGTTAAAAACAAAAAAGTAATCAAAAATAAAAATCAGTACTCCCGAAATAATCACTCCGCTTAATAAAAATAAAAATCCCCAGAAGGAAAATCCCCCAAAGCTGTCGTAAACAGAGTGATTGACTGCAATATAAATTCCCGACAGCATTTGCTTCCACAAATCGTTTCCCTCGTAATAGGTCGCACCCGACAGCAACGATACAGCAATTAAATATCCATCACCGATAGCATCGGCAAGAAAGCCTAATAACCATAACCAGAAAATTTTTTTGCCGTAAAAACGCAAATTTATTTTCTTGTATATGTAAAACGAAATTATTATCAACACTATTGAATCAATGATAAAATTACCGATCAGTGATATTATCATTAATGTCGGCATAAGAAAAATCAACATATACGGCGGAAATATTGCATTGTATAGCTTAAAATAAGGTTTATTTTTGTGTTTCATTCTATCCTCCTGTCATCAAAAAGTCGCCGTAAAATCTGCCTAAAACTCAATATATAATTACAGGGCTGTCGTATCAACAGCCCCGTATAGTTTCATATTATTTAGCAATAATGCTTGTGCCGTCCATCTCGGCAGGCTGTGGCAAGCCTAAGATTTCAAGCATTGTCGGTGCGATGTCTGCGAGCTTTCCGCCCTCTCTTAATTTGCAGTCATAGCCTACAACACAGAAAGGAACAGGGTTTGTTGTGTGAGCAGTAAACGGTGAGCCGTCTGTGTCATACATTCTGTCTGCGTTGCCGTGGTCAGCCGTAATCAATGCAACACCGTTCATCTTTGCAATAGAGTCTGTTACCTTGCCAACGCATTCGTCAACAGCCTCAACAGCTTTTACAGCGGCATCAAATACGCCTGTGTGTCCTACCATATCGCAGTTTGCGAAGTTTAAGATAATCATATCGTATTTGCCGCTTTCGATAGCCGCACAGCACTTGTCGGCAACCTCATATGCGCTCATCTCAGGCTGTAAATCGTAGGTTGCAACCTTTGGAGAAGCAACGAGTATTCTGTCCTCGTTTTCGTATTGCTTTTCAACACCGCCGTTAAAGAAGAACGTAACGTGTGCGTACTTTTCTGTTTCGGCAATTCTAAGCTGTGTCATACCCTTGTCAGAGATATACTCGCCCAGAGTATTAACAAGGCTCTGTGGCTTGAATGCAACCTGAACATTCGGCATTGTAGCGTCATATTGAGTCATACAAACGTAGGTGAGAGGGAAGAATCCGTTTCTTCTTTCAAAGCCGCTGAAATCAGGATCAACAAAGCAACGTGTAATTTCTCTTGCTCTGTCGGGGCGGAAGTTAAAGAATACTACGCTGTCGCCCTCACTGATTTGTGCACCGCCGTCTATAACAGCAGGAATAACGAACTCATCTGTCACGCCTGCTTCGTATGACTTTGCAACTGCCTCTACAGGACAGGCTGACTTTTCGCCCTCGCCGTAAACCATAGCGGCATAAGCCTTTTCAACACGCTCCCAGCGGTTATCTCTGTCCATAGCGTAGTATCTGCCCATAACGGTAGCAATTTTGCCTACGCCGATTTCTTTCATCTTGTCTGCACAGTCTGCTACAAAGTCCTTGCCGCTTGAGGGAGGAACGTCACGACCGTCAAGAAAAGCGTGAACATAAACCTTTTCAAGTCCTTTTTTCTTTGCCATTTCGAGTATGCCGTAAAGATGTCCGTTGTGGCTGTGAACACCGCCGTCTGACAGAAGTCCCATAAGGTGAAGAGCCTTGCCGTTTTCAAGAGCGTTGTCCATAGCAGAGCATAGAGCCTCGTTTTCAAAGAAGTCGCCGTCCTTGATTGACTTTGTAATTCTTGTAAGCTCCTGATAAACTACACGTCCTGCGCCGATGTTGGTGTGACCAACCTCACTGTTGCCCATCTGACCGGCAGGCAGACCTACGTCCATACCCGATGCGCCGATTTGAGTAATTGGGTTAGAGGAAAAAAGTCTGTCAAGGTTTGGTGTATTTGCAGCCTTGATTGCGTTTCCGTTTTCGGGCGCAATACCAAAGCCGTCAAGAATCATAAGAATCAGTGGTTTTTTCATTTGATTTACTCCTTGTAGTTAATGTAAACAATGGGCAAAGATAAAATTCCTTGCCCAAGCTGATGCAAATCAGATTATTTGTTTGCAGCCTTAACGATAGCGGCAAACTTCTCTGCAACAAGTGATGCACCGCCGATTAAGCCGCCGTCAACGTTAACCTTTGATAAAAGCTCGTCAGCGTTGCCGTCATTCATAGAACCGCCGTACTGAATTGTAACTGCGTCTGCTGCAGCCTGACCGTAAAGCTTTGCAAGCGTCTGACGGATAAATGCACAAACCTCCTCAGCCTGCTCTGCTGTAGCTGTCTTGCCTGTGCCGATAGCCCATACAGGCTCGTAAGCGATGATTATGTTTTTAAGCTCGTCCTGCGTAACATCGTACAAATCAAGCTTAATCTGTCTTGCGATAACTTCTTCTGTGATGTTGCACTCACGCTCCCACAGAAGCTCGCCAACGCATACGATTGGCTTTAAGCCTGCCTTTAAGGCAGCCTTTGTTCTCTTGTTTACAGTTTCGTCTGTTTCGCCGAAGTACTGTCTTCTTTCGCTGTGGCCTAATACTACGTACTCAACACCCATTGAAGCAAGCATTGGTGCAGAGATTTCGCCTGTGAAAGCACCGCTTTCTGCCCAGTGGCAGTTTTCAGCACCGATTTTGATGTTTGTGTCTGCTGTTGCTTCAAGTGCTGTCTGTAAATCTACAAAAGGAACGCAAGCGATAACCTCGCAGTCAGCGTCCTTTACAAGAGGAGCTACAGCTGTTAAAAGCTCTTTAGCCTCAGCAGGAGTTTTGTTCATTTTCCAGTTGCCGGCAATAACTGCCTTTCTTTTACTCTTATCCATTCTGATTATTCCTTTCAAAGCAAAATTATAATTATTACAAGCTAAGGGCGAACAGCCTGTCCGCCCTTAAAGCAAGAAATATTTTTAATTATTTGTCAGCGATAACTGCAATACCCGGCAGAACCTTGCCCTCAAGGTATTCAAGAGATGCGCCGCCGCCTGTAGAGATGTGGCTCATCTTGTCTGCAAAGCCGAGGTTGATTACAGCTGCAGCAGAGTCGCCGCCGCCGATGATTGTTGTAGCGTCTGTGTCAGCCAAAGCCTTAGCAACTGCGATTGTACCCTTTGCAAGAGTCGGGTTCTCAAATACGCCCATAGGACCGTTCCATACAACAGTCTTTGCACTCTTAACAGCGTCTGCGAAAAGCTCTGCTGTCTTTGTGCCGATGTCAAGTCCCATCATATCGGCAGGAATTGCGTTTGAATCAACTTCAGAAACCTCAATTTCGCTGTCAATCGGATCAGGGAAGCTCTTTGTGATTGTTGTGTCGATTGGGAGAAGGAGCTGTTTGCCAAGGCTCTCTGCCTTTGCAATCATCTCTTTGCAGTAGTCGATCTTCTCGTCGTCAACAAGAGAAGTACCAACTTCATAGCCCTTAGCCTTTAAGAAGGTGTAAGCCATACCGCCGCCGATGATAAGTGTGTCGCACTTTTCGAGAAGGTTTGAGATAACGTTTAACTTATCTGCAACCTTAGCACCGCCTAAGATAGCAACGAAGGGTCTTACAGGTGTTTCAACAGCGTTGCCGAGGTAGTTGATTTCCTTCTGCATAAGGTAGCCGACTGCTGTGTCCTTGATGTGGTCTGTAACGCCTGCTGTTGAGCAGTGTGCTCTGTGAGCGCTGCCGAAAGCGTCCATTACAAATACCTCTGCAAGTGAAGCAAGCTCAGTGCTGAACGGCTCTAAGTTCTTTGTTTCTTCTTTTCTGAAGCGTGTATTCTGAAGTAAAACAACGTCGCCGTCGTTCATAGCTTCAACAGCCTTTTTAGCGTTCTCGCCTACAACCTCGTCATCGTTTGCAAAAACAACCTCTTTGCCTAAAAGCTCAGAAAGTCTTACCGCAACGGGAGCAAGAGAGAATTTCTCTTCAGGGCCGTTCTTCGGCTTGCCTAAGTGTGAGCAAAGAATAACCTTGCCGCCGTCATTGATAAGCTTTTTAATTGTCGGTAATGCGGCTGTGATTCTGTTGTCGTTTGTGATAACGCCGTCCTTGAGAGGAACGTTGAAATCGCAGCGAACAAGAACTCTTTTGCCTGCAACATTGATGTCATCAACAGTAACCTTGTTTAAGTTCATAGTTTATGCACCCTTTCATTTTAATTAAAATAATAATATACAAATACTCACCGCAAACAAGCTATGCGGTACTACGTTAATTATATAACATAGCTTTTCTCTTTTCAATAGCAATAAAGAAATTTTACTGTTATTATTGCATATTTTTACATATTTATTTTGGTTCTTTTCAAAAGTCAGGGTAATGCGTAGGCTTTTGGTGTTTAGGGGGTCTTTAAGAAACAAAACTAAAAACATCAGAAATAAAAAATTTCTTTTGTAGCTTTTCTTTTTAAAAGAAAAGCAAAAGCACAAGCCCAGCCGAAGCAAAGCGTAGGCGGCTAAGGGATTCCAAAGGGTCACTGACCCTTTGGTCGTTTAGGGAAAGGGAATTTTTAAGGGGAAAGGGGATCGAAACCCCTTTCCCCTTAAATCTGCTTTCTTTATCAACTTTTCTTTTCAGATAAAAGAAAAGTTGATAAAAGTGTGATTAAGATGAATTTCAAAAAGGAAATAATACTATTTCATAGTACAAACAATAACTAACACTTAAACTCAAGACAAATCTTCTCAATATCCGTATCAAGCTGTCTTAGCTTTACTCCGGCAGAGCAGAGCATTCGCTTTGAGGCAATAGTACCGGGAGTGTCTGCATATTTGTCCGAAAGATAAATAACCTCAGATATTCCGGATTGAATAATTGCCTTTGCACATTCGTTGCAGGGGAAGAGGGCAACATAGATTTTTGAACCCTTTAACGATCTTCCGCCGGCGTTTAAGATGGCGTTTAGCTCAGCGTGGACTACATAGCTGTACTTTGTGTCCTCGCCCTCTCTGCACCAGGGGTATTCATCATCTGAACAGCCACAGGGAAAGCCGTTGTAGCCTGTTGATAAAATGATGTTATCAGTGCTTACAATACACGCTCCTACCTGAGTGTTAGGGTCCTTGCTTCTTTTGGCGGCAAGCAGCGCTACACCCATAAAGTACTCGTCCCACTTAATGTAGTCTGTTCTTTTCACAAATATCCCTCCCTTTATAAATCAGTCCTTCATAACTGTTACAAGAACTGCCTTTTGTGCGTGAAGTCTGTTCTCTGCTTCCTCAAAAATCTCGTTTGCGTGAGCCTCAAATACCTCTGCCGTGATTTCTTCTTCTCTGTGAGCTGGCAGACAGTGAAGCACCATAGCGTCCTTTTTGGCAACAGACATAAGCTCGCTGTTTACCTGATAGCCTGCAAAAGCCTGTTCTCTGATTTTCTTTTCGTCCTCCTGACCCATAGAAGCCCATACGTCAGTGATAACTACGTCAGCGTCCTTAGCCGCGTCAAGCGGTTTTCTTACCATTTCAAATTTGTCGCCGTACTCTACGGCAAAGTCAAGAATATCCTGCGGCGGCTCGTAACCCTCGGGGCAGGCTACAGAAATGCTCATACCTGTTTTGAGTGCGCCGACAATAAGTGAGTTCATCATATTATTGCCGTCACCGATAAATGTCATTTTAAGTCCCTCAAGCTTGCCCTTGAACTCTCTGATAGTCATAAGGTCGGCTAAAACCTGGCAGGGGTGGCAGTAGTCCGTAAGACCGTTGATAACAGGGATTGAGCCGTACTCAGCTAATTTTTCTACCTCTTCCTGCTCAAAGGTTCTTATCATAATGCCGTCAAGAAAACGGGATAATACTCTTGCCGTGTCCTCAACAGGCTCGCCTCTGCCTATCTGCAAATCGTTTGAAGATAAAAACAGCGGATAGCCGCCGAGCTGGTTCATACCAACCTCAAACGAAACACGTGTGCGTGTGCTTGCCTTTTCAAAAATCATACCAAGGCTTTTACCCTCGAGGTGTCTGTGCGGTATGTTGTGCTTCTGCTCATATTTGAGCTGGTCGGCAAGGTTTAAAATGTCGGTAATTTCCTGTGACGTGCAGTCGGATAATTTAAGTAAATGCTTCATATAAATCAAATCCTTTCGGTTTTTTATTTAATATTATCAATCAATCTTTTGCTGATGTCAGAAGAGCTGTAAAGAACTCTGACAACTGTTACACGATTATCTTCTATAAGATAAAATGCAGAAAAATTGTCAATAACAAGCTGTCGCAATCCCATACTATGCTCGGGTTCAGACTTCATAATCATAATGCGCTGAGGCAAAACACTTAACCCCTCAATGGCATCGGCAATTCTGTTATATTGTCGCATAGCATTTTCGGGTGACTGAAGCTGTTTTGCGATATAGTCATAGATTTCTTCCATATCCTCTAAGGCTTTGTCTGTGATTTGTACCGTAAACTGTTTCATATCAGTGGTTCTCTCTGAATTTATTAAATGCGTCAGCGGCGTTTTGAACTCTGCCGGCTTTCATATCGTCATAGCCGTCTTTGAGCTTTGCGTGTATTTCATCATCGCTTAACAAATCGGCATTAACACCGGACGAGGACTTTGGCAGTACCACCGCAAACGGTATTCCGCCTGTTAATGAAATCTGATTAAGATACATATCAATAGCCGTCGACATCGGTATTCCCAAACGTGACAAAACGTCCTCGGCTCTTTGTTTTACGATTGGATTTACTCTTAAATTCAGTGTTGCGGATTTATCCATATCACTCAACTCCTTTGTGATAATTGTAACGCATTTGACGTTACAATGCAAGTGCTGAAATTAAAACATACACAAAATATAAAAGAACAGCAGTCTTGTAAGCCTGATATGTATTTTATTTATTATTCTCAACAACAGCCTTTAAAATCTCTACAGCCTTGTCGATTTCTTCGTATGTTATGTTAAGCGGCGGCAACATTCTCAGCAGATTTTTTGCCGTTATAATCAGAAGTCCGTTTTCTGTGCATTTTGCCGCCATATCCTTTGCGTTGTCAAGTTCAAGTTCAATTCCCACCATAAGTCCTCTGTGGCGAACTGACTTTACACCGTCTATTTTTATCAGCTTTTCGCAAAGATAGTCGCCCTTTTTGCAGACCTCGTTTAAAAATTCCTCGTTGTTTACTACGCTTAAAACGTACAATGCACCTGCGCACACAACAGGGTTACTGCCGAAGGTTGTGCCGTGAGTTGACGGTGACATAACGTCTTTGAGCTTTTCAGAGCAAAGGCACACGCCGATAGGCAGTCCTCCGCCCAAGCCTTTGGCAAGCGTTACAAGGTCAGGCTTTATGCCGTAATGCTCAAATGCAAACAGTTTGCCTGTTCTGCCTATGCCTGTCTGAACCTCGTCAACTATTAAAAGTATATCCTTTTCACTGCACAGCCTTGCAATTTCTGTGACGAAATCAGCGTCCATTATGTTGACTCCGCCCTCGCCCTGTATGCACTCAATCATAATCGCACACGTTTTGTCGCTGACTGCATTTTTTACGCTTTCAAAATCATTCGGCTGTGCATATTTAAAGCCGTCTGTAAACGGGAAAAAGTAGTTGTGAAAAACGTCTTGTCCCGTTGCCGAAAGCGTTGTTACCGTTCTGCCGTGGAATGAATTGGTAAGCGTAACAATTTCGTTTCTGTCCTGTCCGTATTTGTCAAAGCTGTACTTTCTTGCAACCTTAATGGCACATTCGTTAGCTTCTGCTCCGCTGTTGCCGAAAAATGCTCGGCTCAGTCCCGAAGAATTGCAAAGCTGTTGTGCTAAAAGTGCGGCTTTTTCATTGTAGTAATAGTTTGACATATGCTGAATTGTGTTTAACTGCTCTGTCACAGCCTGAACCCAGCCGTCATTACAGTAGCCTAAGCTGTTTACACCTATTCCGGAGCTTACGTCTAAATATTCTTTTCCGTCTGCGTCCTTTGCAAATACACCTTTACCCGATTTCAGAGCAACAGGGTATCTGCCGTAGGTGTGCATTATATTTTCGTTGTCAAGCCCTATTATTTTATCCTGATTACTCATTTTTGCTCCCCTCATAAATTCTACTCTTTTGCAGTGGCTTGATTGTCATAAGAAAAAACATACAAATCATCACGCTTGACAAAGCCGAAGTCGCTCCAGAAGGATTGCCCCAAACAGTTGTTTTCATAGCAGAATATGTAGGTTTTTTCTATGCCCTGTGACTTAATTTTAGAAATACAGCGCTGTGCCATAGCGTGAGCAATACCCTGTCGCCTGAACTGTGGCATTACAGCCATATGGTGAATAAAGCCGAATCTGCCGTCGTGACCTGCAAGCACTGTGCCGATTATTCTGCCGTTATTAACAGCTACCTGACTAAGACCACGATTTCGCTCTAAGTATTCCTTTATAGACTCTTTTTTATCGGCAGAGGACAAGGCTCTTTTGGTAGTAATCTGCCACATTGCGTATATTTCTTCGTAATCGTCTATTGTCATTTCTCTTATTGTAGTGTTTTGTATCAATTTGTTATACCCTTTCGCACTGCAAAATATCAATAAAACATCGTTCCGATACCCTCGTCACTGAACAGCTCAATCAGAATTGAGTGGGGTATTCTGCCGTCTATTATGTGTGCTCTGCTAACACCCTGTCTGACAGCCTCAACACAGCAGTCGATTTTCGGAATCATACCTCCGCTTATGATTCCCTCTCTTTTAAGGCTTGGAACCTCGCTTACGTTTACAACTGAAATTATTGTGCTTTCATCGTCCTTATCACGCAGAAGTCCTCTGATGTCTGTCATAAGAATGAGCTTTTTAGCTCCCAGCTTCGCTGCAATCTGCGCAGCGGCAGTGTCGGCATTGACGTTATAAACCTCGCCCTTGTAACCGCCTGCAACCGTTGCGATAATCGGAACATATCCCTTTTCAATTACGTTTTTTATAGGCTCTGCGTTTACCTCGGTAATCTCTCCTACAAAGCCTAAGTCGTCGCCTGTTATAATTTTTTCTGCCATCAGCATTCTTCCGTCAAGTCCGCAAAGTCCTATTGCCTTGCCGCCGTGATTTTCAAGAAGCTGAACAAGGCTTTTGTTTACCTTGCCTGCAAGCACCATCTGAACAATGTCGATAGTTTCATCATCTGTTACACGCAGACCGTTTTTAAACTCGCTCTTTTTGCCGATTTTGTTAAGCATTGTGCTTATCTCGGGTCCGCCGCCGTGAACAAGAACTACGTTTATTCCGACAAGCTGCATAAGCACGATGTCACTCATAACTGCGCTTTTAAGCTCCTCGTTGAGCATTGCGTTTCCGCCGTATTTTACAACTACGGTTTCACCTGCGTATTTCTGAATGTAGGGCAGTGCCTGAACAAGCACCTGCGCTCTTTTTGAAACTTCCATAATAATACCTCTTATTTATGTACGGTAATCGCCGTTGATTTTTACATATTCGTAAGTAAGGTCACAGCCGAATGCCTGTGATGAAAATTCGCCGTCATTTAGCGCTACTGCAATTTCAATTTCGTCCTCAAGCAGAATTTCTTTTGCCTTTTCTTCACAAAATTCTATTCCTGCGCCGTTTTTGCATACGGGGATTTCGCCCTTTGAGGATTTAAAAGAAACGTCCACCCGGCTTATGTCAACGTCCATACCGCTGTAGCCGATAGCGCACAGCACTCTGCCCCAGTTTGCGTCAGAGCCGAACATAGCCGCCTTTACAAGGCTTGAGCAGATTACGCTCTTTGCAACGCCTCTTGCGTCCTTTTTGCTTTTAGCACCGTCTACAGAGCAGATGAGAAGCTTTGTAGCACCCTCGCCGTCCTTTGCAAGTTGTTTTGAAATTTCTTTGAATGCAGTGGTCAGTGCGTTTACAAATACTCTGTAATCGTCATTCTTTTCTGTGATTTCCTTGTTGCCTGCAAGTCCGTTTGCAAGAATTGCAAGCGTGTCATTAGTTGAGGTGTCGCCGTCAACAGATACCATATTGTAGCTGTCCTCAACCGCCTCTGTAAGAGCCTCTTTTAGCATTTCGGGAGAAACTGCGGCGTCTGTCGTTACAAATGAGAGCATAGTACCCATATTTATGTGTATCATTCCGCTTCCCTTTGCAATACCGCCTATTGTCACCGTTTTGCCGTCAAGAGTAATCTGCATAGCCATTTCTTTTTTTACGGTGTCTGTAGTCATAATTGCTTCGGCGGCATTTGTACCGCCGTCTTTGGTGAGGGTTCCTTTCAGCATTTTAACACCGTTTTCAACTGCTTTTATCGGCAGAGGAACACCTATTACACCTGTTGACGCAACAATTACATCGTTTTCGTCAACATCAAGTGCTTTTGCGGCAAGTCTGCACATATTTTCTGCTACCTCTATACCGTCTGCGTTGCAGGTGTTTGCGTTGCCGCTGTTTGCAATAATCGCCTGTGCCTTGCCGTTTTCAAGGTGATTTTTTGTAACGTAGATAGGTGCTGCTTTTACAAGATTTTTTGTAAATACAGCAGCACTGTTACAAAGAACCTCGCTTTTGACAAGCATTAAGTCACGCTTTGTTGTGTTTGACTGCTTTATGCTACAGCATACACCCTGTGCCGTAAAGCCCTTTGGCGCTGTTATACCGCCGTTTATAAATTTATATTCCATAAGTTATCCTCGCTTAAAATGCAGGCGGAACAATCATCAAACCTGTCTTTTCGTCAAGTCCGAAAATTATATTCATATTCTGAATTGCCTGTCCTGCCGCACCCTTTACCATATTGTCAATAGCCGAAACGGCGATAAGAGTGTTTGTTCTTTCGTCAAAATGAAGTGATATATCGCAGAAGTTCGAGTATTTTACGTTGTGAATATCAGCATTTTCTCCGAGAGGTAGAAGTCTTATAAAATACTCGTCCTTGTAAAATTTCTTGTATTCGTCTACTATCTGCTCAAAGGTCACGCCCTCGTTTATTCTTGCGTAGCAGGTGGCAAGAATACCTCTGTTTACAGGCAGAAGATGCGGAATAAATGTGATAACTACCTTTTCACCGCTTAGCCTTGACAGAGTCTGCTCAATTTCGGGAGTGTGTCTGTGAGCAGCCGCCTTGTATGCGTGGAAGCCCTCGTTAAGCTCAGGGTAGTGACTGCCCTGTGACAGTCCTCTGCCTGCACCTGTCACACCGCTTTTGCAGTCGCAGATAATGCCCTTGGTGCTTACAAGTCCTGCTTTTACGGCAGGAGCAAGAGCAAGCGGAGAGCAGGTTGTGTAACAGCCGGGGTTTGCGATAATTTTTTTGCCCTTTATGCTATCTCTGAAAAGCTCGGGCAAGCCGTAAACGGCCTTTTTGTGAAGCTCTTTGTCGATAAATTCACCGCCGTACCACTGCTTGTATTCTTCTTCGCTTTCAAGGCGGAAGTCTGCGCCCAAATCTATAAACGCCTTACCCTTTTTGTCGCAATCGGCGGCAAGCTCCTGAGAAAGTCCGTGCGGGAGTGCGGCAAAGATAACGTCACTTTTTTCTACAACGTCCTCTGATTTTTCACAAACCATATCGTTTAAAAATCTGTAGGAGGGGTAGACGTCGCTTAGCTTTTTACCCTCAAACGAAACCGAGCTTACAGCTGCAATTTCTGCGTTGGGGTGAGTTGTCAGAATACGCACAAGCTCTGCGCCCGCATAGCCTGTAGCACCTATAATTCCTGCTTTTATCATAAAATCAGTCCTTAAAATTTTTTATTTGATAAGCTCCTTAACTCTTTTTGCCTGCGCTCTTACATTTTCGGCGGCAGGACCGCCGAAGGATTTTCTCTCGTTAGTACAGCGTTCAAGCGAAATTGCGTCATATACCTCGTCTGTAAATACATCGCACACGCTCTTGTACTCATCAAGCGGCAAATGCTCAAGGTCGGTGTTAAGCTCAATACATCTTGCAACGAGTGCGCCCGTTGCCTTGTACGCATCTCTGAAGGGAACGCCCTTTTTCGTCAGGAAGTCCGCGCAGTCTGTTGCGTTGATAAATCCGCCGGCCGCCGCTTTTCTCATATTTTCGGGTATTACTCTCATAGTGTCGAGCATCGGAGTAAACGCTGTCAGACACATTTTGACAGTGTCAATTGCGTCAAAGATTGCCTCCTTGTCCTCCTGCATATCTTTGTTATATGCAAGCGCAATACCCTTCATAATTGTTAAAAGCGTCATTGTGTCGCCGAAAACTCTGCCGCTTTTACCTCTTACAAGCTCTGCAATATCGGGATTTTTCTTTTGCGGCATAATGGATGAGCCTGTTGAGAATGCATCATCAAGCTCAATAAACTTAAACTCCCAGCTGCACCACATAATGATTTCTTCTGAAAATCTTGAAAGGTGAACCATAATAATCGACAGCACAGACGCTAATTCAATGCAGTAATCTCTGTCTGAAACACCGTCAAGCGAGTTGTTCGTTATACGGTCAAAGCCTAACAGCCTTGCAGTAATCGTTCTGTCAATGGGGTATGTAGTACCTGCCAACGCACAGCTGCCGAGTGGCATTTCATCGGTTCTCTTTAAGCAGTCGTCAAGCCTTGACAAATCTCTTAAAAGCATTTCGCCGTATGCAAGCAGATGATGTCCGAAGGTGATAGGCTGTGCTCTTTGCAGATGTGTATAGCCGGGCATTACTGTGTCGCTGTATTTTTCTGCCTTTTCGCAGATAACGGCTATCAAATCCTTTACCATTTGCTTGAGCGTTACGATTTCTTTTTTGATATACAGCTTTGTGTCAACCGCCACCTGATCGTTACGGCTTCTTGCTGTGTGCAGACGTTTTCCGTTGTCACCCAGTCGTTTTGTCAGCTCGCCCTCAATAAAGGTGTGAATGTCCTCTGCTTCCATATCAATCTGCAAAGCACCGCTGTCGATGTCTGCAAGGATTTCTTCAAGTCCGTTGCAGATAATCTCTGCGTCCTCTTTGTTGATAATACCGCATTCGCCGAGCATTGTTGCGTGGGCAATACTACCCTCGATGTCCTCACGATACATACGGCTGTCAAAGGAAATTGAGCTGTTGAAGTCGTTTGTTGTTTTTGAAAGAGATTTTTTAAATCTACCCTGCCAAAGCTGCATATTTTCACCTCATAAAGCAATAGTTAAAAAATGCTGTAAAAAGCATTATACGGGGCAGAGAATGCCCTGCCCCTGTTTTTGCTGTAGTATATAGTATAATGTAATCTTATTTGATAAGACCCTTTTTAGCACGAACCTTAATCGGCAGACCGAAAAGATTGATAAAGCCTGCTGAATCGTTCTGATTGTAAACCTCGTCCTCGTCAAAGGTTGCGATTTCTTCATCATAAAGTGAGTACGGGCTTGTAACGCCTGCGTCAATGATGTTGCCCTTGTAGAGCTTGAGCTTAACCTCACCTGTAACGGTTTCCTGTGTAGAGTCAACAAATGCTGAAAGAGCTTCTCTTAAAGGAGTGTACCACTGTCCGTAGTAAACAAGCTCTGCAAAACGGTTGGCTACATTTGCCTTGTAGTGCTGTGTGTCACGGTCAAGGCAGATTTCCTCTAACTTGCTGTGAGCAGCGTAAAGGATTGTACCGCCCGGAGTTTCATAAACGCCTCTTGCCTTCATACCTACAAGACGGTTTTCTACCATATCCGTAATGCCGATGCCGTTAGCACCGCCTACCTCGTTGAGCTTTTTAACCATTGTAACACCGTCAAGCTTTTCGCCGTTGAGTGTAGTAGGAATACCTTTTTCAAAGCCGATTGTGATATATGTAGGCTCGTCGGGTGCCATTTCGGGAGAAACACCAAGCTCCAAAAAGCCGGGAGTATTATATGTAGGCTCATTTGCAGGATCCTCAAGGTCAAGACCCTCGTGACTTAAATGCCAGATGTTTTTGTCCTTGCTGTAGTTTGTTTCTCTGTTTATCTTAAGCGGAATACCCTTTGCCTCTGCATAGGCGATTTCCTCTTCACGTGATTTGAATTCCCATGTTCTCCACGGTGCAATAATTTTCATATCCGGAGCATATGCTTTAATAGCAAGCTCAAAACGAACCTGATCGTTACCCTTGCCTGTGCAGCCGTGGCAAATAGCGTCAGCACCCTCTGCAAGAGCGATTTCAACAATTCTTTTTGCAATTACAGGACGTGCAAAGGATGTTCCTAAAAGATACTTGCCCTCGTAAACTGCGCCTGCCTTAAGTGTAGGCCATACGTAGTCCTCAATAAACTCCTTGTTTAAATCCTCAATATATAGCTTTGAAGCGCCTGTAGCGATAGCCTTTTCTTCAAGGCCTTCAAGCTCTGTACCCTGACCTACGTCACCCGAAACAGCGATAACCTCGCAGTTGTCGTAATTTTCTTTTAACCACGGAATGATGATAGAAGTATCAAGTCCGCCCGAATAAGCCAAAACAACCTTTTTAATTTTTTCTGCCATTTTAATTACCTCCGAATTGCAAAAATTTAACTTACAGCTATATTATACACACTTTATGCAAAAAATCAAGCGTTTTGTGTATAAATATTCAAACATCAGATATTTTGTAGTGTTGCACAAGCAGGAACTAAAGCGCAGTATATATTCTGTACTGTATTACAACAAATCAGCTGATATCTGCATATTGTACTAATTGTTGAATTATAAAACAGGCAAATTCTTGAAATTGTTATTGAAAAACACAATGTATAAATTATGTATATTTTCAAAAAATCTTGTATATTATTCATACAGATGGTAAAATATAATAAATTGATTTAAGGAGATTATAAAAATGAGCTTTAAAGAAATTAACCCGAATCAGATTTGTAACAATCCGTTTGACCTTATCGGAAAGGACTGGGCGCTTGTAACGGCAGGCGACAAAGAAAAATTTAACACAATGACCGTCAGCTGGGGCGGCGTCGGCATTATGTGGAACAAGCCTGTTGCGTTTACATTTATCAGACCGCAGAGATATACCTACGAATTTCTGGAAAACGGCGAGTACTTTACAATGAGCTTTTTTGATGACAGCTACCGTGATGTACTTAGCTTTTGCGGCAGTAAATCGGGCAGAGATTACGACAAGCCAAAGGAAACGGGCATAACTGCTGTTTTTGACGATAAAGCACCGTACTTTTCACAGGCAAAGCTTGTGCTTGTCTGCAAAAAGCTTTACGGTCAGTTTTTGAACGAAGAAAGTGCTGTTGATAAGTCAATTTTGTCATCATACAAAAACGGCGATTACCACAAAATGTATATAAGCGAAATCGAAAAGGTGCTTGTTAATGAGGATTGATAAGAACATTCTCTGAATTGTTATCCAAAAATTTTGTTGACAAACAAATGCTTTAGTGCTATAATCTGGTAAAGTGAATAATCAAACCGATGAAGCGGAGATAAAAATAAGATACGCACTCACAGAGAGCTCTGTTGCTGGGAAAGAGCAGTAAACGGCTTATTAAATGGACCGCCGAGGGTACGGCGAAAGGCAAAAGCCGAGTATTCCGTAACGTGCAGACCTACGTAAACGGTCAGAGATATGATAGTATCTTGCAAAGAGTATGGGTTACCATAAATCAAGGTGGCACCGCGGAAAGCAGAATTTTCGTCCTTGGTAATACAATATGTATTGCCAAGGACTTTTTATTTGTCCTTTGCAGGCATATTGCAAAACAAATTCAGAACGGAGAAATTATTATGACTGCAAAACCCACAAAACAGGAAATTTTTGAAAAGTACAGCGACTTTAAGACAGTACCTGTAAGCCGTGAGCTTAAATGTGAGATTACAGCTATTGAGGTGCTTAAAAAGCTGAAAAAAATCAGCACTCACTGCTATATGCTCGAATCAATTGAGGACACAAAGGAAACAGGACGTTACACATTTTTAGGCTTTGACCCAAAGGCAGAGATAAGCTGTAAGGACTATAACGTAACGGTAATTGACAAAAACGGTGTAAAAAAAATAAGAGATAACCCAAGAGCGTACATAAAAGAAATACTTGACGAGCACAAAAGTCCACGCCTTGATTATCTGCCCACCTTTACGGGAGGACTTGTCGGCTACTTTGGCTACGACTACATCAAATACAGCGAGCCTTTATTAAATCTTGACGCAGAGGACGACGGAAGCTTTAAGGATGTTGACTTGATGCTCTTTGACAAGGTTATCGCCTTTGACAATATGGAAAATAAAATCATCATAATTGCAAATATGCAGACTGATGACATTGACAAGAATTATGAAAGCGCCGTAAAGGAGCTTGACATTATGGAGGACATAATTATAAACGGCGAGGCTGACGAGCCGCCCAAGCCTTTGCTGAAATCAGAGTTCAAGCCCTTGTTTGACGGTGAGCAATACGGCAGAATGGTTGAAAAAGCAAAGGAATATATACGTGAGGGCGATATATTTCAGGTGGTGCTTTCAAACAGGCTCGAAGCTGAAATGGACGGCTCACTGTTTTACACATACGAGGTTTTAAGAAAGCTCAATCCGTCACCGTTTATGTTTTATTTTTCTTCAGACGATATAGAAATTGCAGGCGCATCTCCCGAAACGCTTGTAAAGCTTGACGGCAAAGCACTTTCTACCTACCCACTTGCCGGAACAAGACCGAGAGGCAAAACGCAGCAGGAGGACAAACAGCTTGAACAGGATCTGTTAAATGACCAAAAGGAGCTTAGCGAGCATAATATGCTTGTTGATTTGGGCAGAAACGATATAGGCAGGATAAGCAAATTCGGAACGGTCAGGGTTGACAAATATCACCAGATACTGCGCTTCAGCCACGTAATGCACATAGGCTCAACGGTAAACGGCGAAATCAGGGACGACAAATCGGCACTTGACGCTATTGACGCAGTTCTGCCGGCAGGCACACTTTCGGGTGCGCCGAAAATCAGAGCTATGGAGATTATTAACGAGCTTGAAAACAACAAGCGTGGAATTTACGGCGGAGCAATCGGATATATAG
>JBJEQF010000015.1:0-54302 GCA_051881615.1 Acutalibacteraceae bacterium | reverse complement strand
ATGCGTCTGTTACCGCCGTAAGATATTCGGCGGTAACAAAAGCATAAAAGAAAGCATCAATCCGTAACACAGATGAGTAATGCTAAGCATATGCTCCTTTTGCGTTTACGCCCAAGGATCTGCGCTTTCAGGCTGACGAATATCAAGAAGTATGCTTGAGTATTCCCAGAGATACCACTTGCCGTCCTTTGCCTTGCGAAGCTGTATCGGTCGGGGGTCGTCTGCTCCGCCCGAGGGGATAAAAAGCTTTGCAATCCCGTCTGTTGCATAGGAATACTGATTTTCTCTGACCTCTACCGTATAGGGTGCAACAGGCTGATAGTCGTTGTCGGGAGTAGCTCCTGCAAAATATGACCTCGGCACATAGTCCTTACTGCGAAAGCGGTCTGCTATGAATTGCTTATCTGCACCGTTCATCGGTCGTGGGCCTCTCAGAAAATCAAGCATTTTACAGCAAAGCTCCTTGTCCTTAGGATAAAAGCAAAATGCAAGCACAGCCATAGCCGCTGTTTCAAACGGTGTTGACAAACAAGCCTGAGGAAGGCTTATAAACTGCTCGTAGCTGTCGGGCAGACTGCTGAAAACAATCTTTTCTTTTTTGTTATTTACGGCATTGTTCACACCCTGCTTTACTGCTTTTCCTATTTCATTTGCCGCCTTGCCTGCAAGCATATCAAATAATCCCATAGTAATTCTCCTTTACTTAATATTTACTGCTTTGGAGAACCGCAGTTGAAACAGAAATTTGTTGTATTCTGTGTTCCGCAATTAGGGCAGAACCATACACCGTTCTGATTAGGCTGCTGTTGAACGTATCCCTGCTGCACTTGCTGTTGAGCGTAGCCGTTTTGCTGCACAGGCTGACCGTAGCCCTGTTGCATTGGCTGCTGTGCGTAGCCGTTTTGCTGCATAGGCTGACCGTAGCCCTGTTGCATTGGCTGCTGTGCGTAGCCGTTTTGCTGCATTGGCTGTCCGTATCCCTGTTGCATTGGCTGCTGTGCATAGCCGTTTTGCTGCATTGGCTGTCCGTAGCCGTAATTCATCTGCTGTCCATAAGCGTTATTCATCGTCTGACCGTAGCCGTTGTTCATATTCTGCATACCGCCCTGCTTGATTTGCTGACAAAGCTGCATTATCTGAACACCTGTTTCGTAAGCCTGCATAAGCTCCATCTGATTGTTTGAGCTTACATATCCGACAGAAAATGAAATTTCACCGGTTATATATGGATCAGTCACTCTGAAGCAAGCGTTTATTCCGCTTATCTCTTTAATGCTGCCCGAGCTTGAATAACCCGAGTCGGCGTTGCGCACAAACGGCTGTGCAGAAAGCGGAACATTAACCATACCTGTCTGCATATTGCCGAACATCCGATTCATTCCGTTCATAAAGTCAGCAGAGCCATTGTTCTGATTATTGGACTGCCTGTTGTCGAAATTATCTCTGCTGTCAGGAATACCGTCACGGTCAGAGTCGGAAAGCGTTCTGTACTCCTGCTCAAGCCAGAAATCCTGTAACTGTGAAAAATCAAAAATCTGCGGATTTCCGCTTTTATAATCTCTGTTGCTTATCGCAAAAATAAACCAACGGTTGTTAAAGTCAACCTGAATTGAGCTGTTACTGCCGCCTGCCGTTGCAGTGCAGCTAAACTGCTGATATTTTTGCTTGTTCTGCTCTCTTAATTCAAGATGTCTTTTTACATCGTCAACAGTTCTCTGCTTCCAGCCGCTTGTAAACGAGCCTAATTTGTGCTTACAGTCAGAGCAAAGATAGCCGTCTGACAGCTTTTGCTGTGTAAGCATATTAACCTTATCTCCGCAAATATCGCAGAATTTCTTGTCAAAAAGTCCCATAGTAGTTCCTCCTTATAAATACAGAAAGCATATCACGCTTTTTCATTAAGATAAAATATTTATATTTCCGATTATTTCTTCCGTTTTCGGAAGCTGTTTATTTGTTATTGTCAGCATACCTTTCGGCAAGCTGAAAGAAAAAATCCTTTACATTTTTGAAGCACTCGCCGTTTGTTTCAATATTGAAGCTGTCCTCACCGTACTTAACACTAAAGCCTGTGACCGTTTCGTCAAGGATGAAAAATTTGTTATTCTTCCTCTCTTTTTTTATATGACTGCAAAAGTCGTATTCCTTGTCAAGCTCGGAAAAATGCCTGAAATCTTCTTCTGTTATTTGTGTATCGGTGAGGCTTATTTCTTCACAAGTGTTGTTATCGTAATCAACGATAAGACATTCTGCGTCAAGCAGGCAAGAGTTGTTTTCAACTCTTGCCCAAAAATGGAAGCACTCTGTTCTGTCCATATGACTTTGAGAAATTGAAACCGAGGTCAGCTCATTTTGGGGCTTTACAGGCTTTTGAGTGCAACTGCAAAGTGAAAGAATACAGGAAATAATTCCCATAATTAAACACCACTTATTTTTCATTTGTTATCAAAGCTTATCAATCAGACCTGCAAGGAATTTCTGAATTTTGGTAGCGTCCTTGATGTTGACATTACCGTCAGCCGTTACATCTGCGGCTTTTAACTGTAATTCAGTAAGAGTTATTATAGATGCAACGTGTTTTTGAATCATTGTCGCATCGTTTATCTTTACCTTGCCGTCCATATCAACATCGCCGAGTATATATTTTTCGGTTGGTTCGGTCGGCTCTGTTGGATCTGTCGGATCTGTGACAGACGCCGTTGCAACATAATCTTTGCTTATTACCACATAAGATTCAGAGTTTAATTTGATTGACGGAGTATCGCCATTGAGCGTGAGGGTGGATAGAGGAGTTGCAAAAGCATAACCTGAATCGGCGGCAATGAGAAGGGTAATACGGTAGGTCTTTCCTTCTACAAATACATCGGTATCGGACATTCTTCTTCCCGGTTCACCGTCAGACATATCATACCATGCTGTTGCAGTGTGGACACCGGTCTCGAGTATTGCACCGTCAGGTAATCCTACAGGTCCCACAGCGGCGTTCGCACCGGCAACAGGAGGCTCAATGGTTGCGGCAATCGTGTCGATTATTACAGCCGGTGTGCTCTCGACCGTAATTTTGCAGGTGTCATACAGTGTTTCGCCACAATATACGCCGACTTCTGCCCACTCGCCCTCAGATGCAGATTCGGAAACGGTCAACTTGCCGTTTGTATCAAGTGTGAAGCTGCTGCCGGCAAGCAAGCTCCATACAACAGGGTCGGTCACCGTTGTATTTGACGGAGTCTTGATCGCAGTAAGCGTCATAGCGGTTCCAGGTGCCATTTTTGCGCTGGTGGGCATAATTGTTATGCTGCTAAGGGGTATATCAGGCTTCCTTACATCAACAGCATACTGTGCAACCTTAACTTTGTCGCCGTCAGAGCTTACGGCGTAGAGAACAACATTCTTGTACTCCAAATACCTACCTGTCAAAGATGAGGTATCCTGTAATGCTGTAACTCTGCCCGTGGTCTTGTCTATGCTTATATACGGATTGCTCGATGCGTTATAGCTTGGAGTCCAGCTGACAGCGTCTGAAACAGAGCCGCAGACATACCATTCAAAGGTGTTGTAGATTGCATTAGCCGCTTCAGGACGCATCGTAACAGTCTGAGGCATTGGGGTTAGGCTGTCGCCGGTATAAAGGGTAATATCGTCATACTCGGGACGCTGACTGAATGTAACCATAGGAATATCGCCGTCAGGGTCATATACAACAACATTCCACATGCCGTAGTATGACTGACCGTATTGATAGTACAGTGCAAGCTCTGCAGTACCCACCTTGTCGCCCGTTATGGTAATGCTGTAGGGCATATCACCGCTGGGTGCCGTGCTTCCGTCTATAACAGTGTAAATATCCGTTTTGCCGTAACGAGGTCCAAATGTGCAGTTACTCCACTGCTTGGCATCATACGGCTCTTTGTTGACCTTGACAGTCACGCTCTCTCCAAGTGGAACATAAATCTTATTGAGGTCGCCTGAATCTGTATAGCCTTCAAGGGTTACTCTCTGTAAGTACAGTGGATCCCCAATACTAATATAGTTGTATGCTATCTGCGTACCGGTCTTTGTTCCCTCGGTCTCTTTGAATCTTGTGTAGATATGGCAGGCTCTGTATAAAGGCATACCCGTTGTTTTTTCCGCTGTCAGCTTTTGTGCCGTTCTATCCCAATCAATATCCGACACATCAGAAACAGGGCCTGAATACCAAATATATTCCTGATCCTCTGAGTAATTATGGATAATCAGCGTTGTGTATTCGCCTGTTTCTTCGTCCTTCACCACAGAGAGGGTTGGCGTTGTCGGTATTTTATTGTTAACCGCCTTTGTAACGGTTAACGGCTGGCTGACAAGTACACCTGAGTAGTCCGTTGACGTAACGCAAAGGCGCAGCATACAGCCGACCTGGCTTGCAAGCGGAATATAACTCTTTTTATCTGCGTTTTCATCGGTGAGATTTGTCCACGCTTTGCCGCCGTCCTCGGAGATCTGCCACATATAAAGCGGACTTTTAACCTGTGTGACTGTGCCGTTAACCAGATTAACCACGATTTCACTGCCGACTATTGCGCCGCTTGTGAATACCACACGGCCGGTCAGCGGATTTTCATACGCAGTTATCATTGTCGTTGAGGATCGAAACAGGGACGTATTGACTTGAAGTCTGTAGCTGTCGCCGGCAGACATTTTCGGCATTGTCAGCTTGTAGGTGTAAGTATCGTTTTTGTTGTCGGTAACGGTGAAGCTGTTGACACCGTCAGCTGTGTATGTAATCGTTTGGGAATAATCAGCCGAGTAGAGGTATATGGTGGTTTTTCTTAACAGCTCATTGACAAGCTCGTCTTTATTAGGCAGGGAATCCCAATACTCCTTCATTCTGCCCGTAAGGCTGACGGTTATCTCTACATTTGGCGCTGTGTTCTCTGCGACCTGAATTTCGCCGTCAACAGAGGGTGCTGTGCCTGCCGCTGTGATTTTGTCAAGCTTGAGCGAATTCATTCCGTTCATAAATACAACGTCAAGGCTGTGACCGTCCTCGTTCATATCTATTAACGTATTCCTAAGGACATTTATATCCGAAATAAGAAGTTGCGTCTGACTGGGCAGAGCGTCTTTATTCAGCAGAAGATTGTTATACTGTGTATTCTTGATGAAGGTCTGCACCAGCTTCGCTTTGTCAAATGCCTTTCTGGATATACTATCCTCTCTTGTGGAAAAGACGAAGCCAAGATCACCCGCAGCAGAGTAATCAAAACGGAAAACAGCATTTTTTATATTGTAGCTGCTTACATCATTCCATCCCGATTTATTTGACGAAGAGAGCTTATAATCATCAGAGGAGCAGAAGGCGTAGGTATTGAAAGTGAAAAATGCGTTCTCAAATATACCGCCGTTTATTACTACACTTTTGGGGTCACGGAAAATATAACTTGTATCAAGGACTGCCATATCATTACTGTATTTTATAACGTTCCTTGTTTCTTTTTGTGGGATGAACAGACCGTCGTTTACCGTAACATTGCCATAAAACAGGCCGGAAGGATCAAATTTAGATATATAGTCAACCTCCTTGAAGGTACCGCCGTTTACGGTGATGCTTCCTTCGTTTTGCGTTATAAACACAGGCTGAGTTCTGGATGTAAATTCATCCCCGCTGTCGTAGTACATTCCATACTGCAATACGCCGTCGCCCTCAATGGTCAGATTGCATCCGTCCACTGTGATAAGAGGATACGTCGCTTCGTATTGATTTAAAGTGTTTGTTCCTTCAAGAAGAAAGACTTTATCCTTAGTCATTTTAAACCACTGAGAAACACCTTTATAAGTAAGGGTAAAGTTTTTCAGCTTAATATATTTTCCGGATTGCCAAAACAACGCATCCATAAACGTATCCTTATCTGTGGGAACGTAAGGATCGTCAATCGTGCCGGAACCCTTTACTGTAGCCGCAGAAGCCGAAATACTCATAGCCGGAATCATACCCAGCACCATAGTCAGCGTAAGCAGTAAGCTTAAAAGTCGTTTTGATATTGTTTTTTGTTTGTTGCTCATAATTTACCTCCTGAATTATAGTTTACTGATATTATAATGCGTCCGTTACCGCCGTAAGATATTCGGCGGTAACAAAAGCATAAAAGAAAGCGTCAATCCGTTCTGCCTGCTTTGTACGCATAACATCACGTGCAAGCTACGGATATACAACTTCATCGCAGAGCATTATTCTTAATTTGTTATCAGAACTTATCAATCAGTCCTGCGATGTGCTTCTGAATCTGAGTAGCGTCCTTGATGTTGACATTACCGTCAGCCGTTACATCTGCGGCTTTTTTCTGTAATTGTGAAAGAGTTATTATAGACGCAAGATGTTTTTGAATCATTGTCGCATCGTTTATCTTTACCTTGCCGTCCATATCAACGTCGCCGAGAATATATTCTTCGGTTGGTGCTGTCGGCTCAGTCGGCTTGGTTGGGTCTGTCGGTGCAGTTGGGTCTGTCGGGTCGGTTGGCTTGGTCGGCTTGGTCGGGTCAGTCGGCTTGGTTGGGTCTGTCGGTGCAGTTGGGTCTGTCGGTGCAGTTGGGTCAGTCGGTTTTGTCGGGTCGGTCGACACTTCCTCTGTCGCTGTAAATGTATATACAACATAATACAGTCTGAATTTGCCCTTTGATTCAATGACAAATTCTGCGTCATTACCGTTTACCTTTGCTGTTACCGCTGAGGTATCGCCCCATTTATACTCGGCTGTTACGGGGATTTTTACTGTGTACTGCTCGCCGCTTGTGAATGTTTCTTCGGCAGGCGTCCACGTTGGTGTTCCCGGTACTGCATAACCTGAGGTGCAAATTGCTGTTTCCGCAGGTGCTTTGCCTGCAACAGGCTGTTCTACCGAAAGCTCAATGTTCTGCGTTTTGTACTCATCGGGTGCAGTTATTGTCATATTAAACACGATAGAACGGCTGCCGTCTTCATTTTTAATTGTAGCATACGATTCTATTCCGTTAAGCTTTCCGAATACGCTGCTGTAAAATGAGTATCCTTCCTTTGGAATAACATCAATTCTGACAGCTACATTATCTCCGTTTTCAAATTCAAAATCGTCGCTGAGAATCTTACTGAACATCTCCCACCTTACATTACCGATAGTGTAGGGAGCGTCGGCGTCGTTTTTCAGGTTCTTGAAATCTCCTACTGTTTTGTGATTCCATATCTGATCGAAATCGTCAAAATACAAATCATTGCAGTATTTGATTACCTTACCTACGGACAAGGTAACTATATCCGACATAACAGTTCCGCCGTAGCCTTTTACTTTGCAGTAAACACGCTTGCCGGTCATCCAGTCAGATACGTTTCTGAGGAAAAACATTTTTCCGCCTGAAACCACTTCGGGAGTTGCATAGCCGTTGTTTGAAAGATAGTTCCACGAAAGCTCATGTCCGTTTTCGTCAATAACGTGCCATATGTACTCGTTTGCATTCTCTGCGTCTATTTTCAGAACAATTGAGTCACCCATAACAGCGGAATGACCGCCTGAGGGTTGGGTTGTGATTCTCGCCCTTTTTGCAAATATATCAATAGAGCCTCCGAGCGAATAATCGGTGATGTTATGGTCAATAACTAAACCGGTATCATCATCTGTCACATAGCAGCCTTTGGGAATAATTTTTGAAAAATCAGTTTCTCTGCTGCATTCAATTCCTTTATTTCCATAATATCCTCCTCCGGAAATTATAGTATTAGTACTATAATCACCGCCCAAGTAAACTGCCGCCAAATTGCCGTCTTCGGTTTGATTGTACAATTTGAAATATCCGTTTGAAATATTAAGTGAATTAAGTCCTCTTGCATCTAATGCATTTATTGAACCGTAGTAATAACCTCCGTTTATGGTTAAATCCGCCTTATATGCATGCAAAGCCTTTTTCTGATATAAATTTCTGTCTGTAATTTTATATTCAAAGTTGCCGCCGTTTATTGTGACAACGGTATCTCTATCCATATAAACTGCGGTGTTGAGTGCGCCGAAGGTACCGTAGTTAATTTCGGCGGTAGTTTTATCGTTGTCCGGGGCTGTAATTTTCACGGCTGAGCTCTTATAATAGTATGCTTGAAAATATCCGCCGTTAATAACTACTGTACCTCCATCAACTTCAACAGCAGAAGTATCATTATAGGAGAAATATAAACCACTGTCAATGCGGAGGTTTCCGCTTGATTTTACAATCGGAAAAGCATAAGTAAAAGTACCTATGTCGTCTGAACCCGGTGACAGAGAATGAACATTAGTCAATGTAAGACTTCCTGAGTCGGCAACATAAAACACTGCTTCGCCGTTGCCGGTATCAAAAGAAAAATTATATTTGAAGCCAACAGAATGATCTATACCGTTTCCGTCCTTCTGCCATAGTCTGAGCTTTCCTTGCTTGATTTCAAAAAGTCTTTTGTCATACAATGTTTTTCTTTCCAGAACACAGTTATTTAAGTCTATTGTAATGTCAGCGTCAGGGTCATCCAAACAAAGGGTGTAATCATACTTGAAGTCCTCCTGTGTAAAGGTTTTACCGGGAAAATCAAGCTTAATCCATTGCTTTCCGCCCTTTGCAAGAGCATTTCTCAATTCGTCATAAGTAGTTACGACTGTTTGTTCCCCTGTTTTCGGAACTGTTATTTTCTCCAGCACATACGAGCAACCGGAGCATTGTTTTACATATTCTCCCTCTTTACTTGCAGTAGCCTGATTAATGCATATCCAGCTTTCGTCTTTTGAGCAATATTTGCGGTGTTTGCCGTCAGAGTCAAATATTTTTTCACCGCATACAGTACATTCACGCCAATGACCGTTGTCGTCATAACTGTATGGACCTTGTATATGAATATGGTCTTCAGGACAACACATCTTACTGCTTGTCGAACATACCATAATAGTATCATTATCGGTCAGGTCTTCCGGTAAAGTTATGCCCACTGCCTCTGCCTGTGTTCTTGCGTATTTTACGGGCAGAAACATACCCTGAACAAAATCCATCAAATTGTTGTTTTCATCATAGAAGACTACATCACATTCGACTCCGGAAATAACAATTTTGTCCTTGAGAACAAACATAAGTGACAAGCTGTAGCTTACGGTGTCGGTGAAGGTATCTAATTCATAGTAGAAGTCACCCGAACTGCCTAAAACCAAAGAAAAAAATTCTTTAAACTTTTCGTCGGGTCCCATAGCTACCGTATCGTCACTACCCATCCAAGCCCAGCCGTAGAGATTATATCGACTGACGCTTTCTTTTGAAATATTAGCTTGCGGTACAGCACCGGGGCGAGGGTAAGCTACATTGCGGATAGTTATATCATATTCAGCCGCATTTACCGTAAGCATTGAAAACGGTAAAGCGGAAATGCAGATAAGCAAGCTAAGACATATGCTTATCACTTTTTTTGATATTTTACGTTTCATAAAAATTCACCTCAAAAGTATTATTTATGTTTCTGTTTTCTTCTTTGTTTTGTCAGAGAGTATCAACAACTGCCGACAAATAGGTGGCAGATACCGAGCCGTAAAGGAAATTGTCGATAAGTCCGTCTTTTTTCGCACGGCGAACCTTATAGGCTAATTTATTCTCTGTGTTTTCATCTACCACTAAAACGATTTTACAATCGGGACAATATGCTTTTACTTCGTCACGGATTTTCATTCGCTCCTCAAGCTTCCACGGCGTGTAGGCTGTGACCTCCATAATAAGTACGTTTGCTTGTGTGTCGGCGCAAATATCAGTTGTTTTAAGTGGACTTTCACTTGTATAAACCTCAAAATCCGAATCAAAATCACGCAAAGCAGTTGCTATGGCGTCGCCAAACAATCCGTTTTGCATATCTACAACAACTCTCTTCATTAAACCACCTCCTGTTATACTAATTTATCAATTCTATTATACAGGGAGCTTTCGGACTGCACATCACCCATATGGGTGATTTTTACAAAAATATCCCCGAATTCACAATGAAATCGGGGATTTATCATAAGTATTTTAGTTATTCATTATCCACGGGAATGCTTGGAATAATGAATTTTTTGTTGGTAACGGCAATAGCAAGACGTGTTTTGTTTGAATAGCCTGTTCTTTGCAGAATATGCGAAACGTGCGTCTTGACCGTATTGACAGATACGCACAGCTTCTCTGCAATCTCGCTGTATTCCAGACCGTCACATACAAGGCGAAGCACCTCTATTTCCTTTGACGTAAACTCTGCACTGCTGGCACGGCCTAATTGCACAGTCGGCGTCTTGTCGGGGAAAATATGCTCACCCGACATTGTGCGGTCAATTACATCAATCAGCGTTTCTCGGCTTACATCCTTATACCAGAAGCTGTCGACACCTGCTGACTTGGCACGGTCAAGATAGCCTACCTCGACCATAGAGGTTACGATAATAATTTTTATGTCAGGAAACTGCTTTTTGATTTCTGCGGCGGCGTCAATTCCGTCCTTACTGCCTGTTGTGCATACATCCATCAGAACAAGATCGATATGCTGTCGCTGACATTTTATAACTGCAAGCTCTGCACTGCTTATGCTTGCCGCAAGCTCATAACTGCCGCTGTCAGAAAGCAAACGTTCCATATTCTCACGTGGCATACGCTGATCCTCAACGATTAGCACTTGCTTCATTCTGTTCCCTCCTTAGCTACGGGTAAAGTCACAATCAGTGTAAAGACAGGATCTGACTGTATTTCCATAGTTCCTCTCAGATTTGCAATATGGTTGTAAAGATTAAGCAATCCGCCCTTTGGCGTTACTTTACTCTCGGGTGGTTTGCCGTTGTTTGTGATTCGTATTGAAAAGTAATTGTCATCTTTCTGTATATCAATCATAAGCTTTGTCGCATCGGCATGACGGACGCTGTTTGTAAGGCACTCACGCATTGCAATAACAAAAACCCTGTACAGCTCCTGCTGCTGCGGCATTTCTCCGTTAAGCTCAACCTTTACACCGATTGTATCGGCGTCACGCAAAAATTCTGCAAGCTCGCCGCGTTCCAAGGGATATTCATTATCATTTTTAATCGCGCTTACCGCTTTCTGAAACAGTCTGACGGCATCAGCAGTTTCTTCCGTAGTCTTCTCCTGCTGTAAAATCTGACGCATCGCAATTATTCCTGCGCTCATACGGTCGTGCAGTCTTGTTTTAGCAGCCAGTAATTCCTTTTCCTTTGTCATAGCTGAAACATTGTCAGACAGAACCTTTAAATCACGTGAAATTTTTTTGAGCTGTTCTGTCTGCTCCTTTAGCTTTAAGTTCTTTTCATATAGCTCTGTCACATCTGAAAATATGACCTCTGTATAGACAACACCGTCTGAGGCTGTTATCTCTGTCTGAGAATAACGCCACGCCTTTCCGTTCGGGAAAAGATAAGTCTGACTAACATCAGGGAGCCTGATAATACCGCTTTTTGCATCACATTCCTCCAGAGCCTTCTGTAATTCGCCAAATGTCTGCATATCGCTTTGTGCAAGACTGCGAAACAATCGGTGCATCTGAAGATTGCACAGCTTGACAGTGCCTGACGGAGAAAAATAACAAATCGCATCGGCAAGCGTATCTATCGCCTGCTTTACCGAACGTCGGCTGAGTGTTCTGCCTTTTTGACAATACCAAATAACAGCTTCGCTTATCAGAAGTATGCTTGCAGCTCCTGCAACGCACCACAGAAGCCACATCGGCAACAAAAGCAGAGCTTCGTACGGCTGTTGCTTATTTATTTTTCCATAGGCTTCTCCCAATACAGATAACAGTGCAAACAGAATCAGAAACATTCCGACATTCAGATATCTGCTAAGTTTACCCTGAAATCTGTCATAGTAAACTAAAAGATGAAACAATGCTGCGATTGACAGAAAGAAAAGACAAAGCATTAACAAAAATTGCTCTGTTGATGATGCCTGATAAAAGGTAGTCAAGACTGTTCACCTGCCTTTTTTGCCCGAAGCGTAAAACGCCATACGCCGTCCTCAAAATGACTGCTTTCTGCAAGCTCCCCAAAATCAGCAAGACTGCTTTCGCACTCCACTTCAAGATGAAAGATGACAGAATCAGTAACACTGCGAGCCTTCAACCATACCGAACACATATCATCTATGGCAGCTTCCGTCACTGCTTCAAAAAAGTCATACACAGAAACGGCGTCTTTTGTATCAATTTTATTGTTACCCGGAATATCAATAGCACACTCCACACCCATAAGCTCAAGGTTTGCAAAAGATTCCTCAAGACACAGCGACAGCTCAGAAGTATCTGTTGTTGCTGATTTTTCACCGATAAACATCAGGTTGCCCCTACGTTTTATGTAAGCTCCTATTACTGTGATTTTTGCAAGCAGAAATCGGCGTTTTTCATAATCTGTTTCTGCGTTGTACTGAGCAAAAAGGCTGTCAAGCAAATCTATCTGATGTGCCGTTTGTTCCTGAAAAAGATCATACAAGCGGTTTTTTTCCTGAAGGGTATTGATTTTCAGCTTTGTGCGATAGTTTTCCTGCTCAATAAGGTTGCTTTCTGCAATCATCTCTTTATTTTCCTCAAGCTCTTTGAGCAAAGCGGCTATATCTGAAATATCCTCCAGCCAAAGAACGTGACCACCTTCGATTGGATTGCTTTTAAGTACGGTATTTTTGTCAAGGCTGACAGCTGTATTTTCTGCCAAGCGCATAGCATTCTCTGACAGCCTTGGTGAGTTTGCGGACGTGTATCGAGTGTGATAGGCGCTGTCGGTAATCTGCGCTTTGAATGTTCCGGCTTCAAACAGTGCGTCATATCCGGTATTAGTCTGTATCAGACCGCATTGAATACAGCTTTCAAATATGGCTGTAAACATAAGGCACTGAACAGCCGTAATATCACCGGCAATAATTCGCATCCATTCTGCACCGCTTACATAGATTAAAGCATATACAATGGATATACACAGCAGACTAAGCGGCAGATATTTTTTCCTCTGCGACAATCGGCATTTTATTATCATAACGGTAAACGAGGTCAAAGCACATATGATTTCCCATACTATTACAAAATAGTATCCGAGAGCATAGTCATTGTTCTTGTCTGTCCACACATCTTCTGACGAAAAAACAAAAACAAACTGATGAAAATCGTTTGTCACCACCAACAAAAGACAAAGCACGGTAGGAATATACAGCAGTGATGTCCATTTTGGCAGACGGTAGTTTTCGGGCTTGCCCAGTGACATTGAAACGAATACGGAAATAAGCGGAATGAAAAGCATCGGAAAATAGTACCAATACCATAAATGGCGAGAAAAAGCGGGGTCGAAAACAAAATAATACTTCATTGACCTTACCGCAAACCAGAAAACGATAAGGGAAGATACGGCAACCAGATAGCGGCGCACCTGTGCCTGAACAATCCGCTTGCTGACAGAAACACCCCACCCGATATACAGACCGATATAGATAAAAGTGCGCAGCAGTCCGAAGGTTATGGGATAAATACCACGATTTCCTGCAATGCGAAAAATCACGGCGCAAACAATCGACAAAGCAACGGTGATTCCGATCATATAATTTCTTTTTTTGGGTTTTGTCATACATCTCGCCTCTCTTTTTTCTGCCGAAAACAGACATTACCGTTTTGAATTTACGAAAAAGTCACGAACATTTATTTGCATATAATTATACACATTAAATTGTATCACATATTCTAAGAATTTTCCATATCCAAGTTTTCTGCGAAGAAAAAAAGATTAAAAGAATGGCTTGCAAAAATGGGGTTTTAAGGTATTATATTCTTATAAAAAAATTTATCTGCTGAAAATGCAGTAAAAAAGTCAAATGCTACGCAAAGTAGCAGAAAAATATATAGATGTAAACCATATTTTCTTGTTTTGTAACGCAAGGTTAGCTAAAATTAGGTCAACAAATTAAGGAGGTCATCAATATGACATTTGCAGAAAAATTAAAATCAATGCGTAAGCAGTCGGGTATGTCACAGGAAAAGCTGGCTGAAAAAATCGGAGTTTCAAGACAGGCTATCACGAAGTGGGAGAATAACACGGGAATACCTGATATTGAAAATATGCTCGCCTGAAAAGGACGGAAAAAAATCAGACGATTTCAGCACCGCAGACTCGGAAAACGTTATTGAGCTTAACGGAATGAAGAGCGAGCTTGTGATTTGTAAAAATGAATTGAATTAATGTAAAACATAAAAAGGAAAATGAAAATATGAAAATCGAAACAAAAAGACTGACAATTACTGAATTTAATATGAGTATGGCAGAAAGCGTGCATAAGGAGTCGCCGGACGAGGACAACCGCCGTTTTGTTCCCGATGAAGTTTTTGAAACGGTGGAAGAAGCGGAAAAAACGCTGGAATTTCTGATAGGTGTATATGAAAACGGCAACGGTCCGCTTGTATACCCTGTTCTGCTTAAAGACGGTACATATATCGGCTATGTGCAGGCTGTTCCCTTTGACGACGGCACTTGGGAGGTCGGCTATCACATCGGAAAAAGCTTTACAAAGCAGGGTTACGCAGCCGAAGCTGTCACTGCTTTTCTGCCTGTTATTATGAAGCAGATAGGTATTACGGAAGTGACTGGTATCTGCCTTGCGGATAATATTGCCTCCGTTAAGGTTATGGAGCGTTGCGGATTTACAAAGCTGTATCAGGGTATTGGCAATTATCAGGGACAGGAGCGTGAAATCTGTAGATTTGTTTATTACCTGTCACCAAAGGATATTGTGGTGAAGTTTTTTGAGGACGGCTATACTAACCGAAACTATGACTATTATGACCTGTATGGCAGAAAATTACATTGACCACAGTCCTGCATCGGCAAGAAGCAACGCAGACGCCGTTGGTATTCTAAAAATCGTTGCCGAACAGTTTTCTAATCTGACCGTAAAGGTGCTGGATGTTTTTGCAGAAGGCGGTATGGTTGCTGCCCGTATTCTTTATGACGGTATTCACAGCGGCACCTGTATGGGAATTCCGGCTACCGGAAAGCATATTACCTTTGCTCTGGAAAACTTCAAGGTGGAAAACGGCAAAATCACCGAGTCCTGGGGCTATTGGCCTGACAAAGAAATTGAGCAAAAGCTGAAATCGGAATAAAACGATTTCTGTTTTTGGAGAAAATACGGCAAATAGATATTCATATTAGTATTAAATTCCCTTATTTTGGCAAAATTTGTTTAAAATGTGTTAATATTTTCTTTGTTTTACGTGATATTTCTATATTTTTTACACAGACAAATAATTGAATATTGTCAAACATTGTAGTATAATATTCTATATTTCTATTTTGAACAGAGGATGCAGATAATATGAAGCTTTTGGAAGATAAAATTCTTAAGGACGGCCATATCGGTAAGGGTAATGTTTTAAAGGTTGACAGCTTTTTGAACCACCAGATTGACACCGCCTTTATTTCTGAGTTAGGCAAGGAATTTTTCAGACTGTTTAAGGATGAAAAAATAACGAAAATCCTCACGATTGAAGCTTCGGGAATAGGTATTGCCTGCCTGACTGCGCAATACTTCAACGTCCCTGTTGTATTTGCAAAGAAAACACCTACAATAAATATATATGCCGATATATACACCTCTAAGGTTTATTCGTTTACACACAAAAAGGAATATGACATTTATGTGTCAAAGCAGTTTATAAATAAGGACGACCGTATTCTTATTATTGACGACTTTCTTGCAAAGGGCGGTGCATTATCTGCACTTATAAATCTTATCAATGACGCAGGCGCAAAAACCGTTGGCGCAGGCATTGTTATTGAAAAGGCGTTCCAGGAGGGCGGCAGACTGATTCGTGATATGGGTATCAGAGTTGAGTCGCTTGCTATGATTAAGGAAATGACTGAGGAGAACGGCATCGTTTTCTGCAGTTGATTTTATAAACAGAGAGAGTATCTCTGACATATTTCGAGGAGGAATTTTAATGTTCAAAAAGCTATTATCAATTACACTGGCTGCACTGATGTTATTCTCATTTGCTGCCGTATTCACAGGCTGTAGCTCTGAAGAGGGTTCAGGCAAAACTGACAGCCTCAAGTTTGGTTTCATCTATCTTCACGATGAAAACTCAACATACGACAACAACTTCTTAACAGCAGCTAAAGAAGCCTGCAAGAAGATGGGCGTAGAAATTATCAACAAGACAAACATTGACGAAAGCGCCGCTTGTAAAGAGGCTGCTCTTGACTTAGTTGATCAGGGCTGTAACATCATCTTTGCAGACAGCTTTGGTCACGAGGACTTTATGATTGAGGCTGCAAAGGCTAATCCTGATGTTCAGTTCCTTCACGCTACAGGTACAAAGGCTCACACAGAGAAGCTTGCTAACTTCCACAACGCTTTTGCTTCTATCTATGAGGGTCGTTACCTTGCAGGTGTTGCAGCAGGTATGAAAATCAACGAAATGATCGAAAACGGTAAAATCACAGCTGACAAGGCTAAGATGGGTTACGTAGGCGCTCACCCGTATGCAGAGGTTAAGTCAGGCTACACATCATTCTACCTCGGTGCAAAATCAGTTTGTCCTACTGTTACTATGGAAGTAACCTTCACAGGCTCTTGGTATGACGAAACTCTTGAAAAAGAGGCTGCTAACAAGCTGATTTCTGACGGCTGTATTCTTATCAGCCAGCACGCTGACTCAATGGGCGCACCTACTGCTTGTGAGTCTGCAGGCGTTCCTAACGTTTCTTACAACGGTTCAACAGTCAGCGCTTGCCCCAACACATTTATCGTTTCTTCAAAAATCAACTGGGCTCCTTACTTTGAGTATGCTATCAAGTGCGTAAAGGAAGGCAAGGCTATTGATACAGACTGGACAGGCACAATCGCAACAGGTTCTGTTGAGCTTACTGACATCAACGAAAAGGCTGCCGCTAAGGGTACTAAGGAAGCTTTAGACGCTGCAAAGGCTGATTTAGAGTCAGGCAAGGTTAGCGTATTTGATACTGCTAACTTCACAGTTAAGGGTGCAGCTCTGACTACATATATGGCTGACGTTGATTCAGACGCTGAGTTCAAGGGCGACACAGAGGTTGTTAAGAACGGTGTATTTGAGGAGTCAAAATATCGTTCAGCTCCATACTTTGACATTGATATCGACGGAATTTCAGTTATTGAATAATCTAAGGTATCAGGTCACCACATAAACCTATTATTCCGTGGCCGTTATATGACGGTCACGGATTGTTTTTTAGGAGGAATTATGGCTGAAGCTCTGGCATTAGAATTAAAAGGCATAACCAAAACCTTTGGCAGTGTTGTCGCCAATAAGGATGTTGACCTGAAGGTGTATAAGGGCGAAATCCTTTCTATACTCGGAGAAAACGGCTCGGGCAAAACAACACTTATGAATATGGTATCGGGCATTTATTACCCTGATTCGGGCGAGATTTTTGTTGACGGCAAAAATGTCATAATAAGCTCGCCAAAGGATGCGTTTGCATACAAAATCGGAATGATACACCAGCATTTTAAGCTTGTAGATGTCTTTACCGCCGCACAGAATATTGTTCTCGGCATTAAGGACGAAAAATATAATATCAAGAATGTTGAAAAAAAGGTTCTGGAGATTACCGAAAGGTACGGCTTTAACATAGACCTTAACAAAAAGATTTACGAAATGTCTGTATCCGAAAAGCAGACTGTCGAGATTATCAAGGTGCTTTACAGAGGAGCAGATATTCTTATTCTTGACGAGCCTACCGCTGTACTTACTCCGCAGGAAACGCAAAAGCTGTTCAACATTCTGCGTAAAATGAAAGAAAGCGGAAAATCAATTATAATAATCACCCATAAGCTCCACGAGGTGCTTGAGATTTCAGACAGAGTCACCATATTAAGAAAGGGTAAGTATATTGACACCGTTGAAACGAAAAACGCAACGGAGCAATCCCTTACCGAAATGATGATGGGTGAGAAAAAGGAGCTTAACATAACACGTGAAGAGCCGAAAAATCCTGTTGAAAGACTTGTGGTAGATAACCTGACTGTTATAAAAAGCGACGGCACCGTTGCCCTTAACAATGTCAGCTTTAATGCCTACGGCGGAGAAATCCTCGGCGTTGCAGGAATTTCGGGTTGCGGTCAGAAGGAGCTTTTAGAGTCTATTGCAGGACTGGAGTATGCCTCAAAGAATTCAAGCATTATATACAAGCCTGATGATATGGAAGATCAACAGCTTGTGGGAAAAACTCCGAAAGAAATCAGAAAGCTCGGTATCGCTCTTTCGTTTGTACCTGAGGACAGGCTCGGTATGGGTCTTGTTGGAGATATGGATATCATCGACAATATGATGCTGCGTTCCTACAAATCGGGCAGAGGTACATTCCTCAACAGAAAAGAGCCGAGGACGCTTGCAAACGAAATAATTGAAAGCCTTGAGGTAGTTACTCCGAGCGCAACTACTCCTGTCAGACGCTTATCGGGCGGTAACGTTCAGAAGGTGCTTGTGGGCAGAGAAATCTCCTCTGCGCCAAAGGTGCTTATGGTAGCCTACCCTGTAAGAGGACTTGACATTAACTCATCATATACTATTTATAACCTGCTTTCAGAGCAAAAGAAAAACGGAACAGCCGTTATCTTCGTTGGTGAGGATATAGATGTACTCATTGAGCTTTGCGACAGAATTATGGTTATGAACTCAGGCAGTATCACAGGTATTGTAGACGGCAGAACCGCAACAAAGGAAGAAATCGGTCTGCTTATGACAAAAAGCGTAGAAAGAGAGGACAACAATGAATAAAACTAAAAATCACGAGCCTCTCTTTCATATAGCTAAGAGAGATTCACTTCCGTTTTATAAATCATGGGCAATACGTGCAATAGCAATTATTGCCGCACTGATTATTGCCGGCGTTATTACAATGCTTTTAACAGGTGAAAACCCGATACAGGTTTACTCAACAATGGTAAAGGGCGCATTCGGCACAAGCAGACGTGTGTGGAGCTTACTGCAAAATCTTGCGATGCTTTTATGCGTTGCCTTAGCCGTTACTCCCGCATTTATGATGCGATTCTGGAATATCGGCGCAGAGGGACAGGTGCTTATCGGCGGTCTTGCAACTACTGCGTGTATGATTACTCTCGGTGATAAAATACCGAACGGACTTCTGATTATTGTAATGATTATTGCAAGCGTTACAGCCGCTGCAATATGGGCGCTTATTCCTGCATTTTTCAAGGCTAAATTCAATACTAACGAAACGCTGTTCACGCTTATGATGAACTATGTTGCAATTCAGCTTGTTTCCTACTTTGAAAAGCTGTGGGAAAATCCAAAAGGCTCGAGCAACATCGGTATCATAAATCAGGCTACACACGCAGGCTGGCTGCCGACTATCGGCAACTTTGACTACCTGCTGAACGTACTTGTAGTTTTAGCTTTAACAGTATTTATGTATATTTACCTTAATTACAGCAAGCACGGCTACGAGCTTAAGGTTGTAGGCGAAAGCGAAAACACGGCAAGATACATCGGACTGAATGTAAAAAAGGTAATTATGAGAACAATGATTTTGTCCGGCGCTATCTGCGGTATTGCAGGCTTACTTCTTGTCGGAGGTACAAACCATACAATCACAACCACAACGGCTGGCGGCAGAGGATTTACCGCCATAATGGTATCGTGGCTTGCAAAATTCAATCCGATTTATATGATTTTAACTGCCTTCCTTATAACCTTCCTCAAATCAGGCGCAGGAGAAATCTCAACGGTATTCGGATTAAACGAGTCATTCTCGGATATGATTACCGGCATTATCATTTTCTTTATTATCGGCTGTGAGTTCTTTATTAACTACAAGCTGCATTTTCGCAGCTCACACAAGGAGGTAAAGTAAAATGTTTGCTACAATTATACAACGTGCCGTAATGCAGGGCATTCCTCTGTTGTTCGGTTCTACCGGCGAGATTCTGACTGAAAAGTCGGGTAATCTTAACCTTGGTATTCCGGGCATTATGTATGTAGGAGGCATCAGCGGTGTTATAGGAGCGTTCTTTTACGAAAACTCCCTTGCTTCTCCCGATGACGCCAATGCGTTTCTGGCTATTTCAATCCCCTTGCTTTGCAGTATTTTAGGCTCGCTTATTATGGGACTTATATATTGCTTTCTGACTGTTACGCTAAGAGCAAATCAGAATGTAACGGGTCTTGCAATCACAACGTTCGGAGTAGGCTTCGGCAACTTCTTCGGCGGTTCGCTTATTAAGCTTGTTGACACAGACGTTCCGTCAATCTCACTTACAACAACAAGTAATTTTTTCAGGACAACTCTCCCCTTTGCTGATTCAACAGGCTGGTTTGGCAAGATATTTCTATCCTACGGATTTTTAGCATATGTTGCCATAATCCTTGCACTCGGCTGTTCTTTCTTTCTTGAGAGAACACGGGGCGGACTGCACCTGAGAGCTGTAGGCGAAAACCCTGCAACTGCTGACGCAGCAGGCATCAACGTTGAGAGAACAAAGTATCTTGCCACCTGCATAGGAAGTGTAATTGCAGGCTTAGGCGGTCTTTACTACGTAATGGATTATGCCAACGGCGTATGGTCAAACGACGGCTTCGGCGACAGAGGCTGGCTTGCTATTGCGCTTGTAATCTTCGTAATGTGGAAGCCAAAGTCAGGTATTTTAGGCTCTATCCTGTTCGGAGGATTATACATTATATACCTGTTTATCCCCGGAGTGCCGCTTCGAACACAGGAATTATTCAAGATGCTGCCATATGTTGTAACTATTGTTGTGCTTATTTTTGTAAGTATGAGAAACAAAAAAGAAAATCAGGGTCCGCAGTCACTCGGTCTTTCATACTTCAGAGAGGACAGATAGAACAAAACAGACAAACGCTTAATACAAGACGTTTTATGGCGTAAAAAATAAACCGCAATTAAGATACGCTTTGTATCATAATTGCGGTTTTTGTTTGCCGATATTTTTTAGATCGTCAAAAAACATACATAATGATTTAATTTGTTTATCTTAATACTAATACGTATCACTTTAGCTTCTTTTTTATTTTTGCAATACGTATTTTCCAGACTGCATATCTTGTCACCCATGCTATTACAAAAATTGCAAAGAATATTGCAAAATAACTTAATGCACCAATAACAGAATGCTCCATCCACTCACATACATAGGCAACCGTCATCATAAGAACTGTTACAATTGCAAAATAAATACCCGTTTGCTTTAAAAGGCTCCAATCGTCCTTTTCCCATATAAGAGAGCTTCCGGCAAATCCTGCTCCTAAAAAAGCGCTTAATATTGTCTGAACAATGACCGCAGTAGTTTCACTGCCGAATCGTTCTGCAAGACTCGGCACGCACGGATAATAATTACCGTCACACAGCGAAATCGAAATGCCTATAGTAATCAGATAGCTAACCGCTATTCCTGACATTAACCCAACAACAATTCTTCTGATTATTTCTTTTTTCATTACAATCACCTCATAAACCTAATAGCTTTTTAATTCTCTGAACATATCTTCTGGAAACATAGCTTACCTCTGTGTTAGATAATTCCATACAAATTGTACCTGCAAAGCTCAAATCAAGGCTCTTAATCTTTTTGAGATTAACAATTTCTGAATTAGATATCCTTACAAACAGACTGTCGTCCAATCGTTTTTCTAATTCATAAAGTCGAAGCTTAATCTGATATACATTATGTTCTGTTTTTGCAAATACCTTGCCGTCCTCTGAATAGATCCTGATAAGCGACCCTTGCTCTAACAATTCGACCTTATCATCTCTTATGCCGGAAATAATTGTCATAGCTTCATCCGATTTGCTTATAAAGTCTATAACCTGATTTACTTCATCCGTCATACGAGCCGTTGTAATCAAGACTTGAGGTTCTTCAAAATTCGGATCAATCTTAATGTTAAGTTTCATAGCCTTTCTCCTTTCTTGCTTTGTAGTATACATCAAATAGAATAAATATCAACAGTTTATCAATAGATGGTTATTTTCATCACATAAGTGGTTGTTTATTTGCTCTGACACAAAGGAAAAGCGAATTTTATATCTTCTCAGGTCACAATATTTCTTTTAACCTGTCATTTTTGATCCACACCCTCCGTGTGGAGGGTGACAAACTCATACATTCTACGGTGTGCAAGAGCTGATATTTCAATCCACACCCTCCGTGTGGAGGGTGACTTAATAGACATAAATATAAACAAGCTCCAGCTGATATTTCAATCCACACCCTCCGTGTGGAGGGTGACATATAGCATTGCTGTAAACCTTAACAGGATATCCGCAATTTCAATCCACACCCTCCGTGTGGAGGGTGACTTAGATATTGCGTTACAGCCAAAGAAATAATACCAATTTCAATCCACACCCTCCGTGTGGAGGGTGACGTTGAGGAAGTTTTTCAGTCGCACAAGAGCCTTAACATTTCAATCCACACCCTCCGTGTGGAGGGTGACCGTTTAATGGTTGCACAAGCCTTGAAAGTGTAATAATCATTTCAATCCACACCCTCCGTGTGGAGGGTGACGGTGCCGGCAAAACTATTGGTCTTGTTTATGACTTGATTTCAATCCACACCCTCCGTGTGGAGGGTGACCTGACGCTGCTAAAAATATGTCTACTTCTTGGTTATTTCAATCCACACCCTCCGTGTGGAGGGTGACCTTCTACAGATAGCTTTTTTCTTACCATTCATTCAATTTCAATCCACACCCTCCGTGTGGAGGGTGACGAAGTTAAATCAAATTTTGATTTCAAGGCTGAAATTATTTCAATCCACACCCTCCGTGTGGAGGGTGACAAATCAAGAACGGCTGAACAAGGGACAGGAATGTCAATTTCAATCCACACCCTCCGTGTGGAGGGTGACTCTTCCCTCTGCTGATTATTTAACTTTTATAGGAATTTCAATCCACACCCTCCGTGTGGAGGGTGACGAACATATAAAAGGAAGATTTGCTGACGCTTTAATTTCAATCCACACCCTCCGTGTGGAGGGTGACCATAGCAAAGAGAGGTGATACAAATGTCTAAAGCAATTTCAATCCACACCCTCCGTGTGGAGGGTGACTTTGAGGGCTTTCAGGAGGTGTTTATCTCCGTTTATTTCAATCCACACCCTCCGTGTGGAGGGTGACTTCAATTTTAAATTATCCGATTTTGGCTTTCGTGATATTTCAATCCACACCCTCCGTGTGGAGGGTGACGATTTTAAATCTGAAATTGAAAATGCAAAAAAACAATTTCAATCCACACCCTCCGTGTGGAGGGTGACATATAGATGTCAAGGAAAAGTTTAAAGGGATAGGGATTTCAATCCACACCCTCCGTGTGGAGGGTGACGTAAGTATATTAACCTCAAATTCTCGGCAAGTTTCAATTTCAATCCACACCCTCCGTGTGGAGGGTGACGTTGAAAATGACGGCTGTAAAGAGCAGAGAACAGTTATTTCAATCCACACCCTCCGTGTGGAGGGTGACGGTTATACTGGAAATATTTTTGATAGTTCATTTATTTCAATCCACACCCTCCGTGTGGAGGGTGACTTTGCCATATCCATATACCTGTTTTTTTGCTGCTATTTCAATCCACACCCTCCGTGTGGAGGGTGACCTTATCAAAATCGACAAGGACGCTACAAGGCAAAGTCATTTCAATCCACACCCTCCGTGTGGAGGGTGACCATTTTTTGCCTGTGGTTAATTATGTACTGTATAATTTCAATCCACACCCTCCGTGTGGAGGGTGACGCCAAGCACAAACAGGACATAGCACATCTTTGCAATTTCAATCCACACCCTCCGTGTGGAGGGTGACGAATTTGGTCAGTTCGTGGAACTCTATTTTGACATTTCAATCCACACCCTCCGTGTGGAGGGTGACTTAATCACCCTTTTTCACAGTACTAGAGCTACTACTAATTTCAATCCACACCCTCCGTGTGGAGGGTGACACTGCCAAAGATGCGCTTTTTTACCTTGTTCAGATATTTCAATCCACACCCTCCGTGTGGAGGGTGACGCAATGCTTTCAGGCGGTAAATCAGCTTCATAAAATATTTCAATCCACACCCTCCGTGTGGAGGGTGACAGCAAAAATACACAGCTATTTTATACCGTATATCTTCGCTTTTGTGCAACAAACACAAAAATATCTTTTCGATTTACAAAATCAACAATATTTATGCTTTGGTACACTTCAAAATATATATTTTTTCTTGTGCGAATGTCCCTGCAAAATGATGTTTGCTATATGTTCGCACTAAAACAGCAGCACTCCTTCCATATCTATGCTTTCCTTAACACCGAAGTGTTCTACCTTTGTTTTATAATTGTTTCCCAGATAATAAAACCTTATGCTGTCCTCATCCTTATCAATGATTTTTAAGAGCTTTTCTTTTACCTCACGGCTTTTTGCCGCATCCATTACACATTCAAAAACGGAATTCTGCACCCTCTGACCATAATTACAGCATTCCTTTGCAACCTTACGAAGCCTCTTTTTGCCATTTGGCGTATCGGTTCTTACGTCATAAGTTATCAGTACAAGCACATATTACACCTACTTCCACAGAAAAGGCGGATATCCGTCAATATCTCCGCGTAAAAATCTTGCAAGCAAAAGTGCCTGAACATACGGCACCATTCCCCACTCGACTTTTTCTTTCAGAAAGGGATGAACTATTGTGGTTTGCTTTTTCATTTGCCACGATTGCAAAAACTTCTTTTTACCGTCATCCGTAAAATATACTGCACCGTTCTCTTTTTCAAAAAAGTCTCCTTTGTTAATTATCCTCTTGTTGATAACCGAAAGCACAAATCTGTCGGCAAAAACAGAACGCAGCTCTTCCATTAAATCAAATGCAAGCGAAGCTCTGCCGGGTCTGTCCTTGTGCATAAAGCCGACATACGGGTCAAGTCCCACGCAGTAAATCGCAGAGGCAGTCATACTGCTTAGCAAGGTGTATGAAAACGACAGCATTGCGTTGACAGGGTCAGTGGGCGGTCTTCTTACTCTTGTATTAAAAGAAAAATCTTTTTTCTGTTTCAGAATTAAATCATCAAATACGGAGAAATAGCGTGATGCCGCTTCGCCCTCTACTCCTCTTAGGTGCTCGGTGTTTTTGCATTTTTCAATACTGCTTATTGCTTTTTTCAAATCGTCGGATACATTTTTCAGCTTTTTAACATCAAGTGAAGCCGAATAATCACGTATTGCACGTTCAATTACTCCTCTTGAATTAAACAGCTTGCCTGTCATTATGTTTTTGGAAATTGCTGTGCATATTTCTTCTTTTTCCGAATATCTGTACTGCGTTTTTCTTAAAACGACATTTCCGTTATACGGTCCGACAGTATGAGCAAGAAACCTTCCGCTTCGGGAGAGAAACGATATTACTATTCCATATTCTGCACATTTTGAGAGCAACGCAGGGCTTACCCCTGCATAACCCATAGTGACTATTGACTCTATATTATGCAGAGGTATTCGTGCACATTCTGCACCCTGTTCGCTGACTACAACTGTTTCGCCGTCAAGAGAAAGATATTTTTCGTATGAGGTTATATACAGCGTGTTAAGTAGCTTCTTCATCAAATATCCCCTCTAAATTCTTTTTTATGTAGCTCTGAACATTTTCTGATTTTGATAATTTCGGCAGACAGATTTCTTTAAGCGAGCAGGCGTTGCACTGCTTGCCCTTTTTAACCCTTGGAGTATATCTTCTGTCAAACAGGCTGTGCATTTCGCTTACTACATTTACAATACGCTCACGTATTTCATTGTCTAAAGCGACCTTTAGCCTGCGCCTTATTTTTCCGTAGAAAATGTTTATTTCATCTATTTTTGTGCAGAACATTTCTTCTAAGCAATATGCCTGTGCCGCCGCCTGAAGAATATCGGCGTCATTTTCCTTAGGCTCGCCGTGCTTATATTCTACGGGAATGATTTTATACAGTCCGTCATAGCCGCTGAGCAAAGCACCGTCGTCTGACTTATGAAACTCTACAACATCACACACTCCGGTAATGCCAAGCTCACGTGACACTACAGGCATACCGCGGGAAATAATCAGGTCGTTTCTTTTTTCGGAGGACGCATTGTCGTGAGCGTTTTCGTGCATTATGCTTCCGCTTACCGTAAGCAGGTTTTCCTCCCACTGCTGTTCAATGTGGATAAGCGCCCATTGTCGTCTGCAAAACACAAAATGCTGTATTCCCGATATGCTCAGCAATTCATCGTCTGTGTAGCTCATTTTACTGTAACGGTTACGCTGTCGGGGATTTCGGCTTCTTCAATTTTAATTTCATAGTCGCTGTAGCTTCTTGCAACCTTTACGCCCTCTTTGCGACTGATTTTTATTGCGTCAAACAGCTTATATGACGGAGCGTTGCCAAGCTCGCTGTCGTGCTTGAATATTACAAGCTTGCGAACAGCCATTTTTCCTCTTGCCGCTGCATGGTCATATTCAAACATATTTATTATCGCATTCCACAAAAGCTCTAAATCGTCCTCGGAAAATCCCGTTACCTTTCTTGCCAGATTTGCCGAAACATACCCCTCTGCAACATACAGACCGTAAGGCACAATAAACTTGTTGCCCATTGTGTTTGTGTTCTTTTCTGCGTCTGCTTCCGTTGTAACAGCGCATCGTGTGATAGTTATTTCCTGCGGAAAAACAGGATCAACCGAACGTGCAAAGCCAAGCTGAACAGGACCTCTGACCTGACCGCAGTTTAAGGACGCTTTTACAAATGTAGTCATTACTGCGCCGAAGGTTCTTATATCAAAGAAATTCTTGCACATAAAATCTCTTATTCTGCCGTCAATTTCAGGGTCGTCCTTCTTTAGCTTTTTGCCGTCTGCTTCCTTTACACCGAGATATTCAAAGGCTTTTTTGTCACTGCTGTTGAGAGGTACTCCGCTTTTAATGTAAATTCCGTAACCCGGCTCATTTTCCTTTACCACGTCAACATAATTTCTGATTTTGCGCTTCAGGCATACATCGGTAACTATACCGTAGCCTGTTTCGGGATCTACTCTGGGCATATTGCCTGCGTCGGGATCACCGTTTGGATTGCCGTTTTCAACATCAAAGATTATAGCGAACTCGTACCTGTTTTTAATTACTTCTGACATATTATTTGTCCTCCTTTTTTGTGTATCTGTACTGTGTCTGATGATAATAGCCTATCTGAAAAGCTCCTTTTTCCTGCATAGTCATTCTTGCAGGCAGAGATTCTTCAAATTTTGACAATATTTCGCTGATTTCTTTTTGCTTTGCTACGCAAAAGCCGGGATTGCTTACTCTAATCTTTTTTATATGCTTCTGGGCAAGGTCAACAAGGAAAGGAAAGATCGCTGCAGGAGTTGAGCTTGCAGATGAAAAATACCTGTCCTTTATAGTTGCGTTGATGCCCGGATTAGCCGTTGACTGAATTTCCTCAAGTATTGCAAATAATCTTCCGAGATTATACGCTTCGTTTTTTGTTTCTGTGTTTAATGCCACTGTTAGTACCTCCTTATATTCGGGATAATTTCTCACAAGATATGCTTTTATGACAGACGCTCTTATCGAGGAGCGTTCTGCCTTGACGTTTCTTTCGGCGTTCACCCTTATCATTATGTTGTTGTAAAGTGTTGCAGGGTATTTGACGCCTGTTAAAATCGAGTAAATGTAGCTTCCGGCAAGCTGCGGCTTTGCACTTTTGTTTTTTGAATTCTGATTTACGGTTTCTCTTAAAACCTTCCAGACAGGGAAATGCGAACTGCTCAGAAATTCGGGAATAACTATACGCATATCCTCTTCGTGCTGCACGATATTTTTCATAAAGTTGCCGAATGAATTTACAAGAAAAAATCTGACTGAAAGTCTTGCGGCATTTGGCGACAGTCCGAGAATAAAGAATCTAACCTCGGGGTCAATCGGTATTGAGTTCCATTCTATGCTCTGCCCCGCTGAAATTTTTCTGACAGCATTCCATAAGTCCTTTTGCTTTAATTCATCGTTATCACCTAAAATATCGGAAAACAATTCCTGACAACCCTCGTTATCATTCTCTGTCCAGCATACTACAGTTGTATCGCCAAAGCAATTTACATAGCCGCTTTCAGAGAGTAGGTAATTAAGGGCAGTTGTATAGGCAAATGAAGCATATTCGCTGACAGGTGAATTTTGTCCCTGCGACTTTCCAAAGGATTCAAATGCAGGCGCATTAAAAGAAACAAGCGATGTTCCCATTGATTGTCCGCCTCTTACACCTTTAATCACAGGGTGAAGCTTAGCAATAGGCAGTTCTCTTCCTGTTACAAGGCAGATGCCTTTTTCAGCCTCGCTTATGCTGTAATAGCTGTTCCAGCAGTCGCATATGTCGCTGTAATCGGTTGCAAGTCTTTTAAACGGCATAAAAACAAGGTTTGCACCGTTTTTGAAAATATCGGTTATGACGTTTTCGTTGCAGCCAATTTCAGAAAGATAATTTTCAATATTATCAATATCAGCATTTTCGTAGTACTTTAATATCGCTTTTGCGGCGGCTGAATTGTCATTTTCAAGCAGTTTTTGATGAAGTGCTTTTGACGCTTCAAAGCATTGTCTGTTTCGCTCGGGTTTGCCTTTTCTGTCGCTTCCGAAAAGGTATGACGCTGTATCATAAAGGAAATTTGCCGCAATATTAACCGACCTTTTGACAGGCATCGGCAGGCTGATTTGCGCAGCGATTTCCTTTTTTCCACTTTTGTCGGTAGTTTTAAGCGAAATGATATTTGTTAATCTGCCGTTTTCGTCAATAGATAAGCCGTATGACGCTTTTGATTTTGCCCAGCCGGGTCTGTCCACCTTATCTTTTTGTGCAAGTATCTCATACAGATTTACAAGCGATTGTATAACCATTACTTATACACCTCGCAATCCTTTAAATCAAGCACACCGTTTTGAAGCTTTGCTCTGAAAAACATAGGTTTAATGTTTTCTTTGTCCGAATAGTCCATATCATAAAGCATAAGTCCTAGATCCGTTGTAACATTTACTGTCGGCACTGTATCGAACTCCCATAGTCTGAACCTTGCGGGGAACTCACGGCAACCAAGATACGGCTGATGATAATACTGACCTTTTTCTAACCGCCGCTTCATCATCTCCTGAAATTTTGCCGGGTTGTCGGTTTCACTCGCTTTATCGGTCATATCAAAGTGTGCTTTAATGACGTAATGAACATTTTTCAGTACGGTTGCGGCTCTTTGCTGAATATCCGCTTTTGCGTCAATATACAGGTCTACGTCACTCCCCGACATCGCGCTTTTTGCTTTTGAAGAAAGCAGTCTTGACTTCACTTCGTTTCGCCGAATGTTTGTAAACTCAATCGGACTTAAAACATAGATTTCATCAATCACCCACCTTAAGCCGGGGTGCCAGAACACTGCTTCAAGAATTCCCCTTGCCGCTGACGGAGTCATTACGTCATAGCTGTATTTTTCAGATTTAAGTTCCGGCCTTGCGAAACAGGCATAGTCGCCCCATACTTCAACCTTAATGCCCATAGTATCACTTCCTTTCTTTTGTTTCTTTTATCCAAAAATACATTTCAGTGCGTTCTCGTCAGGAAAGGTTATTCCTGTTTTTTCGCTGTAATATTTATTATCCGACAAAATATAAAAATGATTGTCTATCTTCTCTATGGCGCACATCTCATCAAGCCTGTTGAAATCCTGCTCGTAAAGATTAACGGCGTACTGCTGTAGTTTTCTGAAAAGCTCCTTTGAATAATTGCTATGTCTTAAATCGTCTATTTCTTTTACGTTTTCATCTGTGCAGATATACAGAGGTATAGTGTTGTTTTCAATCATTTTGAATTTTTGTGCTGTCGTTTCAAATTCAAAAGCAGAAATACTCCTCATTATTTCCTTTTTATCAAACACCCTGTGCGTACGGTCTATGTCACGATAATAGTACAGATTGTCAAAATACATTTTTACGGCCTCGGGCAGATAAATCCTGTCACCGTACTTTTTTATAACGTCCTTTGCAACATCTGCGTTTGTCTGCTGATATGACAAAACCTCGTCTGTATTAAAAATATGAACAACGCTTTCGCAGATTTTTCTTTTGTTTTCTCTGTTGCATCTGCCGCCTGCCTGCAAAATAGAATCAATCCCCGAAATTGCCCTGTAAACTGTGGGGAAATCTATATCTACTCCTGCCTCTATAAGGCTTGTCGAAATTACACGACATGGCTTGTTTTCCTTTAGTCTTTTTTTGATTGCTTCAAGAGCCTTTTTGCGGTGAGAGGGGTACATATATGTTGACAGATGAAAATTCTCGTCCGAGTCACCGAGCATCGAATAAATCCTTTGTGCGTGTGCTTTCTTGTTTACAATGCAAAGCACCTGACTGCATTGCCTCAGTCTTAACGCAAGCTCATCATCTTCGAGCCTGCCGTCATAGCAAAATTCGGCACGTCTGAAATCATCTGTTATGCTTTGGTTTGATTTGCAGATTTCAGTTAAGGCTGTTTTAACGCCGTCTTTTTTCGTCATATTTATTATTGAGTCAAAATTCGGCTGTGTTGCCGTACACAGCACGACGGCACAGTTATAATTTTCAGCCAGCTGTCTGATAGCTGTTGCACAGGGCAAAAGGAAGTCAAGTGGCAGAATTTGCGCCTCGTCAAAAATCACTACGCTGTCTGCTATGTTATGTATTTTTCTGCATTTTGACGGCTTGTTTGAAAAGATAGATTCAAAAAATGCAACGGCTGTCGTCACAATAACAGGAGAATCCCAGTTTTCGGCGGCAAGCATCATCTGAGCTTTAGTTTCATCGTCATAATTTTTGAAATCAAAGTTTGAATGATTTTCAAGCACATTTTTAAAGCCGAATATCTTTCTGAAAACATCTGCATTCTGCTCAATAATGCTTGTGTAGGGTATGACGTAAATTATTCTCTTTTTGTTGTGCTTTACCGCATAACTGAGTGCAAACGCCATTGATGAAACCGTCTTTCCTCCGCCTGTCGGAACTGTCAGCGTAAAAAACCTTTCGTTACTGTTTTTGCCTGTATCAATACATTCGTTTAAAATCTGCGACCTCAGAATATTAAGCCTTGCGCTTGGATTTTTCCACTTCTCAATGAAGCAGCAAAGCATACCGAGCAGCTTTTCGGGAGTATCACCGACTGTCCTTGAAACAGTTCCGTTTGACATAAAATTTTCTGTATCGATGTAATCGGCATCAACAAGGCACGAAAACAAAAAGCGAGTGAGAAAGGAACGAGAAACCATATCTTTAATAAGCGGTTCTTTTATTTGCTTTAATTCGTTTTGGTCAACCTCTGTAACCCAATCCGAAAAATCTTCTGTCGGTTTTCTAAGCCTGCCATATATTGTAGGATCGTCTGCTGTGTCAGTTCTTGTGCCGAAGTCCGGTATTCCGCCGTGATGCCCTGCGATGCAAAAAGCCGCCATCATCATTTTTCTTTTTATGCTTTCCTGCATACCGCAGGTAGAATGGTCAACTCTAATTTTGTTGCCGTTAATTCTTTTCTGAAAGGCGTCGCTGTATTTGCCGATGTCGTGCATCATACCTATGAATTTTGCATATTCTGACTGATTAAGCGGTTTTGCTAATTCTGCCGATAAATCAGAAACATTTTTCAGATGCTCAATCAAGGGCTGTTCCTTATTATCGTAATCAATGCGTTTGTGTGCGATATAGCTCACTTTTACACCCTGCTTTCTTATTTTATTTTTATATTTGAGTTACAAAGGAAATATATCAAAATCAGTAAAGCGTTGAGATTTATATACGGCTAAGCTGAAAAAGCCGGGGTTTGCGTGTGCTTTTTTCACCCTTGAAAATCCAAAGCGCTGATTTATCTTAATCAAGAAGATTATGACTTAATCCTACTTACTCGCATATAATATGATTTTGAACAATTTATTTGAATTTTTTAACTAATTTATATTTATATTAACGTATTTGTGAATAATTTGCAATAGTTTATTGCAAATTATGGAGAATTTTGTTGTGTTTTGCAACTGTTTTATTTTTATTATTTATACTAATAGCTAATAAAAAGCAAACAAGGACGCTCCACAATAAAATTTGAAACGTCCTTATTATACACGTATAAAAAACAAGGCACGCAAAAGCGTACCTTAATTTTTATGGTCGAGATGACATACTATTTTATATTTCGGAAAACTACTACCACGCTTGTTGTGGCTTGTTCACCGTCATAATTTCATCAACGCGGCTCCCTAAAAACAGTCCACCGGACTGTTTTCTTAACGGTCGCTTCAAATCCTGTCATTTTATCTGATGATAAAAAATAAGGTACGCAAAAGCGTACCTTATTTTTTATGGTCGAGATGACAGGGTAATAAACCCTCAAAAACCGCATTGTTATCGCATTTTTTAAGCATAAGTAATGCAACGGTAATGCAACGATAAATTTCTAAAATTTTTTTAATTTTTTTGCAAAATAGCATTGACAATACTACTATATAGTAGTATAATATAGACAAGATAAAGAGATAACAACTAAAACAAAGAGAGGTAACGATTATGGCAAAATACGAAGTTAAATTTTCTTGCGGTCACACACACACCGTAGAGCTGTTCGGCAAGATGTCAGAGAGGGAACTCAAAATTAAGTACCTCGAAGAACACGGCACCTGCCCTGAGTGCAGAGAAAGCGAAAACGCTGTTGATTGCGAAGAGGTTGAGATGCACTACAGCATTTATAAAAAAGACTACAGCGACTGCAAAACTAAGTCAGGCAGCTATAACGCAAAGACTAAAACAATAGTCGTTTATGTACCTAAAAACAAAGACGCTGAAAAAGAAGCTATTAAAAAAATAGCTGAAATTGCAGGAAAAGAAATTACAGAGCGTTTTTCTGATAACACAAAAGGTTACTTAAACACACCTTTTGCAGAAATAGAAAAAGAGTTTAATGCAAAAATAGAAACTATATCTGATGAGTATTATAAAATTAAGTGCATTAAAATTTTTGAAGTAATTAAAAATTATAAGAAGGAAATCGGGGAAATTTAAGTACCCGATTGAAATATAAAAAGGAGATGTTTATATGTCAACAGTAAAAGTTAAAATTTGTTACGGTAGTATTAAAAATCCGATGGTAGTAGTCAACAACTGTGTTTGCGGTACTTGCTACTCAAATGCAGAAATTGAGATACCCGAGTACCTTGAAATCGCTAAGAACTATAGTGATCTAATTGTTATCGGATATAATGATAGTTTCTATCCGATTGACGATGTTATCTTTTATAGCGACAACAGCAAAAAGATTTATTTAAACAACGTTTGGGAAATACCCGACAAATCGGATACCATTCCGCTAATAACTAAAATCGAAACAGATACACATTATTCGAATTAAAAGGTGATCCTATGGCTTTAATTTCTTTGCCCGAATGGGCGAAAAAAAACGGAATAGCACCTGCGTCTGCCAGACAAAAAGTGTTAAGAGGTTATCTTCCTGCCGTTAAAATCGGCAGGAATTGGCTGATTGATGAAGATCAGCCGAATGTTGATAACAGAAAAAAGGATAACAAAACAGTGCAAGGTGACTTAAATGTATAAAATATATATGGATGAGGATAGTTATAATTATCTCAGAGAATGGTCTGAGGACTACCGCAAATATGTGCGTGACTGTCCTGCTGTCGCTCCTAAGTTTATGATTATTTGCAAAGTCGAAAACTTAGGCGATAGAATGTTTTTGTATGTGACTAAAACCCAATATGGCTATAAGTTTAACTTGAATTTAGACAAAACACTTGTAGCTAAAGGAAAAATTATAAGAACACCAGACGGAGAAAATGATTTTCAGGTTTCTTACAGGATGTCAGAAACAGTTGAGCGAGAATGTGCTTTAGAAAGCAAGAAAAAGCAACAAGAGCATAGTGTTAAAACCGAAATAGAGTTTTTTATAGAAATGTACTCAAACGCATTTCTGATGGCTAATGCTTTTTTGATGTACGGAAATGTAATTGACGAAAAGAACATTATAGCAACAGGCAAAAATGCAGGAAACGACAAGATTATTGTTTTTCGGAAATATAAAGACAAGCTGTACGCTGTGCCGGTCGGGCATCACCGCTCGCCCGAGGGCGTGTTTGAAGTCAGAGGACATTTCAGACACTATAAAAATACAGGCAAAGTCGTGTGGATAGACGGCTACTTAAAAGGCACTGATAAAAACGAAAAATAAAAAAATTCCCCCTGCCTACTGTTTGAGTAAGCAAGGGGAGTATCTTTTTATGTTCTTGTTTGTGAAATTATTTCACTTTCCTTTAACCTCAGGCAAGCCTGCAACGCTTGTCAGCACCGACAGAACACCTGCGAGCAGACTTGCACTGCCTACGGCGAGCCAGTTGACATCAGCCATTACCGCTGACACGCCGATAGTTGCAACCGCTGTCTGTGCCATAGTCTTTACGGCTCTGATTCCTGCGGCTTTTGCCCATTCTTTAAAGTTTTTCATAATCTCACCTCACTTGTTTAAAAGTTCGTCAATCCTGTGATTGATAACCTTTATTTTTTCGCTGTGCAACGATTGCTGTTGCTCTAAATTATATGTACGCTCAATCACAGAGTTGTGCTTGTCAACACGTTTTGTTAGCTCAGAGAGCTTGTATTCGAGCAACGTGCGTGTTGACTTGTTTTGGTATGAGTTGTTAATAAGGCAGACAATTATTGCGACTGCCGCAGTGATAACACTTGATATGATTGTTTCCATTACACACCACCTTTTAAATTTCTGCTTTAAGCACAATGGGCTGATAACCCTGCTTTTTAAGCTTGTCTGCAAGAGCGTCTGCGTTTGCTTTGACTGAGTATGAGCCTACCTGTACTCTGTAGACTGTCTTTTTTGCTGTGCCTGTCGGCTTATCAGCCTGTGCTGTCGGTGCTTTGTATGTTACACCGTAATAATTGCAGATGCCCTTGGCGATTGCCTCGCCGAGCTGGGTGGTATGACTGATGATAAAGTCAGAGCCTGTCTTTGTGTCGTGGAACTCACACTCGATGTAGACTGCTATAGCCGTTGTGTTGCTAAGCTCTGAAAGGTCTGTGCGTGTCTGTATTTCGTAGTCCTTGCCCGGTGAGAGTGGGTCAAGCACTGCCTTAATAGCCTTAGCCGCCTTTGCGTTTTCGCCTGTGTTTGAGTAAACCATAATAAGTGTGCCGCCTGTTACCTTGCCGTTATATGCGTTTGTGTGGATTGGGATATGTAAATCCGCTTTCCATTCGTTTGACTGCCTGATTGACGTTGACATTTCCTGTCCCTGTGGCGCACGTTTTACCTCAAAGCCGCAACGCTTTAAGGCTGCTTCAGCCGCCTTTGCGATTTTGTTGCACTGGTCGGCTTCGTTAGTACCCCCTGTTGCGTATGCGTTTGCGTTCTGATTTGACGGTGATAAATAAATTTTCTTAGCCATAATAAAACCTCCAATTTTTATTAAATAACTACTATACTTCTCATACAGTCAACATTGTAAAATGCGACTTGTTTGTAGTTTTTTATGACAATAAAGCACTTACCGTCATAACAATAATCGGTGTACTCGCCATCTTTCCATTCTGCCGTGTTGCCATCTTTAGTGTTTATTGTAATCATAATCAAACCTCACTTTAATAATTACTCTGCTGTTTCTGTGTTTTCTGTCTGCTCATCGGCAGGTATTAACATACCTGTCAGCTCTATGTACTGGTCATCGGTAATTCTGCCTACTGCGAAAAATACGTCGAGCTTGTTAAGCATATTGTCTGTTCTACCTGCTTCGATAAGTCTTTTGCATAAATTGTAAGTCATAATATTACTTCCTTTCCTTTAAGCTATATTCCAGTTTTTGTTTGTTGCGATTGCAAGCTGTTCATCTGTCAGCTTTGCTTTGTTTGTTGCGCCGATTGTTAATGTGTACTGCTCCTGCTCTGTGCGGTCGGCAAGGGCGTTGAGCCAAGATACTATCGTGTCGGCTGTATATTTTGTGCTTGCGGATAAATTTAAGCCGTTTGCGTTGAAGCCGTCTCCGAGGGTTACGTTTGTAAGGTTTGAGCAACCACCAAAAGCGTCGCTTGCAATGGCTGTTATGCTATTTGGGATTGTAACATCTGTAAGTCTTGTGCAGCCACCAAAAGCCGAACCGCCAATGCTTGTAACACTGTCGGGAATTGTTACACTTGCAAGGCTTGTGCAGCCTCTAAACATACCAAGGCCAATGACTGTAAGTTTATTGCCTATTGTTACATTTGTAAGTTTTTGGCAGCGTTCAAAAACCGAAAATCCTACACTTGTAACGCTGTCGGGGATTGTCACACTTGTAAGACTTGTGCAGTCAGAAAATGCAGCCTGCTCAAGTGCTGTAACACTGTCAGGGATTGTAATGTTTGAAAGGTTTGTGCAATTCGAAAACGCACCCTGCTTAATACTTGTAGCGCCTTTGTTTATGTTTACCGTATCAAGGTTTCGACATTTGTAAAATGCACAAATTCCGATAGTTTTAACACTACTCGGTATTGTGACGGTTACAAGGTTTAAATTTGCACAAAAGGCAAAATCAGGTATTGTCGATGCAAAGTCGGGGATACTCAGATTAACAGACGGTAGACCCATAGCTTTTAACTCTTCGATATCTGCCGTGTTCTGCGTTATCGCCTCTGCGTTGTCGAGAACATCGGATTTAAGCTGTGATATGTCGGCTGTAAAAAATCTGTCTAACGTATCTATCTTGCTGTCAAGCTCATAGTAACCGCCGTCACCTACGTATGTAAATTCAGACCAACTGCCCTGCTCGCTGTCATATGTGCGTTTATATGTAAACTCCGCATTGCCGATGATTTTGACTGTCTGCATATATTTATTTTCTGATGTTTTATAGCAGTTTAAAATACCAAACGCATTATTTGTCATATACTCAAACTCGCCCTGAAGCGAATTACCGACCTTGAAGAAATATGTCTTTTGCGTGTCGGTACAGCTGTTAAGCGTTGACAAAGCATTAACTTCGCCTAAATTGACTGCATTGTCACTGTCTATCTTGTCTTTGACATCTGCCGACAGCTTTTCTGCTGTTACTGAGCCGTTGGCGAGTTTTGCTGTACTCACAGCTTCATCGTCAATGTTTTCTTCCTGTACTGCGCCTTCCATTAAGTTATAGTTGTTGATTGTGTTTTGCGCTATGTTGCCATTGTTACCGCCTTTGACTTGATATAAGCCGATTTTATTTGATGTTACTGCTCTGTCGTCTATTTTGTCTGTAGTTACAGAACCGTCCTTTAACTGTGTTGCTTCGAGTGCTTTTTTGGTGGCTTCATCACAGGCATTTTTTGCTTCAATGAGCTTGATTAAAATATCGTTGCCCTCGTCCTCTGATATACCGCCTGACGGATTCGCCGCCGCTTCGACATCAATAGAAAATGACGTTGACGTGAGCTTTCTTGACGAGCTGTCTATAACGGTAATGTCACAACGCACAACATCGTCAAGCTCAAGCATCCAGTTGGCTAACGGTACCTTAACTGTGCCGTCCGAATAAACGGTGCCGAAAAACGATTTCGATGTCTGGTCTGCTCTTTCAGCGTTAATAGTTACAGTAGAGGTATTTTCTACGGTGATTTTTTCGCCCTCATTTTGAAGAGTAACCTTAAGAAAACGAGAATTATCATCATACTGCTTAGCCACAATAGCCTGAAACAGGTTCTTTTTAGCCACATCAACTGTTATTTCTTTGATTATTTCAGCCATTATTTCACCTCATTTTCATCGTTTGTTTTTCTGTTGAAATCAATAGCAAGCTCAAGGTTTTTTCTGCCTCTTACCTCTGCCAGAAGCTCAAGCACCATTCCCTCAACTAAAAATGCCGGGAGATTGGTTTCTTTTAAAACCTGATTTAACGACTGCAACAGCCGAGCCTTAGCGTTTTCGATTATAATGCTGAGTGGTTGCTGATTATCCATTATTCTCACTCCTCTTATTTTCGCTGACTGCAAAAATTTCCTCCGACTTTTGCGGTGGACGTGCTTTGTCTGCTTCGTCAATCACATTATTCTTAATTATTATTTCCACACCTTTGTCATCTCCTTACCACGTAGCATTTTGCAAAATGCCGTTTATAAATTCAAGGCTGAACTGCTTCCACGTTGCGGCAGTACCGTCGCTGTTAAAGGCTGTTACATAATAGCCGCTGAATGTTCCAGTTGTACTGCCACCCTCAAAGCTCCAGTTTTTAAGGCAAGCGTTGTTGATATTGTAGTTGTGCATATCAAGAGGACAGCCTGCGTTTAACGTATTAGGCGCATAGCTGCCTAATTGCTTAGATGTGTAGGTCAGCTTCATTTGGTAATATTCGCCATCCGGACTATCTCTATAAGCCCAAGACATATAAGCCGATGAGTTTTCGAGGTCAAATTCAATACCTCTGTAATCTTCGTTGCCCGCATAACGGTTAGTACCTACCCTGCCGACATTTTTGCTGTTATAAAAAAATCCCTGTCCGTATTGGTCTAATGACATCAGAAGTGAGCCTGTGCTGTCATAAATATTCTGACCGTATTGGTTGAGCGACATCAGCTTTATATCTGATGAATTATAGATATTGAGCTGTGCGTTTTCAAGTTTGATATATCTTGAAACATTATTCCAGGCAAGCTGAACAGCGTTTGGTGATAGCGTCAGACTTGTTCCTGATGTGCCGTCGCTCACCTCGGCTGTGATAGCGTCTATTTTTGTTTTTAATGACGTTATTTTGTTATTAACCTCATCAACATATGTTGCGTCTAACATTTCGGCGGTGATTTTATATGCCGATATAATGTTAAGCACTGCATTGCCGTTTCTGTCAATTCCGTTGAGCCATACAGGATTTCCGTCATTCCAGCTGTCAGTCCAGGCAAAGCCGCCTGAATTGTATGTATAGATAACAGAGCTGTTTTCTATATCCTGTGTGTTGTGGAAGTAATATATAACGCTTCCGTCTGCCTGCTTTGCTTCTGTGCGCCACAAGCCGAGTGCGTTGCATATGGTTTCATTCAAAGAAAGCGTTGACTGCTGACGTGCTGTCAGCATTTTTTCGACAATTTCCTTTTCCTTTTTTGTTAAAGGGTTTGAAGTCGCATAACCGCTGTTTGTCGCTGTTTCGCCCTTGCCCTCAATTTCAGTGTTTCCGTTAAGAGTAAAGGTGCAGTCGGTAATGATGGTTTTATGCTTAGTACCCTTTTTATCGACAAAAGTAATAATGTCAAGAGGATATATATGCGGCATAGGCTTTACAACAGCTGAAAACGGTGTATATGTAAAGCCGCCGAGCTTGTTATACAAGGCGGTTGCAACAGTCTGGTAATCGTGCTGAATAAGGCTGTTGCCGTCAATGCTGATTGTGTAGCCGTCAGTGCCTTTCAGATATACGTTTTCGCCGTCCGACACCTCTATGCCGGTAATCGTTATTTTCTTTTCCTGCAAGTCAGAATCAAAGCGATTGCTCAGGTTGATTTCAGTGTTTGTTTCTTCGTACCATTTAAGCCTTAATCTGCCGTCCCAGTCAATGAAAGCACACGTGCCTGTAATTTGTCCCATATAGGATAAAAGCTGTCTGTACGTTAAATCCTCGTCATTTGGAGCGGTGTTTATTTTGTAGCCATAATTCGGCAGAGCTTTCAGATTTTCCCGACTTTCGCCGAGCATTACCGAGCATTTAGCACATATTATATCGATCAAGCCGCCGACCGTTACAGGGAATAAAATGCCTGACCAGTTTACTTTTTTGTCAAACATCATCATTCTGTCAAGTGCGGTAAGCGATATTTGCCTTAGTTTGCGTGGTGCTTCGTCAACGGTGAAGTAGCCTAACGGAATGTAATGGAGCTGTGCGTTTTCCCAACGCTGTGCGTCCCACTTTTTTATTCCTATTTTCACATAAAGCTCCGCACCCTCAAAAACAGTATCGTCATATCTGCCGTCAGAGTTATCAAGCAACAGCTTAAGCTCCGAGGCAATCGCCGAGCCTGTTTCAATCCTGCTTCCCGAAACACAGTAACGGTTTATTGACAAGCCACCCTGAACAATATCGGCTTCGGTGATTTCAAATGTATCGGCTGTTCCGTAAAAGGTTATGCTGACTGTTTGCAGATACGGCTTTGTAAACAGTTTAAGTGCATTTTCTTCAATAGGATATGCCATAGCTTAACCCGACCTTTCAATTATGTTAAAGGAAAGGTTAGACCACACACCTTTTCGGGAGTTATACATAGGAGCTGAACGGTTGCCTACATAAAATACTGATGTAACGTACTTTCCTTGCATTGCGTCTAAGTAGCAGACGGTTATGTATTCGGGGTTGAACGCTTTGAGTATTTCTGAAACCTCTGCCGTTTTGATGTTTTTCCAGCCTAATTCCAAGCCGACAAGCTGACCTACTCTGTTTTTGTGCATAACAGTATCTTCTGTTCTGCCTGCGTCTGCCGCTGAAACGTCCTCTAACTTCCACAAATAAGAGGAGGGACACGGAACGGCTTTTCCGTTTACTGAACGGATAGGATTGTACTGCTGTAAATAATCTGCCATTGTGTCCCTCCTCTTAAACTCCTACAGGAATAACGGTTTTACCGTCACGCCTGTTTTTTCTTTGAATTTCGCTTACAAGGCTGTTTGCACCGCCGTACGGATTTGGTACAGGATAGTCCTTGTCAAGCAGCTTTCTGAGCAGATTGTTCTGCTCTCTTAAAAGTGCGTTCTGCTCTGCGTTAGCGTCTGCAACACCCTCTGAAATGCCCGATATAATCTGTTCATTGTTTACTACAGCAGACTTATTGCCGATAGTACCGACCAATTCTGGAGCACCTTCACGTGCGATGAACATCTGCCCTGTTTCAGGGAATCCGCCGGAGCCGTACATCTTTGCAAATTTAATACTATACTGCGGACTTAACGGATTGTTCTTGTTTATCTGATTTACCTGAGCAGTAATATCGGGAAAGCTCTGTTCCAAGAACGATTGATGAGCCTTTTTGCCGACAAAACTAAACGCCGATTCAATAGCTGAACGGTTTTTATCCATTCCTTTTACAATGCCGTCCTTGATACCGTCAGCGGCACTTTCGCCGTATGGAACAAAATTGTCCTTGCCGAAAACATTTTTTGCGGAAGTGTTTACCGTATTAAACGAATTTTCAATAGAAGAACTGTTTTTCTTTGTCTGTTCGTCAACACCGTTTTTTAGTCCGTCTGAAAGATTTATACCTAAGTCCTTCAGATTTTGTACTAAAGTAGGTGTTACAGATAATGTCTTTTCGCCGATAGTATCGTTTATTAACGTTATCGTTCCGTTAGATGCGTTTTCGACAATTTCCAAATTATTTAACAAGCCGTTTGCAACCTCGCCTGTTATGTTCTTTCCTGCGTTTTCGGCGGTAGCAAGTGTTTCCAAAAATGTTGTTGATGTAGATAAATGCTCACCTGTAATATAGTTAAGCGCATCTACATCACCTGTTAACGCTTTAATAAGGTTAGGTGTTCTTAAACCCTCAGAAACATATTTCGGCACTGCTTTGCCGGCTTTGCGGTTAGATTCTGCAATCTCGTTAAAATCATCAATAGTAGGCTGAAGTTCTTTTATAAGCTCGTCCATATTCTCTCTTGCATAACCAGAAATATCGGCTTGCTCAAAATTCTCTTTTATGCTTTGTGTTAAAACACCTATATTTTTGCTTATGCTGTTTTTGTCCCAGAGGTCGTTAGGAATAGCTATTTTTATGCTGTCGACTGCGTCCTGAAATAATTGATTTGTATTTTTGCTTAATATAGGTTCAAGTTTTTTAAGCTCATCAGCATATTTGCTTTCGATAGTGTCCATTCCGAAATCGAATACCTTACTATCTAATTTTATCTTTCCTTTGTTGAACTCTTCCTGTGCCTTTTTTATAGTATCGTCATAGGCTTTTCTTGCTTCTTTTTCTGATTTTCCAGCCTTGATGTCAGAATTATATTTAAGCTCTGCCTGTGCAAAGACAGTAATACGTGCTTTTTCTAAATTCTCTTGCTGCTCCTTTATGATTTCCTCAGCCTTGTTTATTACTTCCTTAAAGCTCTCAGCTGTCAGGTCATCTTTACCTTGATTATCATAAAGCAAAGCCTTCATTTTTGCGTTTGTTTCGGCTGTAGCAACCTCGTTTATTACTTCGTTGATTTCCTTTTGCAGCTTCATAGCTTCGGCGTGACTGTCCTCAATCCACTTGCCGTCCTTAAAGCCTTCTGCAACAACCTCTTTGAGCCTTGTGCCAAGCTCGTTGAGCTTTTCAGATGTTCCGCTGTAGTAATCATCTACAAACTGCGAAAGGCTTTCTGATGACGCAGAAGTGTCGCTGTAGATGATGTCTATTGCTAAACTTGCAACAACTTGTTTTTGCTCTATGTATTCGATTGCTTTATCAACAAAATTGTTTACAGAGGTTTCGTAATCACTGTCGCTGACTGTCAAGCCGAGCGATACACGCAAATTCTTTCTGCTAAGGTCTGAAATCACATCGTCAAGCTGTTTTTCGATAGAGGATAAGGTTTCAAGCTCATCAACATAGAGGTCGAGCTTTACAGACAGCTCGCTTGTTGTGAGCTTCATAGCGTATTCCTTAACTTCCTCTGCTGTCAGGCTTATTTCGCCAAACCTTTTTTCTAAGTCCTCTCTTAACTGTTTAGCGTTATAGCCTACGGTTATTCCTGCAATACCTATGGCAAGTGCAGCCGTAATTCCTATAGTCCAGCCAAGAGGACCCGTACCGAATACCAGTAGCGAACCGCCTATAGCTAAAGCAGAGCCTAAAGCCATTTTGACATAGTCCCAGACATTTCCTGTTCCGTTGCCAATGTTATATGCGCCGTCCCACTCAAGCCATAAGCCTGTTACCATCAAAGTAAAACCTACCGCTATTTTGCTTGCTTTATTGATTTTGTTTTTTAGCATAGACTGTATTGTTTCAACAGAATTTATAATGCCTGATGAAATCTTCCAGGAAGCAAATGCAATCGCTATGTATTTAACGACATCAAGCACTCCGTAAAGCTCTTCCTTATATTTCTCTAAATCAGGCATTTTAACCTTTGACATAAAGTCGTAGCTGTATTTGTCAAGGTCAATGCCGAAAGTAGGGTCATAACCGCCGCCGAGCGTTGAGCCTAACGACGAAGCAGCCGAGTTATCCGTCAGTGCGTTTATCTCATCAATGCCAAGCAGTGAGCGTTTAAGCTCCTTTGACGTTTCTACAGCGTCAGACAGACTGTCGTTGAAGTCCTCAGCAGACGATGCACCCTGATTTATGCTGTCGGAATAGTCAATTTCGGGCAGCTCGTAACCGAAGAATTTCGCAAGGCTCTGTGCCGTTTCCTTGATAATCTGAATAAGTGCTTGAAAATAAGGGATAACCTTAACGGCAACAACGCTTATAACCTGTCCCATAGCTCGCTTTGCCTGCGTCCACTGCACATTTAAAATTCTCAGAGCGTTTGCAGGTGTAGCTATAGTCCTTGCCAAGTCGCCCTGTGCGTTTGCCGTCTGTTCCATAATCGTGATATATCGCAGCGTAGCCTTTTGCGCTTCTGTCATTTTAGAGGTAGCAAGGTCAATGCCGTGTGCAAGTGCAGTTTCCTTAATCTGTGCAACAGATACGTTGATACCCCAGACCTTTAAGCCTTTAATCTGTCCCGACATTCCGCTTTGTAGCTTTTGAAACGCAGTCTTTACATCTGTGTTCCATAAAGAGGACAGGTCATAGGCTAACTGTGTGAGGTTCTGGCTCATTGTGTTTGCGTATTCAGAAGCAATGCCGTAGCCTTCCGCAAGCTGATTAAAGCCGCCCTGATATGAAAGCCATTCCTTTAGGTCAACGCCCATTATCCTTTCAACGGAACGTGCGTATTTAAGTGCTTTTTCGGCACCGTCACCCATAGCAACGTTAAACAGGTTAAGAGCTTCAACATAACTGTTTGCTTCATTAAACCAGCTACCGAAAATGCTTGCTACCTTTTTAAATGTTGCGTTTGCGATATATGCGCCTGTTGCAGCCTTCAAAAAGCTGTTTCTTATTCTTTTTGCACCTTTTTCACCTGCAGTTGCAACCTTTTCAAAGGAAGCCTGAACAGAGCTTCCTGACGCTTGTGTGCTTACATTAAACCTTGACAGCGTATTCAGTAATCTATTCAGACCGTTTTCGGCAGAAACGGTATCGGAATTTACTCTTATGACAAGCGTTTCAAGAACAGTATCGGACATACCTTACTCCTCCTTTCTGCAAGCTAATAAAGCGTTATGTTTTACAGCAAAAGAACCAATTTTCGCTTTTGCTTTTTCATATTTCGCCCTTTCTGTTTCGATTTGTCTTTTTTTAATTTCTTTTTGTGTAATTGCATACGGCTTTTCGGGATATTCGAGCGGCTTTGTGCCGGCTTTGGCAAATGCTCTGATAATCGGCGCAACGTCACACAACGCTTCATAGACATACATTCCCTGAAGCCACGCTCTTTCGTTTTCTCTGTCACGCTTAAGCTCGTATGCTTTGCGGTAATATTTAGTCAAGCAGCAATCTCCGTCCCAGTACTGCTCATAGGTCATACCTATTGACAGATAGAACGGCAAGTGAGATATAAACTGCTCTGAATAAGAGAGAACAGAGCCTTTTGCAGGCTCGTTCTCTTCAAACGGTGACGAGCTACTTACCAGCTCTTTTTCCAGTCCAGGCTTTCGTCTGCCTCCTGTGGCTCGTTCATCATAGCTTCGATAGGCTCGTTATACATTTCGGCAAGCATACCGATAAGCTCGTCCTTGCTTTTGAGCTTTGCAAAAATTTTGTCGATTACGTCCTGCTTTATAAATCTGTGATGAGCGAGAAATGCACCTGCAAAAAGCTGTGGTAATGTGCTGACAGGCTTACTTCCGATGTCAGAAATTTTAAAGCCTCTGCGCTCCATTATATCAACGCTTCTGCGTGTAAATTCAAGTGTGTAATTAACGCCCTCAAACTCAATTTCAATAGTCTTAGCCATTTTAAATACCTCCAGTCAGTTTTTACTCGCTGATTGTAATTGCTGTTGTCGGGGCAACAGAGATAGTCATACCGACAACCTCGTTTACGCCGCCGCCGTTGAGATAAACAGAAATATAACCCTTAAAGTTATATTTGCCGTCAGAGCCTGTCGGAGTTACTGTGTCTGCGGCTTCTTCACCGCCGAGCCATACAGAAAGGTCAAGCTCCTTGTCTTCGAGTGCCTTGAGCTTTTTGTAATCGCTTAATGTATAGTTGGCATTAAATTTTAACGGCTCCGTTTTTTCAATGCCGGGGATATATGTTTGCTGTTTGTCGGATAAGGTTGTTGTATCAAGTGCTTCGGGTTCGCCGCCAAGGTCGGGAAAGCTCTTGATGTCAATCAGCTTTTTATAATCTGATGTATCCTTTTGCATAAGAAATATTTTGTATGTACTGATAGCCATATAAATTACCTCCTGTAAATTTTTGAATTTTTTGAAACAACGGCAGAGTACCTTGCAAAAAGTCGGTACTTTGTCGGATCGTCTAAAGAAATCGGCTTTTTTGTAGTTCGTGTAAAGCCGATATTTATAAAATAATTGTCAATCACTGCAAGAATTTCCTTGCACTGCGTTTTCTTGCCACTTCTTTTGTCGGAGTAGATATTCACGTCATATACAAGCTCTGCGTGATTTTCGCTGTTTGTGCTGTCCTGCGTTTTTGTATAGGTGAAGTTGTCGCTTTCCTCTATGCAGGCGCAAGGGAAAACAGACGGTGCAAGCACAGTTTCACCGTAAACGGTAAAATCAGAGCCGTATTTATTTCGGAGAATATCCGCTAAAGCCGTAAACAGTTCGTTTTCAATGTCAATCAAGCGAATACCTCCCTTGCTATACGGTAAATCTCTGCTTTCATATCCTTTGAAGCGTTATACATAGCCTTTGCAGGCGGATTTCCGTAGGTGCGGTAAACGCCCTCACGAATTGTCTGTCCTGCGTTGCCCTGTTCACCCACATACACCCAGCCTTTCTCGTTTGCACCCTTGCCCTTACCGTAGGTACCGTGAGCAAAGCCAAATTCCTCCGACTGAGGGTGTTCGGGGTTCAGAATACCTGTGCCGAACTCAATAAATAATACAGCCTGACCTTTAGCTGTTATCTGATAGCCTGTTTCGGTTTTGTCAACGCTTATTTCTACATCGTTATCGCCTGCGTACATAGCATTTGAAAAATCAACCCTCGCACGAAATGCACCGAGTACTGACAGCTTTTCTAAAAGCAAATTGATTTTTATTTGCAGATTTGCCCTGTATTTCTCAAGACGTGAAATAAGACTGTCGAGATTTTCAACCGTTATCTGCATATAATCACCCTACCTTGCTGACAGCAAGTGAAACGCTGTTAAGAGAACGAGCAACCTTTTTGATTGTATAATCAAAAAGCAAGTTGCCGTCACTGTCTTTGTCAGGCTTTTTATCAATGAACAAAACGGAATTTTCGTCTATCGGACAGCTTGTATCATCAATTACAATAACCTTGTCATAATCAGACGAATTTCCAAATTGCTCTGTCTGTGAAATGCCTGTTGCAGGCGATATGTTCGCTCTTGCCTTTATCGGTTCGGAGTAAATAACTCTGTATTCACCGCTTTTGTTGCCGTATTCGTCAACTATGCTTTCCTTTGAAACGTAAAGAGAGTAGTAAAATTCCGTTTTGTTTCTTTCCATACACTTCATTTTTATACCCCTAAAACTTTTCCGTGAGGTACAATTCCGTCAAGCAATGACTTAGGCACATCTGCGCTTTCGTATGAACGGCTGATACCGTTTTCACTGTGCGAGGTTTGTCCCTCTGCACCTCTTTTGTTGAGCATATAACAGGCGATTTCAACCTGTTTAGCGTGATATTTGGCAGGCACTTCACAAGCACCCTTTTCAAGCGGATATAATTTTTCAATTATTTTTCCTGCCGCCAAGTCAAGATAGACAAGCAATATGCTTTCGTTTTCTTCGCCTGTCATAGACCTTAGCGTTTCAAGCATTTTTGATTTCTGCATATTGCCTGTCCTCCTTTATCAAGTACCTGATGCGCCGATTTCAGAAGCGTTGGCAACATAAACGCTACGGCTGTATTTCGGTGCGGTAAATGTCTGTGCAATGCCTGTGAATTTTCCGTGATACCATTCGGGACCGTAGTCAAGACCTACCTGTCCGAAAATCTGATACTTTTCGCCTGCGCCCACCTTTGCAAGAAGTTCAAGGAAGAAGTTACCCTTTCTGGGGACAGGCTGATTGACAGGACGGATAACATCAAGGTTAAGCAGAAGCGCTGTTCCTGCCGGCAAGCACTCGCCTAAGTAGAGATAAACAACGCCTATCGGTGTTACAACGCTTGACAGCTTGATACCGTTGATTTCACGTGATGCAGGAACAACACTCAATCCGTTCTGAACAGCGTCAGCATTGACCTGAAACATAGTAGTAGCGTCACACCACAGGCAAAGACCGTCTGTAGGTGCATTTGCTCCATAAATCTTTTTTACCATATCGGCAATATCCCACAAGCCGAGCGGTTTACTGCCCATAGCCTTTACGTTTGATGTAACAGCGGTTACTAAGCCTCTTGTTTTGTTTACGTCTGTGTTTTTTGTAGCCTTGTTGTAAACACCGTTGATGAATGTATGCTCAATATCACGTGCAATCTTTTGCATTTTGACTGCAACCTGAAAATCAAGCTCGTTCATCGGATTTGCCTGCTGACCTGCAACGTTAATTCCCGAAAGCGTACCCATATTTGACTGCTTAGCATAAGAAACGCCAACGCTTTCCTGAAATATCTGTGTAACGTTTGTTTTCTGCTCACGCTCTGTTGCTGTTGCGTCGGGAGCAGTGAGTGAGGCTGTTTCTGAAATATTAGGCTGTGAGCCGACACCGCCACCGCTGTATTCCTGACCTGTGACAAATTCAAAGTGATTTGTGGTAACTCCTCTGCTTCCGATGATTGAAGATAGGGGAGTGCGTGTGTTTCCCTTGTTAAAGAGCATACCCGAGTAGTTTAAAATTGCATTTGTAGCGTACTGGTCTGCCATAATTACATTTCTCCTTTATTATTCCGATTTGTTTTCCTGCGCTCGCCTTATGTAATAAGCGGCTTCGCTGTAATTGCCTGCTGCCTGTGCCTCGGCGGCTTTTTTGTTGTAATCAACCGAAACGCCGCTTCCGTCACCGGCAGGCGGTGCAGGTGTGTTTTTCATTAAGTTTGCTTTCATTGTCTTATCGTGAGCTTCAAGAAATTTCTTCTGATTTGCAAACACCTTTGCAGTATTGCCGTCAGCTAAAGCCTCGGCGGTTTCCGTTGCAAGAGTTTCCTCATAACCCATAGCTAAGAAATCAGCCTTATGTCCTGAAACGAGCTTATCTCTTTCAAGCTCCTTAACTCTTGAAAGCAGCTTGTTGTGTTCCTCTTCGGCAGCAGCTTTCTTTTGCTCTTCATCTGATAGAAGTGCATTGTGCTTGCGCTTCCATTCTGCCGCTTCGGAGCTTGCTTTTTTAGCTGCATTTCTGTATCTTTCAAGCTCAGACAGGTTATCCTCATACTCCAATGCTTCAAGAGCCGCAACCTTTTCCTCAGGTGTCATATCTTCGTAGCCCTCGATATTTGCTGTGTTGATTTTTGCCATAATAATTACCTCCTGCGTTTTTAGTTCTTCTCTGAACATATATTTTGCGTTTTACCCACTTCTCTGTGGTCTGCGTTTAAACACTTCTCTGTGTGCTATATCAAACGGCATATTGCCATCTATAACCATAAGCAGTTTTTCTCTTGCGTCGACAGCATTGCTTTATACTCCAATCGCTATATCCGAGTTTTTCTTTGACCTCAATTGAGGACTTCCAATGCTTGATAACTTTACCATCAAGCGATATTTGAATAACCTCTTGTTTGTCGGTACGAGCGTGAAACTTAGGATAATTTCTTGTCTTTACACTCCTGCGATGAGAAATACTGTGCAAGACATTCTGTGAAGCGGAAACCCATTCGAGGTTGGTTGATACATTATTTTGCTTATTTTCATCAATATGGTTGACTACTTTTCCTTCTCCGTAACCATCAACAAAAGCCATAGCCACAAGGCGATGAACAGTAAACATCTTTCGTTTACCGTTCTTATGTAGTTCGACCTGTAAATAACCTTGATTATGAGGTTTGAGAAAAAGTTCTCTCACTTCGTCACGATTTTTATATCGCAGACTTCGCACCTTTCCTGTATTACTTACTTGATACAATTCCTCGTAACCGTCAATGTCTTTCCAAACTTCCAATACAGCTTCCTCCAAAAGAAAAAGACTACAAGCCTGTGTTAAGCTCATAGTCCCTGTCGACTGTTTCCGTCTACCCGATTATAGACGTCTTACTTTTAACTTTTCTTTGTATTTCAACTACAACGAGCTTTCCGTTTTCACGTTTAAGCTCTGCCGAATTGCCGTTTTTTATTATCTTAATCACCGCTTCGGCAACATCAGCGGTGAAAATATTGTTATTCATCTTAACCCTCCGTTACAGGCTCAAGATAACATCTGCACAATAGGTGCGGCTTCGGAGGAACGCTGTCTATTGCATAGATTTTACCGTCACGCTTTGCACAAACCCCGCACCGCCTGTCATCGTGTTCTGTTATCCATTTTACCTTGTCATAGCCCAAGTCGCTATAAGCCTTGATTGTGACCTTATCTGTTACTGTTATAGCGTAATTTGCAACCATAGCCGATAAAAGCCGAAGCGCCTTGTTTATTTCATCTGTTTTGTTTTTGCTTGCTACTAAGCTCTCAAATAATCGTGAACGCTTTCTGTCAAGCTCGTTTACAAAAACGTATTTTGTAACAGGGTCGTAATATTCAAGAACATTATCCGTCAGCCACTCTTTTGTTATAATAAATCCGTCACTGCCCGTCAGGCTCTTATATACGCTTACGGCTAATCGGTACAGCGCTTCTCTTGTGATTTCGTCAGCCTTTTTATACACAAGGTTTACATTTTGCAGGATATTAAGCTCGTCAAAAGAGGTAACGGCTTTTAATTTACCAAACAGTGCTATGTATTGCCTGTTCAGATATTTTATAACCTTGTCTGTATATTCATACATTCTAAATCACCTAAGCAATATGCGAAATGCCGTCAAGCTCCTGCTGCTGCTTTGCTTTACATTCCTTTTCGTATTCTGCACTTATCGTATATGCAAGCTCCGGGTCTGCAAACATACCGCAGTGTGCAAAGGCAAGTCTGGGATGTATTTTGTCGTTTGACAGCATTGTTGTCAAAACCTGTGCCTTTACCTGTATGTTTTCGTAATTTCTGCGTGTAAAGCGTATGTCTATAGATGACGGCTTTAAATTGAGATTTCTAAGCGTGTTTGCAATATTCAGTGCAATTCTTAGGAATTGCTTTTCAGACTTTTTGAACTGCTTTTCCGTAGTTTTTGCACGTGCCTCAGCCGCCGACCAGCCGTCACGCATAATTACCGCTGCGCCTGTGTCGCTCGTTGAACTACCGCCGTTACGGTTTGGCATACCGCAGATAGTCAGAACAGTATCGTACATATCGTCAACTAAGTTTTGTATCTGCGTCTGATTAAGCTCCTGTGTGAGATATGATACCTTGCCGTCTGTATTAGGTATGTTCAAGCCGCCGCTTTCTTTTAGGTTCTTGAACTCATCGTTGCTTATATCTATGCCTATAATAACAAGCAACGACTGAATAAACTGCTCTACACCGTCTAAGCGGTTTGAAGCAACCTCGTTTATTGCGTCAAGCAGAGGGATTACAATTTCAAAAGCACCAATACGTGCGGAATTTGCAGGGTATTCAATAATTGGTATTCCACCCAGTATATGAGGCTCTGATTTTATGACAGTGTCGTCTATAACCTCATAATACATTGTGTCGGTATATACGCTGTAAAGGGTTTTATCATCATCGACTGTTGTAATTTTAACTCCCATCATCGGCTTGTTATCAAGACCGTTGTGGTAAACTACAAAGCAGTAACGAGGGTCAAGTGTATAAACCTTAAACGGTGATTCCAGAGTATCATCGTTATTGCCCGGCAACGTCATTCTGTAGGAAGTACCGCAGATAGTGAACCATTCGGCAAGCTCCTCGTCCTTTGAATCCTTATCCTGTGCAAAAACAAATTCGTTGAGCAGATTTATTTCATCAGTAATATCGTCCTTGCTCCGTGCAACGTACTGCACAGGCTCTCCCATAAGATAGCCGACCTTAAACGAAACAATCTCGTTTGCCCTGTTTACAACCACCTTGTTGTTTATTTCAGGACGGATTTCTTTCTTTCTGTTTCTGATATTCTGCTTGCCCTTGTAGTAATCGTATAGAAACTGTATATCGTTTTTGTTTTTGCTATGCTCAAAAACTGCTTTGTTGAGGACGTTTATAAGGTTGTCTGCTGTGATTTCATTACAGCTTGTGTAAATAACTTTTCTGCCGTACAATTCACTGATTTCTACACTCATTTTTCGCCCTCCTTAAAATATTTTTATATATACTAAGTTTAATAGTTATTTGAACTCTTGTCAAGTATTTTTGTTTAGCTTATGCAGTCAAATTATTATTTATAGCGTTCTTTTGAACACTATACATTGCTTTGTTGCTGGCTTTGACATATCAATAGCCATAGCAAGGCTGTCGGGTGCGTCATCGTTTTTGTTTTTACCGAGCATTTTGTACGAAAACACGTTTTGCATAAACAGGCTGTATGGCTTGCTCCTTTTGCCTGATTCTCTGAAAATCATTCTTTCCCTTATGTCGGGGGCTTTGTCGAAAATCCTTTGATTTTTTGATTTATTTGTCGGTGCAGGCTTTGTGGTAAGGTTTATGCGTACATTGTGCTTTTTAAGCTCACCTGCTATTTTGTCCTTGTAGCTTTCTGTCGACTTAGTAGCTTCAATCTGCATAGCCTGTATCTGATAATCAAGCACAGCCTTTACAATAAGAGGCTGTGTTACTCTTTTATCGCCGTTATCAAAGACTACATCGTGAACGTAAATATCCTCGCCGTACTCAAAGCAGACAGGACCCGACACATAGTCACCGCCACCGAACGCAGGGTCAACAGGCATATATATTCTGTCAGGCTCACCAAATGGCAGCTCACCGTTGTAATAGCGGAAATCATCAGGAGAAAACAGCGCACCGTCACGCTCAATAGGCTCACCCATATATTGTGCAAGCCACGAAGCCATATCGTTGTTGCGTTCAAATGACGCTCTTCTCTGCAAGTAATATTCAGTGCTAAAGCCTACTCCGTAATCGTAATAAAATTGGCTTTCGTCATTCTCATCAAGCGCAGAAAGATTTATGATTTTGTATCTGCGGTTTTTAAAACGCTCGTCATTCTGCAACAGTTCCATACGCAGTCCGGCAGGGTCAATCATAGACCAGCGTGTGCCACACCACAGAATTTTTGCTTTTTCCTTAGCACGGGGGAGCAAATTGTTGTCTACTTTGCTCCACGCAGCGGTAAGTCTGTCCTTGTTTAACGCTTCCTCAATACCGCCGATAAGGTCATCGGAGATTTCAAAGCCGTTGCAGTCGCAGGCGCCGTTGAGCGTTCCGTAAAGCGAACGACAGGTCAAGGACGGATAACGCTTTTTTCTGTCAATGTTGAGCGTTTCGTCCTGCGAATTTGTCTGAACGATTTTAGCGTCAGGAAAAACGTCCTTCCACAAATAGGTAACAGGGTCGTTTATGATTTCAAGAACACCGTTGTAAAAAGCCTTTGTGATTACATCGGAATATGCAGAGTAGAGGTTAGACGCTTCGCTGTTCCTGCCTATAAGCCACGTAACAAAGAACATCAGTATTGTGGTGTTATGTGTGGGTATCATATTTCTACCAGCTAAATACATACCGCCTAAGACAGTAATACAATTACCCTGTTTAGGTTCAGACGGTTCAATGGAAATGATAGAAAGCCTCCGCGCTTTGCTGAATGCTTTGAGTTGTTTCCTACTCAAACGGCAAGGGATATACTCATTTGGGTTAAAGGAAATTTCCCAATACTTTCGTTTTCCCACGATACCGCTTGAAGATGTATGGGGTGCGATTTCCCTAACATACACTCTCCATCCGAAGGTGTGTATTAAATCAATAAATGTTTCCTTTAACCTCAGCTCGCTTGTTGTAAAATTATATCTATTTTCTTTTATTCTCAAACATCCGTCAGTGTCAAGAAGCCCAGCTAACAATTCAAGCCTGTCTTCAACATTAGCAATTATATATTCATCAGGAATGTACTTCTCAGTTCTTTCTTTTCGACACATCCCGTAATTTGCTAACGCTGATTTTAATCCATCAAATTCAACAGTTACGACTCCTGTGTCTTTGTGAATATATCGATGTTTTTCTTTGTACCCGTCTGCAATAATACTTTGGATAATTTCCTCATCTACCCCAGTTATTCTCGGTTGCCTATTTGTACCGTCACCTAACCAAGCACCCAGAGTGTAGGGTTTTACTTTGAGATCAACAGGAATACCCTCAATAGCGGAACGATTTTCAATCATAAAATTATATCGATGCCCGCGAGAATGACCAAATTGCTTACCATTCTCAAGGTGCCCTATCATTTCCTGCGTTTCAAGTAATCGTACTTTACCAAATCGGCGATCATACACCTTCCACTCGTGTCTGAAATGACAATCAATTTTTGAACCGTCACTGAATGTAACAGTATGAGTCGTGTGATATTTCGGCATAACACCAAGTACCGGGATAGGTATTCCTTCTGGATTGAAAACCATATCACCCACTACCAAATCGCCGTGTTTTTTCCAACCTTTTGTTGTGAGAACAGGTGTGTCATCAGATAAAAGCTTACCTACCCTAGGCGGCATTGAAATAAACAGCTCGTCCAGCTTATCGTCTGCAAGCTCCTGTAATGCGTCAACCACTTGTTTCAGCACCTTTCGCCGAGGCTGATAAAAACGCTCGTTTGGCTTGCGGTTGATTTCAAGATACAAAAGGTAACTGTCAAAGCTGTGCGGTGCGTCAAACAAAAGACACTTTTTATAAACAGAGAATAATTCTGAAACGCTGTCTGTGCTTTTCATAGCCTTTCCGACAAGCGTTTTAAGCTGTCCGTTAGTCCTGTGCGACAGTTCAAAGTTTTCTCCCTCAATATTTCTGCATAGAGAAAATAAATCGTTATAAGCCGTTATATCGGACGGCTTCTTTTTTATCTGAGCAAAAAT